>JBATHK010000001.1:0-16218 GCA_049666725.1 Woeseiaceae bacterium
CGCCGATACGGCGCGACTGCCCTTTTTTTATCAGGCGGCGTTCGAGAGCTCCTGGGCCATTACTTCGCGCATCTTGAACTTCTGAATTTTTCCCGTAACCGTCATCGGGTAGTCATCGACGAATCGAATATGCTTGGGCACCTTGAAGTGCGTGATCTGACCCTTGCAGAATGATTTCACATCGTCTTCCGTCAGTGACTCACCGTCTTCGAGCTGGATCCAGGCACAAACCTCCTCGCCCATCTTCGGATCTGGAATTCCAAAGACCTGCACTTCCTTGATTTTCGGATGTGTATACAGAAACTCTTCGACTTCGCGCGGGTACACGTTCTCGCCTCCGCGAATGATCATGTCCTTAATCCGGCCGACAATTTTCAGGTAGCCTTCGTCATCCATGATGCCGAGATCTCCGGAATGCATCCATCGGGCCTCGTCTATCGCTTCGCGAGTCTGTTCTTCATCGTCCCAGTAGCCCAGCATGACCGAATAGCCGCGCGTGCATACCTCACCTTTCTCCCCGATCGGCACGACGCGACCGTCGGGATCGATCAGCTTGATCTCGACCCACGGCACGGCTCTGCCAACCGTTTCAACGCGTTTCTCAACAGGGTCATCGGGCAGTGTGAGGTGATTGACTGGACTCACCTCGGTTTGGCCGTAGCCAATAAGAACGTGCTTCATGTTCATATCGGTTATCACGCGCTTCATGACGTCAACCGGACACGGCGCACCGGCCATGACTCCCGTCCGTAGTGTCGAAAGATCGAATTTGTCGAAATCGGGATGGCTCAGTTCCGTGACAAACATCGTCGGCACGCCGTGCAAAGCCGTACAACGTTCCTTTTCTACGGCTCGCAGCGTTGACTCGGGATCGAATACTTCACTCGGATAAACGGCCGTAGCGCCGTGCGAGAACACGGCAAGATTGCCGAGAACCATGCCGAAGCAGTGATAAAGAGGTACCGGGATACAGACGCGATCCTTTGATGACAAGCGCATGCCGGCGCCCGTGAGATAGCCATTATTCAGAATATTGCAGTGCGTCAGCGTTGCCCCTTTCGGGCTGCCCGTCGTACCGGATGTGAACTGGATGTTGATCGGGTCGTCAGGGCGCAGCTCGGTCCTGAGCTCAGCCAGCCGGGCTCGCTCCTTGTCCCCGCCCGCGGCACAAACATCCGCGAAATTGAGCATCCCGGGCGATCTTGTTGCCCCCATACGGATAACGATCTCGAGCGCAGGGAGTTTTTCCGACCGCAGCTGTCCGGGCTCGCATGAATTCAGCTCGGGCGCGAGCGCGTACAGCATTTCGAGGTACTTGCTGGACTTGAACTGCTCGGCACTGACGATCGCCCGGCAGCCAGACTTGTTGAGTGCGTACTCGAGCTCGTAAAGCCGGTACGCGGGGTTGATGTTGACCAGGATTGCGCCGATCTTGGCCGTCGCCATCTGCGTAACGACCCACTCGCTGGAATTGGGCCCCCAGATTCCGACACGGTCTCCACTGGTGATACCGAGGTGCAGCAGGCCAAGGGCCAGATCGTCAATCCGCTTGTTGAACTCGGCGTAGGTCCAGTGCACGTCCTGGTGACAGACAACAAGCGCCTCCGTATCGGGCATTCGCGCTACTACACCTTCGAAATAGTTGCCGATCGTCTCGTAAATAATCGCGGCGCTCGAGGCCCCGCAACTGTAACTCTGGGTCAATCCGGCCATGGTATTTACTCCGACCTGTTTCTTCGATCAGCTGACAATGGCGCCTATTAGAGTCGTTGCCTACCCGTACGTCTATCGTGTGAAACACCAAGTACCACAAACCATTTAGGCGGCCTTAGGGGCCTGCCGCAGCAATAGCATTCAGAAGCGCCAGACGACGCCCAGGGAGGGCACGATAGGTAGCCAGTAGCCGTCCTTTGCAATCAGCTCATTTGTGCCACCGGGTCCCGCCTGGATCGAGTATTCGGTGCAGCAGGAATTGCCGCGGTCCAGGAGATTGGTGACTTCGAGAAATGCGGTCAGCGAGCCGCGGCGCAGTTCGAAGTCACGACTCACGCGCGCGTCCAGCGTATGGAATACAGAGTATTCAGAGCTATTTCTCTCTGTCGTCAACAGGGTCTTTGGCCACCCGGTATGCACTTCTCCCGCCGCGCTGAAATTCCATTGACCCCAGCGCCAGCTGATGCCGAGTTTCCCGGTGTGCCGCTGATCCCAGCTGCGTTTTATTTTCCCATTCACCGTCGTGTCTTCGACTTCGGACCAGGCGTAACCCAGCCACCAGAACAGGGAGCTATCACCGGATCCATACGAGGCCATCAGCTCGACGCCTCTCGATTCCGCCTGCAATGCGTCAATTCTCACGCGATCGAACTGCAGCTCGGGAATTAACGTCAGTGAGTTGAAGACGTTTTCGAAGCGCGGCCGCAGCGACCGAAACGCTTTCCTGTACATCGATACGTCAAGATCAATGCCGAAGTCGAAGCTGTGCTTGAGATTCGCGACCAGGTGCCTGGCACGCTGCGCCGGATAAAAGGAAGTCACCCCGTCGCTGATCTGGAGCTCGTTGATTTCCTGCGCCTGGTAGAACTGGCCAAAGCCGATACGTATTTCGGTATTGTCGCTCTTCCGGAAAAGCAGGCTGGCCCTGGGGCTGTATTGGCGGTCGTCGCTTGCCGTCGTATAGGTTTGCTGATCCCAGCGCAGCCCGAGGTCGATAATGAGCTTCTCATGAGGCTGCCACCTAACTTCCGAGTACGCGGCGTATTGCCCGCCCTCTGGCGACAGGTCGAGGTCCCGCGCCACGAAAGCTTCGTTGTCGAGCATCTCGTCGAACGGCGCAAGTACGGTTTTCGATGAGCTGAATAGATATTCAGCATCCTGGTGCCTTGCCCTGAACCCTAATGCCAACGTCCAGTGCTCCGCCGGCTCAATAGTCCAGTCCTGCTGAATTTCAAAAGCTGTGAAGTCGCGCGTCTCGTTCAGGACTCCGGACACTATTCCATCCACGTCGACAGAACCGGCACGATAATTTCTGATATCGCTTAAGGATATGATCGTCTCGCTCTGCAGCACGCTGCTCCAGTCGGCAAGCCATTTTATCCAGACTACCTTGTTGTCGTAATTTGCTTTAGCCGCCTCTCCAATATCCGGGTCGTTCAAACTGATCTTGTCGTGCGAGGTGAGGACGTTGGCGCTTATCGTTGCCAACGGCCCAAAGTCCCAGCCCAAGTGCAACAACAGGTCCTGGTAATCGGGGCTGCCATATTCAGGATCGATGACATCCACGATTAAGTCCAGGTTGCCGCGTCGCGCGGCCACCAACCAGTCACCCTGGTCTTTTGATCCAAATCGACCCAGCGATAGCGCGGATGTATTGAAGAAACTCAATGCAAGTTCGGTTTCGGCCCGGTCCTTCGGTTCGCGCAGTGCCAGGTTCATGACGCCGCTCATGCGATCGCCGTAGCGAACCGGGTAACCGCCAGTGTAAAAGTCGACTCCGGATATCGCGCTGGCATTGACGATCGATGCTACGGACTGAAAATCTTTCAGATGGTAAGGCTCGTACAAGCGAAGTCCGTCCAGCAAAAACAGTACTTCGTTCACCTCACCGCCGCGGATATGATTGCGACTGGAGATGCCACCGCTCGCCGTGCCAGGCAGCCGGTTCGTCAGGCGCACGGCTTCCTCGGCCGCGGCGGGAATCCGCGTTGAAAGCTCCCTTTCCAGGTAAGTATGGCTGCCGGAATCCGCGTATCGCAGCCTGTGCAGGCTCGACGTCACGATGATCTCAGGAAGCGGCCTCGTTTCCGGCGGCTCGGCCGGCTTGCCTGCCTTCGCCAGCGATTCGTCCCGGACCACCAGCAGGCTTCCGGACGGCCCGTCGATGACTTTCAGCGCATACGGTTGAAGTATGCCTGCGAGAGTTGATTTCGGGTCGGAAGTGTCGGGCTCTTGCAGCAAGACCTGGTCAGCACTGACAAGATCACTGCTGTAGATAATGCGCAGCCCGTGCGAACTGAGCGATTCAAGATAGGCGTCGAGCGGCGTACCTTTCAAAGATGCGGGTTCGGCGAACGCAGCATTCAGGCCGCAGCAAGCGATCAGCGCTATCAGACATCGCGATATGTGTCGCATTCGGCGATCTTAGAACAATCATCGACTCGCGTCCCCCTGAATCGTATGGAATGATAGCGGCATGAAAACTGCGGCATGCACGCTTCTACAGCTCCTGGCATTCCTCGTACTGGCCGTCGGTTGCGATGGCAGTTCTGATTCGAGCTCGACATCTGTCATCTATCGTGGCAACGGGGGCGATCCTGGTTCACTAGACCCCGCATTGGCCGAGGATGTGCATGCTTTTAATATTCTGACTGATCTCTATGAAGGCCTCGTTGCCCAGTCTGCGACTGGTGAACTAATTCCGGGCGCCGCTAAGTCTTGGACGATCAGCGACGATAACCTGACCTATACATTTATGCTTCGAGACAACGGGCGATGGTCAAATGGCGACCCTGTGACGTCGCTCGATTTTGTCAATGCCTTTCGTCGAGTCGCGAATCCCGATACAGCATCGATGTACGGCTTTCTTCTCGAGCCGATCTTGCACTTTACTGAAGTTCAGAATGGATCGTTGCCGGCCGATAAGCTCGGTGTAACCGCCGTCAACGAACGTATTCTGGAGATACGGTTGCTCGAACCATCGCCTCAGATTCTGTCTGTGCTTTCCATGCCGATCTCTTTTCCGACACATAATTCCACCATCGCCAAGCGTACATACTCGGATCCCGATGCTTTCGTGGGTAATGGCGCCTATTCTTTGATTGGGTACAACATCGGAGGCGTGACGCGATTACGCCGCAGTCCGATGTATTGGGATGCCGGTTCCGTAGCCGTGGAAGAAATCGTTTATCTGCCCATCGTTGAACCTGGAACGGAACTGAACATGTACCGCGCTGGTGAGCTTGATATTACAAATTCCATTCCGACGGAACATATTCGTTTACTTAGAGAAAACAGGCCTGACGAGCTAAGAATCGCACCGTCGCTTGCTCTTTATTACCTGGCCTTCGATTTGACCGAACCACCACTCGATAACGCATTGCTGCGCGAGGCACTGACTATGGCCATCAATCGAGAGCAGCTGGTCTCACTGTTAGGTCGAGGTGAAGAAGCGGCGTTCGGCATCGTGCCGCATGGAGTTACGGGGCACGTCGGTTCCGAGTTTACCTGGCGGTCGTTTTCCAATGATGATCGTTTACGACGTGCGCGTGCCCTGTATCGAGACGCCGGCTATGGCAAAGACTCACCACTCACCATTAAATACACCTACGATCCTGGCGACATTCACGAAAAAGTCGCGCTGGCGGTAAGCGGCATGTGGCGCGACATTCTCGGTGTGGAGGTGACCCTCGAGAAAAGGGAATGGCAGTACTTTCTCCAGACTCGTGACAATCGGGCGGAGTGGCAAGTCATGCGCTTTGCCTGGTTCGGCGACTATAACCATGCATCGACGTTTACCAATATCTTTCGGTCAGGTGACCGGCAGAATTTGTCAGCTTACGCTAACCCCGAATATGACCGTTTGCTCGCTGCTGCCTCCTCCGAGACAGATCCAGCAAGCCGTGCTGCTCATATGACCAGGGCAGAATCCATATTGCTGGCCGACCATCCCATCGCGCCGCTGTACTTCTTTGTTAGCAAGCACCTGGTCCGCCCGGGTATTGCCGGTTTCGAAGACAACGTGCTCGACCGGCATCCCAGCAAATACCTGTTTTTGGAGCAAAAACCGTAAAAACAGCCTTTGGTCATTGACAGTAACCATATTTGGGGTATACTGCCCCAAATATGGTTACCGACATCAACAGCACCCTGCGTTCGTCCTGCCGCGCCCTCTTGAGGCCGATCGCCGCCGTCGTCCTGAAATGCGGGATGACCTGGCGAGAATTCTCGGAGCTTTCCAAATCGGTTTTCGTCTCCGTAGCCAGCGACGAATTCGGCATTCGCGGGCGTCCCACGAACGTGTCTCGTGTATCGATATTGACCGGTATTTCGCGCAAGGAAGTGAAGCGACAACGAGAGCTGCTCGCCGAGCCGGCAACTTCGGCCTCGCCCAAGACTACCGACGCGACTCGTCTGTTGTCGGGATGGCACCAGGACCCGACCTATGTCGGCGGCGACGGCAACCCGCTCGCACTAAGGCCGGAAGGTACCGCGCCAAGTTTCGAGTCTCTTTTCCACAGCTACGGTGGGGATACACCTAGGCAGACACTGCTCCGAGAGCTACTCAACGCCGGATCTGTCGAAAAGGACACCCAGGGCCACTATGTCGCCAAGCGCCGCTATCACATGCCGGTAGAAATGGACGCGGGCAGCATTCGGTTTTTTGGCACCAACCTGTTTGACCACGCCAATACGCTGAGCAACAACGTAACTGGCGATACAGACGAGCGTCGGCTTGAAGGTTTTGCAGTTGACGATCACATCCATCCCGATGCAGTTGCAGATTTCAAAGTCTATCTCGACGAACGCGGACAACAATTTCTCGAAGAGATCGATGACTGGCTCAGCCGTCACCGGCTTGATCCCGATGACTCAAACACTACTCCGGTCCGACTCGGATTGGGCGTTTATGCAATTGAAGGACAGTTACCCAAAGGTACGTAGCAATGAAAAACATCAAACTGATTATTCTCGGCTTTATTCTCGCTTTTGCAGCAGGCTGTGGCGGCAGCGGTGGTGGCACACCCATTGTCAATCCGCCCCCGCCGCCACCTGTCGGTGGCATCGGTCGTACCGGCATTGCGATGGGGCCAATTTCGACGTTCAGCAGCGTTGTCGTCAACGGTGTTCGCTATGACACGAGCTCTGCTGTTTTTACCGTTAATGGCCTTTCCGGCTCGCAAGATGACCTGAGCGTTGGCCAAGTGGTCACGGTCAGCGGCACGATCGACGACAATGGAATTGACGGCGATGCCGATGAGGTCAACTTCGACGACAACGTGAAAGGACCGGTTCAGAGTATCAATCTCGCGCTGAGCCAGATCGTCGTTCTTGGACAAACGGTTCTGATCAATACGGAGACATCATTCGACGACAGCATCAGTCCGGCTTCGATCGACGGTCTCCGCATCGACGAAATCGTTGAAGTCAGTGGCCTGGTTGACGCCGACGGACGTATCACGGCGACCCGCATAGAACTGAAACCTGCAGGCACTGAATTCGAAGTACTCGGTATCGTCAGCGGTCATGATATGGCCAATTCCCTTTTCAACATCAACAACCTGGTGGTCGATTACAGCGGCGCGACGCTGGACAATTTCTCCGGAGGCCAGGTCAATGACGGCGATTTCGTCGAGGCGAAAGGAATGTCACTGAACGTCGACGGAGAACTCATTGCCACCGTGGTTGAACTGAAAAACGGCCTGGGCAATATCGCCGACGGCGTTCACGTTGAAATCCAGGGCTTCATCACACGCTTCATATCTTCAACAGACTTCGATGTTACGGGACTCTCGGTCACAACTACGGCAAGCACAGTCTACGAAGGTGGTGTCGAAGGCGACCTCGGGCTCAACGTCAAGGTCGAGGTGGAAGGAGACGTCAATAGCAACGGTGTGCTGGTCGCCACCAAGGTTGATATCCGCAGGGCGAAGGCCGTAAGAGCAACGGCGAACGTCGACTCGGTCAACGCGGGGGCCAACACACTCGTGATGCTCGGCATTACTGTAAGTGTTGACGCATTGACGCGCCTCGAAGACAAAAGCAGCGCGGATGTCCGTCCGCTGACGCTGGCCGATATCAATGCCGGTGATTACGTCGAGGTTCGCGGCGGCGAGTTCCCCGCAGGCAGCGGCGATATTCTTGCGACGATTCTGGAACGAGACGATGCCGATACGGAAGCGATATTGCAGGGCTTCGCCGAAACGATCAGCGATCCTTCCTTCACAATTCTCGGTGTGACCATTCAGACCGCTGGAGGAACGATTTTCCGCGACGAAAACGACGCGATAATTTCATCGGCTGAGTTCTTCAACCGGCTGGCGCCAAACTCACTGGTCAAGGCCAAGGGCAGCGAAGTATCCAACACCGTGATCTCGGCGACGGAAGTTGAATTCGAGCTGGAATTCTGATGCTGAAACAGGGCGCGCGCGGGGTGTAACATCCCGCGCCGCCTAGCGCTCGATGACGATCTTGTCGGGCTCGATGTGATAGCGAAACGCCGTGGTTGCCAGCACGGATTCAATCGCTTCGAGCGGTGAAAAGTCCGCGATAGAGCCATGAAGATCGGTACGCATTGCCGCCATGCGCAGCTCGGTATCCTCGAAATACAGGATCCGGCCGGACTCGCGGGCAGCCCATTTCAGAAAGTCCATCAGCGACCTGCCTTCAATGTCGAAGGCCGGCGCCAGCTGCGTCGTCCAGTTCCAGTACTCGTCGGTCAACGCTAATGGATCTACGTCGACTTCGCCCTGTTCCAGAAGCCTGATGCGTTCACCCGACATGGCAACGTATTTATGGGTGTCGTGACGAACATCGACACGACCCTCCCTGACAGCGACGTCAAGCAGGTCATCCTGTATGGAGACGGCAAACTGCGTGCCGATATCTGTAACGGCACCAAACATAGTGTCGATTCGCAAGCCTCCGTCACGATAGACGAATTCCCCGGTATCGGCATATACGCGGCCGCGCAGCAACGTGAACTGGTCACGCGTATCGACGCGGAGCGCCGAATCTTCATCCAGCCGCAGCGACTCGTTGCGTGCGAGTAGAAAGCTCATGCCCTGTCCGTCGCCTGTCTCGATCGTCATGCCCACATAGATCTCGTCGCCGAGAGCGAAGGCACTGCCGCCGGCCGCAGGGGAGACGACCTTGGCGACAGTGCCCACCGCGACAGGGGGCACCTGCTCGGGCTGCGAGATGAAAATAGCTACCAGCGCTGCCGACGCGGCAAGCGCCATCGGCAGAATCCATCGTTTCGTTGCCGCGAGAGCGGCATCTCTTTTCCAGGTCCGACGTACAAGGTCATATACCCGCGCATCGTCCGGCGCTGCAGTGCTCGCCTGCCATTCTCTCAGCACGCGCGCATACACGCGCGACTCGGCATCGGTTGGAATCTCGGCGCGTGGACCGGCGAGTCGCAGCAATCGCGCCATCGCCTCCTCATCGCGCTCAAGTTCTCTATCATCGTTCGTTTGCTTGGTCATAGCTCCTACTCAGTCGACTATGAAACCGGGCTCGAAGTCCCAAAGAGACCTGAACCCGTCTTTAAATGCCGTACGCGCGCGGCTCAGTATTGACTCCGCCGCTTTAGTGCCGACGCCCAACGCTTCGCCGATTTCCGAAACGCTGCAGCCCTGCACGTATTTCATTTCCAGCGCTGTCGCGTACTTCGCTGGCAAGTGTTCGAGTGTCGTCTTCACAAAGTGTGCGATTTCGTCGCGGCGCTGCGCTGACTCGGGGCGATCGTCAGATGCCTGCATCGACTCCAGCGCCGCCTGTACGGCCGGGTGATCTTCGATCGGCAGGTCCTCGCTCATCTCGATGCGGCGCTGCCTGAACAGGGCAACCGTTTCGTTGCGGCAGATCTGGCACAGCCAGGTGAACAGCAGTGCTTCACCACGATACGTGCCCATCTTGCGAACCACGATGCACATGGTTCGTTGCACGACTTCTTCGGCGAGATCCGGGTCGTTGTTTACCCGCGACAACGTGAAACGAAACAGGCGCGGAAAGTATTCCTTGAAGAAAACGTCAAACGCCGCCTGGTCTCCTCCCGCCACGCGGGCAGCGAGTGAGCGGTCTTGCACGATTTGAGGCGCTTCTTCGTTCACGAGTCTATTCCGAATCAGTTTGCAACCTGGCCAGTTCCGCCAGCGGTCATGCGCTGGACTTTTTCCTTATCTGTCGGCAATCGATAAAGCGATTTCTCGTACGCCAGCGACGACCACGCGGCGTGGGCGAGCGCTTTATGGACTAATGCCCGATCATTATGGTCCGTCGCAATCAACTGGCCATCTCTATATTCAAACTGGCGCACCGGCAGGTCCTTTTGTAGCACCGCGACTTTGTCACCCTCCATGTAGGCCTGGGTGGCGTTGAACTGCATGATAGCCCTGCCCGGCGCAAGCTGCGCGTCAGCCCGGGTCAGGTCGTGGCCGATCATCGGATGCTCGGTCGCAACACCAATCAAGGAAAGCAGCGTCGGCGCGAGATCGATCTGGCTGGCAACGGGCTTGAACACGCCGGGCGTAATCGAACCACCCATGATCAGACCGGGTATGTGGAAGCGCTCAACGGGAATCAACTCGCTGCCGTAAACGCGGGAGTTGTGGTCGGCAACGACGAGAAATACCGTGTTTTCCCAGTAGTCCGACGCCTGCGCCATGCGAATGAAGCGGCCCAGCGCGTAGTCGGCGTACTTCACAGCGTTGTTGACCGTGTTCTTTTCTTCATCGAAGAGTTTGATTCTGCCGTCCGGAAACTGGAACGGCGAATGATTCGTCGAGGTAAAGACCAGGCTGAAAAAAGGACGGTCATGATTGACGCTGAACTCTTTGTGAGCCCGATTAAACAGGTCCTCGTCAGATACACCCCATGACCCGGTGAATACCGGGTCGTCATAATCGTTTTTGTCGATGACTTTGTCGAAGCCGTTGTTCATGAAAAAGCGACGCATATTATCGAACTGCGCTTCACCACCGTAGATGAACCCCGTGTCGTAGCCGGCGTTCCCAAGCAGCTCTGCCAGCGTAAAGAAGTTTCGCTGCGATTTTCCGAGCTTCACGACACTTCGAGCCGGTGTCGGCGTGAATCCGCTGACCACGGCTTCCAGGCCGCGCACCGAACGCGTGCCCGTCGCGTACAGGTTGGCAAACCACAGTCCTTCCGTCGCGAGCGAGTCCAGGTTCGGCGTCAGGTCGAGGCCGCCAAGCGCACCAACGAACTCTGCCCCGAGACTTTCCTCGATGATAATGACCAGGTTCTTTGGTTTGGCTTGCGGACTTGACAGTTGCTGTGTGTGCAATGTCGGCAAAATGCTCGATGTGAAATCAGGCGGCGCGATATTCATGGCCGCTCGCACTTCGGCGAACACCGCCTCATCGTCGACCTTTGCGTATCGGAACCCGCCTGCTGATTCATGCCGCGTTTCGTAAATCGCATACAGCGCGCTGTAGGCGGAGCTGAGTGCAAGATCGTTAACCAGCGGATCGCTGGACAGTGCGACCGTGCTCGGATTTACGGGTCGATGGTCGGTTGTCGATCGAATGAGTCCAAGGCAAAGCACAAGCAATAACGGCGTCATTGCAAGCGCCGGTAGCAGCCCCGTGGCACGCACGCGACTGACAATGGTGCGGAACTGCCGAACCGACAAAACGGTGAAGCCTGTGACGAACAGTACGGTGAAAATCAGCGGCGCCTTGTATGCCCCCCAGAGTGTTGCCGCGACTTCTCGCGGGTGATCGAGGTATTCGACAAACAAAATATTGGGACGAGAGTCGAACTGATCAATAAAGGATGGTGTGCTGAGCTCCATAAAAATAACGACCAGCAGCACGGCTGGTAGATAGAAGCTGAGGAATGTCCGCCACGCGGGCAGGAGACGCTCGGCCGACGCCAGCAACGGAAATAGAATAACCGGGATAACCAGGGTCAAACCCAACAGTACGAAATCGAAGCGCAGGCCCTGCACAAACACCGGCACGAACATGTCGGCGCCGGCAACGCGCTGCCATTGCCAGGCAACGAGCAGGATGCGCGAAATAGTCAGCGCGAGAACAAGTCGCCAGGCGAACGAGATCAGCGGAGCCATGGCGCTGACAAGGCGGCCGACGCTATCAGTCTTGTACAACATCTAGAAACTCTTCCTTGTGGAAACCAGGAACTGGATGCCATCGATGCCATCCTTGTCATCCAGCGGTACTGCCAGATCGACGTGAATCATGCGGCCCAAACCAGAGCGGCTGCTGCCGATTCGCAGGCCAAGCCCGACATCCTTCAGCAACTGGTTGCCCGACGTGCCGACGGGGCTGTTGCCCCAGGTGCGCCCCATATCGAAAAACAGGGCGCCGCCAACATGGAAAAGACGGAACGGGTACCAGTCGGTAAAGTAACGCTGCTCGATCGTGAACAGCGCTCGCTTGTCCCCGGTCTGAAAGCGCAGCGGATAGCCGCGCAAACCAGAGTCCCCGCCCAGCACCAGGTATTGATCCAGGTCGAGGTTCCGCCCGTAGGTGCCACTTAAGTTGATGTACAGGCGCCGCCGGTCGGACTGGTGTTTGTAGTACCTGGCACTGACATTCAAGCTGACGTTGCGTGCGCCATCCTGCTCGATCCTGCCGCCAAGATTGGTCGCAAGTAGCAAGGAGTTGCTGTCAGAGTTTCCGAAGCCGGTCTCGGCGCCGACCTTCAATAGCCAGGCGTCCCGATCAGAACCGGCGTCGGCCCGCGCAATGCCCAGCCGCGCGTCGAAGCGCGTGCCGAGGAAGCGGTCTTCAACGCGGCTGATCTGATCGTGATTTTTCGATTTCTCGTAGTGGTTCTCGACGATTTCAACGCCGACGAATGGCGTCAGCAGTTGGCGATCTCCGGGTATGATCGACGTTGGATACGCTGAATCGGTGACAGCAGAAAAGCGGTGATCATCGTAAGCAAAGCCGGCCGTGTACCGTCGCGTCCAGCCATCCCGCAGACCCTTCGACCAGCCACGGTAAACCTCGTAAGCCGTGACCCTGTCCTGGTACTCGGCGGCCTGTTCGCCACGATCGTAGAACGAGTTAATGCTGTTCTTGTTAAGGACCGAAAATCCCAGCGCATCCCGGCTGTCCAGCGAATAGAACGGCTTGCCAATCTCGATGAACTGCGAATAGCCATCGCTGTTATCAGCAAGATCAAGCGTCAGCCCGTACCAGCTGTTACCCAGGTTGCGATCGACGAATTTCAGGATGCTGGAATCGCGGTCGACGTCGGACTTGTACAACACTTCGATCGCGGTGCCCGAACCGAACAGGTTCATTTCCTTGAGTCCGACGGCCGCGTTGTTTTTTCCACCGGAGCGCGACAACGCCAGCTTCGGCATCAGTGTCCAGACGTCACTGGTCTCTACATTGACATCGACGGCACCGTTCTCTCGGCGAACCGGCTTTATGGACACCTCCTGGATGTATCGGTTAGCACGAAGGAGTCGTTCCGATTCTTCGAGCGCCTGTGCCGAGAAGCGATCACCACTCCTGAACAGGAGCTGTTGCTGAATAACATCTGGCCGCGTCTTGATGTGCAAGCGGTTCGCAAGCCGATAGAGCGCTTTGTTCTCTTCGGGGTTGTCGAGATCGAAAATGCTGCCGCTGGATATGGTCACAGTGCCGATCTGACCGCTTGCTACCTGCGGCCCGGACGGCGCTGCCGACAAATCCGCCGCGGCGGCCTGGATGGGCTGCAACGCCAGGAGGACGCCAGGCAGGATGGCGACTCGGCTTCGATTCGATGGGGGAAAGCGGGTCATCTATTATTAGATGACGACGCCGAAAAAATCCCTCGAAAACGGCGTATTTAATTTCGAATCAAAGAGTTACGCGCCAAAAACCTTGCGATACAGGGCGCGCCCGATCATGCGGACCTTGGTTCGCGTATCGAAGCGGTCCAGGTTCGTCTTGAGCGTGCCCAGCGTAAAGCGGGTCTTCTTGGAATAGTCGATGCGCACGTCGACGATAACCGGCCTGTTACCTGCGGCGATCTTGAGCGCCGACGACACACCTGCAGCAATGTCGTCGTTGGTTTGAATGCCGACATATTCGCAGCCCGTCGCCTTGGCAAATGCTTCGTAGTCGAGTCTGCCAATCGTCGTGCAGGTGCTGCGCTGATACGGGACTTCCTGGGCCTGCGCGATTTGTGCGAGCTCGCCGTCATTGAAAATGAACCAGATGACGCCAAGTTCGTTGGCGGCCGCCGTAACCGACTCCAGGCCGGTCATCAGGAACGCACCGTCGCCGACGATTCCCACGACCTGTTTAGCCGGTGCACTGAGCTTCGCACCAATCGTGGCAGGGACACAGAAACCCATGCAGTTGAAGTCGGTGGGCGAGAAAAACGAACCGCCGGAATGTATCGGCAGCAGCTCGGCAGTAAGAAAAGTATGGTTACCGTCATCGGCTATCACGATGGCATCGTCATCGAGTTGCTCGCGCAGCGTATGCAACAAGCGATACGGGCTGACGCGGTCACCGTTGTCGTGGTCACGCCATTCCTTGCGGTAGACGGCCTTGTCGTTGGCAATCTGCAGCAAAGTTGCGGAGCTGTCTCTTGGCTCGCCGATGTCGCAAATTGCGTTCGCAAGCGCGGGCACGGCGTCGCGGGCATCGGCCGCGATAGCGACTTTCGCCGGGTAGTTCACATTCAGCGTTTCCGGGTTTATGTCAATGTGCACGAGGTTCTCGGGCGGCACCGAGCCGTAGCTACCCGTGCAAATCTCGGCGAAGCGCGTGCCTACGGCGAGCATCGCATCGCAATCCTTGAACGCGTTTTCGGCCGCCGGAACGGCGGACCGTCCGAAGCTCATGCCGGTGTGCAAAGGATGGCTTGCAGGAAACGACGCAAGTCCCTGCAGGGTTGTCGAAACCGGCGCGCCCAGGTGCTCGGCAATGCGCGCAATATCCTCCGCAACATGGCGCGCGCCCCACCCCACAAAAATGCCCGGTTGTTTCGCTCGCGACAAAAGTTCTGCCGCTTGCCCTATACGTTCGGGATTAATCGGTGGGCGCTTGGCAACCGGTGCATATGCCGGCATGTCGTCAACGTCACCGGTGAGTAACTGCAGGTTTGCCGGTAGCTCGACGAATACCGGGCCGGGCTCACCTTCGGTTGCCATTCGGTAGGCCTGGTATATCGTCGGGATAGCATCTTCGTAACGTTCAATGCGGTAGGTGGCTTTGGTCAGCGGTTTCATGAGTGCCTGCTGGTCGACATCGTGAAGCTGGAACTTCTGCCTCATGTCGGTGCGGATGCCGCCCGAGATAACCAGCATCGGAATACCATCCAGGTACGCCTCGCCGACGCCGCTCATGGCATGAGTAATACCGGCGGCCGGCACGATCGCCAGCACGCCGATGGAATCGCCGACGCGGCTGACGGCATCGGCCATGAATGCGGCGCCGACTTCGTGGGTCACGAGAACCGGCCGAATTGACTCGGACGTCTTGAGCTCGTCGTACAGCTCGATGTTGTGGACGCCCGGAATGCCGAACGTGAATTTGGCCCCAATATTCTCCAGTGCATGGCGCACCAGTCTTGCTGCGGTATGTTTCATTGGACTATTGTGCATGAGCGCAACAAACAATGGCCAGAGAAGATTGCCGATGAAGCAGCACGGAACGAGCCGACGCCAGGTCAAGCGCCTTGCCAGTATCAGGCGGCGTTTCGATTCGACGTCTGCCGGCGAAAAACTGGATCTCGTCCGGCGCCTTCAGTCCACTGATATCTCCTCGGCAAACGAGCTCAGGAAGTACCACGACACACTGTGCTTCATCCGCGCGTTTCCCGACTCCGAGGAACTGTTTCATGCAGCCGATGAGTCGCTGCTTGCATTTGAAGCACGCGTCGATCGACTCAACAAGACCGCTCGCACAGCGCTTTGGGATACGGGTATCAGCGGCACGCCGGTGCACTATCCGTTTTCATTCGAAGTTGCCGGCTGGCTTGCCAAGAACGCTCCGGGCGAGGTTTCGATCGACTGGCAGGACGTCGACAGCGATACGACCCGGATTGATGAACTGCTGTTGCCGCTTGTACTTCCGGTTGAGACCGACTACTTCGATAGTGGTTACGTTACAAGCCAGGAGTGGATCGACATCGCCTCGGCGAATGCCGAAGGCACAGGCTTCGATTGGCTGTTCGCTCAACTGCGCACGTTGCGGTCACTACCGGTCTTGCCCCAGCTCTATGAGTCCGCCAACTTGCCGCTCACTTGGTCCCTGCGCGACTCGAAGTTCTCGAAGTCAAGAAACGTCTTTCCTGTGCGAGACGCGATCACGCGAACGCAGGGTCTGCGAAAGGCCGGACGACACACTAAGGCCGAGATACAACGCCCATTCTCATCCATACCAAAACTGTCCGTTGGTGCTGGCCGTATGCTGATCAACGTGGCGATGGCATCTCTCGCGGTGCGGCATCGCGAGACTTTCCATTTCAACCACGCCAATCCACACGAGGTTTTTCTCGCGGACGTCGGCG
>JBATHK010000002.1:0-13463 GCA_049666725.1 Woeseiaceae bacterium
GACACGGCGGGCTATGACCTGAAGCAGCTGTTCGTCGGCAGCGAAGGGACGCTGGGAATTATTACCGCCGCAACGCTGCGCCTCTATCCCGACCCGGGTGAAACCGCAACCGCGCTGCTGGCATTGAGTGATAGTGGCGATGCGGTTCGATTGCTGGCGAAGCTGCGGGCCTCGCTGGCCGATCGCATCGAGGCATTCGAACTCGTCTCCAAACCCATTTTCGATCTGGTCGAGGCCCATATTCCTGGCGCAACACTGCCTTTTGCGGAGAGCTATCCCTGGTATGTCCTGATTGAGACTGCGACGGGTGGCGATCCGGAGTTACTTGAAAACGCTCTGGCCACTGCCGCTGATGAGTCGCTGATTCTCGACGCAGTGATCGCAAAAAATGCGTCGGAGGCTGACAAGCTTTGGCGGCTGCGACATTCGATCGCCGAAGCCGAGCGTCACGACGGTACGGGCCTGAAACACGATATATCGATTCCGATAAGCAACATGCAGAAATTCCTCGTTAGGGGCGAGGCGCTGCTGGCTCGATTGATGCCTGCGGCGAGGCTCCTGGTATTCGGACACGTTGGCGATGGCAACCTGCATTACAACGTCACGTTACCCCGCGACATGACACCTGCAGCGGAGCGGGCCGCCGGGGACCTCATTACCACGGGAATTTACGACCTGGTGGCGGAAATGGGCGGCAGCTTCAGTGCGGAACACGGCGTCGGTCGCTTGAAGCGGTCCTACCTCGAGAAGTACCGGGGTGGCACCGAAATTGACCTCATGAGGCGTCTGAAAAAGGCGCTCGACCCTGAAAATATACTCAATCCCGGGAAGGTAATCTGACGACCAGTTCCGGGACCAGCTCTTGCGCTCCCGGTAAAGTGGCTAGCTAGATATGAGCGTAGAATCCGACAAGATCCGCGACACGTTCGGCGACCAGCTGGCCAGCTTCGATGATCAGCTGCAGGCATCGGCTGACGATGTCGACATGCTGGCTGATATCCAGGAGGGCATCGGCAGCCTGCTGGCGTCCAGCCCGGGTAACGAAGCAGAGATCCGGCGTGTCCTGCAGGAATTCTACGAGGGTGGCTCTCTCCGCAAAGAGACCTTCCAACTCGTGAAGTCGATGCTGGATCACTATGTCACCGAAAATGTGTCGACGAGTCGGACGCCCGGCGATCCGGCCCCAGAGCACACGATTACAAGTCCTTCTATCCTCGATGATATCGAAGCGCAGGAAAGCGACGATGCTTTCGGGACCACAACGATAATTCCCAACGATGTTCTTCCGGCGGGATTGGCCGATTCCCGCGTTCAGGTCGGCTCCCTGTTGCGCGATCGTTTCCTGCTGAAGAAGAAAGTCTCGGGTGGCAGCATGGGCGTGGTTTACAAGGCGCTCGATCGTCGTCTTGCCGAAGCCGAGTCTCCTGAGCCGTGGGTTGCAATCAAGGTTTTATCGCCGCAGCTTGCAGAAAACGTGCAGGCACTGCGTGCGTTGCAACAGGAAGCCACGAAAGGCCGATGCCTTTTGCATCCGAATATCGTTCGCTTCATTGATCTCGATCGGGATGACGACCTTTATTTTATTGTGATGGAGTGGCTTGAAGGCCGAACGCTGGCCAATATTCTCGACTCCGCCGAAGCGAAGATCATCGATCATGATGCGGCTTTTCGCATCGTCGAGCAGGTTGGCGACGCGCTCGAGTATGCGCATCGATGCGGCATCGTTCACGCCGATGTGAAACCCAACAACATCATGCTGATGCCGAATGGTGACGCCAAGTTATTTGATTTCGGTGTGGCACGCGTTCGCCAAACTCAAGGCAAGTCCGAATTTGATCCTGGCGTGCTGCGTGCGGTGACGCCCGCCTATTCGAGCATGCAGGTCCTCACGGGCGACGAGCCGGTTGCCTCCGATGATGTTTTCTCGCTGGCGTGCCTGCTCTATAGATTGTTGGCGGGCCACCGGGTATTCGGTCCGCGCAATGCCGCCGAAGCATCGCAGGAAGGAATGACGCCGCAGCGGCCCCAGGGAATCAGCGACGTGCAATGGCGCGCACTAAAGAAGGCCTTGTCCTATGCACGGGTCACACGTTATGCATCGGTTGCCGAGTTCATAAGCGCGCTTGGCGAGAACAGTGACGACACGGCGAGCATGGATGCGTTGGAGGTCGTCGAGACAATCGAGAAGAGCGGCAACGGCAAATGGGTTGCTTTGCTGCTCGTAGCGCTTGCGGCGCTTGCCGCTGCGACCTATCAATTCGGCTACCTGGATCCATGGGTGAACTGGGCTGAGCAATGGTCGGATAGTCGCGCTGCCCGCGAACAGGTCGAACCGGTATTGCCTCCGGTCGAAACGGCTGCCGACGCCGTGCTCGAGGACGCAGCCCTCGACGCCGTGCGCGAAACAACAAATACGCAGGTGGAACCACGGGTAGCTCCAATCGTTTCCGAACCGCCACGAGAGCCGTTGGTCGATTTCTCGACGTTACCGCGTGCCGACATCGAGGTGCCGTTTGAGCTCGGCACCGTGGCGGCCAGCAATTTCAATGTCCGGCTGCGTGAGGATGGACGGCCCGTCATCGTGGATTTTGTCCGCAGCAGTGGGGTCGGTACACCCTTGATTCTCAAACTCGAAGAAGTCGGATTCAGCGGCAACCGCTCGCCCTGGAGTTCGGGCCAGTACGCCTTTTCCAATTCGGGCGTCGTCAGGTTTCCAGTTGGCCAGGACCGTGGCCGCATCACACTGAGCATGGCATCCGATTCGCTGCGCGAAGCCGACCAGGTTTCAACACTGCGCCTGCGCGAGGTGGATTCGGCTGACTCCGAACTGGCTGCTATCTACGTGACGCTGGAGGACGACGACCAAAGGGCATTTGAAGCCCAATTGCCGGCCAACACAATTGCTTTCGCCGCCGGTGAAGCATCGATCCGCGAATCCTATCCGGCTGTGCAAATCGAACTTGTGCGCTTCAATCCGGACGACTCACGTGTTGTGGCGGGCTATACCGTCGCGGATGTGACTGCGACCGAAGGCGAGGATTACTTCGCGCCGGGCGACTATTCCGTCACGTTCGGACCTGGTCAGCGCTCAGCACGAATACTGATCCCGTTGGTCAAGGACGCGCTTCTCGAGGGCGAGGAGACTTTTATCATCAAACTGGCGCTACCTCACGAGGTGTCTGTCAACAATGTGTTTCAACACGTCGTCGTCACGATCCGCGACGATGAGCCGCAAAGCCTCTGATTTGCTGATAGACTTTCGCTCCGGTCCCAAAGGGCACGCAAGCAGCATAACCCGGAGCATGCCAGTAACATGAGTGAGAAAGAACTGCGGCGTTATTCCCGTATCGTTGTGGACGGTGTCGAACAGGCACCAAGTCGCGCAATGCTGCGCGCCGTTGGCTTTTCCGAAGACGACTTCAATCGCCCCCAGATCGGTATCGCCTCGACCTGGAGCATGGTGACGCCGTGCAATATGCACATTGGCGGCCTGGCAGACGAGGCGGCCAAAGCAGCAAGCGACGCCGGGGGCAAGGGTGTCGTCTTCAACACGATAAGTGTGTCCGATGGCATATCGATGGGTACACCCGGCATGCGCTACTCGCTGGTGTCGCGCGAGATCATAGCCGACTCGATAGAAGCCGTAGTCGGTGCCGAGGGCTTTGACGGGCTGATCGCCATCGGTGGCTGTGACAAGAACATGCCGGCCTGCGTTATGGCGATGGCGCGGCTGAACAGGCCGTCAGTTTTCGTTTATGGCGGGACTATCAAGCCCGGCGTGAATCGCCGCGATATTGTTTCGGTATTCGAGGCTGTCGGCGCGAGGTCGGGAGGATTGATCTCGGACGAAGAGCTGCTCGAAGTTGAGAGAACCGCGATACCCGGTCCCGGCGCATGCGGTGGAATGTACACAGCGAATACCATGGCATCGGCCATCGAAGCGTTGGGCATGAGTCTTGCGAACAGCTCCGCCCAGGAAGCCGTATCCGGCCACAAGATCGATGATTGTCGTCGTGCCGGACAGGCAGTCATGCATCTCATTCACGAGGACATCAAGCCACGCGACATCATGACTCGTGAGGCGTTCGAGAACGCAATTTCGGTTGTCATTGCGCTGGCCGGGTCAACCAATGCCGTCTTGCACCTGATCGCGATGGCGCGCGAAGCCGATGTGCCGCTGTCGCTGGATGATTTCACGCGCATTGGGGCACGCGTGCCGGTGCTGGCGGACGTCAAGCCCAGCGGCAAGTACCTGATGTCGGAGCTCATCGAGATTGGCGGCATTCAGCCGCTCATGAAGCGCTTGCTGGACAGGGGGCTGCTGCACGGCAACTGCATGACCGTAACCGGCAAGACACTGGCGGAGAATCTTGCCGACGTGGACGACTACCCCGAAGGCCAGGATATCGTTCGCGACTTCGATCACCCCATCAAGCCCGATAGCCATCTCTCCATTCTCTACGGCAATGTGGCGCCGGAAGGCGCCGTCGCCAAGATTACGGGTAAGGAAGGGCTGCGCTTCGAGGGCACGGCGCGCGTTTTTCATTCAGAGGAAGAGGCGCTGCAGGCGATACTCGGCGACACGGTAAAAGCCGGCGACGTCCTGGTTATTCGTTACGAGGGGCCAAAAGGGGCGCCCGGAATGCGCGAAATGCTGAGTCCAACCGGTGCGATCATGGGCAAAGGGCTCGGTGGCGACGTTGCGCTCATAACAGACGGTCGATTCTCGGGTGGCAGCCACGGTTTCGTGGTCGGACACGTGTCGCCGGAAGCGGCCGTCGGGGGCCCGATTGCGCTAATTGAGGACGGTGACTTGCTCAAAATCGACGCGGAGAGCCGGGAAATCAACGTTGCTGTCAGCGACGAGGAACTTGCGCGGCGCCGGGTAGCCTGGAAGCGGCCGCCATCACCCGTAAAGCGCGGCGTATTGGCAAAATACCGCAACGAGGTCTCGTCCGCGTCCGAGGGCGCGGTGACTATTCCGCCGGACTGGGACCAGTGATGGCCAGAAGGCTTGACGTTTGGCGCGAGTTTCGCTCTACTTAATCGGTGATTTTTTACGACACCCATGTAATGTGCCAACGTATCAACTTGCTTGATACGCAAAAACACACAAAATATATGGCGCGCCAGAGGTGCGTGGGTGCGAGTGGCAACTGTATCGGCTAGTAATAAAGTACGGACGTTGTCAGCAAACCCGCCAGGAATTTCCTAGCGGGTTTTTTTTGGCCGTGTTAGCGAGTGAACCCATGAGCAAGAAGATCTCCGAGGCCGTTTTTGATGACAGTGCGGCGCTTGGCGCTCCCCGGTCGATCGCTGAATCGCCGTGGGTAGTCATGAAGTTCGGTGGCAGCAGCGTGTCCACGGCCGAGAACTGGGCCACGATAGCTGAACTCATCAAACGACGCCTGGACGATGGCCTTAAACCGCTGATAGTCCATTCGGCATTGCAAGGTATTTCCAATGCGCTAGAAGACGTACTGCACGCTGCCGTAGCGGGCGACCCGACAGAAAAGCTGGCCTCTATTCGTGCACAGCACTATGAGCTGGCGGCCGCGCTCGGGCTCGATGGAGCGGCATTGCTCGACGAGACTTTGCACGAACTGGATCAACTGGTGGCCGGCGTGCGTCTTGTTCGTGAGGTTAGTGTTCGTGTACGCGTTCGAATAATGGCGCTCGGCGAGCTTATGTCGACGCGCCTCGGCGCTGAATTCCTGACGCGTTCGGGTTTGCCTGTACAGTGGATCGATGCGAGAGATCTGCTCGTCAGCCGGTCGAAGACCGGTCGCAATCCGGTCAACGAGCAGCTGTCGGGGACCTGCGATTTTGCGCCGGATGAGGCCATGCAGTCGGCGCTGGCGGGGCACGGCAAGGTCATTCTGACACAAGGATTCATTGCGCGTAACAAAGCGGGAGCGACCGTACTCCTGGGCCGCGGTGGCTCGGATACTTCCGCCGCGTATTTTGCGGCGATGCTCGCGGCACGTCGCCTCGAAATCTGGACAGACGTCCCGGGCCTGTTCAGCGCGGACCCGCGAGTGGTGCCGTCGGCCCGTTTG
This sequence comes from Woeseiaceae bacterium, assembly GCA_049666725.1. GTDB lineage: Bacteria > Pseudomonadota > Gammaproteobacteria > Steroidobacterales > Woeseiaceae > UBA1847. The sequence goes on from JBATHK010000002.1 coordinate 6,060, forward strand.
CTGATCGCCCTGCATTATGACGAGGCACAGGAGCTTGCGTCAGCCGGCAGCTCGGTGCTGCATCCACGCTGTATTTCGCCCTTGCGCGAATACGGAATCCCGCTATTTGTTCGCAGCACGGTAGCGCCGCAGATTGCCGGTACCGTGGTTTCGTCGGTAACGGAAGAGGTTGAGCCGCAGGTCAAGGGTATCTGCATTCGCAACGGCCTGACGCTAATCTCCATGAATACGGTCGGCATGTGGCAGGAGGTGGGCTTTCTCGCAAAAGCGTTCACAGCTTTCAGCGATAACGGCGTGTCGGTAGACCTCGTTTCGACCTCCGAGACCAACGTCACGGTATCGATAGATACCAGCGACGGGATGCTGCACGAAGATGTCGAGGCGTCGCTGTTACATGACCTCGAGAAGCTCTGCCGGGTGCGCGTCATCTCCAACTGCTCGGCCGTGAGCCTGGTCGGCCGAAAAATCCGCACCATCATCCCTCGTTTGGCCCCGGCGCTCGAAGTGTTCGAAGAAGAGCGTATCCACCTGATGTCGCAGGCCGCGAACGACCTGAACCTGAGCTTCGTTGTCGATCGTGAGCAAGGACCGAGGCTGGTCAGTAAACTGCACGCGTCCATTATTCGCAAGGAGGGCGCCGGGACAGTATTCGGGGCCAGCTGGGAACGGTTGTTTGCGGCCGACGGGCCGATTCAGCGTGACCCGGATACGTGGTGGATGCAGAAACGCGATCAACTTCTAAAAGTGGCCGATGGTCAGTTGAATGCGTACGTCTATGATCGGGATAGCGTTGAGCAAGCCGCGAAGAGCTTGCTCAACCTGAAGAATGTCGAGCGAATCCTCTACGCCGTGAAGGCGAACTTCAATGCCGAGCTGTTGCGCGCTTTGGCCGCCGCCGGAGTTGACTTTGAATGCGTTTCGCCCGGTGAGGTTCAATGGCTCGAAGAGATCTTTCCGGATCTCGATGTAACCCGGATTCTGTTTACGCCAAACTTCGCGCCGCGCGAAGAGTATGAGTGGGGCCTCAAGAAAGGCCTGCAGGTTACGCTCGATAACCTCTATCCCTTACAGGCATGGCCAGAGCTATTTTCAGGTCAGAAGTTATTCATTCGCGTGGACCCGGGGCAGGGGCGCGGCCACCATGAGCATGTCAGGACAGCGGGCGTGCATTCGAAATTTGGTGTGCCTCGTTTCGAGGTTGACGAATTGGTGCGCCTCGTTGACGCAGCGGGCGCCGAAGTTGTTGGTATCCATGCTCACAGCGGCAGCGGCATCCTGGACCCCGACAACTGGCGCAGCGTCGCTGTGGAACTTGTCCAGATCGCCGAGCGTTTCCCGTCGGTCAAGGTGATAGATCTGGGCGGCGGGCTGGGTGTACCCGAAAAGCCCGGGGACAAGTCCTTTGACCTGGTGCGACTCGACCAGACGCTTGCCGAAATCCGCGACTCCTACCCGCAGTATGATCTCTGGCTGGAACCGGGCCGCTTCCTGGTCGCACGTGCCGGCGTGCTGCTGACCCGCGTCACCCAAACCAAGGGCAAGGGAGAAATGCAGTACATCGGCGTCGGCACCGGCATGAACTCGCTGATTCGACCGGCGCTCTACGGTGCTTACCATGAGATCGTGAATCTTTCGCGCACCGGCGAGGCGCCGTCTGAAACCGTAACGGTCGTGGGGCCGATCTGCGAGACAGGTGATCGGCTCGGAAGTGACCGGCTGTTACCGCCAACCGTAGAAGGCGATGTCATCCTGGTAGCGAATGCGGGCGCCTATGGCTACGTGATGAGTTCACATTACAATCGACGCGAGATCGCTAAGGAGATCGTCATATGAAAATTTTCTGGGCCCCGCAAACCCGTTCGACACGTGCCATCTGGATGCTGGAGGAGACTGGCGTCAAGTACGACATGGAACTCGTCGATATTCGTAGCCCCGATCGCAAGAACAGCAAGGAGTTTCTTGCGGCAAGTCCGATGGGCAAAGTGCCGGCTATTGTCGACGGCGATGTCGCGATGTCGGAGTCGGCCGCCATCTGTATTTACGTCGCTGACCGCTATGCAGCTGGAGAGCTCGCGCCCGCTATCGACGATGCATCGCGCGGCCAGTACCTCTACTGGACGATCTACACACCGGCAGTAGTCGAGCCGGCAATGTCCGAGAAGTTCAGCAAGGTCGAGCCAAATCGGGGTCGCAATGGCTGGGGTGATTTCGATTCGATGATCAAGGTCTTCGATGAAGCGCTCGAGGACAAACAATGGATACTCGGTGATCGGTTTACGGCCGCGGATGTGATGCTGGGTTCGAGCGCCGTATTCATGCGTATGTTCGAAATGCTGCCCGCAACGAAGAACATCGGTGACTATGCGGATCGCTGCCTCGCGCGACCCGCGTTTAAAAAAGCAAACGAAATCGCGAGCGGGTAAGCAGTGCTCGTTGCATAAGAAAAGGCCTTCCCGGAAACCGGGAAGGCCCTCGATAGACTTCGCTTACTTAAACTTGATTTCGCGCAGCAGATATTCACCGGTGATTGTGCGTATGTCCGGATAAGTCATAACCACCTGGTCGGATTTCTTTTGATTCTCTTCGCCCCATTTCTTCATAAACGCATCATATTTTGCTTTGTTCGGCTGCATGTCGGCAGAGCTTTTCATCCTGGTGACGAGCACGACATTGAAGTCGCCACTGTTCGCCAATTCGCTGACATAAATAGAATAGCTCTCGATCTGACCAAGCTCTATTGCCACGTCGTTAGCGGGTGCCCAAGTTTGGCGCAAGCCTTCGAGGTACTTGTCGATCATGTTGGAATCGACTTTTACGGTCGTGACGTTGGAAAGCTGCGTGCCTATGTCGTAGTCAGTCCACGCTTCAAGATCCGCTGACGCAGCACCCGTAAAGCAAAGCAGAACAAATCCGGTCAATAATTGACGTAGTTTCATTTTTTGTACCCTCTGGTTTGTTATTAATTGTGGTTGGCGAACATCGCGGTAGCGATATTTCGCAAGCGCAGAGACTACGTTAGATGCGTCGGAAAATCGACACAGGAATCGGTTTCGTCTTAGATCGAATCTAATCGACCTTGATTGATCCGGCTACGAGCTACGGCCTGAGTGTCGTGACTCGAGCCGTTTCGCGACCTCCCCTAGGCTTAAGCCCTGGTCGGCCAGTAACACGATCAGGTGATAGACGAGGTCGGCTGCTTCGTCGATGGTTTCCTCGCGATCACCGGAGCTTGCAGCAAGCGCCAGCTCCACGCCTTCCTCGCCTACTTTCTGCGCGATGCGCTTCGTTCCCGCGGCAGCCAACTTTGCCGTATAGCTTGCATCGCTGGGAGTCTTCAGACGTTCGTGAACGATAGCTTCCAGCTTGCTGATAAATTCAATATCCGAGTCACTCACGGCTCTTCCTTAGCGTCTGATGTCGAGCTGGTTTTCAGCCAGGTAATTTTTGAGATCCGGGATCGGTATTTCGGCACTGTGAAAAACGCTGGCCGCCAAAGCGCCGTCGACGTTAGCCTGCTCGAATACCTGCAGAAAGTGCTCCATTGCTCCGGCGCCCCCCGATGCGATCAGGGGTACATTACACACCGCACGCACGGCGGCAAGCTGCCCGATGTCGTAGCCCTTGCGAACGCCGTCCATATTCATGCAGTTAAGGACAATTTCTCCTGCACCGCGTTGCTGCACCTCTGTAGCCCAGTCCAAAGTGAGTCGCTGCGCGGCAATGGTCTTGCCGGGGTCACCGGTGTACTGGTACACGAAATAGTTGTGGTGTTCTTCGCGGCTGTCGATGCCTATAACGACGCACTGTGAGCCGAAACGCTTGGCCAGCTCGGTTATCAGCGCGGGTTTCGCCAGTGCGGGAGAGTTTATCGAAATCTTGTCCGCACCCTTATTGAGCACGTCCTCGGCATCCGCGACGCTGCGGATGCCGCCGGCGACGCAGAACGGTATGTCGAGGACCCGGGCGATCTGTGTAACCCAGCTTCGATCAACGCTCCTGTCGTCCGGGCTCGCCGTGATGTCGTAGAAAACGAGTTCGTCGGCACCTTCGGCACAGTAGCGTTCTGCCAGTTCGAGAATATCCCCGACGACGCGGTGATTGCGAAACTGCACGCCTTTGACGACCACACCGTCGCGGACATCGAGGCAGGGAATTATGCGTTTTGCCGGAATGACGCCACCTCCGTTGCTGTAATTTCTCCGTCCAGCAACGCCCGGCCGGAAATTGCGGCCGGTAGACCGTGCGAGCGCAGCTGCTGCAGATCGCCGATATGGCGCACGCCGCCCGAGGCCTGCAGCTGCAAATCCGGGTAGCGCCTTAGAATGTCGACATAAAGCTCGACATTGGGGCCAGCCATCGCACCGTCGCGGCTTACGTCGGTGCATAGGACATGTTCGATGCCGGCGCCGAAGTAGGCATCGATGCATTCCCACAGCGATAAACCGGCATCCTCGGTCCAGCCGTGTGTCGTCAGCATCGGCGTGCCGTCGTCACGAAGATTCACGTCCAGCGCCAGCACGAGCCGGTCGGGACCGAACTCTCGCAGCCAGCCCGTTACCGTATCGACCTCGGTAATTGCCATGCTGCCGATAACGCAGCGGCTCACGCCGCTTTCCAGCCATTCCGCAACTATGGAACGATCGCGAATACCACCACCGAGCTGGATGTCCAGTCCGGTTTCGATCGCGATGGCTTGCACGATCGCGCGATTCTGCTGCTCACCGGAGCGCGCTCCGTCGAGATCAACAATGTGCAGGTCCTGTACGTCGAGCGTTGAAAAACGCCGGGCCACGGCCACCGGGTCGTTGCTGTATTCGGTCGTCTTGTCGAAATCACCTTTCAGGAGCCGCACGCACTTGCCGCCTTTGAGGTCGATCGCCGGGATGAGTCTCATAGCGAGTCATCCAGGAAGTTACGCAGCAGTTGCGCGCCGGCAGCCGAGGAACGCTCCGGATGAAACTGCGTGGCGACGAAGTTGTCGCGGCCAATAACGGCAGAAAACGGTTCGGCATGCTCGGCCGTTGCCAGCGTGCAATCCGAAACGGGCAGGGCGTAGCTGTGAAGGAAATAGAAATAGCTATCGTCCGCGATGTCGTCTAACAAGGGATGATCGGCTGTCTTGTGCGTCGCGCACCAGCCCATATTGGGAACCGGGTATGCGGGTGTGGAAGGTAGCCGCGCCGCTATGCCGGGAACGACACCGAGGCATTCGACGTCTTCCTCCTCGGAGCCCTCGAGCAGCAGCTGCATTCCCAGGCAGATGCCAAGCACGGGCTGTTTCAAACTACGGATCACGTCAACCAGGTTTGCATCGGAAAGGCGATCCATGGCGTTCCTGGCAGCGCCGACACCAGGTAGCAGTACCCGATCAGCGGATCGAATCACCGTCGCATCAGTGGTCAGTTCCGCGCTGCGGCCGAGGCGTTCGAACGCGAATACCAGGGAAGCTATGTTGGCTCCGCCGCTGTCGATGATGGCGATGTTGCTCATTGCGCTCAGCTCAGAGTGCCTTTTGTCGATGGCAGCTCCGTACCATCGCGATTGATGGCCTGGCGCAGGGCCCGACCGACCGACTTGAAGCAGGCCTCGATCATGTGGTGTGTGTTTTCGCCCGCGACTTCGATGTGCAGGGCTGCCCCGAGTGAGTCTGCGAGCGAGCGGAAGAAGTGTTCCACCATCTCGGTCGACAGTTCGCCGACGCTGTCACGTGGAAATCGGCCGGTGAATTGAAATGACGCTCTTCCGGACAGATCGAGTGCCACTTTGGCCTCGCTCTCATCCATGGGCAACAGAAAACCGTAACGGCCGATGCCGAACTTGTTGCCCAACGCCTTGCGCAGTGCCGTGCCGAGACAGATAGCCGAGTCCTCGACCGTGTGGTGTTCGTCGATTTCAAGGTCGCCATCGCACTGCAATATCAGGCCAAAGCCACCGTGCTTGGCGATTTGCTCGAGCATGTGGTCGTAGAAACCGATGCCGGTGCTGACTTCGATCGGGTCGCTCGTGTCGAGGTTTACACTTGCACTGATGCGGGTCTCATTGGTGTTGCGTTCGACGCTTGCGACGCGGTCCGAATAGCACAGAAGATCGACAATTTCGGGCCAGGTCATGGCGTGCTCTTCGTCGACGTTGACGAGCAGACCGCGAACTCCAATGCGATCGGCCAGTTCCAAGTCTGTCGCTCGGTCACCAATGACGGCGGATGCGGCAAGGTCAATATCGGTAGCTGCCAGGTATTTCGTCAGCAGCCCCGTGCGCGGTTTGCGGCACTCGCAGTTGTCGTCGGGCAGGTGCGGGCAGATGAAAACTTCGTCGAATACGACGCCCTGGCTTGTGAACAGGCGCATCGTATGCGCGTGGCAAACGTCAAACTGATGCTGCGGAAACGAAGCGCTGCCGAGGCCGTCCTGGTTACTGACCATCACGAAGCGGAATCCGTGCTTCGCCAGTTCCAGTAATGCCGGGATAACATTGTCGACAAGTTCGATCTTCTCGACGGCATCAACCTGGTTATCCGCTGGCTCTTCGATCAGCGTACCGTCACGATCGATGAACAGTACTTTTACGGACATGATTCTGAACCTCTTAGTGTTTCGAGTGCGCTCAGCAGTTGATCGTTGTCGTCGACGCTACCGACGGTGATGCGAATGCAGGCCGCGAGGTCGCCACCAAAATGCCGCAGCAGCACGCGATGTACCTGGCATCGTTGCATCACCTGCGCTGCGTCGTCGACCTCGATCAGGAAGAAATTCGCATCGCTCGGCCAGACCTTCCTGACGAAATCGAAATCGCTGACTGCGCGCATCAACCGCTCACGCTCCTCGACAATCCGCGCGACGGCGCGTTCCGCGAACACCAGTTGTTCGTCCTGCAACGCGTCTTCCACGCATTCGACGACAGGTGTCGCAAGCGCGTAGGGCGCCTGCACGGCACTGAGCATGCGAATGACGGCTTCGGGACCGCTTACGGCGCCGCAGCGCGCACCGGCGAAGCCCAGTGCTTTTGAGAGCGTTCGAAGAACCACCAGATTGGGGTACCTGTCGAGCAGTTCGATAACCGAGGGCACATTGGCGAATTCAACGTAAGCTTCGTCGACGACGATGGCGGATTTATCACCGCGACGCTGCAGGAGCTTTTCGAGCTCGTCTCGTGGCAACGACGATCCGGTTGGGTTGTTTGGCGAGCAAATGAAGATCAGCCGAGTCGATGCGTCACAGGCAGCTAACAGCGCATCAACGTCGATGGCGAAGTCATCACTGGCCTGCGTCGCTACCTCCAGGAAATTGGCGCCCTGTACCTCGGCGTAGTGCCGGTACATCGAAAACGAAGGCGACGTTGTCAGAACGCTGTCCTTGCCAGCGCGACAAAACGTCCGGACCAGCAAATCGATGGCCTCGCTGGAGC
>JBATHK010000003.1:0-2853 GCA_049666725.1 Woeseiaceae bacterium
GTCACGAGCATTTCGACGGCCTCAGGCGCGTAGACTTTTCGCTCCTGGTCGGCTTCCTTCGCAATTTGTTGCAGGAAGTGCGCGACCAGCAGCGGAATATCCTCGCGACGATCGTCCAGCGTCGGCAGTTTGATATTGACGACGTTCAGGCGATAGTAAAGGTCTTCGCGGAAACGTCCCTGTGTCATCAGTTCCTGCAGGTCGCGATGCGTGGCCGAGATGACACGCACGTCGATGTCCTTCGCGTCCGTGCTGCCGACTGGCCGTACCTGGCTCTCCTGCAGTACGCGCAGCAGCTTGACCTGCAGCCGCATCGGCATGTCGCCGATTTCATCGAGCATCAGCGTGCCACCTTCGGCCGCCTGGAACAGACCCTCGTGACTGCGGGTCGCGCCCGTAAACGCACCTTTCTCATGACCGAACAGTTCGGACTCGAGCAGGTTCTCGGCCATGGCGCTGCAGTTGATCGCAACGAATGGTTTGTTCTTGCGGTCACTCGCACGGTGAATAGCCTGGGCGAGCAGTTCCTTGCCCGTGCCGCTTTCACCCGTGATCAGCACGCGCGCATCCGTTGCAGCAACCATCTTGGCCTGCTGCATGATCTCTTTCATCGCCTGATTGCGCGTAATGATCTCGGCAGACCAGCCTTCTTCGACTTCAACGCTGCCCGAATACTTGAGCGCGCGCTCGACCAGCGATATGAGTTCATCCTTGTCGATTGGCTTGGTCAAAAAACCGAAGGCACCGTGCTGCGTTGCCGTGACCGCATCCGGAATCGTGCCGTGCGCCGTGATGATGACAACGCGCAGGCCCGGCGAACGCGTCTGCAGTTCTTTGAGTAGCCCGATGCCATCCATCTTGTCCATGCGCAGGTCGGTGATAACCAGGTCCGGGCTGAATCGATTGAGCGTGGTGAGCGCTATCTGCGCCGACTCCACGGCCTCGACCTCGTAACCTTCGGCACGCAGCCGGATGCTCAGGAGACGCAGGAGCCCGGGATCGTCATCGACGAGCAGGATCTTGCCCTTATGTTGAGGGTTTTTGGCAGCCATGGTGTAGCAGAATAGGGCTATTTGCGAGGTGCGGCAAGGGCATCCGGGTGGCGAGCAGGGCGCGCTCGCGCATTATTCCTGTTCGCGGATCGAACGCTCGATCGAGGTAATGGCCTCGAGCTTGTCTTCGGCCTCTTCGAGTTCGCGCCGCAGCCGGCGGTTCTCCGCCTCGACGCTCGACAGGCGCTGGCTGACGGCCTGTTCCTCGGTTTGTGCCGCGCGTGAGCTCGAGCTGCGCAGATTCCGCGCTTCGGCATTGGCGACGATAAAGCGCGCCACGTTGTTCAGATGGATTGTCGCGAGCGAAATCTCGGCCGGTGTCAGCAGCTCGGTCTGCGCCAAAACCTCGCGGAGCAGGCGCTCAGCCTCTACAGGGTTCGATTCCGGGTGGCCCGGCGTTGCCAGCACCAAGCCGAGGCGCAGCTGGGTGTTCGCGCCCGGCGTCAACGTGGCGCCGGATTTGGCATCCGCGTAGATTTCGGCCTGCGTCGCCGGATCGCCCGCGGCGAGGTCGTACAGTTCCTTGAGGTAAACCTCGGCTTCCGGCGCGCCCAGGATCACCGTGTCGTCGGCTTTCGCCGTGCGACGGCCTTTCAGCCAATCAGTAGCCTGGGTACAGCCGGCCATCGTCGACACGATCACGATGACCAGTGCGATTCGGCGTGCCCTCGTTGTCCTTGCCAGATTATCCATTTGCCGCCAGCTTCTGTTGCGCCACATCGTGCTTCTGTGGAATGTGAATCCTGAAATGCGCGCCCGGGAATTCACCCGAGTCGATCAGTTCCACCGAACCGTCATGCGCCTGGATGCACTCCAGCACCACCGACAGCCCGATGCCCGTACCGCCCACCTGGCCGCCCTGTTCGCGCCGTCCCTGGAAGAACGCGTCGAATATCCTCGGGCCTTCTTCTTCGGGAATGCCGGGCCCCGTGTCGCCGAACTCCAGCACGAAACTTCTCGGAGCGCGGCTTGCCCGGATCGTGATCAGGCCACCTCGCGGCGTAAACTTGATCGCATTCGACAACAGATTATCCAGCACCGTGCGAATTTTGTCTTGATCCGCGTTCACAATAATGTCGTCAACATCCAGTTTTAGCTGAATATTGGCGGCTTTCAGGGCCAGTCGCTGCGAGCGTGCGATCGAAATCACCTGTGCCCGCAGTGGGAAATCGCTAAGCGTCAGAACTTCGCTCTTGGCCTGCCAGGCACTGAACGACAGCAGGTTTTCGATGAGCTGCTGCAGCTTCAGGCCGTTCATGCGCAGGATATCGGTCACTTCGCGCTGCGGGCCCTCGAGTTCACCCACCGAACCATCCAGCAGCAGCTCGGTGCCTTCGCGAATATTGGCGAGCGGCGTCTTCAGTTCGTGCGACATGTGCCGCAGGAACTTGTTTTTTTCCTGCGCGAGTTCCAGCAGCCGCAGACGCAGCCACTCGAGCTGACGGCCCAGGCGTTCGAGGTCCGTCGGACCCTCGATGTTGATCGGTTTCGAAAAACCGCTCTCGCCGAGCTGCCCGATCGCTTCGTCGATCTGGCGGATCGGCCGCGCGACCAGCAGCGTGAAAATCAGCACGAGAATCAGCGTGCCCGGGACCAGCGCCGCCACCAGCCAGGCCGAGTAACGCTGCGCTTCACGCGCTTTCTCCTGCAGCGTGGTCAGCTCCAGGTCGATATACGCCGTCAGGATGCCGGTCAGGCGAGTGACGCGCTGCCGCAGCGGAGGGAACCGGGCAATCGCGGCGGCAAGTTCCGCTTCGTCGAGGCTCGGGTTGGACATCGCTGCCACTATGCGGCGTGCGCT
>JBATHK010000004.1:0-6324 GCA_049666725.1 Woeseiaceae bacterium
CAGCAGCTCTCCGTAATAGACGCCAACACAAAACTGCAGCGTCGGCGCCAGGAATTGCATGAACCCGATCGTCGTCAGCGGCAGGCGTCGTGCCGCAAGCGCAAAGAACAGCAACGGTACCGCGGTCAGGGGCCCCGCCATGATCAGCCAGAACGTCAGTCCCGGATCACCAGTGGCGAAAGCCGCCTGCCCGCTCGCCTTGATCCAGACAAACCAGGCAATGGCGAAAGGCAGCAGCAGCAGCGTTTCGATGAATAGCCCGGGCATGCCGCCGATGACCACTCGCTTTCGAATGACTGCATAAATTGTAAAGCTAATCGCGAGAAACAGTGCAACCCAGGGAACCTGCCCGCCGCTGATGGTCAATACAAGCACACCCAGTGCAGCGAGTGCGACCGCGAGCTTCTGCAGGCGTCGCAGCCTTTCCCCGAACAGGATAATGCCGCTCAGCGTGTTGGTGAGAGGATTGATGTAATACCCCAGGCTGGTTTCGAAGATCCTTTCGTCCTGAATCGCCCAGATGTAAACGAGCCAGTTGAGTGCAATAAACAGCGATGAGAGCGCCAGCCAACCGACCATCTGGCGATGAGTCAAAGCGCGGATGACCTCGGGCCACTGCCGCCTCGCGAACACGATCACGGCACCGAACGCGACGGCCCACATGATTCGATGTGAAAGGACCTCGAGAGGATCAACAGACCCCACGATCTTGAAATAGACCGGCAGGAAGCCCCAGATCACGTAGGCGATCAAGCCGGCGATGACACCGTCCCGGATATCGGAGGTTTGTTTTGGCAATTGAGGCGGACCGGTCGAAGTTGAGTACGTATTCTGACCGTTTTTGCTCCCGATATCAGGCATTTATCAGTTTCTTCGGAACGCAGGAAAATTCCGGGCGAAACGCGTCTGAAGGTCCATTTTTGTGACATAACTCCATGAAATTCAGCCGATTTGAACCCAAAATGAGCTTCCCCTAAGGCCACATAGACGATTTGGCCACTCAGCAAGGTGATCGGACCGCCATGTACGAACAACATTTTGGGTTCAACAAACGCCCCTTCCCCGCCCAGGCGACGGGTAGCGATGTTTTCGTCGGGCCACAGACTGCCAAGACCATGGCGGGCTTCAGAAAGGCGCTGGCTGCCCGGGATGCTGTCGCCACAGTTTCAGGACCCGTCGGTACGGGCAAGACGACGCTGGTGCACCGGGCACTCCAGGGACTAGGTACCAAGTACAAGACCATTCGGGTCGGCCGTATGGAAATGAAAAGCAGCGACGTACTTGAATCGCTGCTCATCGTTCTCGGCGTCAAGGACCGGCCGAATGGCACCATTCAGCGATTCGCGGCACTGCGCCGCAAGCTGAAGGAACTGCAGGACGCGGACACCAGGGTTTTCATCGTTATCGAAGATGGCTTGCGCACGGGCGCTGAAACACTGGCTGAACTCGAGGCGCTGACAGCTGCCGATGCGGGCGATTCGGATGGTGCCAATATTATCGTGATGGGCGACGAACGCCTGCCGCAATTCATGAAGGACCCCGAAGTCGCACAGTTGCAGCAACGCGTTCGTCAGCGTCACACAATTTTGCCCCTCTGTGTCGCCGAACTGCGCGGTTACCTTACACATAGTTTCCGACAGGCTGGCGCCGATTTCGAAGATATTTTTGACGCCAGGTCAGCCGAGTTGCTGCACGAACTCAGCAACGGGATTCCCAGAATCGCCAACAACCTGGTCGAGTCTACTTTGGCGGCGGCTGCTGGCCAGGGCATCGACAGGATACCGGCGACGCTCATGGCGACCGTCGCGTCCGATGAATACGGGCTCAGTGCTGATAACTTCGATTTCTCCATCCCGGAACCGGTTGTCGAGGTCGCGCCCGAACCGATACCCGAGCCCGAGCCAGAACCCGAGCCTGAGCCCGAGCCAGAACCCGTCGTTGACGTTGCGCCCGAGCCCGAGCCGGTCATCGATGCCGCGCCAGAACCGACGCCCGAGCCCGAGCCGCCCAGCATGGGAGAAACGCAACCCGTCATCGTCTTCGCCGACGAGGCCGAAGAACTGCCTGAGGATGAGGACGATATTCCGCATCTGATTCAGGACACGCTGCCGGACCTGAAAGCCCTTGCACCGCAGTTCGCGACACTTCCGGATCAAGACGCGGAAGAGATCCCGGAGCTCGTCGCCGAGCGCGACCCTGACTTCGAGTCGGTCACTGAAATTATCCCTGAACTCGAACCGGAACGGGCCGCCGAGGTCATTCCCGAACTTGCTTCCGAGCCCGAGCCAGAAGTAGAACAAGTCGCCGACGTCGTTCCTGAGCTGGCTCTCGAACCCGAGCCAGAACCGGTCGCCGAGGTCGTTCCTGAGCTGGCTCCCGAAGCCGAGCCAGAACCAGAACCGATGGCCGAAGTCCCTGCTGCCGACGAGGTACCGGCGTGGGATCGTGACCCGACACTTGCACAGCTCAAGCCAGATCTGGATGCGCTTGAACAGGCGATGGCCTTCGCGCATGGCGCAAAGGTTGAGAAGCCAGGTGAAGCACCGGAATCAGAGGAACCGATTCCCGAGATTATCCTGGACCAATCGATCGAAACCGGCATCGAAGCCCATCTGATTGAAGAACCGTCAGATATTCTGCCGCCAAAAAGCACGAAGGCCGACGTTGAGCTCGACAAGATCGCACATGAAATCGGCAACGCAAAAACGCTCGACGATATTGACGACAAGATGGCCGAGACCTTGTTTGGATCAGGGATCAGCATGATTGCTGCGCAGATTCGTGCCAATCCACCCAAGGATGAGTCGGCCAACGATGCGATACAGCTGGAGGCAGATATACCGGAACTCGAGCCGGAGGCACCGGCGACGCCTGCTCCCGTCGTCCCTGAAGTCAGTGAAGTCAGTGAAGAAATCTCGCTGGAAACGAAAAAAATCGTTCCGAATACCGGGCTGGATCTTTCGGCCTCGCAGCGCTTGAAGACCGTCCGCGCTTTGAATGCAGATCTGCATCCGTCACTGCGCGAACCCGAAACAGCAGCCGCAAATCCAGGACAAACGCACGCGCCCGAATCGATCGAGGATCAAATCAATACGTCGATAACGCAGACGCTGAAGGCGCTGAAGATCCCGCCCGATCGGGCAGATCAGCCTGAGGAACAGGAAAAGACCGGCTTTTTCAGCCGATTTCGCCGCTCTTGAAACAGCGCAACGGCGCTAGAACGAATTAGTCGTCAACCGCGTTGAGTGCGTCGAGGCGTGCCGCCTCAAATTCGTCCCCAGGATTCCAGTTCGGCATTTCGTCGGCGTTGGCAATGGCCAGCCCGGTCCAAAAGCCTAACAGCGCATCCTCGACCATACCGTCGAAATTCCAGCTTGGATCGTATTCGTCCGAAGGCTGGTGATAATTGACTTCAGTATAGTGCTCCTGCTGCTGGCGACCCCACTCGGGTGGGCGATCGACGAAGTCCGTGCCGGTATCCAGGTACATCGCCGGCACGCCGATTTTCGCAAAACTGAACTGATCGGAGCGGTAGAAATAGCCCTTGTCCGCAAACTGATCGGGCTTGACGACGCGTCCCTGCTCTTTCGCGATCAGTGCCATGATCTCATCGATGGAAGACTTGCCCAGACCAATGAAGGTCACATCGTGAGTGTGGCCCCAGATGTTGCCACCATCGTAATTGAGGTTCGCTGCAATCTTTCCCGGCGCAAACGTCGGATTAGCGGCGTAGTACTCCGAGCCCAGCAAACCCTGTTCTTCAGCACCAACCAGTGCCAACAAAATGGTGCGTCGCGGCGCCGTGGGCAAAGCTTTGATCGCTTTGGCAATCGCCAGTGTTTGCGCCACGCCGCTCGCGTTGTCCAGAGCACCGTTATAGATCACATCTCCGGCGTCATTGGGAGTGCCAATGCCGAGATGATCGTGATGCGCGGTGTAAATGACCACCTCGTCACTTAAGGCAGGGTCACTGCCAGGAATCAAGCCCAGAACATTGGCCGACTGCACGCGCTGAAGACCCACCTTCATATCGATTGACGTCGTAATTCCGAGAGGCACTGGTTTGAAGTCCCGGTTGAATGCAGCTTCGCGGAGCTCATCCAGATCGAAGCCGCTCATGCTAACGAGCTCGCGTGCCGAGTCTTCGGTAACCCAGGCATTTACCTGGCTGCGCGGCTCGTCGCCGGCCGGCAGCTCGAACTGGACCCCGGTCCAGGACGTTTGCACGACCTGAAACGGATAACCGGCTGAGGGCGAAGTGTGAATAATAATGGCGCCAGCCGCTCCCTGCCGGGCCGCGCTCAGGTACTTGTAGTCCCAGCGCCCGTACCATAGCCGCGTCTCGCCGCCAAAAAGCTCGGGATCCCAGTCCGGGTCGTTGTTCATCATGACCAGGACCTTGCCCTTCAAATCTGCCCCTTTGTAGTCATCCCAGTCGTACTCCGGCGCCTGGATGCCGTAGCCAACAAAGACAAGCTCGGCGTCATTAATCGCGGCTCTCTCTTCCTGCACGCCGCTGCCAACGATGAACTGATCCCACTGTTGCAACGTGAGCGACCCGGCTTTCGATTTGAACGTCCAGGTCTTCGGTTGCGATGCATTGATTCCGACGAGGTCGAACGGCTGTTGCCAGCTGCCGTCGTCCGCGCCCGGCTGCAATCCAAGCGCGGCCATCTGCTCCGCCAGGTATTTGCGTGCTGAGACGTCGCCGCGGGTGCCGGGACCGCGACCTTCATATCGGTCGTCGGAAATTTCGGCAACAATGCCGCGCATGTAGTCTCCTTGTATCTGCAGTGCCGCCTTCTCGGCTGCCGGGTTTCCCGCTGCCATATCCATCGTTCCCGACGAGGACTGATCGGTCGTCGCATCGGGCGTTGCGGCCTGCTTGCCGCACGCTGTTAGGGCCGTCGCCATGATGATGGCGGCCAGAATTATCAATCGATTCACGTTTTTCTCCCGAGCGGGTTACGCGTTAAATAGTTCTTCCAAAAAGTTTTGCATGGCGATCCACGACCGCCGATCCGCGGCTGCATCATAGACAGTGCCCATCGCCTTGTCATTGGCTGCCGGATTTGTGAATGCATGAACGGTGTTTCCATAAGCGTGCAACTGCCAGTCCGCGCGCATTGCCGTCATTTCCTTCGAAAGTTCGATCACGCTGTCGGGCGTGGCCATCGGGTCATCCCAACCGTGCAGCGCAAGTACTTTCGCTTTTATCTTATTTCCGGCGGTGTTGCCCGGCGCAGCAAGCAAGCCATGAAAGCTCACCACACCGGCGATATCCTCACCCGTTCGCGCAATATCCAGGACACACAGGCCGCCAAAACAAAAGCCGATAGCGGCAATTTTCGAGTCGTCGACCTCATCCTGGTCGCGCAACGTAGCCAACGCCAACAGCAGGCGCTCCTGCAACTTGGCCCGATCCTCGAGAAACGGCTGCATGAGCGCGCTGTTCTCCTTGGGATTACTGCCGCGTACCCCTTTGCCGTACAGGTCGAGCGCAAAAGCCGTGTATCCGAGGCCTGCGAGCGCGTCGGCTTTACCCTCCTCGTAGTCACTGCGGCCAGACCAGGCATGCGATACCAGAATGCCGGGGCGTGGGCCGGGAACGCTGTCGTCCCATGCCAGCTTGCCCTCGAGCACAATGTCACCGTCGCGATATTCGATGAGCCGGTTCTTAACGCCCATTATTAGTCGCGTCGAATGACGAACACTTCGTAGCGGCCGTCCGGGCCGATGTACCAGGACGCGACGGTGCTGGTTATGCCCACAATAATCGCGCCGAACAAGGCCGACCAGAAGCCCGCAACGGTGAAATTATCCAGCAGCGCAGCAACCAGACCAAACATGGCGGCATTCAGCACCAACAGGAAAAGCCCCAGTGTGATGATTGTAATTGGCAGCGTTAGCACAAACGCGATGGGGCGAACCAGGCCGTTAACAAGACCGAGAAGCACAGCAGCCAGAATAAAGGTGCCGGTACCGATGATCGTTACGCCCGGGAGAATTTTCGATGCGAGAAAAAGACCCAGCATCGCAATGAGCATTCGAATGAAGAATCCCTGCATTTGTCTATTATGACCGCATACCGAGTTTGAGGAAACCCCCGAACCGGGACGCCCAACGCAGGGACCCTGCATTCAACAAACAGGCGGCAACCTCCGAACAACTACCTGATTGCGCTATCGCCACTGCCTACCATTTCTGCGGTACGCGCTGGATCTTGCTGGCGTCGTAACCAACCGACTCCGACAGCTTGATCAGCCGCTCATAGTCGGCTTCCGGAATCGTCGGAGTACGCGCCATGATCCAGATGAAGTCGCG
>JBATHK010000005.1:0-6148 GCA_049666725.1 Woeseiaceae bacterium
GCACAGCTCGATCGGGCAATCCGGGAAACCCTGCAGCGGCTGCAGACCGAGCCAGGCACGCTGCCGCCACGGCCCGCGGATCCTGTAAAAACGCCCGGCAACAAGTAGGGTGTGGGGCGGCCCTGGCCGCCCCACTTCGATTTAAACAATTTCGGATTCTAAAAACCCAGTTTCTGCAGCGCTGCGGCAACCCGTGTTCGCATCGGCTCGGACCTCATCGGGAATGCGCGAAAGAAGTCCGCGCTCCTGAGTAGCGGGCTGCGCTCACGTACATTAGCGGCCCAGGCTACGGCTTGTATCGTGTTGCCAGCGAGTTCCTGAGCGGTCGCCGCGATCATGGCAATGAGCACATGCGCGCCCGGTGATCGCGCGGCTCGTTCAGTCCATTCGACCGCTTCCGCATCTTCGCCTTGCGCCATGTGCGTGAAGCCTCGCGTGCCAAGCATCGCGTAGTACAGCGGGTCGAGCGGGCTCAGGCGCATTGCAAAGTCGACCTGTCCGCGACCCTCGAGTTCGGCACCAGCAAGCGTATTGGTCCATGCCAGGGCATAGACCCCCTGCGCGTAGTTCGGGCTGAGTGAAGTTGCGCGTTCAAGCCACGTTCGGGCACGCTCGAGATCGGCCTCCAGCCAGAAGCTGCGCCCCATTGTGAAGTTGACGAATGGATCGAGCGGGTCAATGTCGAGACCGAGCTGCGCGCAGCTTCTGGCCAACGATATCTCGCCGCTAATGTCGTCAGTCTGGTGCATGAAGGCGGATTGAAAATGCACGAATGAAAGACCCGCGTGCGCGCGTGCAAAACTCGGGTCCTGCTTTACCGCTTGCCCGAACAGCTCCGCCGCCGCCGCATTGTCTTTCCTGTTGAATCGGTACAGGTGCTGCAGGCCGAGGTGATAGGCAGACCAGGCGTCCAGGTTGTCGGTCACCGTAAGGCGTGCGCCTGCCGCCTCGTGCAGCGGAATCTGAATTTCCAGCGACGTCAGGATCTTTGCCCGAATCTCCGCGCGCACCGCGTGAACGTCGTCGACATAACCGGTGTATCGCTCGCCCCAGACGACGTCACCACGACGCGTGTCGACGAGCTCGGTTGTGACGGCAAGCTGTTGTCCGCTCACCTCAACGCTGCCGGAGAGACAGTAGCGAACGCCGAGCAGCTGGCCGACGTTGCGCAGGTCCAGGTCCGGCTCACGAAAGCGAAACGACGAGCCCCTGGCAATGACGAGGAGCCAGCGCAGGCGCGCTAGCTCGGTGATCAGTTCATGTGGCAGGCCCTCGGCAATGGTGTCGTAGGGGCTCGCGTTGCCAACCGATCGAAATGGCAGGACGGCAATTGACGGCCGCCGAGAAGCCTCACCGCCCGCAACCAAGGCGTCTGATTGCGCAGCGCCCGGCGCACCGGCGCCGACTCCCGGTATCGCAGTGACCGCTTCTCGCGAATGCCGAACGTCGGCTACAAAACGAAACCCCTTGCCGTGAATGGTTTTGATGAATCGCTGCGCCTTGCCATCATCGCCCAGGGCCTTGCGCGCAGACTTCACCCGGCTCGCCAGCGCCGAATCGGTCACGACGCGTCCGTCCCAGAGCTTCTCGAAGATCTCGTCCTTGGATACAACTCGCTCGCGGTGCTCGATAAGGAAGGCCAGCAGGGCAAAAACCTGTGGCTCGAGCGGACAAGCTTTGCCGTGTTTTCGAAGCTCGAAACGAGCCATATCGAGTTCGAAGGGTTCAAATGTGTAGATCATCGCTCCGAGCATAGAGCACTTGATGATTGACGCCCAGAAACCTCCAGAAAATCTCCATGCCATCTCCAAGTTTGCCGAGGTTCCCGGGGGTATAAATACCTCTATCGGCGGACCTATCCCCGTGACATGAAGCAAGAGGAATCCGACATGAAAGAGAAACGAACTGAGTTACCGACCCGCCTGGAGGCGGGCGGTGTCTGCATCCAGGCCCACGACTGGGGCGACATCAACGTCGCGAGAATCCGCTTTCCGAAAGGCGCAGATGCTGCGCCTCTGCTCGAGGGCCTGCCGCAGAACCTTTGCCAGTGCCCGCACTGGGGCACGGTACTCAAGGGGTCCATCCACGTGAGCTATGCAGATGGCAGCAAAGAGACTGTCCATGCGGGCGAAGTGTATTACTGGCCACCGGGCCACACGGTTCGGGTCGACGAGGATTACGAAGCCGTCGAGTTCAGCCCGAGCGGTCCGATGGGCGAGGTCATCGAACATTTGAAGTCGAAACTACAAAGCTAAAGGAGAAACACATGCCACTCGTAACAATTGATGTAATCAAGAACGTCTTTACCCCGAAGCAAAAAGAGCAGCTGATCGAGAAAGTCACGGCTGCGATGATCGAGGTGGAAGGCGAAACCATGCGACCCGTAACGTGGGTTCGCATTAACGAGTTTGAAAGCGGCGACTGGGCCATTGGGGGGAAACGCCTGTCGACGACTGACGTGCATGCAATGGCCAAAGGAGAAGCGGCCTAGAATGCAGCGTTTTACTGGTGAGGGCAGCCATGTTGGTGCCCTTACCAGCATTGCCCGCCGTGATATTTTCGCGGAATCGTCTAGACTAGGTTGAGAGGCGTCACCTAATTGCGCCGGAATAGTTTAGGAGTACCGCTATGCATCGACGAACGTTTTGCAAAACCACACTGGCGGCCGCGGTTGCGGCGGCGATTCCGGGTTGCGGGCGAGAAACGGCGCCTGCGGCAACGGACCTCGGCAGCCTGATACCGGCCGTTTCTTCGGTCGGCGACGAAATCTCGATCGAGACAGCGGCGATAGGCGAGCTTGCTGACAGTCTTTCTGGCCGTCTGTATCTGCAGGACGACGCAGGCTATGCAGCCGCGAAGCGCGTCTGGAACGGAATGTTCGATTACAAGCAGCCCTCCATGGTCGTGCAGTGCGCGAGCACAGCAGACGTTGTCAACGCAGTCAATTTTGCACGTGACCGCAACCTGCTTGTTTCAGTGAAGGGCGGTGGTCACAGTTATCCCGGCAAGTGCACTTCCGACGGCGGCATGATGATCGACCTGTCGCAACTACAGGCAGTTAATGTCGACGTCGATGCAATGACCGCTCGCGTGGGCGGTGGTGCTTTGCTCGGACACGTCGACGGTGCAACGTTGCCGCATGACCTTGTAACCACAACCGGTACGGTTTCACATACGGGCGTCGGTGGTTTTACGCTTGGCGGCGGCATGGGGCGGACCGACCGCATGACCGGGCTGGCGATCGACAATCTGCTGGCGGCAACAGTTGTAACCGCGAGCGGCGATGTGGTTCGTGCAAGCGAGGAAGAAAACACCGACCTGCTGTGGGGGTTACGTGGTGGTGGCGGCAACTTCGGCGTCGTAACCGAATTTGTGTATCGCCTGCACCCGTTCAACCCGACCGTTTACGGTGGCGACCTGATTTACTCAATAGACAAGGATTTCCTCGAGTTTTACGCCAGTTTGCTCGATACGGTACCTGACGAGGCCAACATCGAACCCTTCTTTGCGCCCGGTGAGGACGGCAAGATGATTGCCATCGTCGGCGTTGTGTGGGGAGGCGATCACGCTGCCGGCGAAAAGGCGCTCGCGCCAATGCTGGCGTATCCGGGACTGATCGGCAGCAGCCTTGGGCCGCAGTCCTACCAGGTGATTCAGACGGCGTGGGATGGCCTCACGGCGCACGGCCAGCAAAATTATCTGAAGTCGGGTTTCCTGAATGAACTCACGCCGGAGGTCATCGAGATCATGGTGGACTTTGCGAATCGCGGCACGACGGCTTCGTGGTTCCAGCATCTTGGTGGCGCGATTTCGCGCGTGGCCCCCGACGCTACTGCCTTTGCGCATCGCAATGTCGCAGTTAATTTCGGTATTCAATATGCGTCGAACGATCCGGCTCAGAACGAGGTCGGTATCGCAGCGGTGCGCGAGTTCTACGATGCGCTTGCGCCTCATATGGCCGGGTTCTATACCAACCTCACCGAGGATACCGAGAAGAAAATCTGGGGAAATTATGGGCCGAATTATCCAAGGCTGGTCGATATCAAGAACCAGTACGATCCGACTAACCTGTTCCGGCTCAACGCCAATGTCAGGCCGACTGTTTAGCAAGCCTGGTATCAAATCGAACAGCGGATCGAAAGCGGCCAATGTCGTGTTGCGCTGAACGGTATCCTGGACAGCAGGCTGACCGCAGAAGTGATATCCAAACTGGTTTCTGCAGCGCTAAAAAAGCGTCACCCAAAGCATAACGAAGGTTGCGCCGAAGCCGACCGACCAGATCAGTGAGCGAATGAGAAAGATGCCGGATGCATAGGCGGGTATGTAGAGCACGCGCGCTGCGAGATAGGCCCACGCACAGGTTTCCGTGACCGACGAGCTCGCGTTACCCAAGACCACGACGATGACGGCGATCGTGAACAGGATCAGGCCCTCGAAGTGATTCTCCATTGCTCGCTTGAGTCGACCAGCCACACCGGTCGCTCGTTTTTCTTCATCGCGACTGCCGCCGGTGTATGCCGGGCCCAGCTGTATATTGACCGGAACAGCCATGAGTATGAACTGGACAAACTGCAGCAGTGCGGCAAAGCCCAGCACCTTGAGTTCGACTGGCATCGGGTAGCTCCTCTTTTTGTTAAGCCTGGGCGCCTGCGGCCGGCGGCTTCGGAATCAGCACCGGCGTGTTGCGCTTATAGTTCTCGTAATCGTCCTGGCCGCCCCAACGCTTGTCGGCTTTTTCTTCCAGCAGCGGGATGCCGCTGACCCGGGTCAGCAAAAACGTGACAAACACGGGCGAGATCAGCGTGGCCCACTGCCAGCCCTGCAGCACCGGCATCGCCACGATCGCCATGCCCGTCCATAGTACGATCTCGCCGAAGTAATTGGGGTGCCGCGACCAGGCCCACAGGCCGACGTTAATGAACCTGCCCTTGTTGTCGGGATCGTCCCTGAATCTTGACTTCTGACGGTCTGCGATGATCTCTATGAGTAGACCGATCGACCAGATAACAATGCCGGCGATGCCGATGGCCCCGAGCGGCTCGCGCACGCCGCCCGTGATAATGGCCAGCGCTGCCGCCGCGGTCAGCAGCACCCACAGGCCCTGGATTGTCCACGCCATGAAGAAGCGCAGCGGCCGGTTCTTGATGTTGTCGAAGCGGCTGTCCTTGCCGTCGCGCGAGATGCGCCGGAACAGGAACGTCGCCAGCCGCAGCGACCAGAACAGGACCATGGCGGCCACGAGCGTCGTACGCAGGTCGAGTTTGCCGGAAAGCAGCACGGCGACCACGGTCACGGTGATGTAGGTGATGCCGCCGGTCAGGTCGTAATAGCGCTCGGTCTGCGTCAGCGCCGCGGGGATGAAGGCCAGCCAGTTGACCGCGAACGCCAGGGCACCGCAGAGCGCGAATACCGGTAAAGCGCCGACACGGTCGCCGCCGTCGCTGCCGGCCCACGATATGAGTGCGCCGATTATGATGGCGACGATGACTGCGACGAATATCTGTTTGTTACTGCGCTCAGCCATAGTGGCTACTCCTGGTTGTATGGCTGGCAGTCAGGATTCTTCCTTCGCCGAATAGGCGTGTACGCTCGCCAGCTGCAATTCAAAAGGGCCGTCCTGATTGTCGTAGATCATCAGGCCCATGCCCCGGATCTGACCGGGGTCGAGTGCGGGTCCATCCAGCTGATAGCCGCGGAACTGGGGGATGAAGCTCGAGAACGGAATATTGACGGTGCTCCATTTACCTTTGCGTGTTTCGAAATCAGCCCAGTAGCTAACCTGCCTGCCACGCCAGCGCGCGTCGGATGTCAATCGCCAGGTGTAGCGGCGGCCGTCGCCCTTGACGTGTAGCTGGATTCCGGCGTGATTCGACAAATCCAGCTGCATGGATTTCGTACGGATCGAGCTGAACCCGCCACCATTGGTGTTGGTGCTGCCTGCGAATCTGAGCTCGCCTTGATCCTGTTCGAAATCGCCCTCGCTCCTGCCTCCCATGACGTTGTCATTGACGACATACCAATCCAGGTCAGCGCTGCTCGTTGTGAAGTCGGTGAGCAGGAGGGGTTCGTTAGAATCAGAATCGGAAGCGTTGAGCGTTGTGCCGGGAAGCGTCATCAGCAGTAGTCCGAAGATCAGCGAAAAAGGTAT
>JBATHK010000006.1:0-35568 GCA_049666725.1 Woeseiaceae bacterium
TGAAAGGCGTTACCAGGACTATGCCTAGCGAATTTGCAGCATTAACGATCGGTCGCCCCGCTGCACGAGCAGGAACAAAATGCGGTTGTTCTCTGCGATCGCCGCAAGGTCCTGCAGATTGCGAACCAGGGTTCGATTCACCGCCGTAATGATGTCGCCGGGGCGCAGGCCGCGTTGCGCGGCAGGACTACCCTGCGCAACTTCCGCGACCTCGATGCCGCTTTCGCTGGTCGTTGACGCAGCGGCAAACACCGCACCGCCAAGGCCCGGGTGAATGTCGGCGCCGGTGAGCTGTACGGCCTGCGCCTGGCCCAGAAGGGCTTTTGTTGAGCGCGTCTTTTTATCGCGAACGTATTTGATAGAGACTTCGTCGCCTGATCGCAGCAGGCCGATCGTGTTACGCAGCTCGGATGCGTTCTCGACCTTCTTCTGGTTCACCTCGACGATTATGTCGCCGACCTGAAGACCCGCATCTTCTGCCGCAGATTTCGGCACGATGTTCGTGATCAATGCGCCACTGTCCACGGTGGCTTCCAGTGCCCTTGCCATCTCAGAGTCGATCGTCTGTATTCCGACACCCAGCAATCCACGGCGGATCTCACCGAAGTCGAGAATCTGCCCCATGATCGATTCGGCAATTTCCGTTGGCACCGCAAATCCAATACCAACATTGCCACCCGAGCGGCTGATGATTGCCGAGTTTATGCCGATGAGTTCGCCATTCATGTTTACCAGGGCACCGCCCGAATTGCCGGGATTGATGGACGCATCCGTCTGGATGAAGTCCTCGTAGCCGTCGCGACTGATGCCTGTTCGACCGAGCGCGCTGATAATTCCCGACGTGACCGTGTGTCCGAGACCGAACGGGTTGCCGATGGCGATGACGAAATCGCCGACGCGCGCATTCGCCGAATTACCGATTGGCATCTCGATAAGGCCGTCGGCTTCGACCTTGATGACTGCGATATCGGTCGCGGGATCAGAGCCGACGATCTCGGCGTCGAGCACTTTGCCATCGATCAGTGAAATCTGAATGGTGTCCGCGTCGCTAACCACGTGGTGATTGGTCAGGATGTAGCCGCGTTCCGCATCCACAATGACGCCGGAGCCCGCGCTCGCGACTTCCTGGGTTCCGCCTGGCGCATCGGGAATGCCGAAAAAGCGGCGAAAAGCGTCGTCGCCGAATGGATTGCTGCGGTTAACGGTCTGGCTGACGCGAATATTGACGACGGCGGGTGATGCTGCCTCGACCAGCGGCGCGAGGCTGACGACGGGTCGGCCGCCGACCGTGTCCGGTAGCGCGGCATTCGCGGTAGCCAACGCCATCGCGGCGCATAATACGCCGGACCAGAAGGTTGTTGTTGTCCTCATCATAAGTCGCCTCAATGGATGCTCCGATAAATGTTCAGGTTAGGGAGTTGCTGCTGAATCGCCGGTGAACGCCGTGATCGCAGACATTATAGGCTCTCTGCGGTCGACACTGCAGGAGCGTCGAAAGTTCCGACCGATCAGCATGTCGAGAGCCGTTTCGAGCTGGCGCCATCAACGAGATGCCCGGGTGCGGCAAGGCGTCGCACCCGGGCACAATGCAGATGCTGGCGATCAGGCGACGTCGACGGCGATTCGTCGGGCCCGGACCTCGGGCATCTTGGGGATCGCCACTTCGAGTATGCCGTTGCTGCATTTCGCCGTGATGCCTTCTGCATCGGCCGTTTCCGGCAGCGTGAAATGGCGGAAGAAGCGCCCCGTCGCGCGTTCAATACGCTGCACGCCGGCGTCGTCCGGACGAGGCGCAGCGCGACGTTCACCCGAAACATTGAGGACACCGCTGTCCATCGAGACGTCGATGTCATCGGGCTCTACGCCAGGTACGTCCGCGCGCAGCACGAAGCGATCCTTTTCCTCAATAATATCCACGGCCGGAATCCAGTCGGCGACGGAGGCGGGGTCGTTTCGAGCGGCGCCTCGGTAATCGGCTAGCCTGTCGAGGTCGCGATGCAACAAGTCGACGAAGGACCAGGGTTCAAAACGAGCAATATTCATGTCTCTTCTCCATGTGAATAAGTGCAGTGCAAAATCAGTTCAGCGGGCCCCAAACGGGCTGACAAACCGCTTGCTGGGTGCTGAAATATGGGCGCGAAATGGCATTTCAAGTCGGCGAATCGGGCAACTAAATGACTAAAAAAGCGGGTCTTAGGTCAACTTGTTATGGTTAATCGGCAGCCACTAGATGTAGTGGATATTGAATTTCACGAAAGTGTGATTTTTTTTCGCTTGTTTTTAAAGCACTTACTCGCGAATACTTAATAAGTAATTGATTTATAATAATAAATAGCCCAATAAAAAATTGGGGTAAACTCTTGACAGTAGCCCTTTACGGGCATAATCTGTCCCTGACTCGGACACAACATCTTGTGTCTAATCACGAGAGAAAAGAGGCCGGAAACGGCTCTCGTCGCGCGTTTTCTGGCCGCCGGCGAGTGGGACTCTTTTCGCTTGGAAAAGGCTAGCCATAACAACGGGTTTGGGGTCTCCTTAAGGGAGTTCAGGGGAGTAAGAGCAGCAATGAAGTCTGCCATCAATTTGGATAGACACACGGTTACCGACATTGAATTTCAACCGGCATCCCTGGATATCTGGGATGCAAAGTATCGACTCTCGGCGAAAGATGGTTCGAATATCGATGCCTCGATCGACGACACCTACAAGCGGGTAGCTCTGGCGCTTTCGAATGTCGAGACGGAGTCGAAACGGGAGCACTATTTTCACGAGTTCCTTTGGGCGTTGCGCAGCGGCGCGATTCCGGCCGGCCGCATCATATCGAATGCCGGTGCGCAGGCGCACAAGCCCGCGACGTCGACGATCAACTGTACCGTGTCGGGTACCGTTGGCGACTCGATGGACAATATTCTCAACAAGGTGCACGAGGCCGGCCTGACGCTTAAAGCCGGTTGCGGCATTGGTTACGAATTTTCCACCTTGCGGCCGAAGGGTGCCTACGTGACGGGCGCCGGCGCCTATACGTCGGGCCCGCTGTCCTTCATGGACATCTACGACAAGATGTGTTTCACGGTCTCGTCGGCCGGTGGCCGGCGTGGCGCGCAAATGGGCACGTTCGATGTTGGTCATCCCGACGTTATGGAGTTTGTTCGTGCGAAGCGCGAAGACGGCCGTTTGCGGCAGTTCAACCTGTCGCTGCTGGTAACCGACGAATTCATGCAGGCGGTCATCAACGAGGATGACTGGAAACTGGCCTTTCCGGTGACGCCGAAAGAGGTCGAAGACGACGAACTCGATATCACGGACAAGAAACTGTTTGTTTGGCGCGACTGGCCGGAGGCCGGCAGCTACGTCACGAATACCGAAGGCCTGGTTGCGTGCAAGGTATACAAGACGATGCCGGCACGCCGTGTTTGGGAACTCATCATGGCGTCGACCTACGATTTCGCGGAGCCGGGTTTCGTGCTGATCGATAAGGTCAACGAGATGAACAACAACTGGTTCTGCGAGAATATCCGTGCAACCAATCCTTGCGGCGAACAGCCACTGCCACCTTATGGTTCATGCCTGCTCGGTTCGGTGAACCTGACCCGATTCGTCACCAAGCCTTTCAGCGATGAAGCCCGGTTTGACTGGGACAACTTCAGGAAGGTCGTAAAGACTTTTACGCGCATGCTCGATAATGTCGTCGAAATCAACGGCCTGCCATTGCCGCAGCAGCGCAACGAGATTCAGCGGAAGCGTCGTCATGGCATGGGCTTCCTGGGCCTGGGATCGACAATTACCATGATGCGCATGAAGTACGGTGATCCTGACGCGGTCGAGTTCACTGAAGAGATCGCGCGTCAGCTGGCATTGGCAGGATGGGAAGAGGCGCTTGAGCTGGCGAAGGAAAAAGGCCCGGCGCCAATCATGAGCGAAACCTTTGAAGTCACGGAAGAGATGCTGCGGCGGCGTCCGGAAATGCGCGCTGATGGCTACCAGGCCGGTGACAAGGTTCCAGGGCGTATTCTGCACGCGCGTTACAGCCGCTACATGCAGCGAATTGCCGCGGAGGCGCCCAATCTCGTGGAGCAACTGGCCGAGACCGGGGCACGGTTTACGCATCACAGCTCTATTGCACCGACGGGCACCATCTCGCTGTCACTGGCCAACAACGCGAGCAACGGCATCGAGCCGAGCTTCGCCCATCACTACTTCCGAAATATCATTCGTCAGGGCAAGAAGACGAAGGAAAAAGTCGATGTCTTCTCATTCGAGCTGCTTGCGTACCGCGGAATGGTCGATCCGGATGCCATGCCAGAGGGCGTCGGTGATGGGGCGGTCGAAAACTCTCTGCCGGATTACTTCATTACGGCGGAGGAAGTTACTCCGACGCAACACGTTGATATTCAGGCCGCGGCGCAAAAGTGGATCGATTCATCGATCTCGAAAACGGCCAACGTGCCGACGGATTATCCTTACGCGGATTTCAAGGATATCTACCTGTATGCCTACAAGCAGGGGCTTAAAGGGTGCACGACATTCCGCTTCAATCCCGAAGCATTCCAGGGTGTTCTCGTCAAAGAAAAAGACCTGAAGAACACGAAATACACCTTCACGCTGGAAGACGGTTCCACC
This sequence comes from Woeseiaceae bacterium, assembly GCA_049666725.1. GTDB lineage: Bacteria > Pseudomonadota > Gammaproteobacteria > Steroidobacterales > Woeseiaceae > UBA1847. The sequence continues at coordinate 4,621 of JBATHK010000006.1, forward strand.
GTTGACCTCAAGGGCGACGAAGAGATCGAGTATGACGGTGAGGTGCATACGGCCGCAAACTTGTTCGACGCGCTCAAAGAAGGCTACTACGGAAAATTCTAGATGATCAAAATTGACAAGAAGATAGTGGGCTACTCGGTTAAGCAACCGGCGGCCGAACAGGAATCGGCAAAACCAGAATTCAAACGTGAGGGCGGCGGGGGCAATCGCGCCGAAGTCATTCGCATGCACGAACGGCTGGAGCGCCCGGAAGTGCTGGTTGGCTCAACCTACAAAGTGAAGACGCCGGTTTCCGATCATGCGATGTACGTGACAATCAATGACATCATTTTGAATGAAGGTACTGAACACGAGAAGCGCCGTCCGTTTGAAATTTTCATCAACTCCAAGAACCTTGATCACTATCAGTGGATCGTGGCATTAACCCGCATCATCTCGGCGGTTTTTCGTAAGGGTGGTGACGTGACGTTCCTGGTCGAGGAGCTCAAGGCAGTCTTCGATCCGCGCGGCGGATACTGGCAGACGGGCGGCCGATTCATGCCGTCGATCATCGCGGAGCTTGGCCACATCGTTGAGAAACATCTGATAATGATCGGCCTGATGGCAGCCCCCGAACTCGACGACGGGCAGAAAAAGCTCATCGCCGAAAAACGTGCCGAGTTCGAGGAGTCGAGAAAGCAGCAGGATGCCTTTTCGGCCAGTAACTACCCCGAAGGTGCGCAGCTCTGCGTCAAGTGCAATACCGTTGCGGTCATCATGATGGACGGATGTATGACCTGCCTCTCTTGCGGGGATTCCAAGTGCGGCTGAGCGCGCCCCAGGCGGCGCGCTACGTCGTCAAATAAAACGCGAAAACTGCTCACGTACTAGTCTGTAAGCTGCGCGATTTCGCGTTTCACTTTCCTCGTATCGCATCCACCTGGAACGCGCTCAGGACTCGGGACGGGTAGTCATGGTAGATTTCGCTGCGTGACCATTCGTATTCCTGATTTTTCCAAGACCCACGTCGTCGTTGCCGGCGATGTCATGCTCGATCGCTACCTGTTCGGATCCACGGGCCGTATTTCGCCCGAGGCGCCGGTGCCGGTCGTGCATGTGCGGGAAACTGACAATCGTCCCGGCGGAGCAGCCAACGTTGCCGTGAACCTGGCGAGCCTTGGTGCATCGACCTGCCTGTTGGGCATTGTTGGCGAAGATGCGGCGGCGGATTCTCTCGAGTCGATCCTGAGCCAGCGCGGCATCGTGTGCAAATTCGCACGCAGCAAGGATCGCCCCACGATCACCAAGACGCGCGTGCAAAGTCGCGGCCAGCAGCTGATTCGTCTTGACGAGGAGGACGCGACAGCCTTGCCTGGCGACGCCATGATCCGGATGCTGCGCGAATCGCTGGACGGCGCCGGCGCCGTAGTGTTATCGGACTATGGCAAAGGTGCGCTTTCCGATGTGCGGGGCTTGATCAAGGCCTGTCGCGAAGCGGGTATTCCGGTGTTGGTAGACCCCAAGGGTGCTGACTTCACAAAATACCGCGGTGCATCACTCATAACGCCGAACCAGTCGGAGTTCGAGACGGTAGCGGGGGGCTGTGCCACGGACGAAGAACTCGTTCGCCGTGCCGCGCAGATGATCGACGAACTTGATCTCGACGCTTTGCTCATTACGCGCAGTGAAAAAGGAATGCTGCTGCTCGAGGCCGGCGCAGAACCGGTTTTTCTATCGACCCAGGCCAGAGAGGTTTACGACGTAACCGGTGCCGGCGACACGGTCATCGGCACGCTCGCCGGGGCACTGGCGAGTGGGCAGGACCTTGCGTCAGCGGCTGCCCTGGCCAACCTGGCCGCCGGCCTGGTGGTCCGCAAGATCGGTGTCGCATCGGTTACGCCCGGCGAACTCAGCGTGGCGCTGCACCAACGCGGACAGGGAGGACGCGGGCTCGTTGGCCTCGACGAATTGCTCGCCATGATCGCGGAATCGCACCAAAGAAATGAGCGCGTCATCATGACCAACGGCTGTTTCGACGTATTGCATGCCGGGCATGTCGCGTACCTGGAAGAAGCCAAGAGCCTGGGCGATCGTCTGATCGTTGCTGTCAACGACGACGATTCCGTGCGACGGCTCAAAGGTGAGTCTCGCCCAATCAATGCGCTCGAAGACCGCCTGCTGGTACTTGCCGGTCTGGCTGCCGTCGACTGGGTGGTGCCGTTTTCCGAGGACACACCCGCCGCACTCATTGCGAAGATTCTCCCCGACGTTCTCGTCAAAGGCGGCGACTACAATCCGGACGAAATCGCGGGCGCCAAGGAGGTGTTGCAAAATGGTGGCGAAGTGCGCGTACTGCCGTTCCGAGACGGCCACTCGTCGAGCCGGATTATCGACAAACTGCGCGACTGACGGCTGAAGAAGCGAGGCCTAAATGCGCTTTTTCTACAACCTCCTTACGCTCTTGCTGCTGCCTCTGTATGCGGTATTTTGGGTGATCCGCGGTCTTGGCAATCGATCCTATTTCGATCGACTTGGCCAACGATTTGGCCTGGGATGTCCGAAAATCGATCGCTGCATCTGGATCCATGCAGTGTCGGTCGGCGAGGTGCAGGCGGCACTGCCGCTGATCAGGGCACTCATGGAACGACTTCCTCATCGACAGATGTTAGTGACGACGGTTACGCCGACCGGTGCGGATCGTGTGAAAGCCCTGTTCGGCGATTCAGTCCAACACTGCTACATACCGTTCGAATTCCCGGGCGCGGTGAACAGTTTCTTCGGCGCTGTGAACCCCGAAGCGGCGCTGATTATGGAAACGGAAATCTGGCCGAACCTCTACCGCGCCTGTGGTGTACGCAATGTGCCGCTGATCCTGGTCAGTGCCCGAATTTCGCCGCGTTCGATAAACGGATACCGCAAGATGTTGCCGCTTATCCGCGAAACCCTGTCTCATGGCATCATCATCGCCGCGCAAAGCCAGGCCGACGCCGATCGTTTTCTATCTTTGGGCGCCGCTGCCGAGAGGACATGGGTAACGGGCAGCATCAAGTTCGATGTCGAACTACCTCCACAAATCCAGCAACAGGGTGCTGCGCTGCGGACCGAGATGCTGCGTGATCGGCCCGTTTGGATTGCTGCGAGCACACACGAGGGGGAAGAGCGGCAGGTGCTGGACGCGCACCGCGCCTTGCTCGAGCGGTTTCCTGACCTGCTGTTGATCCTGGTGCCCCGACACCCCGAGCGATTCTCCGAAGTCCGTGAGCTGATCAAGTCGACAGGTTTGAGCCTGGTCTCCAGAACCGAGGGGATCGCCTGTTCGCCGGCCACGACCGTCCTGCTCGGGGACACCATGGGCGAAGTGCCGCTGTTCTATGCGGCAAGCGACGTCGCGTTTGTTGCTGGAAGCCTAATGCCAATCGGCGGACACAATCTTCTGGAACCGGCGGCACAGGGTCTCCCGATCATTACGGGGCCGCACCTGTTCAATGCCCAGGATATTGCCGACATGTTTGTCGAGATGCAGGCTTGTGTCATCGTCAACGACAAGCATGAGCTGGCGCTTGCAGTTGCCGACTTGCTGGCAAACCCCGAACAGGCCGCCGAGCTCGGCCGGAAAGGCCGATCGTTGCTGGAGCAGAACAAGGGTGCGTTGGCGCGGCTGCTGGTCCTGGTCGAGCCGCTGTTAGGCGAACGAGCGAGAACTCAGTAATCGGCCGCGCCAGCCGCGGTTTCTTCTGCAATAGCCTGTTCCGGCGGCTTGCGTTCAATGAGCCAGCGGTCAATCAGTTCGAGATCCTGAACCTCCAGGGTTCCCGCGGCCTGCTTTAACTTGAGCGCGTTGAGCACATAGTCATAGCGGCTCTGGTAGAAGTTCGTGATCGCGAGGTAGAGCGAGAACTGTGAGTTCAGGACATCAACGATTGTCCGGGTACCAACCTCGAATCCGGCCTTGGTTGCTTCCAGCGCAGTCCGGCTGGATGAAACCGCTTGTTCGAGTGCTTTGACGCGGCTGCGCTCTGATATCACTCCAAGATAGGCGTCCCGTGCCTGGCGCTCCGTTTCCCGCGTTACGCGCTGCAACTGTTCGCGGCTGGCACGGTGCAAGTAAACGGCTTCACGCACACGCGAGGAAGTTGATCCACCGGCGAAGATCGGCAGGTTGAACTGAACGCTGATGCTGTCGCTCGTGTTAGTGAAACTGTCGCTGAAGGCAACCCCGGGGGCCGCGTACGTGGTGTCGGTTTCCTGCTCACCGGTATTGGCCACGAGTTCGATCGTTGGGTAATAGCCATTCCTGCGAAACGAGATCTCGTCGCGCGCCAGCTGTTCGTCGATGCGGCTGGCAATCAAGTTCAGGTTCTGGCTGTTCGAAAGATCAACCCAACTGACCTCATCGTTCGGATCTGGCGCTATCAGTGGAAAGTCATCGCCCGGGGCTGACAGCGCCGGAACGTACTCCCCTGTAATTTCGCGCAAGAACTCACGAGACGTCGCAAGCGATCGTTTCGCTGCGATTTCGTCCGCAATTGACTTGTCATAGGCTGCCTGAGATTCCTGCACGTCGGTGATGGCGATCAGGCCGACTTCGAATCGTTGCTTCGCCTGTTCCAGCTGCCGTGCGATGGCGGTTCGGTCGGCGTGAATCGACGTCAGGCGATCCTCTGCCGCCAGCACGTCAAAGTAGCGTTGCGCGACGCGCACGATCAGGTCCTGCTGGGCGGCTTCACGGACAGCTTCGGCCTTGGCAATGAGTTTGTCGGCGCGCCGCAGGTTCACGATCTGGTCCCAGCGAAACAGCGTCTGACGCAGGTTGAAACTCCAGCGCAGTACGTCATTTTCCGTGGTGGCAGTCACGGATATGGGCTGTTCGGTAATTGGATCGATGATTACATCCGGACCATCGCGTTCCGAGGTCGAATATTCGCCGCCAAATGACAGCTGCGGCAGGTAAGCGCCGCGGGCCTGGGGTCTGGCCTCGAGCGCCGCAAGGCGCCGCGCCTCGGCCTCATGTATCTGCGGATCGCTTTGCAGCGCCTGCTGGTAGATCTCGAGCAGGGAGGCGGCCTGCGCGGCTCCCGGCAACACAAATGCGCCGATAATGACTGTTAAAGCTTTGATAGTTTTTACTTTTTTCATCTTTTTGCGTTCCACCATTGGGCCGTACAGGGTGCCAAGTGTTATAGTCTACTACATCACTAAACCAGTTGGAATATCTCGCCTCTGATCATAGATGCATCGAGCATCGATCTGGTTTTTTTTTTGCGCATTTTTCCGCCGTACCTAAAAAGAAAACTGCGGCGGCAATGCGCCGTTGACCAGTGGTGCGAGCGTCGTTTCGAACAAAGATACGGTCTCCCAGTCATTTTCATCCGTGCGAATAACGAGCTTCGCCTCCATGGCGGGTGCATCGCCGACGACAATAAAAAGCTTGCCGGCCGGATTCAACGCATCAACAAAGCGCGGATCAAATGACTGCACCGATCCCGTGACGGCGATAGCGTCGAAGCCGCCATCGGGCAACTCTTCCATCGCGTTCATCAGCCGCAGTTCGATGTTGCTGATACCGCATCCGGACAGACTCGCCGCGGCCTTGCGCAGGAAATCGTCGTGGACATCGATACTCGTGACGTCCGCTGCGAGCTTCGCAAGACAGGCCGTGAGAAAACCGCTCCCGGTACCAACCTCGAGAACCCGTTCGTCACCGCGAAGCCCGAGGGCCTGCAGCACACGCCCTTCGACAGTAGGGGACATCATGTGTTCCCCATGACCGATAGCAATCTCGGTGTCGGCGAAAGCAAGAGCCTTGTATGCAGGGGGCACGAATTGCTCGCGCGGCAATTCTCGCAGCGTGGAAAGGACATTTTCATCATAGACGTTCCAGCCACGAACCTGCTGGTCAACCATCTGCCGGCGTGCAAAATCGATATTCATAGTCGTCTTACCTGTAACTGTATGAATTCAAGTAGAAATATGCGCTGTCTGTCGCCGCATTCACATTTCTCGAACGGCTCGCGCCGGCAGTGCATCCTGAATTATGGTGAATCGTCGCGGCGGGATCACGTTGCTGGGATATGCTTACAGCTGTTTGTTTATATTCGCTTTCTGTTCGTCAAATCTTCGGCTGCGGAGACGCCTAACGAGCCCTGATAATAACAACAAATGAACCTTACTATCCTCGCTGTATCGTAACCCGGGCTCAGAATGTCACCTACCATCATTATCATCTTACTCGCGGCGCTGGCCTTACTGGCCGTCGCCGCAGCCGTGGTCGTTTGGCTGGCGCGGGCAGGACTGGCGCGGCGCGTCAAACAGCTCAACGAGGAGATGCTCCAGGCCTCTCGCGACGCTTCGGTCGGCCGGCGCCTGACCGTTCCGGATGACCCGGACACCGCCGAGCTCGCACACACGGTGAATCGCCTGTTCGACGCGCTCGGCGAACGGGACGAAAAGATCCAGGGTCGGGACCGCCTTTTTAAGGACTTTGCGCGAACCCTGCCGGAAATCGTCATCATTCACGACGAAAAAATCCTGTTAGCCAACGAGTCCGCGGGGAGCCTCGTCGGCCTGGATGCAGCTCAGCTGATTGGCCGGGAAATTGCGGACCTCGTGAAGCCTGCCTATCGCGCACTGTTTCGCAAGACGGTCGCAACACGCCTGGCTGGAGAAAACGCCCCGCGTCGCATCGAGATGCAGCTCATCAATGGCAACCAGACCGGTCTCTGGGTTGAAGCACAGAGCTCGAATATCGAATTCCACGGACACCGCGCGATACTGACGATCGCGCGCGACGTCAGCCATCGCAAAAGCCTCGAAGTATCGCTGTCACGCAGCAAGCGGCAGGCGCAATACACGCTTGAGTCGATTTCCGAAGGCGTCATCACAACCGACAACGATGGTCGAATTGACTACATGAACCTCGCTGCCGAAACGCTGACCGGCACCAATCGCGATGACGCGGCAGGACACCGTGTTGGCGAGTTGTTTACCCTGGTCGACGATGCCGATCGACGGCCGCTGGGCGACCCGGTCGAACGTTGCCTGGCAATGCGTCGACGCGTCAATATGGGACGGCGCGCGGTCATGGTTGGCAGCGATGGCGAGCACGAGCATTCCGTAGAGATCACCGCTTCGCCCGTCAGGGGCCCCAGCAACAGCATCTCGGGCACCGTCGTGGTCTTTCATGACGTTAGTGAGCTCCGCGGGCTCACGCGCAAGATGTCGTACCAGGCCACGCACGATCCGCTGACGGGTCTTATTAATCGCCGTGAGTTCGAGCGCCGACTCGATGAGGCCATGGACACGGCGCATTCCGAAGAAGCCGTGCACATGATGTTCTACATGGATCTTGACCGCTTCAAAGCCGTTAACGACAGCTGCGGCCACCTGGCGGGAGATAACATGCTTCGAGAGGTCGCAGCGCTGATCAAGGACCAGGTCCGCGACTCGGATTTCGTTGGCCGCCTTGGCGGCGATGAATTCGGTGCACTACTGATTGGCTGCCCGATACAAAAAGCGCGTCAGATCGCGACGGATATTTGTAATGCGGTCTCCGCCTATCGATTCGTCTGGAAGGACAAGATCTTCAACATCGGAATCTCGGTTGGCCTGGTCGAAATCAGCCATGCGAGCGGCACGCTGCAGGATGTAATGAGTGCCGCCGACTCGGCCTGCTACATGGCGAAGCAGCAGGGCAGGGGCCAGGTGCATGTCTATTCGGCGCGCGACGAAGCCGTGGCCAGAGAGCGCGGCGACATCCAGTGGCTCCGACAGCTGCAAACGGCGCTGCACGAAAACCGTTTCGAACTCGCCGTCCAGCCCATTATTGCGATGAGCGGAAGGGCCGATTCAGGACCCTCGGTCGAGGTGTTGATTCGGCTCAACGATGGCCATAGCCGGCCGACAAACTCGGCCGAATTCCTGCGGCCCGCCGAGCGCTACCAGATGATGCCGCAGATCGATCGCTGGGTGATCAATGCTTCCCTCGCGGCAATAGCGAGCGGTGAAATCAAGCTGCCGACGCAGCGCAGCTGCGCAATCAACCTGTCGAGCCAGACTCTGGGCGACGAAGCGTTCCTCGGTTTTGTCGTTGATGCGCTCGATCGATCCGGAGTAACGCCCCCGACCATTTGCTTTGAAGTAACCGAGGGCGCAATTCTTTCAAATGTCCAGCATGCGCAGCGCTTCATCGAGGTCCTGCACGGAATCGGATGCGAATTTTCGTTGGACGACTTTGGCAGCGGGCTCGGCTCGTTCTCGAGCCTGAAACACCTGCCGATTGATTATCTGAAGATCGATGGCACGTACACGCGTAATCTTCGCTCTGATCTGGTGAACCAGGAGATGGTTTCCGCGATGATCAAGCTCGCACGAACGATGCAGTTCCGTGTCGTTGCCGAGCAGGTTGAGAACCAGGAAGACTTCGACTGGTTGCGTGATATCGGTGTTGATTTCGCGCAGGGGCGTTTCATCGAGGCACCCGCACTTCTCGGTACGGCTACAACCGGCACCTTCAGAGCGCTCAATCCCTGAGCCACGAATCTAACCACGCAGCCATCTGACCGCGGCGTCGATCGCCGGGGAATCTCAGTCGCTCGGACAGCTGTTTCACAAACTCGCTTTGTGAGACACGCCGGCGCTCACCGCCGCTGATTTCGCGTGCTGCGTAAGGGCCGCGGTTGGGGGGGCACAAAAAAAGCCGCCGAACCAGAGTCCGGCGGCTTTCAAATCAAGCGTTGCAGGTTCTGCTTACAGCAGCGGAACCATCAGGAGCGCAACGATATTAATGATTTTGATCAGCGGGTTGATTGCGGGACCGGCCGTGTCCTTGTACGGATCACCGACAGTGTCACCCGTGACCGCTGCTTTGTGTGCGTCGGAGCCCTTGCCGCCGAAGTTGCCATCTTCGATGTATTTCTTGGCGTTGTCCCAGGCGCCGCCGCCGGCCGTCATCGAGATTGCGACGAACAGACCCGTAACGATCGTGCCGAGCAGCAGACCGCCGAGGGCTTTGGGGCCAAGAGTCAGGCCGACGATCAGCGGTACCGCGATGGGCAGGAGACTGGGAATGATCATTTCCTTGATGGCCGCCCTGGTCAGGAGGTCTACAGCACGGCTGTAATCCGGCTTGCCCGTGCCTTCCATGATGCCCTCGATTTCCCTGAATTGGCGCCGAACTTCCTGGACAACCGCACCCGCCGCACGCCCAACGGCTTCCATCGCCATTGAGGCGAACAGGAACGGCACGAGACCACCAATAAACAGACCGATGATGACGAGGTGATCGTTGAGCAGGAACACGGCATCGATACCGGACTTGCTCAACGCATTGGTGTAGTCGGCGAACAGCACGAGCGCGGCGAGGCCTGCCGAGCCGATTGCGTAGCCCTTGGTCACCGCTTTGGTTGTGTTGCCGACGGCGTCAAGCTGGTCGGTGATCTTGCGAACTTCGGGTGGGAGCTCTGCCATCTCGGCGATGCCGCCGGCGTTGTCCGTAATCGGTCCGAAAGCATCGAGTGCAACGACGACACCGGTCATCGATAGCATGGTCGTCGCTGCGATTGCGATGTTGTAGAGGCCCGCGAGGTTGTCGCCCTCGGGCGCAAGTGCAAACGCACCCCAAATGCTTGCGCAGACCGACAGTACCGGCAATGCCGTCGCTTTCATGGAGATGCCGAGACCCGCGATAATGTTGGTGGCGTCACCGGTCAGCGATGCTTCCGCAATGGTTTTCACAGGCTTGAAGTTGGTACCCGTGTAGTACTCGGTGATGACGACCATTGCTGCCGTGAGGGCAAGGCCGATCAATGCCGAGTAATAAATGCTCATTGCCGCGCCGCTGTCAGCCATCATCATGTTGGTGATGAAGTAGAAGGCAATGGCTGCGAGAATGCCCGCAACGATCATTCCCTTGTAGAGCGCACCCATAATCTTGCCACCCTCAGAGGTGTGAACGAAAAATGTACCGATAATCGAGGCCACGATCGATACAGCACCCAGTACCAAAGGGTAGACAACGGCCTGCGGGCCGTAGTTAACCGCGACCAGGCCGCCGAGCAGCATCGTCGCAATGATCGTTACCGCATAGGTTTCGAACAGGTCCGCTGCCATGCCGGCGCAGTCGCCGACGTTATCTCCGACATTGTCGGCGATAACACCCGGGTTGCGGGGGTCGTCTTCCGGTATGCCGGCTTCGACTTTACCGACGAGGTCGGCGCCGACATCCGCACCCTTGGTGAAGATACCGCCACCGAGTCGAGCGAAGATCGAAATCAGCGACCCACCGAACGCCAACCCGACAAGTGCGTGGACCGCATCGTCAGAGCTCGCACCATTGCTGGTCAGGATCAGGAAGTATCCGGCAACGCCGAGGAGACCCAGACCCACAACGAGCATGCCCGTGATGGCACCGCCGCGAAATGCGACATTGAGCGCCGGATTCACACCTTTCCTTGCGGCTTCCGCCGTGCGAACGTTGGCACGGACCGAAACGTACATGCCGATGTAGCCCGCAAGACCGGAGAAAATCGCACCGATGGCAAATCCAATCGCGGTCGCCCATTCGAGGGCAATGCCGAGGATGAAGAACAGCACGACACCGACAGCGCTGATCGTCATGTACTGGCGATTCATATAGGCGTTTGCACCTTCCTGAATTGCCGCGGCGATTTCCTGCATGCGGCTGTTGCCGGCAGGTTGCTTGAGGATCCACTTCGTCGAAATGATTCCGAACAGTATCGCGAGCGCACCCGCACCGATCGAGAGCCAAAGGGCCATCTCGTTAGACATCAGATTATCTCCTGACTTTGTAGCGAACAGATCAAACGAATCCGCTATCGCCAACCGCCAGGGCCGGCATCAGGGCTTCGTTCGGCAAAAATCTCATTGTTTTTTTCTTTTGATGCTGCGCGCTCCCTGACCCTCGAATCTGTTTCTTGAACTGGGGTCCGCCCGCAGCAGGCCGCGCATCATACCACAAATTTGGTGCCTGTCTTGGGCTTTACGGAACGGTTTCGTAGCTTCGCAACCCTGGGTAAACCATTGATATATGGTGGATAATTCTCGCCTTTGATGAGCGGTTGCAGGTAGCGTCGGGCCGCCTCGGTGATGCCGAATCCATCCTTGGTGATGTAGCGCCGCGGCAGCATCTTCTCCTTGTTCGCGATGCGACTGAGGGCCGCCGATTCGATTTTCCAGCGGTACGGCGAATCGGATGTTCGCTTGATGACTGGCATGACGGCGGTTTTTCCCTGCAGTGCGAATTCGACGGCCGCCTTGCCGACGGCATAGGCCTGTTTGACATCGACATCGGACGCGATGTGGCGCGCGGAGCGCTGCAGGTAATCGGCGATGGCGTAATGGTATTTGTAGCCGAGTTCCTCTCGCACCATGTTGGCGACGACGGGCGCGACGCCACCCAGCTGGGCATGGCCGAACGCATCGCGGGTGCCGGCCTCGGCCAGGAACTTGCCGTTCGCGAATGCGGCTCCCTCACTGACGACGATGACGCAGTAGTCGTACTTTTCGACGCACTCACGAACGCGCTTCAGGAATGCGCGCTGCCGGAACGGAATCTCGGGGAACAGGATGATGTGCGGAGCATCTCCGGGTTTCTTGCCGGCGAGGCCTCCGGCGGCAGCAATCCAGCCTGCATGCCGGCCCATGACCTCCAAAACGAATACCTTGGTCGAGGTCTTGGCCATCGAGAGCACATCCATGGCCGCCTCCTGCGTGGAGACGGCGACGTACTTGGCGACCGAGCCGAAGCCGGGACAGTTGTCGGTCACGGGCAGGTCGTTATCGACGGTTTTCGGCACACCAAGGCAGGTCACCGGGAACCCCATGCTTTTGCTGATCTGCGACACTTTGTGAGCAGTGTCCATGGAATCGTTGCCGCCGTTGTAGAAAAAGTAACCGATGTCGTGCGCCTTGAATACTTCGATCAGACGCTCGTATTCGGCACGATTTTCATCGATGCCCTTGAGCTTGTAACGGGCCGAGCCAAACGCGCCGCCTGGCGTGTACATGAGCGCGGCGATGGTAGCCGCGCTCTCCTTGTTCGTGTCGATCATGTCTTCAGTCAGCGCGCCGATGATGCCGTTGCGCCCCGCAAAAACGTTGGCGATTTTCTTCGGATACTTGCGCGCCGTCTCGATAACGCCACACGCCGACGCGTTGATGACAGCCGTGACACCGCCGGACTGGGCATAAAAAGCGTTCATTGCAGACATGGTCCTGGTTCTCCGCAGCTCATTAATTTTTGTGCGCCTGAGCATAGCGGAAACTGCCTACGGCGGCATCGGCAATTTCCGAAAGTGCCGCTTTCTGCGCATTGACCTGCATGCGCATTGTCGGTAGCGTAACTCGCCCGGTGCTTGCACCGGATTTCAGGCATTCATACTCTAAATTATCGACTGGAGAGATATTAGCCATGCGTATCGTTTTGCTGGGAGCACCCGGATCAGGCAAGGGCACTCAGGCCATGAAGCTGATGACCAACAGGAATATCCCGCAGGTTTCGACGGGCGATATGCTGCGCGAAGCCGTCGCGTCCGGCACGCGCTTCGGTCTCAAGGCAAAGTCCATCATGGAGGCAGGCGAACTCGTTCCCGACGAAGTGGTCCTGGGCATCATCAGTGAGCGTCTGGGTCAGCCGGATGCGGCCGACGGGTTCATTCTCGATGGCTTTCCGCGCACGACGCAGCAGGCCGTGGATCTCAGCGAGCTACTCGATCAGCTGGGCACGCCGCTGGATGCCGCCGTGCTCATGGATGTCGACTTTGACATCCTCATGAAACGACTGACCGGCCGACGCACCTGTTCACTGACAGGCAAATTGTTGAACGTGCACTTCTCACCTCAGGACGAACTCGATGCATGCCTCAAGGCTGGCGGTGAACTCATTCAGCGCGAAGACGACAACGAAGAGACGATCGCAAATCGTCTTGAAGTGTATCGGACGAGCACCGAGCCGCTCATTGATTACTACGCGAAGCGCGGCAAGCTGAAGACGATTAATGCCGAAGGAACGATCGACGAAGTCTACGAACGCTTGCTCGAAGCGCTCGACTGAAGATACGACCCGTCGCTGCCGTGCTTACTGGCAGCCGGTCAATCCGTTGATCCACTCCGTCAATAGCGCGACACCTGCGGTGTCGATCACAGTCGAACCGACGGGTGGCATGGAGACGAAGTCGCCGCGCCGGTTGGTCCTTGCCACGAGCGTGGATCGCGCGGCAGCTCCTGGCGCGATAATTCGTGCGTCCATGATGCCTACCATGCCTGCCTGCGGAATCGCATCGCAAGTGCCGGTGCTCTGTAGCGGAGTGTAGTAACGCAGGTCGATGTCGACCGGTGTGCCGCCGAGCGGACGATGGCAGCCCGCGCAGTTAGTGTGCAGGTAGGCGCGAGCTCGATCATCGAGATCGGCATTTGAATCCATTGGATCAACCAGTGCCGGCAGGGTGTCCGGCGTACCGGCGAGGGGTGCTGCAAACATCATCACGTGATCCAGCGTTTCCAGCTGGTTGTCGGTTCTCCCGGTACTCGGATACGTGAAGTCCTGGTTGAGCTGCGCCGTCTCGGGCCCGAGCGCGTGTCCGGCGGCACTGGAGTGACACTGATCGCATTGCGCTTCACTCGGGAAAATCCAGTCCTGGCCTGCGATCGGAACCACGTCTCCGCCAACGACGCGCGTCGCCTCAGTTTGTTGGGCGTTCCACGCGTAGGTGTAGCCGGCCCAAACGCCGTCCGGATGGCGCATCAGGTGGCGAGTTTCGATCAGGTTGTTGTTCAGAATGAAGTTCTTGACGATGACCGTGCCCGCCGGAAACTGCCAGTCGTCCTGGCCATCGATCGATATTGATGTACCGTTCGGCAATCCCAGGAAGCGCGTCTTGTCCGCGCCGTCGGACCAGAACCGCGCATTGAGGTCGTAGGGAATCAGACCGGCATAAGGCTGGGTGATATCGGCCGGGTCGACGCAGCCGCTTTCCGACAGGAGGTTGGCAACGGCAGTCGGGCCGCCGCCGCTGCCGGGTACGAGCTTGATCAGGCGCCCGCTGTTGATGTCGGTGAAATACAGTTCGCCATCCTGGTCAACGCCAAACGAGGTTGGGCCGCGCGATGTATCCTGGATCTCCTCATTGATATAGCCACCCTGGCCATCCGGTCTGAGCGCCCAGATGCGACCGGAACCGTAGTCCGCATAGATATATTGGCCGGTCCTTCCGCCAATGGCCGAGCCACGATAGACAAAGCCACCGGTAATGGAGTTGCCCTGGCTGCGCGGATAGTCATGCACAGGATCTATGTACGTTCCGCTGCAGTCTGAGATCTGATTGTCGGGAAAGTCAGTAAAGCCTTCCTTGCAGTCCCAACCGTAGTTATTTCCGAGGGATATGATGTCGACCTCTTCTCGCGCACCCTGGCCCACATCGCCCGCCCAAAGTTGGTTGCTGACGGGATCGAAAGACCAGCGCCAGGGATTGCGCATGCCCCAGGCAAAGATCTCCGGGCAGTCGTTGGTGTTGGCGCCCGGGCCGCATTTTGGCTGGTTTGCAAACGGGTTGTCGGCTGGAATGTCGTAGGGATTGCCCGGGAAAGTCACGTCGGGCCCGGTTACGTCGATGCGCAAGAACGAGCCGAGCAGGCGGGTCGTATCCTGTGCACGCTCATTCGGGTCACCGCCGCTGCCGCCGTCGCCCAGGCCGATGTAAAGATGGCCATCAACGGGCCCGAACGCGATATCGCCGCCGTTATGATTGCTGAAATCCTGGTTGATTTCGATGATGACCTGTTCGACGGTCCCCGCACCAGGCGCCGATGGCGACGTTACATTGTCGAGAATGAAGCGGGATATCACGGAACGCATCGGCGACGAGCCGCGCGTGTAGGAAAGAAAAATTTCCGGCGTGGCAGGATAGGCCGGGTGAAAGGCCATGCCGAGCAGGCCGCCTTCGGATGAGGTGTTGACCACGCCAGACAGGTCCAGGTAAGTGCTTACCGACGTCGCGTTGTCGGGATCGAAGACTACGAGTTGGCCAGACTTCCGCAATACGAACCAGCGCGGATCGGCAACCGGTTCCATCAGCATCTTGGTAGGCTGCGAGATATTCGGCAGACCTGGAAAGGCTTCCTGCGTTGTCACGCTCGTTGTTCGCGGCGGTGCGATGCAGGTCTGGTTGTCCGGGCGACTGTCGAGGCCGAACACAGGCTGCGCATCGTCATTTTCGATCGTGCCGACGGCAGCACCATCCGCAATGCTCGCACCACTCGCGTTACTGAGCGTTACAACCAGGGTCTCGTCAGACTCACCATCCGTGTCACCTACAACACTGACGGCGATCGTTCCTGAAGTAGTACCCGACGCAATGATCAGCGTGCCGCTGACTGACGTGTAGTCACTGCCGGCCAGCGCGGTTGAATCCGATGTTGCATAGGCGACGCTGACATTGGAATTTACGGCGCGAGACAATGTCACCGTGAAATCGAGCGACGACGTGCCGCTGTCACCCTCGATTATCGACGCGTCGGCAATCGAGACGGTCGGCAGGTTCGGCGTCGGTGTCGCCTGCGTATCGCTGCCGCCGCTGGTGCAGGCTGAAATAGCAAAAGCAAACGTCAGGACCAGTGTCAGGTTTCGCATCAATTCGTACTCCGCAAGCTCACCCGCAAACTATACGACGGACGCGGGGGGTGTGTGCAATCGACTTCACATTAAGTCGGAATTGTCGCCGTATTGCGACGCAATGATGGCGTTGCATCGTTGCAGGACTGGGTATGGCGGGACTACAGCAGTGCGAGCAGGTCGTTGCCGATGATGTCGCGTCGCCAGCCGGAAAACACGCGTGACTCGCGACTACCTGAGACAATCAGGGCCGCAAGCTCACGTTTTGACGCAACCGATTCTGCGTTAATGCCGAGTTCGTCGGCGCACTGCTGAACCCGTGCCTGCATATCCTTGAGCAAGGCTTTCTGTCCTTCGTCAGGCGGCCGCGGTGGACTGTAGTCGTTTTCATCGGCAGACGCGGCGGCGACGGCTTGCAGCAGGTCCTTGCCCGCGCGATTCAGGAGCTTTGGCGGCATGCCTTCGATCCCGGCCAGCTCGGTTTCCGAGCCTGGCAGGCGGTACGCGATCTCGAGCAGCACGGCATCGCGCATTATCCACTGTCGCGGTCGATTCCGGCTGATGGCCTCGCGTTCACGCCATGTCGCGAGTCTTGCGGCTGCGGCACGCTTCCGGCCGCGAAAATTCCTGGCGCCCTTGAGACGGTCGAGGGCCTGATCCGCGCCAATATCGTAGAGCTGCGGATCGAGCAGCAGGCGCGAATCCTCGCGTGCCCATTCCAGTCGGCCCTCACGATCCAGGCGTTCGCCCAATCGCTCATACGCAGGCAGCAGGTGTTCGACGTCTTCCGCGGCATAGTCGAGGTAAGCTTCGCGCAATGGCCGCTTTGTCCAGTCGGCCCGTGTATGCGACTTGGCCATATCGACATCGAACAGGTCCTTGACCAGGCCCGCGTAGCCCATCTGCGCCGGATAGCCGAGTAATCCAGCCGCGATCTGGGTATCAAAAATCGAAGCTGGCATCGAACCGGCTGTCTGCGAGACCACCTCTATATCCTGTCGCGCGGAATGAACGATCCAGTCTCGCGCAAACAACTCTCGCCAGAATGTATCCTGAGAGCTATCGCTTAAGGGATCCACGCAGAATATTGAATCTGTCGTCGCAATCTGTACCAGGCACAGTTGTGCGAAATAGGTCTTTTCACGCATGAACTCGGTATCGACGCCGATATGATCATGACCGCTCAGGCGCGGCGTCATGACGTCGGGTTGATCAACAAAGTGGTAGTGGGGCATTGATGCGCCGCAGGCGATATTCAGAATCCGAGGTTAACATGCGATCATCGGTTCCCCACAATAAGGAAATCCAGCGGCAGCAATGTTAGGACTCATCGAAACGTTATTTGACATTATCCGCTTGCGAAAGGGACCGGATGCAATCCCGCATTCGACTTTCTTGTTCGTCGTCATCGTCGCGCTGTGGTTGCTCGTCGGACTGATCATGACGTTCCTGATCCCGGAACTGGATGCAAAGGACTTCGCGATTGGCACGATTACCG
This sequence comes from Woeseiaceae bacterium, assembly GCA_049666725.1. Classification (GTDB taxonomy): domain Bacteria; phylum Pseudomonadota; class Gammaproteobacteria; order Steroidobacterales; family Woeseiaceae; genus UBA1847. The sequence continues at coordinate 21,723 of JBATHK010000006.1, forward strand.
GCGTCGCAGGGCTGTTGTGCTATGCCGCGATAGTGGTGCTTTCCGGAAAACGCGCACGCCTGATGCAGGCCGTCATGGCTTTACTGGGCTGCGGCGCACTAATTAGCCTGATGTTTGTGGCCGGCAACTTGTTTCTGACGCCTTTCCTCAGTGAAAACATCACCAATTTTATCGTGACGCTGATTCTGTTGTGGACCGTGCCGGTTGAGGGCCATATCATTTCAAGAACTCTCGATCGGCACTGGTACATTGGCGTCGCCATAGCAATGACAGTCTTCGTATTTCAACTGATCCTGTATTCGACCATGGATCCAGTGGCCACAACGCCAACCTGAGACGACATGCACGTACATATACTCGGAATTTGCGGAACATTCATGGGCGGCGTTGCGGCGCTTGCCCGGGCAGCAGGCCACGACGTCACGGGCTGCGATCGCAATGTTTACCCGCCCATGAGTACCCAGCTGAAGAAACTGGGGATCGATATACACGAGGGTGTAGATGCGTCGCAGCTGGATATCGCGCCTGACTGTGTAATCGTCGGCAACGTGATGAGTCGAGGGGTCGACGTCGTCGAGGCGATGCTTGATCAGGGACTGCCATACCTGTCCGGCCCCCAGTGGCTGGCGGAAAACGTCCTGCAGGGACAGCACGTCTTTGCCGTGGCCGGAACGCACGGCAAGACCACGACCGCGAGCATGCTGGCCTGGATCCTGGAAGATGCCGGCCACGCACCGGGTTTTCTTATTGGTGGAGTCGCCGCCAATTTTGGTGAGTCGGCTCGATTTGGCAGCTCAAAATACTTCGTCGTTGAGGCGGACGAGTACGATACGGCGTTCTTCGACAAGCGCGCCAAGTTTGTTCATTACCGGCCACGGACCGTTATTCTGAACAACCTGGAATATGACCATGCCGACATTTACAGTGATGTCGACGCGATCCTGTGGCAATTCCATCAACTGATGCGCACGGTGCCCGGAAGCGGCCGCATTATCAGGAATGGTGCAGACAAGAACCTCGAGAAGTTGCTCGAGATGGGTTGCTGGACGCCGGTCGAGACCATTGGCACGCACGGCGACACTGACTGGACGGCGAATTTTGCCGACAAGGTTGAACGCCGCATCAGCATGCAGGGTCCCGGCGGCACATCGGCGGAAACGCGCTGGCAGATTGGCGGCACCTTTAACCTCGAGAATGCACTCGCGGCGGTCGCGGCTGCAGCGTCGGCGGGCGTCTCCCTCGAACGGGCTGTCGATGCCATGTCACGCTTCGAAGGGGTCAAACGGCGCATGGAGCGCACCGCGACCGTCGCCGATATCGCAATTTACGATGATTTCGCCCACCACCCGACCGCCATTCGCAAGACGATCGCGTCGGTTCGAAATCGCTATCCGGGCCATCGCGTTGTCGTAGCCATCGAGCCCCGGTCGAACACGATGAAACTCGGTGTTCATAACGATGCGATAGCCGATTCGCTAAAAGCGGCGGATCTCGTGTGGATGTATCGTCCAAAAGACATGGGCGAAGAGTTTGAGGCGGCATTGTCGAGCCTTGGCGCAAAAATACGCGTGTTCGGCGACTACGATCAGCTTGTCTCGGACATGTCCGCGCGCGTGCTGTCGGGCGATCAGGTTGTTTTCATGAGCAACGGGGGCTTCGGCTCCGCCCGGCAAACACTTACGGCAATGCTGCAGCGCACACGCGGCAGCTGAGAAAAAAAACGATTCTGCTTATGGCTGGCGCCTGCATCCGCTAAGATTCGCGCCTATAATTGGGATGAGCACCTGCTGCAGGGCCTGATCGTGGAAGTACCGCTTTTCCCATTACGAACCGTGCTGTTCCCCGGCGGGCCGCTGCCGCTGCGTATTTTCGAATCGCGCTACATCGATATGATCAGTCAATGCATGAAGAGCGAATCGCCGTTCGGAGTATTGTTGATTCGGGACGGCCAGGAGGCGGGTCCGGCCACTACCCATGAAGTTGGAACGCTCGCCAATATAACGGACTGGTACCAGGGCAGCGACGGCCTGCTCGGCGTTACGGCGGCGGGCGGGCAGCGTTTTCGGCTTCTGTCGGGCCGTCAGCAGGCCAACGGACTCAATATCGGCGAAATCGAAGCGATTCCAGCCGAACCGGCAATGGCCTTGCCGGACGAATACGCTCCCTTAAGAAAAATTCTTGAGGGCGTACTCGATGACCTTGGGCGCCTGTACGAATCGCTCGAGCGCCGCTTCGATGACGCTGTCTGGGTCACCTATCGGCTCGTTGAAATCCTGCCGATCGAGCTCGAGGAGAAACAGCGCTTCCTGGAAAGCAGCGATACCGCAGCGCGGCTGAAGCTGATCGACGCGCTCTTGAATACCGTTCGGGGTCCGGTTACAGGGTAGCGAAGACCCTGCGCGCGGCCGCCACCGTCGCGTCAATGTCGTCATCGCTGTGCGCGGCGGAGACGAATCCTGCTTCGAAAGCTGACGGGGCCAGGTACACGCCCTCGCCAAGCATGCCGTGGAAGAACTTGCGGAAGCGTTCGATATCAGCCGTTGCAACCTGCGCATAGCTCCGCACCGGCCCGTCGGCTGTAAATACGAGGCCAAACATGCCGCCTTCGTGCTCGGTGGAAACGGCCACACCCGTATCAGCCGCGGCGGCCGCGAGGCCCTCGGTCAGACGTTGGGTTGTCCTGCTCAACGATTCGTAAAAGCCGGGCTGATCGACCAGTTCCAGCGTGGCCAGGCCCGCGGCCATCGCAACGGGATTACCGGATAAAGTGCCTGCCTGGTAGACCGGCCCGTCCGGGGCGATGCTTGCCATTACCTCAGCTCGGCCGCCGAACGCCGCCGCCGGCATACCGCCGCCAACGACCTTGCCGAGCGTCGTCAGGTCAGGCTCGATCCCGAATACCGCCTGGGCGCCGCCTTTTGCAACACGAAAACCGGTCATGACTTCGTCAAAAACCAGCAGCGCGCCGGCCTGCGTGCACGCGTCGCGGAGCGCTTCCAGAAAGCCGGGCACGGGCGGCACCATATTCATATTTCCTGCGATCGGCTCAACGATGACGCATGCGATCTGCGCCCCGAGTTCCGCGAACGCGGCGCGCACCGCGTCGGCATCGTTGAACGGTAGAGTGATGGTGTGCTCTGCGAGACCGGCCGGCACCCCGGGGGAGCTGGGCACGCCCAGCGTCAGTGCGCCCGACCCCGCTTTGATGAGCAAGGAATCCGAGTGGCCGTGGTAGCAACCTTCGAACTTGATGATCTTGTCGCGACCCGTGTGACCGCGTGCCAGCCGAATCGCGCTCATCGTTGCCTCGGTGCCGGAGCTGACCATTCGCACGCGCTGGATCGACGGCACCATTGCGCAGATTTTTTCCGCCATCCGTGTCTCGAGCACGCACGGTGCGCCGAAGCTCAGGCCCCGTTTTGCGGCACCGACGACGGCGTCGATAACGGCCGGGTGACCGTGACCGAGAATCATGGGGCCCCACGAGCCGATATAGTCGATGTACCGGCTGCCGTCCTCAGCCTCAAGCCATGCACCCCTGGCGCCCTTGAAAAAAACCGGCTCGCCGCCGACACCGGCGAAAGCCCTGACCGGCGAGTTGACGCCACCCGCGATGACGCGCTGCGCGTCCGTAAACAAACTCATGAGTTCTCTCCCGAAGTGGGGCGCATGCTACCGAATAGTAGCCGGCTCACTCAACTGCAGAATATTGATGCCTTGTTGCGCGAGCAAATTTGGAACGCCGGTATCGCCGACCAGGTGCAGCGCGCCGACGATGATCAGGTAATCGTCACGGTCATCGAGAAGTTCGGAGATTTGCGACACCCAGCGACGATTGCGATTGCTCACCAGTTGCTCGTTTAGCTCAGCATGTTCTGCGAAACTGTCCAGCAGTGCCGATTCGAGAAAATCTGTGTCGCCGTAGCGCCAGGCGCGGATCATCTCGTCAATCGAATCACCCATGCCGGCAGTGTCCTCGAGCGTTTGTAAGAGCAGGTCGCGCTGCGCCTGGAGCGACAGCCCGTCGAGAAAAGCGAGTTGCTCTTCGACCGCTTCGAGTCCCGCGATCGGTTTTCCGTCCGCAACGGCTCGCGACGTCAGGTGCATCTCGACGCCAAGTGCCGGATTGAAGCCGATTCGATACAGCGCCATCATCTCCACGGTAATGGCAGCCAGCCAGGGCTTGCTCTGGGCGAGCAAATCGATCGGAATGTCGTTCGACTCTGCGATAGCTGCAGCCCGCAAATACAGTTCCTCGCCCATCAGTTCGCGCAGCGTCGTGCCATCGCGCAGCACACCGCTCTGGTTGAAGAGCTGCTGCGTCCGCACGGCGTCGAGGTCGTCCATATCCAGTTCCATGATCAGGACTTCAGCGTCTGCATAGGCGGCGTCGATCGCGGTCGGCAGCGGGTGATCCTCTGCGCGCAGCAAATGGATTGAGCCGAGCAGGTACACCGAGTTGTTGACGCCCTGGACGCGCCACAGCGTTACAGGATGGCCTTCACTATCAGCCGCAGCGCACCAGGAGTGCGCGCACAACAGAAAGAGACAGGCGATCCTGATCACTGCTCCAGCCAGACCAATTCGGCATCGCTGCTGCCGTCATTGTGCAGAGTGATGCGTCGATACGCCGGCGGCCGATCGTCGACGGCAAACTCATCGCTGCCGGGCAAGAACTGACGACAGGTTGATGGTGTGCCGATGATGCGAATGCCGTGATGCTCCGCATCGTAGGCCTGATGGACATGCCCGAAAACGGCGAGCCGAACGCGCCCAAGTGACTGCAGGCGTTGCAGAAACTCTTCGCCGTTTCTAAGTCCGACCGTGTCCAGCCAGGCGCTGCCCATATCGACGGGCGGGTGGTGCAGGCAAACCATGACGTGTTTTGCAGAACTGCCGTTTACGGTATCGGAAAGGCGATCCAGTTCTTCGGCGGTCAACAGGCCGCCCGCATCACCGCTAATACAGCTGTCGAGTCCGATCAGCAGCCAATTGCCAACTTCTTCATGGGCGCAATAGGAAAACGGCGGGGCGCAGCAGACGCGCTGCATCAGCTCACGCACATCGTGGTTGCCCGGTATGCAGTGCATGCGCATATTGAGCGGCAGCAATAGTTCACGAAACCTGTCGTAAGCCTCTGCCGAATCGTCCTGGATCAGGTCGCCAGTGACGATGACCCGGTCCGCCAGCCAGTCGCCGGCCTGGTAGTGATCAAGGACACGCTGAAGCGAGGCGTGCGTGGCGAGGCCACGCAAGCTGTCCGCCGGATCGGCGAACAAATGTGGGTCGGTAAGATGCAGAACCCGTATCAATTCGCCATGTGCTGCATCAGGGTTCGCTTCGATACGCGGGATCCTCGCGGCGCTTCATCAAATCGCTAAAGGCGCTAGTAACGGTAATGCTCAGCCTTGAACGGACCGTCCTTGTCGACGCCGATGTATTTGGCCTGCTCATCGGTCAACTCCGTGAGCTTCGCACCGACGCGTCCCAGGTGCAGGCGTGCGACCTTCTCGTCGAGATGCTTGGGCAAGACGTAAACCGAGTTTTCATACTTGTCGCTATTGTGCCATAGCTCGATCTGGGCAAGGACCTGGTTCGTGAATGAGTTGGACATTACGAAGCTCGGGTGGCCGGTGCCGCAGCCGAGGTTTACGAGTCGACCTTCGGCGAGCAGGATTAGACGTTTGCCGTCCGGAAATATGATGTGGTCTACCTGTGGCTTGATGTTCTCCCACTCGTATTTCTTAAGGTAGGCGACGTCGATTTCATTGTCGAAATGACCGATGTTGCAAACAATTGCCTGGTCGCGCATGCGATCCATCTGCGGTCCGGTGACAACATGGTAGTTGCCTGTCGCCGTCACAACGATGTCGACCTTGTCGCAAACGTCATCGAAGTCGACAACCGGAAAGCCTTCCATAGCGGCCTGCAAAGCACAGATCGGATCGACCTCCGTGACCCACACGATGGCGCCAAGAGATCGCAGCGACTGTGCGGAACCCTTGCCGACGTCGCCGAAGCCGCAAACAACAGCAACCTTGCCGGCAATCATAACGTCGGTTGCTCGTTTGATGCTGTCGACCAGCGACTCACGGCAGCCGTACAGATTGTCGAACTTGGACTTGGTCACCGAGTCGTTGACGTTGAAAGCAGGGCACATCAGCGAGCCGTCGGCCATCATGTCGTAAAGGCGCTTGACGCCCGTCGTCGTTTCCTCGGACAAACCCTTGATGCCCTCCATGATTTCGGGATATTTCTCATGCATGACCATGGTCAGGTCGCCGCCGTCATCGAGGATCATGTTCGGCTGCCAGCCGTCGGGACCATTGATGGTCTGCTCTACGCACCACCAGTACTCGTCCTCGGTCTCGCCTTTCCAGGCGAACACCGGCACGCCGGCCGCAGCAATTGCTGCCGCGGCGTGGTCCTGGGTCGAGAAAATGTTGCAGGACGACCAGCGGATATCCGCACCGAGTTCCTTCAGGGTCTCGATAAGCACGGCCGTCTGAATGGTCATGTGCAGGCAGCCGGTGAGGCGCACACCCTGCAGCGGCTGCTGGCCCTTGTACTCCTCGCGCAGTGACATGAGTCCGGGCATTTCGGTTTCGGCGATCGCAATTTCCTTGCGTCCCCAGTCAGCGAGCGCAATATCGGCGACTTTGTAATCATTGTTCTGAATAGCAACAGCTTCGCTGCTCATGGTGTCTCTCCAGGTTGAGTTCAGTTCAGGCCGCTGCGTCCTTCAACGCTGCAGCTTTGTCGGTGCGTTCCCAGCTAAGGTCAAGGTCTTCCCGGCCGAAGTGCCCGTAGGCGGCTGTCTGCTTGTAGATCGGCTTGATCAAGTCAAGCATGTTCAGAATGCCAAACGGAGTCAGATCAAAATGCTCGCGGATCAGTTCCGTCAACTTTGTATCAGAAAGTTTCCCGGTGCCAAACGTGCGAACGCTGATCGATGTGGGTTCGGCGACGCCGATCGCGTAGGACACCTGGATTTCGCATCGATCGGCGAGCCCGGCGGCAACGATATTCTTTGCGACGTAGCGGGCGGCGTAGGCGGCCGAGCGATCGACTTTCGACGGGTCCTTGCCCGAGAAAGCGCCGCCGCCGTGACGAGCGGAACCGCCATAGGTATCGACAATTATCTTGCGCCCGGTCAGGCCGCAGTCGCCCATCGGCCCGCCGATATGGAAACGCCCGGTCGGGTTGATGTGGTATTTCGTCTTGGCGCTGATGAACTTTGCCGGAATGATCGGCTTGATGATCTCTTCCATGATGCCTTCACGCAGGTCTGCCATGGAGACATCGGCTGCATGCTGCGAAGACACAACGACTGCATCCACGGCAACGGGCTTCGCATTTTCGTAAACAAACGTGACCTGGCTTTTCGCATCGGGACGCAGGTAAGGCAGCGTGCCGTTCTTGCGAACTTCGGCCTGGCGCCTGACGAGACGGTGGGAATACGTTATTGGCGCCGGCATGAGCACGTCGGTTTCGTTGGTCGCGTACCCGAACATGAGTCCCTGGTCGCCGGCACCCTGCTGTTCGGGTGTTTCCCGGTCTACGCCCTGGTTGATGTCGACGGACTGCTTGCCAATGGCATTCAGTACGGCACAAGACGCGCCGTCGAAGCCTTTTTCAGAGCTGTCATAGCCAATGTCGAGCACGGTGTCGCGTACGATGTCTTCGATATCGACCCAGGCAGAGGTAGTGATTTCACCGGCAACGATTGCGACGCCGGTCTTGACCATGGTCTCGCAAGCCACGCGGGCCTTCGGATCTTCGCTGATTATGGCGTCGAGGATCGCGTCTGAGATCTGGTCGGCGATCTTGTCGGGGTGGCCCTCGGACACAGATTCCGAGGTGAACAGGAAAGAGTCACTCATTGTTTTTGGCATTCTCGTATTTGCGGGTGGCGCATTGTACCCTTGATGCCGCCCTCTATAACAGGGAAAATGCCCGCCTCGCGAAAACGGACTTCGCACCCACAATAAAGGCCGCCAGGCCAGCGACAAGAAAGGTTTTCATGCCAAATAAAGCAACAATCGCCGGCCCGCCCGCCCGGCGAGATCTCGCGAATGCGATCAGAGCCCTGAGCATGGACGCCGTGCAGGCGGCCAATTCGGGCCACCCCGGTGCCCCGATGGGCATGGCGGATATCGCCGAAGTCCTGTGGAACGACTACCTGCGACATAATCCGGCGAACCCGCAGTGGGCGAATCGCGACCGCTTCGTTTTATCGAATGGCCATGCGTCGATGCTGCTCTACAGCTTGCTGTATCTCACGGGTTACGAGGACTTCCCGATTGAGCAGCTCAGGAACTTCCGCCAGTTGGGCTACAGAACCGCGGGCCATCCCGAATACGAACGCGGCGGGCCGATCGAAACGACCACGGGCCCGCTGGGCCAGGGCATCGCGAATGCCGTTGGCATGGCAATGGCGGAAAAAATGCTCGCGGCCGAGTTCAATCGCAAGGAGCACGAGGTCGTCGATCACAAGACCTGGGTATTCCTGGGCGACGGCTGCCTGATGGAAGGTATCTCGCACGAGGCCTGCTCGCTGGCGGGAACCCTGAAGCTCGGCAAGCTGATCTGCTTTTATGATGACAATAATATTTCGATCGATGGCGAGGTTGATGCCTGGTTTACCGACGACACGGCCGCGCGATTCGAATCCTATGGCTGGCAGGTCATCGACAACATCGACGGCCATGATGGCGCCGAGATCACGGCCGCCATCGAAGCGGCGATCGCGGACGAGGACCGGCCGACGCTGATTTGCTGTAAGACGATCATCGGTTTTGGTGCCCCCCACAAGCAGGGTACGGCTGCGACACACGGTGCGCCGCTTGGCGATGACGAGGTTGCCGCGGCGCGAAAACAGCTGGGCTGGGACTCGCCCCCGTTCGAAATACCCGAAGACATCGCAACGGCCTGGGACGGCAAGCGGCAGGGCACAGCCGACGAAGCAGAGTGGGACAGCACATTTGCCGCCTACGGCGCGGAATATCCCGAGCTCGCCGCCGAATTTGTGCGCCGCATGGCTGACAAGCTGCCGGATGACTGGGCCGAGTACGCGGGCAAGGCGATCTCCGACATCGACGCGGCTGGTGAGAGCATGGCAACGCGCAAGGCTTCACTCGTTGCGCTGAATGCATTTGCGCCCGATTTGCCGGAACTCGTCGGCGGGTCGGCCGACCTCACGGGCTCGAACCTGACCAAGCACGGTGGTTCAAAGCCGATATCGGGTGATGAAGCCGCCGGCAATTACGTCTGGTTTGGCGTACGGGAATTTGGCATGACGGCCATCTGCAATGGTATATCGCTGCACGGTGGTTTTATTCCCTACGCTGGCACGTTTCTCACGTTCTCCGATTACGCCCGCAACGCGCTGCGCATGGCGGCCCTGATGAAGGTGCAGAATGTTCTTGTCTACACGCACGACTCGATCGGCCTTGGCGAAGATGGGCCGACGCACCAGCCCGTTGAACACACGGCCTCGCTGCGACTGATGCCGAACATGAGCGTCTGGCGGCCCTGCGACACCGTGGAGACGGCCGTCGCCTGGCGTTACGCGATCGAACGTCGGGACGGACCGACGAGCCTGGTCCTGACGCGCCAGGGCTTGCCGTTTCAGCCGCGCAGCGGCTCACAACTATCAGGCATTGCGCGCGGTGGATACGTATTGAAAGAAACCGGTGGCACGCCTGATATTGTTTTCATTGCGACGGGCTCGGAAGTGGCGCTGGCGATTTCCGCGGCCGAAGCGCTGGCTGCGGACGGTATTCACGCGCGTGTCGTGTCGATGCCATGCACCGATGTCTTCGAGGCACAGGATGCGGACTACCGCGAATCGGTATTGCCTGCGGGCGTGACCGCGCGGGTCGTTATCGAGGCAGGCGTTACCGCTGGCTGGTGGCATTACGCCGGGGCAAACGGCCGGGTGATCGGGCTGGATCGCTTCGGCGAGTCGGCGCCGGCCGGCGAGTTGTTTGAGCATTTTGGCTTCTCGACCGACAACGTGGTCGCGGTCGCCAGAAACGTATTAACTCAGAAATAAACTTACATAGCTTCAGGAGAAAAGCATGACGATCAAAGTTGGCATCAACGGCTACGGCCGCATTGGACGTAACATGGTGCGCGCAGTACACGAGTTGGGCCGCACGGGTGAATTCGACGTAGTTGCCCTGAACGATTTGGGGGACGCGACGACGAACGCTCACCTCACACGCCGCGATACCGCGCATGGCCCGTTTCCGGGCACGGTCGAGGTTGACGGTGATGACATCATCGTCAACGGCGACCGCATCAAGGTGTTCGCTGAGCGCGATCCGGCCAAACTACCCTGGGGTGAGTTGGGCGTCGACGTAGTTTTCGAGTCAACCGGGCTGTTCCGCACTCGCGAGACCGCCGGCAAGCACATTGCAGGCGGCGCCAAGAAAGTGATTATCTCCGCGCCCGGCGGCAAGGACATCGACGGCACTATCGTCTACGGTGTAAATCACGACACGTTGACGGCGGACCACGCAATTATCTCCAATGCGTCTTGCACGACGAATTGCCTTGCGCCGTTGATCAAGCCGCTGCATGAGAAGATTGGTGTCAAGCACGGCATCATGACCACGATTCACGCTTATACGAACGATCAGGTCCTTACCGACGTGTATCACAAGGATCTGCGGCGTGCGCGTTCTGCCACCATGTCGCAGATTCCGACAAGCACTGGCGCTGCTGCGGCTGTTGGGCTTGTGCTGCCGGAGCTGAATGGCAAGCTCGACGGCTTTTCAATGCGCGTGCCCACGATCAACGTTTCCTGTGTCGACCTGACTTTTGTCGCCGAGCGCAAGACGAGCATCGATGAAATCAACAAGATAATGAAGGAAGCAAGCGAAGGTTCGCTCAAGGGTGTTCTCGCATACAACGACGAACCGCTGGTGTCGATCGACTTCAACCATGACCCGGCGTCGTCGACCTACGATGCGGGATTGACCAAGGTCATGGAAGGCACGCTCGTCAAGGTACTGTCCTGGTATGACAACGAGTGGGGTTTCTCGTGTCGCATGCTGGACACGGCCATTGCGCTGATGAACGCGAAATAAGGCGACCAGGGAGAGCTGGCATGTCCGTCATCAAGATGGCCGACCTCGACCTTTCGGGGAAGCGGCTGCTGATTCGTGAGGATCTGAACGTCCCGGTTGCTGACGGCGTCGTCAGCAGTGACGCGCGAATTCGCGCGGCCCTGCCAACGATAAAGGCGGCGCTCGATGCGAATGCGGCCGTCATGCTGGTGTCGCATCTTGGTCGACCAACCGAGGGCAAGCCCGAGGACAAGTTTTCGCTGCAGCCGGTGGCCGATCGCTTGTCCGAACTGCTCGGCCGTGACGTGCCGCTGGTCAAGGACTGGGTCGACGGCGTAGAGGTTGCTGCGGGCGATGTCGTGCTGCTCGAAAACGTGCGTTTCCTGGCCGGCGAAAAAAGCTGCGATGCTGCGCTGGCAAAAAAGATGGCGGCGCTGTGCGACGTTTTTGTCATGGACGCTTTTGGCACGGCGCATCGCGCGCAAGCGAGCACCTACGGCGTGGCCGAGCACGCGCCGGTCGCGTGTGCCGGGCCGCTGCTGGTGGCGGAACTTGATGCATTGACCAAGGCGCTCGGTCAACCGGCGCGCCCGTTCGTGGCTATTGTCGGTGGTTCAAAAGTCTCAACCAAGCTGACCGTGCTCGAAGCACTCGCAAACGTCGTTGACTGCCTGATCGTCGGCGGCGGCATTGCGAACACGTTTATCGCGGCGGCCGGTCACGAGGTCGGCAAGTCGCTTTACGAAGCGGACATGCTCGACGTGGCACGCGATCTTGCTGCGAACCGCAGCGACCGGGCAGAAATCCCGGTGCCCACGGATGTCGTTGTAGCCGATGAGTTCTCGGCGGACGCAGCGGCTACCACGAAGGGCATTGAAGCTGTCGCCGCGAACGAGTTGATCCTCGATATCGGGCCGGAGACGGCGAAACGATTCAGCAAGATACTTGCTGATGCCGGAACCATTATCTGGAACGGCCCGGTCGGCGTATTCGAGTTCGAAAATTTCGGTGCCGGAACGAAGGCGCTTGCCGAAGCCATTGCGGCGAGCAGCGCGTTTTCGGTTGCGGGGGGCGGTGATACGCTCGCGGCAATCGACAAGTACGGGCTAGCGGACAAGATTTCGTATATCTCGACGGGTGGCGGGGCCTTTCTCGAGTTTGTGGAAGGCAAGAAGCTGCCGGCGGTCGAGATTCTCGAAAAACGTGCCGCTAACTGACCCACCACCTATACCTGCTACCACCCACCATTCTGACCACGGCAGCGATCGCGGGGGAATCTCAGTCGCTCGGACAGCTGCTTCGCAAACTCGCTTTGTGAGACACCCCCGCGCCCACCGCCGTTGCCCCAACTTCCAGGTCTCGACCACTTGTCTCAAGCAGCACGTTGCGGACGAAGGGGGCGAGTGCGGGGAGGCTTGCGAAGCGACATCGCGTAAGCGCGAGCAAACAAGATCTCGCCGTGATCGACCCATTGTGGGGAAGATGGGTAGTTGCATTAGGTTGGCCAGTTTCCAGTGATAGCAAGCGTCATGCCGGGGTACTGGATATTCACGAACAGGGTTCTGCCGTCCGGCGAAAAGCAAACGCCCGCCAGTTCCGAGTCGGAGTAGGGATTGTCCGCGACGGCGTACTGCTGACCGTCGGGACGTATGCCCACCAGGCCGCAGTGGTTCAAAGTGTCTTCGCAGACGATCAGGTCGCCCCAGGGCGCCATCGTCAGGTTGTCGCAGTTCCTGAGCAGCGAGTTCTCATCCGCCTCGGCAATCAAGGTCAGCATTCCGGGGTCGTCTTTTTCCGCCGATGTGCCTTCACCCGGGCTCGGCGTGTAAGTGAACACTTGACCAATGCGCGCGGGACCGCCGATGGTGCAGGTGAATGCAAAGCGATCGTCCGCGACGCACAGGCCCTCGCCGCGTGCAAACGTGGCAGCACCGCTGGCGGCACCCCTCAATCTCAGGTCGTTCGCGACGGGGTCGACATCGTCGAGGTCGATCCAGTGCGTTTGCAGCGGCTTTTGCAGCGGCGTTTGCGGCACGGCCGACCAGTTGTGCGTCATGACCGAGGTGTGCCCGTCGATGGCCAGCGCCTGCAGGCGGCCACCGTCCTGCAGCTTGCCGGGCGTATTCGGAATGTAGCGGTAGAAGAGGCTGTGAAAGCGGTCCTCGGTCATGTAGACAATACCTGTTGACGCGTGCACGGCACAGGCCTCATGTTCGAATCGCCCCATGGCCTTGATGGGCTTTGCGACCGCAAGGCCGGTCGCCTGCGAAGATACTTCGAAGACGTAGCCGTGCTTCTGGTCGCGAGTAATCGGCCCGGCCAGTTCTCGTCGCGTGCCCGGGTCCCTGAAACACTCCTCGCAGCTGAGCCAGCTGCCCCAGGGCGTCGGCCCGCCGGCGCAGTTGATCTCCGTGCCAGCCAGGCTCAGGAACTGCTTTTCCGTGCTGCCAGTCGCCGGGTTGTAGAGTGTCGTTGTCGTGCCGCCTAGCCCCGGCGTCTTGTCTCCGCCCCTGTCATACAAGAGCGACCGGGTCGCTTCGGGCAGCTCGCCATAGCCGTCGCCGAACGCGCTGCCGTCGAACCAGTGCGTGCTCATTTCGTGGTTGCAGACGAGAATGACACGGCCATCGGTGCCTTCGAAAGTGGCCATGCCGTCATGCGCGCCCGGCACCCGCAGGCCGTCGCTCATGACATCGCCGACACGCGATACGACGCGGTAGCTGAAGCCGTTCGGCAGGTCGATAATCCTGTCGGCGTCGGGACGCAGGTCG
>JBATHK010000007.1:0-1969 GCA_049666725.1 Woeseiaceae bacterium
CGCGCAAACGCTTCCGCTCCTACGCCGACGAGTCCCGCAAGCGGGTCGGCGAGATGCCTCCGGGCTGCGATTGTGCAAAGGTCGTACTCGGCAAAATCTATCCCAATCAGTGCCGCCTCTACGGCGCTGCCTGTACACCGCGAAAACCGATCGGCCCCTGCATGGTGTCAGACGAAGGTGCCTGCCGGATCTGGTGGTCGGCGGGCTACCGCGACAACGAGTGGCAGGGCAGAAAGAAGGGGAGCGCCGTTGGCTGATGTGGCGCAGCGGGCTGACGAGGACATTATCGCGGCGCGAATCACGCTTGCGGGCCACGTGCAGGGTGTCGGATTTCGGCCGTTCGTTTACCGCCTCGCCCACGAGCTCGGTCTGCTCGGATCGGTACAGAACCGGCTGGGCGAGGTCGAAGTCATAGCGATCGGTCGCGCGTCGGACTTGGTGCAATTTCGACGTGACGTTGTCGAAAGGGCGCCACCCTTGTCAAAGCCGGCGGTCACGGGCTTTGAGTCTATTGATGTACCGCCCGCCGAGCGCTTCGAGATTATCGAGAGTTCAACGCGCGCCGATGCAAAAGTTTTCGTGCCGCCCGACTATTTCATGTGCGACGACTGCAGGGAGGAACTGCACGACCCGGACAACAGCCGATATCACTACCCGTTTATCAACTGTACGCAATGCGGGCCGCGCTACACGCTGATCGAGGCGCTGCCCTACGACCGCGCAAATACGAGCATGGCGGGGTTTCCGCTGTGCGCAGACTGTGAACGCGAATACCGGGACCCTGCGGACCGCCGCTTCCACGCGGAACCCGTTGCATGCCCGACGTGTGGACCGAAGCTGACTTTCGAGACACAGGGCAAAGCCGGTATCAATGACACGAAGGAAGCGCTCGATGCAGCCATTGACGCGATACGCAGCGGATTCATCGTTGCCGTCAAGGGAATCGGCGGTTATCACCTTATGTGTGATGCCTGTGATCCGGCAGCCGTTGGACGACTGCGTCAACAGAAGCAGCGTCCTGACAAACCGCTCGCCGTGATGTTCCCTGTCGAGGGTAGCGACGGCCTGGATTTCATACGCCGCTACGTTACCTTGCAGGATGCCGAGGCAACTCTTCTTGCAGGCCCGATCCGGCCGATCGTGCTGGCGCAGCGCAAAACCGACTCGGCACTGGCGGACAACGTTGCGCCGGGGCTGACGGAAATCGGCGTGTTTCTCCCTTACAGCCCGCTGCACCAGCTGTTGCTTGATGAATTCGGCGGCCCTGTTGTCGCGACATCCGGCAACATCAGCGGCGAGCCCGTGCTGACGGACAATGTCGAGGCGGCCGCCAGACTCAGGAAAATCGCGGACGGTTTTTTGCAGCATGATCGGCCTATTGTTCGACCGGCCGACGACCCGGTTTACCGACGCATTGCGGGCAAGATGCGACCGCTGAGGGTGGGCCGCGGTTGCGCACCACGTGAACTCGATCTGCCCTGGCCACAAGAGCAACCACTGCTGGCGGTTGGCGGTCATATGAAAGGCACGGTTGCACTGAGCTGGGATCGTCGCGTCGTCGTGTCTCCGCATATCGGTGAGATGGATAGCCCGCGCAGCCTGGCCGTGTTCGAGCAGGTCGCCGCCGACCTGCAGTCGCTCTACGGCATTTCTGCCGAGCGCATCGTCTGTGACGCGCACCCGGGGTACACGACGCATCGCTGGGCACAGAACCAGCGTGCGCTGCCGGTCGAACGCGTCTGGCATCACCACGCGCATGCCAGTGCCGTTGCGGCTGAACTCGATCAGCCCGGACAGTGGCTCATGTTTGCCTGGGACGGTGTCGGTCTGGGTGACGATGAAACGCTCTGGGGCGGCGAGGCGCTGCTCGGCACGCCAGGCCATTGGCATCGCGTTGCCAGCCTGCGGACCTTCAGACTGCCTGGCGGTGAACGAGCAGGGCGCGAGCCCTGGCGCAGCGCCGCCGCAC
>JBATHK010000008.1:0-5415 GCA_049666725.1 Woeseiaceae bacterium
GACATTCAGGCTGGCGCGACCGTAGCTGTCGAGTGTCAGGCTGTTGCCGCGTGCGCCTGCCAGTGACAGGACATCGTCCTGCCAGGCATAGCCGCCATCCACGACGATCATGTTTCCGCCCGACATCGCGTGCGTGTAACTGCCGAATAACGAGAACTGCGTCTCTGGCGATCCAGGCAGTCGGTCACCAGCCTGGCCATCCTCGAACGATGTCGCAAACCCGGGCGGCGATATGGTACGTATCAGTGAAGGCACGGCCGCGGTTAATTCGGCCTTCGTATAGCTGAAGTTTCCGCGCAAATTGAACTGGTCGTTCATTTGCCAGTTCGCTGCGACGTCAAAACCTTTGGTCTCGGCGGCGCCGGCATTAACCGTGATGTTGGTGCCAGCATTCACGGAGACCGACGCGACCTGCGGATCCTTCCAGTCGATGAAGAAGACAGACCCGTTTACGGTAAGGTCGCCTTCCAGCCAGGTGGTCTTCATGCCGATTTCAAAATTGTCCACAGTGTCCGGGAAGAACTCACGCTCATTGATCTCGGCTATGTCTTCGGGGTTCGGACCGAACTGTTGACCCGGTGCCAGCAGACAAAGACCCTGGGGTCCCGGCACGAATATATCCGGGCAAGGCTCGCCGCCGTTGGATGCGCCAACTCGATAACCCTGGCTAAACGTGAAATAGGCCAGATTGCCGTCTTCGAATTCGTACGACGTATTGAACTTGAACAGATCGCCGTCGAACGCCTGGTTGCGTGTCAATTGCAGCTGGTTTGAGATATCGCTCAACGGATAGGGTTGGAAATCCGCCGGCGTCGTGAAGTATGGAAACTCTGTTTGATTCGCCTCGTCGAACTTGTAATCGTAGAACCGGACGCCGAGTGTCACACTCCATTGATCTGATATGTCGTATCCGATCTCACCGAACAGCGCCTTTTCCGTCAGCTTGGTCCGGTCGGCCTCGAAATACTCGAGGTCGTTGAGATCCTGGCGGAACGAGGGTCCCACGAACGCGCCGTAGCCCGGCGTGAATTCCGAAGAAAGCGCATCGTACTCGTTCCTGTTGTAGAAGGCGCCGACGATCCAGTTGAACGGTCCGTCGCCCGTCGATACGAGGCGGAGTTCCTGGTTGAAGGTCTCCGTCTCCTCGTCTTCGAACGTGAATGCCGTAAACGTCGGGAAGAGCTCATAGCTGTACTCGAGCGTGATCAGCAAGTCCGTCTGATCGCGCTGACCATTCTCCTCCACGCTGCCAAATCCGGTAGCAGAGGTCAGTTCCGCGAAACCGAGGTCGGCAATGACTTCCAGCGCCAGCAGGTCGCTGTCACGATCGTTCGGCTCCGACACGCGGAACGGCGATTCGTACTCACCGGCAGGCACGGTACCACGCCGGCCCGAGACGTTGCGGCCGCCGTGTTTGGTCTGCTGGAAGTAATACGTGAGTGTTGCGTCGATCGAATCCGTCGGGCTCCACCGGGCTGCAAATCGTCCCGAGAGCGCCTCTTCTGTATTGGCATCTTCCACCGGGCTGAAGTTTGCGGCGCGCTCCGCAGCATCGGCGAAATCCGGGTCGGGCTCCGACACGCCAGGCTGCTGAACGATAAATGGGTAGTCGATGAACCCATTGTCGTCATACCGGTCGACAGAACCACGAATCGCGAACTGCTCGGATACCGGCAGGTTGAACGTAAAGCCGATATCGGAGCTGACTCCGTCGCCCTCCGAGTAGGTGAAGGCGTCGGCGCGCACCTCGAAGTACGTACCATCGAAATCCGGTTTCTTCGGAATGTATCGAATAGCCCCGCCCATGGTACCGGCGCCATACAGCGTGCCTTGCGGCCCGAGCAGCACTTCCACGCGCTCGAGATCGTTGAGCCGCAGGTCGACATACAGTGGGATCTCACCGACGTAGGTCGCGACGGTGCCACCGCCATTTTCCTGTCCGAACGAGTTGGAGATGGGTTCTGCATTGAGGCCGCGCACGATGATCCTGTTACCGTCACGGCCGCCCTGGTCGACCACGTTGATGCCCGGCACGTAAGACGCCATTTCCGACAGGTCATCGAAGCCCTGCTGCTCGATCTGGGTGCCGCCGACCGCGGAGATGTTCACCGGGATGTCCTGCACGGACTCGGCACGGCGTGTCGCCGTCACGACGATCTCTTCGACCTGGGCATACGTCGGCGTCGCGACGCTGGCGGTGGCTAGCGCTACCCCCAGTGATACGGCGGATCTCCTGAAACTCATCGTTGACTGCGTGCTGCGCCCGCTGCGGCGTGTCTTCTTGCTCATGACGATCCCCGTTTAGCTTGTAAGTGATTTGACCCGTTATGCTCGTACGTTTACCACATAATCGCGCGAGCGGCGACCCCGCGCCGGATCAGTTTCCAGCGAAACCTGTAGGCTGTTGTGGCACCTCTTCCGAACACGGACAATGGCGGCGATGAAGAAAGCGATGCGAAAGGGGTTGGCCGATATTGCAGCCAGTCGATTCGAGACCGCGCATGCGGACGCGATTCAACGCATTCGTGCCGATGTGAACGACCCGATCCCGTATTACCTGCTTGCCCGGATCGCTCTGGAACACCAGAACTACGTCAAGTCCGGCGAGCTCTTCGCCAGAGCCCGGTCGCTCGGACCGGACGAACCGTTGTACGCCGCGGGTCATGCGGAGTACCTGGTTACCGTGGGCCAGCAGGTGGAAGCCATGCGGCTGGTGGGCACGACGGCCAGCGAGGCCATTGACGATGCGATCACTGCCGATACGATTGGCGTCGTTTATTCGCGCACCGGGTTTCACGAAAAAGCGATCCCGTTCTACCAGCGGGCCGTCGACCTCGATCCAAAGCCTGCAAACTTTCACTACAACCTCGGCGCCGCGCTGCAATTTGCCGGTGAGTTCGAAGCCGCCGAGTCCGCCTACAAGGCAGCGATCGAACGCGAGCCGGATTCGTACCGCGCTTACTCAGCGCTGGTGAGCCTGTCGCGGCAGACGCCGGAGCAGAACTGCCTGGCGAAACTCGAGGACTTGTTCGAGGAGCACAAGGCGGACCCGGACAAGGCGCTTCATATCGGGCATGCGATTGCGAAGACACTCGAGGATCTTGACCGATACGAAGAGAGCTTCGACTGGCTGGTGCGGGCCAAGCGCGGCAAGCGTGCGGCGATCCGGTACCGGCCGGACACGGATCTCGAGCTCTTTGCCGCGGCGGCCGAGACGGTTGACGAATCGAGCGCTGCCGACGATGCCTGCTCCGCCGCGTCACCCATCTTTATCGTGGGTCTGCCGCGCACCGGCACGACACTGGTCGACCGCATCCTCTCGAGCCACCCGGATGTCGTGTCCGCCGGCGAACTGAATACCTTTGCGGGCCTGGTGAAGGCCACGGCAGGATCGGCGTCGAACCTTGTGCTCGATACCGAGACGCTCCGCAACGCGGCCGGCGCCGACCTGGCGCAAATAGGACACTCGTATATCGAGGAGACCCGGCGTCTGGCACGCGGCGCGGACCGCTTCACCGACAAGATGCCGCTGAACTTCTTTTACGTCTGGCTGATTCACCGCGCGCTTCCCAGTGCAAGGATCGTTGCGCTGCGCCGCGACCCGATGGACAGCTGCCTGTCGAATTTCCGGCAGTTATTCGCCACCGGCTTTTCGTACTACAATTACTCGCTCGACATCGATGATACCGGTGCGTATTACGGGCGTTTCGACAAGCTCCTCGCCGAGTGGCGGCGCAGTATGCCGCCGTCGCGTTACATTGAGCTTAAGTACGAAGACATCGTGCGTGACCAGGAAAACCAGACGCGCAGGCTGCTGGACTTCTGCGACCTCTCCTGGAACGAGGCCTGCCTTCGGTTTCACGAGAACCCGGCGCCCGTGGCGACAGCAAGTTCGGTACAGGTCCGGCAGCCCTTGTACACTGGTTCGATTGGCCGCTGGAAGAAATACGGCGACCGGCTTGATAGTCTTCATCGCAGGCTTAATAAAAAGAAAAACGCATGAACGTCGAATCCGAAGAATTTGCGACAGAGCCGGTGCCGCCGGAGCACAGGGTAGGCTGGGTTCGGGTTGGACTGATCAGCGCCATGGTGGCGTTCTCGTTGCCCACATTCGTTACCGGTGCGGAGGTCTATCTCGCTATCGACAATACGCGCGCCGCGCTGTCGGTACTGATTGGCTGCGGGATGCTCACGCTCATCGCATCGATCTGCGGTGCGATCGGCTCGCGCACGCACCTGAGTTCGTACATGCTAGCGCGCGTCGCTTTCGGCACCCGGGGCGCCGCGTTGGTGAACATCGCGTTCGCGATCTCTCTGCTCGGCTGGTTCGGGGTCAACATCGACCTCTTCGGCGGCGCCTTGCTGCGGCTGTTGCAGGACACGATGGGGCTAATGGCGCCTGTCTGGACGGTCGAGCTGTTTGCGGGCGTCGTGATGACGATCACGACAATTTACGGTTTCAAAGCGATCAACACGCTATCGCTCTTGCTGGTGCCCGTGATGATGGTCGTGACGGCCGTGCTGGTAACGAAGGCACTGGGTATCCGATCATTCGACGAGACGTTCGCGGCGGCGCAGTTGTCGCAAATTTCGCTTGGTCACGCGATTTCATCCGTGGTCGGCGGCGTCATCGTCGGCGCAGTCATCATGCCGGACATCACGCGCTTTATTCGTCACTGGCGCGGCGCGGTATACACGGCACTCCTGTCCTACGGTCTGGTGCAGGGCATTGTCATGACCTCGGGCGGTCTCGCGTCGGACGTGCTTACGAATGACGATTTCCTGGATGTCCTGATCGTGATGGGTATTAGCTGGGGTGCGTTCGTCATCGTCATTGCCGGCAGCTGGGTGCTTAACTCGCTGAATCTTTACAGCACGTCGTTGAGTATCGAAGCCACGTTTCCGAAAACCGAGAACAAGCTGCTGATCGTCGGGCTTGGTGCGCTTGGAACTATCGCAGCATTTATGAATATCCTTGATTACTTCCTGACCTTCCTGTTCTACCTCGCAATCGTCTTCGTGCCCGTGGCAGGCGTGATCGCCGTGGACCATTTCTTCGCCCGGCCGCAAGCCTACTTCGAGAACCTCAAGGTGGCCGAGCGCCTCGTTTCGCCAATGGCACTGATTGCCTGGGCGGCCGGCAGTGTCGTGGCGCTGCTCGGTGCGGAATCGATTGTCACGCTGACAGGCATCGCCGCACTGGATGCGGCGCTCGTGTCCGCGCTGAGCTACGCGATCCTGAGTCGTTTCGATAACGCGCGGCAGGGCGCGCGCTCCGGGGGATAGCCGAAATGTTGAGAATCGGAATCGACGTTGGCGGCACGCATACGGATGCCGTACTGCTCGATGGCGATGACGTTGTCGCATCGACCAAGGCATTAACGTCAGCCGACGTCATCACCGGCATCATGGACG
>JBATHK010000009.1:0-3955 GCA_049666725.1 Woeseiaceae bacterium
TGCGTGCCGGCCTCTTGAGTCTTCGCGACGCCTTTTGCTCTTTGCGCCGGCTGACATGGCTGAGTGCTGCCCTGCTGCTATCGGGACTCTCTCACGCCCAAACGGCCGACTATTTTGCGCGCGACTCTTTCCGTATTGACAATCTGGTCTGCCCTTTCAAGGGCAACATCGACTACGAGCCCGGCGATATCGAATGTGGCTTGCTGCAGGTGCCCGAGAATCGTGAGAGCCCGAACTCGCGCTACATAGAACTGCATTTCATCAAGCTCAATTCCACTTGGGACGATGAGGAAGCGGACGAACAGGATGAAGAAGAGACGAAGCTCGCACCCGGGAAGCGCGATGATGTCGTTATCTACCTGACCGGTGGTCCCGGAGCGCACGCAACTTCCTACGTCAAACGCTTTAAGGACCACGGCATCCTGAAGCATCGCGACATGTACATCCTGGAACAGCGCGGCATCGGCTACTCGGATGACTTCTGCGCTGAGTACGCCGCACGCAAGCCGGAGAAGTTCGACGTCCCGACATTTGACGGGCAGCAGGACGCCGCGATCACGGCAGCCGACGATTGTGCGGCAAATGCCCTGGCTGCCGGCGTCGATCTCAGCGGCTACAACACGATCGAGAATGCGCGCGATGTTCATGCCCTGCGGCTCGCTCTCGGCATTGAGCAGTGGAACGTTTGGGGCATTTCCTACGGTACGATCCTCGGCCAGGCCTATATCAGGGAAGATCCTGAAGGCATTCGCGCGATCGTCCTGGATTCGATCGTTCCTATCAACGCACGCGACGACACTCACTACTGGCAGGTTGTGAAATGGTATGACCGCGACCTGCAAAAGCTGGACGAGCTATGCGGCGCGGATACCGGCTGCGCGAAGCGCTACCCCGATCTCGGCAAACGGCTTCGGCAAGCAACTCAGACAATCATCGATAACCCTATCGTCGTCGATGTCAAAGACACGGAGCTGTATCCTTCGGGCCAGGCGCGTTTCTTTTCCGACATCGCAGGATTCCTGCCTTTCATACTCCTCTACGAACAAAGCAACTATCCCGGCCTGCCCGGCATGATTTACGCGTGGGCCGACATTCTCGAAAAACGGGACAAGACCCTCTTCAGGGCACTTGCGCAGGCCGGCGACGACAATCTTGAGGGATTGAGCTTCGGCATGTACGACGCCATCTTCTGCCTGGACGGCTACCGGGAAGCGCAGTTGAGCTCAGCCGCTGCGGACCGCGAAGCGTTTCCGATCCTCGCCAACGCCATTGGCACCGCTGACTCCGATCTGCGCTTTGCTCAGCATTGTCTCGACACCGGTATGGCGCCCAGGGACGCGGCAGAATATGGGCCCGTCAGCACAGACATACCCGCATTGATCGTTGCCGGGGACATGGACCCAATCACGCCGCCGCCGCTGGCAAAAGCGATTCTCCCGGGCTTTTCGAACGGTACCTACGTTGAATTTCCGTACGCCGGCCACGGACCTTTGCGCTCTGTCGAATGCGGCGGCGATTTGCTCAACCTGTTCTTTGACGCTCCGCGCGCCGAGCCCGACTTGAGCTGCGTGGACGAAATGGAAGCGCCCGAGTTCTTCGTGCCGCTGTTCACAACGTCGATCGCTCCACGCCTGCTGCTATTGGCGGTCGAAGACGAGAAAAAGCTCGCCGGTCCAGCGGCATGGGGTGGCATTAGCGCGGTCGTTTCGCTGTTCGCCTTCGTCATTCTTTCTCTCGCACCGATTGGCCGGCGTATCGACAAGCGTCAGCCCGTCAACGTATCCGGCGCACGCTGGTCGGCGTGGCTCGCTGCGACATTTGCAATGGTTGCCATCGCTACACTTGGCGCCGCATTTGCAGTTACGGCGGATGCGTCCGAGATTCTCGTGATCTTCGGTCTCGCGCCCTGGGCCTGGTACGGCGCCCTCGCCGGCCTGACCGCCGGATTGTTCGGCATTGCGGCACTGGTTTTTACGATTCGAACACGCCTCAAGGAAAAGCTGCCGATTGGCACGCTCGTGGGGTTCCTGATGACCGGCTTCGCCGCGGTGGGGCTAAGTACGTTCTTGCTGTATTGGGACCTGACGCCATTCTGAAACGCAGTGGTTGCACACGGCTTTGTCTAAAGCTTGATGATGAGTCCCTGGTCGGCTGGAATGCGTCCCGCGCAAACGTCCCCGTAAACACCGGCGAGACCCGCGAGTCCGTCGATCCTGCGGAGTTCCAACCAGCTGCTGCTCTTCGCCGCCGTCTGATGCATGAAGGCCGCGGTTCTTTTTGCGAAACCATCGGGACCCCAGTCCTTTACGCGTTGCTGGATATGCGAGGGCGCAAAGAAAATCTCGCTGCGCTCTGCGATCAGGCCATCGCCGGCTTTCTTGTCGTCCCAGTGCGTCAGCCCGACATTTATGCAGCGCTTCATGTTGTCGCCGAGATGCGCATGCAGGCGTCCAAGGACCTCACGGTTGCCGGACATGTCGACTATGACGGTGGGGATCGCTGCATCGATCTCGCTCAGCGTTTGGTACGTCACGCTTTCCTCGTACAGCTTCAGTTTTTTCACAAAATCGAGGTTGCGCTCCGACGTAATTGCGATCGCAGCCGGCGCCGCGGCATCGTCAGCCAGCGCGTAGGCCAGGCCGATACTGGTCTTGCTCGAGGCGCTCACGATGACGACCTGCTTCGCGCCGTACCAGTCTTTGTCCTGCAGCGCGTCCCACAAACAAAACGAAGTGATGTGCAATGGCCAAAGCAGCATGCGCAAGTTGTCCATCGCCTGGTCGTACCCGGGTTCCGCGTTGACCCGACTGTAGCTGTTGTAAGCCGGCGGCAGTTTGGCACGATGCGTTGCGCCGTCGATAATGCGTTCATCGGTAACGCGTGTCGGCGTCATGTCAAGATAATTGGCTGGCGGGAAATATCCAAACAGGCGATCCCCAACCGGTAAATCACTGGCTTTTGATTCGACAACCACGGCAAAACCCCATACCGGCATCATGCCCCAGCCATTCGTGTCATCTCCACCGGGTGGAAAAAACTGCCAGTAGCCAAGCCGGTCACCGGTCACGGCATAGGTAACGTTGTTAGCCGTAAACGCAAAGCGCTCGATTTTGGCGCGTATCTGCCCGTCAGGCAGTTCGAGCAACGTTTCGGTTGACGACGAGTCAACCACGCGGTATTTCGT
Source organism: Woeseiaceae bacterium (assembly GCA_049666725.1). Classification (GTDB taxonomy): domain Bacteria; phylum Pseudomonadota; class Gammaproteobacteria; order Steroidobacterales; family Woeseiaceae; genus UBA1847. Next base: position 3,185 of record JBATHK010000009.1, read on the forward strand.
GAAATCGTCTTTTCGAATTTGAAATTCGGCCATTGAACCGCGCCTATTCAGTGCGTATCGGAAACGGTGTCGTTTCCGAACCCGTATACAGCGTGCGGTGCGGGAACGGTATTTCAATACCGGCAGCGTCAAACGCTTCCTTGACTCGCGCCGGCATTTCATTGCGGACTGTCAGGTAATTTTCTCGGGTTGTCCAGATCGAAAACTGCAGATCCATGGATGACTCTCCGAAGCCCTGGAAAATAATCAACGGTCGCGGGTGATCAAGAGAATGTTCGTAAGCATCGGCCACTTTGATCAACAGGTCACTGACCTTTTTGAGATCTTCCCTGTAAGCGACGCCAACCTGCATGTCGTAGCGACGGATCGGAAAGCGACTCAGGTTCGTGATTTCGGTCTTGATCAGCGATTCGTTCGGGATACGAACAAACAGGTTGTCGAAGGTTCGGACCTTTACAGAGAGCAGATCGATCGACAGCACTTCACCGGTTGTCCCACCGACCTGGACGAGGTCGCCAATCGCGAACGGCTTCTCGAGCACGAGAAACAACCCGCTGACCAGGTTCGAGGCCGATGTTTGCGAAGCAAAACCAAGCGCGACCGACAGGATCCCGGCGGCACCGAGCAGGACGCCGAGATCGAACCCGAGTTGGTAAAGCGTCGACAGCACGACGACAGCGGATAGCAGGTAAATGACAATCCGCTTGAGAGTCGCTGCAGCAGCGACGCCCATGAAACCGTCGACCGCACGGAACAGGGCATTGGCGATCA
>JBATHK010000010.1:0-17988 GCA_049666725.1 Woeseiaceae bacterium
GTCCGGCTCAGGGAGAATCCTGTTGCAACAGACAGGATTTCATCAAACTGGTAGTTGCCGCCGATATGGTCGAAGTGACTGTGAGAGTTGAGTACGCGAACGTGTTTCTCGGTGAGCTGACCAACAATCGACTTTATATTACCGATCCCGTTGCCGGTATCGAACAGCACGGCGGACTCCGAGCCGACGATCAAGTATGAAATAACTTCCTGCCACTGAAACGGTTCGTAGATCGCCCAGATATCGGGCTCGATCTCATACACCTCGAACCAGTCATTGCTGGCCTCGTGCTTCTCATAATCAGCGTACGCAGGCCGTGGCAGGCGATCGCAGAAGCTTCCGAGATCCGCGGCACTCGCATAGGATGCCGGTTCCGCCGTCGGTGCCTGCTCCGAGTTCATGCAACCCCCGAGAAAGCCGGAATACAGGCCAATCAACACGCCAAATCGCAACGTCAGCATGGAGCGTGCTGTAATAAACGGAGCCATTACCAGAAAGCCGAACAGCGTCGGATAACCATATTGCATGACTGCATCGCTCAGGTCCGGTAGCAAGAACAGCGTACTCGGTATCATTGCGAGAAACAGGCGATGGCGCAGCGGCAGATCAAAATAATTCACCATGCCCCGTCGATGCTGAATAACATCGAGAAGTCGATGGCGTTAATATTTTTTGTCAGCGCGCCTGTGGAAATATAGTCGACGCCGGTCTCTGCAATTTCGCGAATCGATTCGAGCGTGATATTGCCGGATGCCTCGAGTTCGGCTGCGACGTAGCCGTAGCTTTTGTTTGTTGCAACCGCCTTCCTGAGATCCTGCAATGCGAAGTTATCGAGGAGAATTCGTGTCGCCCCGCCATGCAGGGCTTCAAGCAGTTCCTCGTGGCTTTCGACTTCGACTTCGATCAGCACATCCGCATCAAGATCGTTGGCGCGCTGCAGGGCAGCGGCAATACTGCCTGCGCTCCTGATGTGATTTTCCTTGATCAGGATGGCGTCGAACAGACCGACTCGATGATTCGAGCCCCCGCCGCAGGCGACCGCGTACTTTTGCGCCAGGCGTAAACCCGGTAGCGTCTTGCGCGTATCGAGAATCCTGACGCCTGTGCCTTCGACGGCTCTGACATAACTGGCCGTGATGGTTGCGGTCGACGACAGAGTCTGCAGAAAATTCAGAGCAGTGCGTTCGCCGGTCAACAATTCACGAGCCGGCCCGACAAGCTTGCAGATAACGTCGTCGGCTTCCGCCGCCTGGCCGTCACCGACGTACCAGTCGATGATGATCTTTGCGTCGAGCTGCGCAAATACCTCGTCGACCCACGGCTGGCCGGCAAGAATCAGAGACTCCCTGGCGATTATCGTTGCGCCGACGACGGCGTCGGCATCGACCAGCAGTGCCGTCAGGTCGCCATCGCCGACGTCCTCCGCCAGAGCTGTCGCGACGCTTGCGCCGATGGAATTCTTAAGTTCGTCTGAGAGTTGCATGGGGGTCCGAAAACGAAAGAAGCCCAACAGGTATGTCGGGCTTCGGCTCGCACAGTGTCACTCGGCTCTACATGGGCCAACCGTGACCCGCGCCTATCATGCTCATCACCATGGGAATCGACATCAGCGTGTTCGAGCGCGACGCCAGGAAGGCAATGTTCTTTGCCTTGGCGACCTGGTCTGCACTGGCTTCGACCATGCCCAGTACTTTTTTCTGATTGGGCCAGATCAGCACCCATACGTTGAACAGCATTATGGTGCCGAGCCATGCGCCCACGCCAATAGTCATGGCGTACTGGTTTACGGGATCGGTGTTCATCCCGAGCATGAATGCGTTGTGCAGCTGGCCTTTGTAAAGCAGGAAAGTTGCGCCTGTGATCCACGTAGCCAGTGCGCCCCAGCGAAACCAGGCCAGTGCGCGGGGTGCGACGTATTTGGCAATGCCCGCTCCACCCGGGCCACCCTCGTCACTGGCCGCCTCGCCGAGTGCCGGAACCTGAACAAAGTTGAAGTAGTAAAGCAGGCCGATCCAGGTGATACCGGACAAAACATGAAGCCATATGATCAGGGACTGCGTACTCATGCCTGCCACCATGTGATTGCCTTTGGTGACAAGTACAATAATGACTGCGAGTACGACGCCACCGATTATTGTGCCGCCAATGCTCTTCAAGGGGTTCATCGTTTGGTTCTCCGTTGTTTTTTTGATTATTTGATTAGTCTCGGTACCTGTCGCGAATGATCGCGCCGGCGCGCTGTCGGTATTATAGAGAGTGCCGTTCGGAAAAGAGAATTATTTGCATCGACCGGTGGCTGACAGGCCTTGAAAAATAATTAGAAAGATCTTGTAAGATATTGATTAATAAATTAATGATGGATAAAAATCACAGCGCATTCCGGGACAGAGACGAAAAACCGCTGTCACCCTGTATTCTCGTTTGCACGCTGGACGAGGACAAGATTTGCCTCGGCTGTGGTCGAAGCCTGGCGCAGATTTCGGGCTGGGCGCTGATGAACAAGGACGAGCAATGGGCGATTGTTGACCAATTGACCGCTCGCGAGACCGCAGATTGACGGTACAATCCGGGCCGGGAGTCGGAGGTATGCAATGCGGGTGATGATCGTTCTTTTTGCGGCGCTGATGCTGGGTGGCTGCGCGGCCCTGATGGTCGGCGGTGCCGCCGTGGGCGGATATCAGCTGGGCAAGGATGAGCGCCCCGCCGGTGTCGTTGCGTCGGATTCGGCCATAACGACCAAGATCAAGGGCAAATATGTGGCGGACACAATCGTCAGCGTATTTAACATCGGCGTTCGCACCTGGGAGGGTACCGTGACCTTGTCGGGAACGGTTGGCAGCTATGTGGCTCGCGAGCAGGCAGAATCGATTGCGAAGGGAACCAATGGCGTAAAAGCCGTCAACAACCACATCGTGGTTGAGGATCGCAGCGCCGCTAATTGACGCCCGAAGCATTGAAAAAATCGGCAGTGGCCCAAGCATGGGTGGCTGTTACTACACAAACAGGTACCAGACGTGGATGTAAAAACCAGGATCAAAGACCAGATCGGCTCAAACGACGTGCTGCTTTATATGAAGGGCACGCCCGATTTTCCGCAGTGCGGGTTTTCCGGTCAGACTGTCGCCGCGCTCAACGCGATCGGCAGGCCGTATTCCTTTGTGAATATTTTTGAAGATCCCGAGATTCGGGAAGGGCTTAAAGAGTATTCAAACTGGCCGACCTTTCCGCAGCTGTATGTGAAAGGTGAGTTGATCGGCGGCTGCGATATCGTCATCGAAATGTATCAGTCGGGCGAGCTGCAAAAGCTGCTTGAGGAAGGCGCTGCCTGACAGTCGCTGCGCCTATGGTTGCGGCGGCGCGTTTCTGAGCGCGGCTTCATAAATGTCGCGGTAGCGATTTACCGTTTCGCAGAACAGGTCCGCGGTGACTTCTGCGTCGTAAGATGCAGAATGCGCCTGCGTCTCATCCCATCCCAGTCCTGCGGCGATTGCCGCACGCGCAAGTACCGTCTGACCGAACGCCATTCCGCACAACGTCACCGTGTCGAAGCAGCTGAAAGGATGAAAGGGATTGCGCTTAATCGATGAGCGCTCGACCGCTTCATTCAGGAAACCGAGGTCAAAGTGCGCATTATGACCGACCAGTACGGCCCGACTGCATCGGCTTTCCCGCACGGCGCGGCGCACCTCGCGAAAGGTGCGCTGCAACGCGTCGCGTTCGTCGAGAGCGGGGCGCAGCGGGTGAAACGGGTCAATGCCGTTGACCGCGAGGGACGCGGCTTCGAGGTTGGCGCCTTCAAAGGGTTTCACATGGTAGCGAATTGTCTCTGTACGCCTGAACAGACCGTCGGAGTCAAGATCGAGCAGGACGGCGGCGATTTCGAGCAGGGCGTCGGTCTTCGAGTTGAAGCCCCCTGTTTCCACGTCGACGACAACGGGCAGAAAGCCGCGGAAGCGGTCTGACATTCTGATCTCGTCACTCACCTACGGGATTGCCTTTAAGAGTTTTTCGTCGAGGATGATGCTCATTGTGTAGCGCACGCCGAATCCCGTGAATTTCGATGCGATATGCCCAAGGCCGCCGGCGCGATCTCCCGCGCTCAGGTCCATGTGCACCCAGGGAATGTCGTTCTCGATGAACTCGGCAAGGAAGCTGGCCGCGAGGATATGGTCGCCCGCGCCTTTTGGTGAGCACTGCATGAAATCAGCCGTGTCGCTCTTCAGCTCATCAAGAAATTCCCTGCCAATCGGGAACGGCCAGACGCGCTCGCCCGAACGCCGGCCGGCTCGTTTCAGAACGGGATGCCATTCAGCCCTGTTCGTAAACACGCCCGAATATCGACTCGTGATGGCACTGACACAGGTGCCGGTCAGCGTCGCATAGTCGAAAATGATGCCCGGTTTTTCGAGACTTGCGAGTACAAGCGCATCCGCAAGTGCAAGACGGCCCTCGGCATCGGTATGAATAATTTGTATGGTCTTGCCATTTGCGGCCGTGATGACGTCCTGCGACTTGTAGGCTTTTGGGCCGGTACGGTTCTCCGTCAGCGCCAGCCAGCAATCGACTGCAATCGGCAGTTTGAGTTCGGAGATAGCCAGGAATATGCCGAGCGCAACCGCGCTGCCCTGCATGTCACCGTGCATGTCCAGCATCGACGCAAACGGCTTGAGGTTGGTGCCGCCCGTGTCGAAAATAATGCCTTTGCCGACCAGGCTGAGATCGGCCTTGGCTGATTTCGGGCCTGGTCGATAGCGAAGACGCACGATGCCGGCACTGTTGTCATCGTTTCCCTGGGCAACCGCGAGAAACGCGCCGGCGCCGAGCGACTCCAGATCTCTCGTGACGAGGCGCTTGTACTGCCAGCCGTGCTCTTTTGCCAGGCGCTTGACGACCTCCGCGTAGCGAATGGCATCCAGTTTGTTGGGCGGCAATGATGTAAGCCAACGCGCGAGGTTATTACCTTTCGCTTCGGCTTCTGTTCGGCTGGTGTCCAGCGGTTCTGAAAGGCCCAGCAGCCGAATGCTCTTGGTCCTGGCGGGCGCCGCCTTGCTTTTAAAAGTGGGCAGCCTGAGGCCCGCCGCCAACGCCGCCGCAAGCACATTGTTCACCAGCGTTGCCTGCGCATTGGGCTCGAAACCGACGGCGCAAATGCCAAGACTGCCGGCTTTTTGACCGGCTGCCGCCGCAACCAGCTTGCGCCCCAGGGTCAGCTGTTCGAACGCGCTGGCGCTGGCTTTGACGGTGCCGGCGACGACCAGGGTCTGCCGCTTGTTACCGAGGTGCGTCGTGAATGCCGGTATCGAGCCGTCAACGCGTTTTCGGTAAACTGCCTGCAGTTTGCTGCCCTCGGGGACTTCACCAAAAACCGCCGCGGTCGGCCTTGCAGGTAGTATCAAAAGTAACTGATCAACCGGCTCCAGGACTTGCGTGGATAGGCGGCCAGTCTTCTGAAAGATACGAATATCATGAATGTCAGGAACGACGGTTGTCATACGGTTTTATTCTCCGCGGCGCGCTTGACCCTCACGGCGCAAACCCCGAAGATGGCGGCCGCACTGGCGAATCGCACGGTCCGGTGCAATGAAGCGGTGATCCTAGCAGGACGCTTCAGGTAATTCACGCGACACGCCGGGAGCTTTCCTGGCAAACGCCCGGTGGACAGAATTATGAGCAGTTTCAATCCTTTCGATGACATAGATCCAATTGAGACCACCGAATGGCTGGAGTCGATCGACTCGGTACTCGCTCAGCACGGCCCGGAGCGGGCGCATTTTTTGCTGAACCAGATGATCGACTTTGCGCGGCGTTCGGGCGCCTACCTGCCGTACACGCCGAACACGGCATACCTCAATACGATCTCCACGGCGCGTCAGCCCGAGTACCCCGGCGATCGTTCACTCGAGCGCCGCATCGAGGCCTACATTCGCTGGAATGCGATGGCGATGGTGATCAATGCGAACAAGATCAACACCGAGTACGGCGGACACATTTCGAGTTACGCGTCGTCGGCCACTCTGTATGAGGTCGGATTCAACCACTTCTGGCGCGGCGCCACCGACCGTCAGGAAGGGGACATGGTGTTCATCCAGGGTCACTCGTCGCCGGGCATTTATGCGCGCGCTTTTCTCGAGGGACGCCTCGACGAAAGTCAGCTGAATCGCTTTCGCCAGGAGGTGGGCGGCGGCGGCCTGTCGTCTTATCCGCATCCGTGGCTGATGCCGGACTTCTGGCAATTCCCGACCGTATCCATGGGCCTTGGCCCGATGATGGCAATTTACCAGGCGCGCTTCATGCGCTACATGGAACATCGCGGGCTGATGCAGCCCAGTGACCGCAAAGTCTGGGCGTTTCTTGGCGACGGAGAGATGGACGAGCCCGAATCAATGGGCGCGATTACAATGCCGGTTCGTGAGGGCCTGGACAACCTCGTGTTTGTCGTCAACTGCAACCTGCAGCGACTCGATGGTCCGGTGCGCGGAAACGGCAAGATCATCCAGGAACTCGAAGCGGCATTCGGCGGCGCCGGCTGGAACGTGGTCAAGGTCGTCTGGGGGTCAAAGTGGGATCCGCTGCTGGCGAAGGACCTGTCCGGCAAGCTGCGACGGATCATGGAAGAAACTGTCGACGGCGAGTATCAGAAGATCAAGTCGATGAACGGCAAATACGTTCGCGACACTTTCTTCGGCAAGTACCCGGAAACCGCCGAAATGGTCGCCAACATGTCGGACGAAGAGATCTGGCGACTCAATCGCGGCGGCCATGACCCGCTCAAAGTACATGCGGCGTATGACGCGGCGACATCGCACAAAGGTGGTCCGACCATCATCCTCGCGAAGACGATCAAAGGGTACGGGATGGGGACCGCGGGCGAGGGTCGCAACATCGCGCATCAGCAGAAGAAGATGGACATCACGGAAATCAAGGCCTTTCGCGATCGCTTCAATATACCGATAGCGGACTCGGAGCTTGGCGACAGGGTCCCTTACTACAAGCCCGATTCGGACAGCACAGAGTACGAGTACATGATGCAGCGGCGCGAGGCGCTGGGCGGATTTTTGCCGCGCCGTCGTCCGAAGTCGAAATCGCTGCCGGCGCCGCCGCTGGAGATTTTCAAGACGCAGATCGACGGAACGGGCGAACGCGAGGCGTCAACCACGATGGCCTTCGTACGAATGCTCACGGCGCTAACCCGCGACAAGAAAATCGGCAAGCACGTTGTTCCGATCGTGCCGGACGAAGCGCGTACGTTTGGCATGGAAGGCATGTTCCGGCAAATTGGAATTTATGCCTCGCAAGGTCAGCTGTACGAACCGCAGGACTCCGATGAACTCATGTACTACCGCGAGGACAAGAAAGGTCAGATTCTCGAGGAGGGCATCAACGAGGGCGGCGCCCTGTGCTCGTGGATTGCGGCGGCGACGTCGTACTCGAATCACGATGTCCCGATGGTGCCGTTCTATATCTACTACTCGATGTTCGGCTTCCAGCGTGTTGGTGACTTTGTCTGGGCCGGTGGCGACATGCAGTCACGCGGCTTCCTGATCGGCGGTACCGCCGGCCGCACGACGCTGGCGGGCGAGGGGCTGCAGCACCAGGACGGTCATAGCCTGGTCGCGGCGTCGACGGTTCCGAACTGCGTCGCCTACGATCCTACCTACGCGTATGAGCTGGCGGTCATCATCCAGGACGGGCTGCGGCGCATGATCGAAGAGCAGGAAAACGTCTTCTATTACGTTACCTGCATGAACGAGAACTACGTGCATCCGCCGATGCCGGCAGGCGTCGAGGAAGGCATCCTGCGTGGCATGTATCCGCTCGACTTCAACGAGAGTGCCGGCAAGATACGCGTCCAGCTCATGGGCTCGGGCACGATCCTCCGTGAAGTCCTGGCCGCAAGGGATCTCCTGATGGAGGACTTCGGCGTAGTTGCCGACGTCTGGTCGGTAACGAGTTTCAACGAGCTGCGCCGCGATGCGCTCGAAGTCGAACGCTGGAACCACCTGCATCCGGAAGAGCCGGCGCGCAAGAGCTGGATCGTAAACTGTTTTGGGGATCGTTCCGGACCGTACGTTGCGGCAACCGACTACATGAAGATTGTTGCCGATCAGATCCAGGGTTGGGTTCCAGGAAAATTCTATTCGCTTGGCACGGACGGCTACGGCCGCAGCGACGCGCGCAAGGCTCTGCGCGAGCACTTCGAGGTTGACCGACGGTTCATCGCAGTCACTGCGCTTAAGGCACTGGCCGACGACGGCGTGCTCGACCAGCGGACTGTCGTGCAGGCTATCGAGAAATACGGCATCGATCCGGATCGCCCCGATCCGGTGACGTTGTAAAGTAGCCGGGAGCACGAGCATGGCGAATTCGATCGACATAGTTGTACCGGATCTCGGCGATTTCGAAAACGTCGAGATCATCGAAGTGCTTGTGGCGCCCGGCGATAGCGTTGCTCGCGAGGATGGTCTTATTACACTGGAGACCGACAAGGCATCTTTCGATGTACCGGCGCCGGAGAGCGGCGTAATCGAGAAATTGACGGTCGGGAACGGTGACACGGTCTCGACGGGCGACGTCATCGGCCGGATGACGGTGGAGATCAGTGACACCGTCGTTATTACGCCGGCGCTGGCCGCAGAACCGACCGGCGAAACAACGATGATGGCGGCGCCAGCCGGCGAGCCGCGGAAATCAGGCGGCAAACAAACGCTGGTCGTGCCGGACCTGGGCGATTTTGATGACGTCGAGGTCATCGAAGTGCATATTGCACCTGGCGACACGGTCGCGGTCGAAGATCCGTTGGTCACGCTGGAGACGGACAAAGCCGCCATGGACGTGCCTGCCGTCGTTGCGGGGACGATCGAGTCGGTCCTGATCAAGGTCGGCGAAAAGATATCTGCAGGCGCATCATTGGCCATCATTGACGCTGTGGCTGATCAGAAGCCTGATACTGCGCCGGCAGCTGCGCAAGCGGCGGCGAAGCCGCAGGCTTCCGCATCAGGCGCGGCACCGGAAAAGCCTGCGCCATCCGCGGCGGTGGCGACGTTGCCGAGAATCGAAGAAGCCGCATTCTCGAAAGCCCACGCCAGCCCGTCGGTGAGAAAGCTGGCACGGGAGCTTGGTGTCAACCTGGTACAAGTCAATGGCAGTGGCAGCAAAAACCGCGTACTGCACGATGACGTCAAAGCCTTCGTCAAGGCGATCATGACAGGGCAGGCGGCGGCGCCTTCCGGTGGCGGACTCCCCAAAACGCCGAGCGTCGACTTTGCCAAATTCGGCGAAATCGACGTGCAGCCGTTGACACGCATCCAGAAAATTTCCGGTCCGAGGCTGCAGGCCAGCTGGATCAACGTACCGCACGTCACACAGCACGATTTGGCTGACATCACGGAACTGGAGGCGAGGCGTCAGAAGCTCAAGCGTCCCGCCAAAGAACGCGGCATCGGCTTGACGCCGCTGGCGTTCGTAATGAAAGCCTGTGTTGCGGCCCTCGAGGAATACCCGAAGGTCAATGCGTCGCTGTCAGACGATGGCGCAAGCCTGGTATTCAAGAAGTACTGCCACCTGGGATTTGCCGCCGACACTGAGCAGGGCCTCATGGTCCCCGTGATACGCGACGCGGACAAGAAAGACGTCTACGAGATCGCCAAGGAACTCGGCGAGCTCTCTGCGCTTGCGCGCGAAGGCAAGTTGAAAGCGGACCAGTTGCAGGGTGCGACGTTTACCATTTCGAGCCTGGGCGGAATCGGCGGAACCGCGTTCACGCCAATCGTCAATGCGCCTGAAGTGGCAATCCTCGGCGTTTCGCGCTCATCCATGCAGCCCGTCTGGAACGGTGCTGAGTTCGAACCCCGGTTGATGCTGCCGCTGTCGCTCTCTTACGACCATCGGGTCATCGACGGCGCACAGGCGGTTCGTTTTACGACGTTCCTGAACCAGAAGCTGGCTGACGTCGATTCCTTGCTACAGGCGATTCCTTAGTGTCAGTGCAATTGAAGGTTCCTGACCTCGGCGACTTTAAAGATGTCGAGGTTATCGAAATCCTGGTAGCGCCAGGCGACGTAGTATCGGTCGAAGACCCGCTGGTCACGCTGGAAACGGATAAAGCCTCAATGGACATTCCGGCCAGCGAGGCCGGGACGATCGTCTCCGTTGACGTCAAGGTCGGCGACCGGGTTTCCACAGGCTCTGCCGTTGTGACAATTGAAGCCGGTGGCGCGCCTGATGTTCCCATCGAGGACGTCGAGGAGACCCGCAAGATGTCAGCGCCGGAGATTGTCGCGACACGCATGCATCAGGGCGATGCAACGCATGCGGCGCAACTCGTCGTTCTCGGCGCAGGACCGGGTGGTTACACGGCGGCTTTCCGCGCGGCCGACCTGGGGCTGGATGTCATTCTGATCGAGCGATCGCCCGTGCTTGGTGGAGTCTGCCTGAATGTCGGCTGCATTCCCTCGAAAGCGCTGTTGCATGCGGCCAAAGTCATTGATGAAGCCGCCGCCATGGCTGATCACGGTGTTACGTTCGGCGCGCCAAAAATCGAAGCCGAAAAACTTCGCGACTGGAAGGACCAGGTCATTGGCCAGCTGACGAGCGGTCTCTCGACCATGGCGAAGCAGCGCAAAGTCCGGGTCATCCAGGCAACTGCCAGGTTTGTCTCTGCCAATCGCCTGCATCTCGACAATGACGAAACCGTAGATTTTGAACAGTGTATTATCGCTGCCGGTTCGGAGCCGTTAATGCTGCCGGGGCTGCCGCATGATCCGCGCATCGTCGATTCAACCGGCGCGCTCGAACTTGCGCCTTTGCCCAAGCGCCTGCTCGTGGTTGGCGGCGGCATCATCGGCCTGGAAATGGCCTGCGTATACAGCGCACTCGGAACCGATGTCAGCGTCGTCGAACTGACGGATTCGCTGATGCCGGGCACGGACCCGGACCTGCTGCGGCCTTTCCTGAAAATAGTCCGGAAACGATACGAAGCCATCATGGTGTCCAGTAAGGTGACCGGCATGCGTGCCACAGTGCCAGGTATCGAAGTCAGCTTCGAAGGTGAAAAGGCGCCGTCCGTCGGTGTCTATGATCGTGTACTCGTCGCAGTCGGACGCAAGGCGAACGGCGGCATGCTTGACGCCGACAAAGCCGGCGTCAACGTTGATTCACGCGGCATCATCGCGGTCGACAAGCAGATGCGTACCAACGTTCCCCATATATTCGCGATCGGGGACCTGGCCGGCGGACCCATGCTGGCACACAAGGCGACGCACGAAGCCAAAGTCGCGGCCGAAGTGGCGGCTGGCGAGAAAAGCTACTTTGACGCACGTACGATCCCGTCGGTTGCGTACACGGACCCCGAGATCGCGTGGGTCGGGGTGACCGAGCTGGAAGCGAAAGCCCAGGGTATCGAGTACGAGAAAGCGCAGTTTCCCTGGGCGGCCAGCGGTCGTGCCCTGGCGTTGGGGCGTTCAGAAGGATTCACAAAGCTGCTGTTCGACAAGCAAACAAAGCGTGTCCTGGGTGGTGCCATTGTCGGTCCCAATGCGGGCGACCTGATTGCCGAGATCGGGCTCGCCATAGAGATGGGCTGCGACGCGGCAGACATCAGTCTGACGATTCATCCCCATCCCACGCTGTCGGAAACCGTCGCGATGGCAGCAGAAGCATTCGAAGGTACGCTTACGGACCTTTACATTCCGAAGCGACGCTAGTCCTCGCCGCTACCCCGTATGCCGGTGCGCGTTTCGATGCCGTAAAGAATGGCACCGATCGCGATCAGAATTGAAACGGCAACCCAGGATTCTGTTTTCGACTGCATGAGCAGCCAGATGCAGATGATGAAACCGATTATCGGAATCGTATACCCGCCTTTGAGTCGATAGGCTTGCTTGCGGGCCTCGGCACTCGCGTTGTGGCGTATCGCGGGCAATGACGCGATACAGATGAGGTAGCCCAGCAGTCTGGCAACCGAACTGGCGATTGCCAGTTTGACAAAGGAGCCCGTGAGCGCCAGGACAAGAGCCATGGCACCCATTAGCAGGATGCAGCGATCCGGCGTGGCGTATTTGGCATGTACATGGCCGAACCACTGCGGCAAGAGACGATTCTCCGCCAGCGAAAAAATAAGGCGCGGTGCGGCGATCATGGAGCCGGCCAGGTTACCGCCGATCGAGAATACGGCCGCCAGCGTGATGGCGAAAGCGCCCGCCGTTCCGGCCAGTGATCGGCCGACGTCGACCAGCGTGGCGCTCGCGTACTGGTCGGGCGAAATGATCGATACGAAAACCAGCACGATGACGAAGTACAGCAGGCCGGTACCGATAACAGTGCCTACGAGCGCTTTCGGCAACGTGCTGCGTGGCTGCGAGGTTTCACCTGCGGTCACGGCAATCGTCTCGAATCCGACGTAGGCGTAGATCAAGAGCAGCGTCGTGCTGCCAATTTGTTCGATTACAAATGGAGCGCTTGGCAGCAAGGTGCTGCCGGTCACGTGCTGAAGTCCGAGCAGTACGATGACGACCAGCGGCGTAACCTTGAGAACGGTGAACACGCCCATCGTGCGCACGCCGTCGCGGACGCCGAGTACATTGGCCCAGGTGAGACCGATCGTCACGGCACTGATGATGGTTCCCCGCGCAAAGTCGCCGGCGAAGAAATCGGACAGGGACGCGAGGTAGGTTGCCATGACGTTGGCATTGGCCGCGAAGGCCGTCATGCGAGCCAGATAAATCACCCAGCCAGTGCTGAATCCGGCCAAAGGGCCGAAAGCCTCTGTCGCATATATGACCGGGCCGCCGGTTTTGTCGTAATAGCTCGCGAGTTCGGCAAACGTCAGTACGACCGACAGGAACAGGACGCCGACGACGAGGAACAACCACGGGCTGAGCATGCCCGCGTTGACGGCGACCTTGCCCGGCAGCGCGAAAATACCGGCGCCAAGCATTGCGTTGAGAACCAGGAACGACGCGCCGAAAAAACCGATGTCCCGGCGAAGACTGCTTGCTTGGTCGGTTCCCATCAACGAATTCTAGCAGACACGGTAGGAACGCCGGTGCCCCGTATGCCGGTGACGACCCTGGTCGAGCGTCAGGAGAACTTCTTTGCGAGCAGGTGATCGAGGCTCAGTTTGCCGGCGCCGCTGAACAAGAGTGGTATCAGCATAACGAGGAACAACAGCGGGATGCGGAAGTTGCCGAAACCCCTATTGGAAACCGAGTATCCCTTCCACAGTTCAGCGAGGCTGTTCCAGTCGTCGGGCCAGTGCACGCCGGAAATAGCAACAATCGTCAGGATGAGCAGGCTGAGCGCCCAAAAGCGCGTGAACAATCCGAGTACCAGTCCCGCCGCGCCGAGTAGTTCGGCCCATGTTGCGATAAACCAGCTGATCTCGACGGGTACGACGTTAAACGGAAACGGGAAGTTATCCTGAACGTTTGCAAACCAGTTGCTGCCGTTCAGTTTCATCATGCCGGCGCGACCGAATTCGTAGGCCATGAGCAGGCGAATGGGCAGCAGCGCAAACCACTCGCCCGTGGAATCGAGTGTTTTGATTGCCTGGTTCTTGAGTCTAATCAGTGTGTCCATTTTCAAACTTCCTTAGCTGGCGCTCCGTGTGCCGATCAATATTTCGAGTTGTCGCATTTCTTTGAGCGCATCGGCGCCGTGTCTGATCAAAGCGTCAACATCGGGGTAATGAATTTTGTCGGCGAGTTCCCGTAACAGGGCCTCACCGTTCCTGGCATCCGGGTTATTCTCGATGGCGTCCAAAAGACCGGCCGTCACCGCGTTGAGTTCCAGGAAGCGGACCTTGTCGTCACTGCCGCGATATAAAGCCAGGTAGACCGGCTGTTCCGCAGGCTCTGACGGCAAGTAATCGGGTGAAATTCGGTGCACCGGATAGCGGTAGGCATAGGTCCAGGCCAGCACCGACCTGGCGGGCGTCTGCTTGAGCAGATTGCCGTCGGGATCAATGCCGTGCAGATCATTTTCTTCGCATGAAATTGATAAAGCGAGCTCGGCATATTCGTAATGTGCAAGCTCGAGCAGAAAGGCATGATCCCCGGGACCGGGCTCGAATTCCTTTTCCAGAAAACCCAGGAATTCTTCGGGCAGCTGCAGGAAGTAGGGCGTTTCGGCCGTGTGCTTCTGCATGAACTGCCGAATCATCCGACGCCAATCGTCGTCGGAATGGATCTTGCGCAGAACCGGAAACATCGTGCCCATAAGATTGTAGAGGTTATTGAAAAACAGCTTTCGATAAATCGCCATGCGGCGGTCTTCGATACCTTCCGGTGCCGCAACATTCTGCGGATCGCGGATGTGCGCCGCAAACGCGTACTGCATGGCTTGAAAATCGGTCTTATCAGGCATTCGCAGCCTGCCGTTTTCTTGTCGCAAGCTGCAGCTGCTTGATGCGGCGGACTTCATTCATCAGCTCGTCCATGGGCGGGAAGTTAAAGTCACGTTCCAGCAGCGTGGGAACTGGTCCCAGCCGCGAATAGGCTTCTTCAAGAAGCTGCCAGGCCTGATCGTCGACGGCGGAGCCGTGTGTATCGATGCGCAGGTCCTCGGCTTCGACGTGGTGCCCGGCAAGGTGAAAGTACCTGATGCGCTCAGCCGGCATCGCATTCAGGAAATCGCTTGCGTCGTAGCGATGATTGATGCTGTTTACAACGATATTGTTGATGTCGAGCATCAGGTCACAGTCGGATTCTTCCAGAACGGCGAGCAGGAATTCTTTTTCGCTCATCGATGTGTCTATTGGTGCATAAAAAGAGACGTTTTCGAGCGCTATGCGCTGCTCGAGGATATCCTGTACGCGGCGTACGCGTTGCGACACGTAGCGCACGGCTTCCTCGGTGAATGGAATCGGCATCAGGTCGTAAAGCTGGCCGTCGTCACCGCAAAAACTCAGGTGCTCGGAGTACAGGCGAATATTGTGTTCCGCCATGAAATCCTTGATGTCCCTGACCAGCTGTTCATTCAGTGGCGACGGCGCGCCTATCGACAGCGACAGGCCGTGAATGAGAAACGGATATCGCTCCGTGAAAAAGCGCAGTTTCCGCGCCAGCGCGCCACCGACGTGTATCCAGTTTTCCGGGGCCACTTCCATGAAGTCGACATCGACAGGCGGATCCGCCATGAGTTTGTCGACAATAGGCCGACGCAGGCCGAGGCCGGCGCCGTGGACTGGATACTGTGGCTGTGCGTTGCTCATGGTTCTTCCATTACGCCGTTAGTTCATCAGACCTGTCGTGGCCGCGTATTATTACAATCCCCGGCTAGCGGTCTTCGCTAGCGCGTCATTCGGCGCAGGCGGTCCAGGTATTTTTCCTCGTCCGGGGCGAGATTCCGGCTTTGCGCTTCCCAGAGCGTTTCAGCGAGGCAGTCGATCATGCGGTGCTCGGCGGCATGAACGTCACCGAGTTGCGCAATCAAAAGGTCATGTATCTCAGCGATGCCGCGTGGCCGATCGGTTGCGACCTGTTCGCGGACCCCCAGGTGCAGTCCCATGTGCAGAAATGGATTTGTCTGGCCGCCGTCGGGCGTGTAATCGCGATCGAGGTCATTGCTGGTAACGTCTGCATGATACTCGGGGTGCAACTCGACAATTGCAGCAATCTGCAATTCGAGTGGGGACATCGGCAGCCGCTCGCATTGCTTGCGCCAGGCTTCGGCATACATCGTGCGCAGCTGATTGCGGTCCTGCCCAAAAATCATGAGAGCTCCTTCTTTTTGTACTCACAGAAGTCGACAATCGGACATTCACCGCATAGCGGCTTCCTGGCTTTGCAGATATAGCGACCGTGAAGGATGAGCCAGTGATGGGCGTCTTTCTTGAATTCATCGGGCGTCAAGCGCAGCAGCCGTTTCTCCACTTCCAGCGGCGTCTTTCCTGTTGCAATAGCGGTACGGTTGGCAACACGGAAAATATGCGTATCAACAGCAATCGTAGGCTCGCCGAATGCCGTGTTCAGGATGACGTTTGCGGTTTTGCGCCCAACGCCGGGCAGGGCTTCGAGCGCCGCGCGCGAGCGCGGCACTTCGCCGTCGTGCTTGTCAATCAGGATCCGGCAGGTTTTGATTATGTTTTCGGCCTTGTTGTTAAACAGACCAATAGTGCGAATATATCGCTTCAGTCCGTCAACGCCGAGCGAGAGAATAGCCTCAGGCGTGCGGGCGACCGGAAACAGCTTGGCCGTGGCCTTATTAACACTGATATCGGTTGCTTGTGCGGAAAGGACAACGGCAACCAATAGTTCAAATGGCGTCTCGTACTCGAGTTCGGTCGTCGGGGCGGGCATACGCTCCCGCAAGATCCTGAATATCGCCGTGCGTTTTTCCCGGTTCACGGCGGCTTCTTTAACGGGTATCGCGGCGGGCGCGCCCTGGCATCGCCCTTTGACGTTTCTCATGCTGCCGGCGATCAATTGCGTTCTTGATCGCGATGGCGAGCGCCAGGCTGAAAAAAGCCCCGGGCGGGAGAATTGCAAGCAGCCAGCCGCCGTCCGTGAGTACCAGGCCGCGCACTGGCTCGCCGCCCATCAGCATGTCCATTCGTGCAAACAGGGAACCCTGACCGAGTAGCTCGCGGAACGCGCCGATAGCCATTAGCAACAGTGCAAAGCCCGCGCCCATGACAAAGCCATCAGCGATGCTTGAACCGATCGGGTTGCGAGAGGCGAAAACTTCGGCGCGCGCCACGATCGCACAATTGGTCACTATCAAGGGAATGAAGATTCCCAACGACCGGTCCAGTGCCGGAAACCAGGCTTTGAAGATCAATTCGATGCAAGTGACGAGGCTGGCAATGATGAGGACATAGATCGGTATTCGAATCTCGGCCTGGATCCAGCGACGCGTTGCAGATACCAGGCCATTCGAGGCCATAAGCACCGCCAGCGTGGCGATGCCGAGTCCCAATCCGTTGACGAAGCTCGACGTTACGGCGAGCAGCGGACACAGACCGAGGAGCTGCACGAGCCCCGGGTTGTCGTACCACAGGCCGGTCTTGAAGCGCTCGATAAAGCCGGGCGAGGTCACTGCTCTGTCTCTTCCTTGTTGGTTGCGGGAATTACTTCAGCAAAGATCTCTTCGCTGTGTGCATCGAAGTATAACAATGTCTCTTTTATCGCTTTGATAATAGCCCGCGGCGTAACCGACGCGCCGGTTAGCTGGTCGAACTGCCCGCCGTCGCCCTTAATGGCCCACCCTGTCGGCTCGGGGTCAAGCAGCGAATGACCGTTGAACTGTTTGACCCAGTCCGACTTGGACGATTCGACGCGATCTCCTAGCCCGGGTGTTTCCCGGTGTTCCAGTACGTCAACTCCGGTCACGACGCCCATCGTGTCGATACCTACAAGGACACGAATCGGCCCCGCGTAGCCGTCGCGGGCGCTCACGACAAACAGTGCCGCCACCGGGTCACTATGTGCGTAAACACGATAGATGATCGCCGCCTCCGAACCGGGCAGTTCATGCGGTGGCGGAATGATGATTTTCGATTCAGTTATGCCGCTGGTGTAGAAAAGGCCGGTCAGGGCCGGTTGCAGGCTGCGCTCGAGCCATGCCTGTTCATTGGCAACGATTTGCTCGGCAGTCACCCGGTACGTCAGCGCGACCAGCGCAGTGCAGACCGCTGCGATCACTGCGAGCGTAATTCCGCTTCTGAACAGTGCAGCGTTCATCGCGTGTTTTCGCTTTGTTTGTCATGGCCGACGATACGCGGTCGCGTCACGAGGTCGATGGCCGGCACAGCCATGTTCATGATCAGTACCGCGAACGCGACGCCATCCGCGTAGCTGCCCCAGGTTCGAATGCAAAAAATGAGAACCCCGATGCCGAATCCGAATACGAGCCTGCCTTTCGGGCTGGTCGCGGCAGAAACAGGATCGGTCGCAATGAAAAATGCGCACAAGATCGTTGCGCCACTGAAAAGATGGAATCCGGGGCTTGGATGGCTGCCCGGGTCAGCGAGGTACATGATCGTCGCGGGTA
>JBATHK010000011.1:0-4813 GCA_049666725.1 Woeseiaceae bacterium
CGTCGCTTTCTGGTTTTGGCGGAAAGGATTTACCCGTCGAACAGGGTGGACCGGTGCCTTCGGCACCTCGCGCTACGCGCGTCTGTCGCGCGACTGCGTCGCGCTCGGATCTCATCCGCAACCACACGCGGCGAGAAAACAAAAATGGCCCCACAAGGGGGCCATTTCATTTTCTGGCGGTGGAGCGAGTCCTGGGCGGACGATGCTCTGCCCGAGCGGTCAATTCCGGCGTCGTGCGTTGTATCTGTCCAAAATAGAGACCACTGAATCGATCGGAATCTCGACCAGTTTACCGCGTGAGCTCCGCACGGTAGTCGCCTTGAGCAGCGCGTTATGCACCGCTTCTTCTGTCGCATCGATGGTCGCTGCGAACAGTGGGTTCATGGCCGAGCTCAGTAATGCCGATGTCGCGATGGGTCGGTCGCTTTCCCTCTCCAGTGCCACTGCCAACGCCGCCCTCCGCAACAGAACCCTCCTGCGCATTGTCGAGAGCAGTAAATACATGCTCCCGCTTCAGGGGTTCTGCCCACATGCGGACATAGTTGTGACACTCGGTCTGGTGCTTGTCACCCTATTGCCAAAGTGACAATGACAATTTGTACCTCGGCAAGTCACAAAGTCGATGGCGAAATGATTCCTGCCACATCCCAGGTCGCACGCCCGTCAAACAGGTTGAACGACATCCCGGTGATCGACGCACCGTCCAGCCCGACCGCACCGGCGGGAACCTCCAGGCGCACCCATTGCCCGGCCGGTGGCAGCGGACCCATGTACTGCCGACTGGGCGTGCCATTGACACCCTTGTCGATCAGGTCTTCACCCCAGTAAGCCCGGTGGTGCCAATCGTTATTGCCCACCACGCGCGCATTCCACGTCAACATCAGCTCGCGCGGCGGGTTGGCCGGGTCGAGGTAGACGTAGGTATACAGGATGTCACCCGTCTGCACCTGTAGCGGTGTGGTGACACCGAAGAAGTAATGCTGGTGGAGCCCCGCCGCCAGTGCCGATTTATGCGCCAGCGTGCCCGAATATGGCGGCGGGTTCGTGCTGACCCAGTTCCAGGCACCGTTCGATGACACGCCGGGCGTCGCCCCGTCAGGCAGCGCATCATCCACCCACACAAAATCGGTGCTGTCGTTATCGGCGATCGTCAGCATCGCCTGTGACACGGTACCCGGAATCGCACCATTGCCACCGCTCAGCGTCAGCACCACCTGTTCATCACCCTCGACGAGGACGTCCTCGAAGACAGGAACACTGAAGGTCTGGCTGTCTTCGCCGTCGGCGAAACTCAAGGTGCCGCTTACAGCGCCGTAATCGACGCCGGCCAGCGCAGTGCCGCCGCTGCTCGCGTAGTCGATCGTGAAGCTACTGCTGCTACCACCGGTACGATCGACCGTGATGATCGCTTCCGGCCCTGCTTCGCTGATAACGTAGGCAGCAGCACTGAATGCCACCTCGGCCAATCCCGCAGTCGTCGATGTCGACGTGATCCCGGCGGTATCCCAGGTTGCACGCCCGTCATACAGGTTGAATGACATCCCGGTGACTGCCGCGCCTTCCAGCCCGACCGCACTGGCAGGAACCTCCAGGCGCACCCATTGCCCGGTGGGCGGCAGCGGACCCATGTATTGCCGACTGGGTGAGCCGTTGACACCCTTGTCGATCAGGTCCTCGCCCCAGTAAGCACGATGGTGCCAATCCGCGTTACCCCCCACGCCCGCATTCCACGTCAACATCACCTCCCGCGGCGGGTTGGCTGGGTCGAGGTAGACGTAGGCATACAGGATGTCACCCGTCTGCACCTGTAAGGGGGGCGTAACGCCGTAGAAGTAGTGCTGGTGGAACCCGGCCGCCAGCGCGGATTGATGCGCCTGCGTGCCCGAATATGGCAGCGGGTCCGTGCTGACCCAGTTCCAGGCACCGTTCGATGACGCGCCGGTCGTCGCGCCGTCAGGCACTCCATCATCCACCCATGCGAAATCGGTGCTGTCGTTGTCGGTGATCGTCAGCCTAGCCTCGGACACCGTACCCGGAATCGCAACGTTGCCATTGCTCAGCGTCAGCATCACGAGTTCGTTACCCTCGATCAGGGCATCGTCGACGATGGGAACACTGAACGCCCGGCTGTTCTCGCCGTCGGCAAAACTCAAGGTGCCGCTCACAGCAGCGTAATCGACGCCGGCCAGCGCATTAACTCCGCTTGTGGCGTAGTCGATCGTAAAGGCAATACTGTTACCACCGGTACGATTGACCGTGATGATCGCTTCCGGACCCGCTTCACTGACAACATAGTCCGCAGCGCTGAACTCCACGATGGCGGGCGCCGGTGGTTCGTTTGCGCAAGTGTAAACCCGTACATCGTCCAGCACCCAGCCGAACGCACCGGTTGCGAAAGCGTCGGTGCTTGTGTGCCAGCGAAAGCGCACAGCCTGGCCAGCCAGGATTGAAAGATCGAGGCGTGTGGAGACATAACCGTGGCTTTCACTACCAAAGGCCGGGTGGTTGGCATTGGGATTGGCCGGGTTATCGTAAATAGTCGCGTTGTAGTCCTGGCCACTTTCGATGAGGGGTCCGGCGTCGCTCCAGGTCCCTCCCGCATCTGTGCTGTATTCGAGGAAGCCGCCATCCCAATAGGCCAGATCAAATGTCTCGAAGTCGTACGATGTCTCAAAGGAAAATGAGTGCTTGAAGTGCAGGTAGGGTTTTTCAGCTGCCAGCAATGGAACATCGATATTCATCTCTGCCGTTGCGTCGGTGCTCGCAATACTGTCGCGACCCCAGAGCATGAACTCGCCCGAAGACGCATAGCCGAAGTCATGGATCCACGCCGGAGTCGAGCTGCCGGAAACATTGACAAGGTTCCACTGGCCGGTGCCGCTCTCGAAGTCATCGAAGAAGAGATCGTCGGGGAGATCACCGCCGATACACACGGGCGCATCCGGGTTATAGCCTTCCGGGTCGGCATCCATTTCCACTGCGTCAATTGCCGCCTGAACGTTAAGGCAATCGCCACTGGTAATGCCGTCAATGCCGATGAGGTTTTGACAGGCCTGGCCCAGCGCCATGTGGAGATCGACATAGTCGGAGCCGGACGTTAGCAGATTGGTCTGCGCCTCGTAGTAGATGTCCGCTACCTTGCCGATGCCCAGACTGTTGACCGTGTAGCCGTTGAAATTACCGCCATCGGTCATCAGGTAGGCGGCTTTGTTGTTGATGCCGCTATTGAAGTGTACGCCGCCGTTGTCGCCCGCTGAAAACCAGTAATATGGGCTGGACATCATGTCAGGGTCACCCATCGCCGGTGGATCGGCCATGTCGCGAATGACACCGATGGTGCTGGCGAGGTCTTCGCCGATTAGCCAACGCGAGGACGGGGAATCATCACCTGAGCTGTTGGTGAGATCAACGAACTCGCCCCAGATGTCGGACAGGGACTCGTTGATAGCGCCGGACTGGTAGTAATACAGCAGGTTCGAGGTGTTCTCTGTAATGCCATGAGTAAGTTCGTGGCCTACGATGTCGTCCGACACAAGCCCCGTGCAGTAAACCATTTGCTCACCGTTCCAGAAGGCATTCGGGCAAAGGAAGTCACTGTAGTGCACGGTGGATATCAGCATCTGCCCGGCGTCGTCGAGGCTGTCGCGTCCGTGTTCGCTAAGAAAGAAGTCGTAGGTCTCACCGGCAAATAGATGAGCGTTTTGGGCCTCGCTGTCGCCGGCATCACAGTCAGGGTCACCCTCGTCACATACCAGCGTGCCCGGCAGGTTACTGCCATTGTTCGCAGTGTATGTTTCGCGGTTCTTCGCCCGCTCAATCCGGTTGATGTGCAGGATGACGCCCGCGGTCTTTGCATCGATGAATAGCAGCTCGCGTATGGTGTGAGGTTCCTGCCTGTCGGTCACCTCGATGCGCCAGGCGAGGCTCGCGTCGCGATCTCCGGGTTTCAGCATTTTGGAATCGACGATCCATAGCTCCGCCACACCGGCCTGCAGCGATCGTTTTTGCGCCTCGTACCACTTTGCTACTATCTGCAGTGCCAACCTGCGCGCCTGGCCCCGACTCAAGTCGGGCCGGACATCAACATCCAGGTTGATGCTGATCTCTCCACTCATTGAGATGACCCGGCGGTATTTATCCAGGTTCAACTTCAGCTCGCCGGCGAGAACCGGAATTCCTTTGTGATACTGACGGTAGCGATGTCGGGAGCCGCCACGGGATTTGGTTTCTTCACTAATCGGCCGCATCTCTTGCCCCGGGCGGGCAAGCCCGAACATCGGACCAAAGTGCTCCACTGCCGCCATGCCGGCGACATCCGCGCGCGTTACCTCGTTTACCGTGGGCACCATCAGGGGCGCCTGGGGCTGCGCACCGATGAGGCGGACCGCACCGGAGCGCGGGTGAATTTTTATACGAACGTCTTGCGCCTGGAGTTTGGCGATTCGTTCGCGAACGTCACTGGGGACGGCAGCGTTGGCTTCGAGTAAGAGCAGACATGCCAGCAGTCCCGCGAACAGCCGGATCATCATGTGTCCTCCCTTCTCTTATTCTCTTTTCTAACCCTAAACTTAGCACGCCAATAGCGGTCGAGTGCACCGAAATTCGATTTTATGTTGAGTCGGGGAGGACGGGGCAGACGCAAGGGGGCTTTTTGTATCTTGGCGGAGAGGGTGGGATTGAGTTGCGCCTGCGGCGCTGCCTCGCCAACCGGCTTGGGGCGGTTGGTCGAACAGGGTTCGAATACCCATACCCTCTCTCAAAATAAAAAAGCCCCTTAATGGGGCTTTTTGTATTTTGGCGGAGAGGGTGGGAT
>JBATHK010000012.1:0-39133 GCA_049666725.1 Woeseiaceae bacterium
CCGGGGCTTGACGACAGCGAAACCATCTTTCCGGTGCTTTCGAGCGAGCTCTTTCCGCCCCTTGTTTCCGGCATGCTGCTCGTTGTCGTGTTGTCTGCGATCATGTCCACCGTCGATTCGCTACTGCTGCTTGCATCATCGGCCGTCGTACGCGACACCTATCAGAAAATAATGGGTAGCTCGGAAAGCGATTCCGTGTTGTCCAACTATGGCAAGCTCGTCACCGTAATCATAGGCATTATCGCCCTGGTGCTGGGTATCCAGGAACCACGCGTGATTTTCGATTTCGTCCTCGCATCCTGGTCCGGGCTCGGTTCGGCTTTTGGGCCGGCGATGATCGGAATCCTCTACTACAAGCGAATTACCTGGGCCGGCGTGCTTTGCGGCATGCTTGGCGGGTTCCTGGTCAGTGTCGCCTGGTTGACCTGGTTCAAGGCTGACAACTATGGCTTGTATGAGGCGATCCCGGGCTTCCTCGCCGGAATGATCCTGACGTTCGGTGTCAGCTGGCTGACCAGCCACAGCAAACGGGGACATTCTTAATTTAATGTATTAATTCGTTAAATTAAGAATGTCCCCGATGTGTAACCAAACCGGCGTAGCGGCCCTATAACAGTGCATGGAGTCACTTAAATGAGGGTTTTTCGATGCGCAATCTGAAGATACTTGCGGTCATTCTGTTCTTTTGCATGCCAACGCTGGCGAGTGCCGAAGTAAGCGGAATTCCGGATTCGGCCACCTGGTACATTCACGCCGATTTCGACGCCATGCGAAAGGGCAAGGCGAGCCGGGGTCTATACGACTGGCTCGACTCCGAGTTCTTCGAGGAGATCCGGCTCGAATCCGGCATCGACTTTGGCAAGGAAGCCGAGCGCTTCACGGCGTATTCGCGCGCAGGCGAAGGCCCTGTGATCCTGGTCGAAGGCAATATCAGCCAGCAGACCAAGGACAAGATCATTGCGATTGCCGCCGCTGACGGCGAACTGCAGACGTTCAAGTCATCGGGCAAAGCTTATTACTACTTCAATAGTGACGGGGCGGCTTCCGGCGTTGCCAACGTGAACATCGACGTCGACTCCCTCGAGGACGAGGCTTATATCAGCGTTGCGCTCAACAACAGGATCCTGGTTACCAATTCGCAGGACCAGATGAAAGCGCTGCTCGCCAATAACGGCAAGATCGAATCGTCAAAGAAAGACAAGAACACACTCTTCGTCCTGCGCGCGGAACGCAGCCTCATTCAGGCCGGCGTCAACACCGACGAGCTGGACGCGGACAGCGGCTGGGAATCCAATATTCTGCGAAACACTAAACAGGTTGCCGTGTTGATCGCTGATCTGGGTGACAAGATCGGTGTCGAAGCGCAACTGATGGCGAATGAGCCCGAGATCGCCAACTCATTGGGAAGCATCGTCAGAGGCTTGATCAGCCTGCAGATATTCAATGAGGAAATGGATCCGGAGATCGCATCGATACTGCAAAGCACCAGGGTCGACGTCGCCGGAAACACGCTGAAGATCTCCCTGGCACTTGAACCAGACACCGTCCTAACTGCCCTTGAGGACTGAGATACAACTGGTAAGTGCCGCCCAGGCTGGGTCTGCGGATGCGTTCGCCGAGCTAGTACATAGTTACCGGCATCGCCTGTTACGTTTCCTGTTGACCCGTTGCGCGAGCCATGCAGACGCGGAAGACGCGCTGCAGGACACGATGATCAATGCATTTCGTTACATTCGTTCCTACGACCCGCGCTGGCGGTTCAGCACCTGGTTGTATCGCATCGCTATCCGCAATGCCGCGAAATTAAGGACGCCGGAGGTTGTCGAGATCGGCGATCTAAGGGACGAGGAAAGCGACCCGTTGCTGCAGTGCATCGCGGACTCGGAAACAGAGAATCTCTGGGCCAATGCCCGGCGAGTGTTGACGGACGAGGTGTTTACTGCAATGTGGCTGCGTTATGCCGAAGACATGTCGGTGAATGATATTTCGAAAACGCTGGATCGCTCCGCGTCGTGGACCAAGGTCAACCTGATGCGCGGTCGCAGGGCATTGGATGTCGAAATGAACAGCGTTGCAAAAGAGAGTGAAGCGTATGGATAAGCTAGCCCGACAACTGCGCCTGGATGCGCAAAGGATCGAGGTTACAGTTTCCGATGAACTGGATCATCGCATTGCCGCCTCCCTGCGGAGCGTTACGCCCGAAGCCGAGCCTGTGGCAGCGCCCAGGTCGCAAAGGCCGGCGCTATTCTGGTGGGCGAGCAGCCTTACCGGGGTCGCCGCTACCGTAGCGGTCATTGTTATTGTCAACATGCAGCAGCCAGTGGCGCCCACAACGCCGACGCCGGCGAGTATCGTCGCGGCCGTTCCTGTTATCGACTGGAAGACCGAAACGGCAATGCTGGCCGGGCCGCTGCAGCAGGAACTCGATGCACTGCAGTCGGATATCAAGAAAGCGGAGAAGAAAGTCAGGGACGATATCGGACTTTGATATTGTTAAAGGGCCCGATTAGTCGGGCCCTTTTTCATTGCGAGGATCAAACGTCATGCAAGTAGTCATGAGCCTGGTTGGAGTAGCCACGATTTTTTCAATCGCCCTGCTATTGTCCAGCAACCGGCGCGCGATAAACATACGCACAATTTCGATGGCCTTCCTGGTGCAGACTGTCATCGGAGCGCTGGTACTGTTCGTGCCGGCCGGTGGGCTGGTCCTCGATAAGGTCGTCAAGGGCGTGCAGACCGTTATCAATTACGGTAATGACGGCATTGCGTTCGTGTTTGGCTCGAACGTCCAGGCGACTCTGGGTTTTACGATCGCATTTAACGTGTTGCCGGTCATAGTGTTTTTTGCGGCGCTGATGTCTGTTCTGTATTACCTCGGCGTGATGCAGCGCGTGGTCGGTGTCTTCGGTGGCTGGCTGCACAAGCTGCTGCAAACCAGTCACGCCGAGTCAGTGTCCGCCGTCTCGAATATTTTCGTAGGCCATACGGATGCTCCGCTGGTCGTCAAGCCGTACTTGGCCGGCATGACGCAGTCGGAGTTGTTCGCCGTCATGACCGGCGGCTGTGCGACGATTGCCGGCGCGGTGATGATGGGCTACGCGCAGATGGGCGTAGAACTGAAATACCTGATCACGGCCAGTTTCATGGCTGCACCCGGTGCCCTGATGATGGCCAAAATCCTGATGCCGGAGACGGAGGCGCACGATGATCGGCCACCTGCCGGGCTGGTCGACGAAGCAAACGAACCCGTCAATATCTTCGAGGCCATCGGCAACGGTGCGATGACCGGCATGCAGGTTGCCATGGCGGTCGGCGCGATGCTGATTGCCTTCGTTGGTCTGATCTACCTTTTGAACGGCATGCTGTCCGGCGTTGGCGCCTGGTTCGGTTTCGAGGACCTGACGCTGCAGTGGCTGCTGGGCCAGTTATTTTCGCCCATTGCGTTCCTTCTGGGTGTGCCCTGGGCGGAGGCGACGCAGGCCGGAAGCCTGATTGGCCAAAAGCTCGTGATCAACGAGTTTTACGCATACGTCAGCTTCGTCGAGATCAAGGACACCCTGTCACCGTATACGCAGCTGGTCGTCACCTTTGCGCTTTGCGGTTTCTCCAATCTTGCTTCCATCGCCATCCTGCTCGGTGGACTCGGGGCGATCGCACCGACCAGGCGACACGACATCGCGCGGCTTGGCCTTCGGGCCGTCATTGGAGGTACACTGGTCAACCTCATGAATGCGTCGCTGGCCGGGTTCTTCTTCGCCCTGCAGTGAGTCGGAGTGTTGTATGGCAAGGGCAATTATCCTCGTACTCGATTCGTTCGGTATCGGCGCCACGGCTGATGCCGACAAGTTCGGGGATATCGGATCCGACACGCTCGGGAACATCGCGCGTGTGCGCGCAAAATCAGCCGAAGGTCCGTTGCAGCTCCCGAATCTCTCGAAACTGGGGCTCATGCATGCCAGCAAGGAAAGCACGGGGAAGTTTCCGGCAGGGGCCGAGGAAAATATCGAAATAATTGGCGCCTACGGTCACGCGGCCGAGCTCTCCAGTGGCAAGGATACGCCCAGCGGTCACTGGGAGATCGCCGGCGTTCCCGTACTATTCGATTGGGGTTACTTCACCGGAAAAACTGACACCTTTCCACCGGAGTTGCTCGAAGAACTCATCGCCAGGGCCGAGTTGCCCGGCGTGCTCGGCAACTGCCATTCCTCCGGCACTACGATTATTGCCGAACTCGGCGACGAGCACGTACGCACGGGCAAGCCGATCGTTTACACGTCGGCCGACAGTGTGTTCCAGATCGCCTGCCATGAAGAGGCGTTCGGGTTACAAAGGCTTTATGACCTGTGCGACATAGCGCGCGAGCTCGTCGACAAGTACAACATCGGGCGGGTCATTGCACGGCCGTTCGTGGGTGACGGTCCCGACAGCTACGTACGCACGGGCAATCGACGCGACCTGACGACTCCGCCGCACGCACCGACGGTGCTCGACAAGCTGGTCGAAAGCGGCGGTGACGTCTACAGCATTGGCAAAATCGCCGATATTTATGCGCAGCGGGGCATCACGAAAAAAATAAAGGCAACGGGAAACGAAGCGCTGTTCGATGCAACGCTGGCGGCGATGAAAGAAGCCGGCGACAGCTCCATCATCTTTACCAATTTTGTCGACTTCGACATGCTCTACGGGCATCGTCGTAACGTCGAGGGCTACGCGGCCGCACTCGAGTATTTTGACCGGCGCCTGCCGGAGCTCATGAAGCAGATGCAGGAAGACGACCTGCTGGTCCTGTGCGCAGATCATGGCTGCGACCCGACCTGGCAGGGCAGCGACCATACAAGGGAGCACATTCCAGTGCTCGCCTACGGTGCGGGAATCAAGCCGGGATCACTGGGCCTGCGCGACACGTTTGCCGACATTGGCCAGACCATCGCGGCACATCTTGGATTGTCGCCGATGGACTACGGTACCAGCTTCCTGCGCAACTGATTTTTCGAGCAGAGATATTGGCCGCCGTTGCTCAGCAGCGCGCTTTGATGGCTGCGATGTGCTCCTGAAAGCGGCGGCTTGCGGCCAGCGGCACTACCGGGGATTCGCGGCGGGCCTTTAGCAGATCATTACCAACGGCCGTCGCCTCGTAGTTGAATCCACGAGATTTGCGGTGATCGACGAAGCTATCGATGTGTTCGTCACCGCGATAGAGGTGGCTCTCACGAGCGCACCAGAAGTCCGGGATCACGATGTAGCCTTTGTCGCCGATTATGCAGGTGCGGTTGGGCAACTTGCAGCGAAACGACGTTGATAGCGTTGCCACGTAATCCTCATAATTGAAAATTACGACGACATCGTCTTCCACACCATTCGGCGCATGTCGCGAAACGACATCAATACTGACCGGATCGCTGCGTGTAAACAGGTAAGCTATTGCTATCGGGTAGATGCCCATGTCAGGCAGGACGCCGCCGCCGAGCGCCGCGTTGTATTCCCTGCAATCGGCGGAATAGGGCATCGGGTAACCGAAGTCGGACTTGATGTGACACAGCTGACCGATTTCACCCGCTTCGAACCAGCCGAGGGCCTGCCGTATCGGCGGCAGGAACCAGGTCCACATGCCTTCCATAAGGTAGCCACCGGTTTCGGCGACGACGTTCGCTAGTGCATCGACTTCCTCGACCGAAATCGTCAGCGGCTTTTCGCACAACACGGCCTTGCCGGACAGTAGAGCGTCGGTGGTGTTTTCAAGATGCAGCGAATGCGGCGTCGCGACATAAATTACGTCGATATCGGGATCGTTATACAGCTGCTCATAGCTGGAATAAGCGGTATCGATGTCGTGGCGAGCCGCAAAGTCGGCGGCGGTCTGCTCCGAGCGTGATGCGACAGCCGCCAGTTCGCCGTTTTCAACGTAGGTGAGATCTTCGGCAAATTGGTGTGCTATACGCGCCGTACTCAGGATGCCCCAGCGGATTCGCCTCATAATCAGGCGACCGCGTAAGTCTCGGTCAGGTATCGAATGATGTCCTCGGACTCGCCCATTTCTATTCCCGTGTTCGGGTCCACCAGGTAGGGAATCGAGACGCGGCCCGCGCGTTTCAGCAACGCCTTGCGGTTTTTTTGATTGGGATTGGACGGCATCTTCAATGAGTCGCGCATAGGTGGCGGTACCCAGTCTGACGCACGAGTTCGCCCGGCCGAGCGCAGGACGTAGGGGATCTCGAGCTCGCACAGTAAGTCCCTGACCAGGCGCGCAAACGGGCTGGATTCGAAGCTGTAGAGCTGCAGCGGCTTGGCCGGTCGCTTGGAGGGTCGTGCCCGCACTCCACGCATGCCCCTGGCAATGCCCGTAATAGTCGAGCCGAATTTTTGCAGCGGCCCGACGCGCCATTTCAGCGGCAGCGGACGCTCCCCATAGGTTGCAAACAGATAGGCAATGATGTCCATCGACTCGTACATCTGTTCGCCGCTATTGGGGTCGACGAGCAGCGGGAACTGAGCCTTGCCGCCCAGTTTCGTGACTCGCGGCCGGAAGCGCTTGCCGCCCTTGGGGCAGGGATAAATCATGGCATCCAGGTCCAGTTCCGTCAGCGCCTCGCGCACGAGGCGGCAGTAAGGGCAGCCTTCGAACTCGTAAAGCTGCAGCAGCTTCGCCGGCTTTTTGGCGGCCGGATTAGCGCTGATGCCAACGCCGGTTCGCAGTGCGGTCGCCAGGCTCGAACCGGCAAGGTTGGCACGGTATTTCAGGGACTCAATGCTCATGATCAGGCCTCAGCTGGACACATTTTTCCAGGAATCGGGAACACGAATCGCGATGACTTCGCCTTCTGCCGTCTGGACTCCGCCCGAATACACCCGGGATCTTACGCGCGTCTTGCGCTCGCCGATTTCCTCGATCGTTGACCTCACCTCGATCTCCTTGTCGATCGGCGTCGGCGCGAGATAGTTAACCGTAAGGCGTCCTGTAACGCACCAGATTTCCGGCGCTTCACCAACGTCGCGACCTTCCAGTTTGTAGTAATTTGAGAGCGCGGTACCAACGCTGTGACAGTCGATCAGGCTTGCTATCGTGCCGCCGTAAACATATTGCTCCGGACCGGCACACTGCTCCGGCCTTGGCCTGTAATGGCAGACGCATTCGTCGCCCTGCCAGTGGCTCTTGATTTGCAGCCCTTTTTCGTTGTCAGCGCCACAGCCATAACAATGATTATGTGGCAGCTGATCCTGAATCGCTGTCACTCGCTGCTGCTCGACGTCCCCGCGCCCAGCGTCATGCCGAGCCATGCCGCAACGATGATACCGACGATGCCGAGTATCGAGAACCACAGCGGATGTGGGATCAAAATAAGATTGGATGCTGTAGCGATCAGCATGATCCCACCGACGACGCCGGCAAAAATGATCGGCCTGGCTGTTCCGATCGCGCAGGCCGCAAACGTGCCGCACAACGTTGCCAGGAACCAGGCACCGCCGACAAACAGGAAGGCTCCAATCGGCAGTGTCGAGGTATAAGCGCGCATGGCATCAGCATCTGCGAAATTCAGGTTAGCGGGCGGTGGGTAGACCAAGTGCCCGACCATTTCAATAAGCCAAACGATTGCAATGGCAATAGCGACACCGGCGATGCCAGCGGCAATATTCTTCCCCATGATTTTCTCCTCAGCTTTCTTGTTGTTATGGCGACTGATTTCTTTGTTGTAATGCTGACTGTATTTTTGCTGCAAGCGCGTTCGCTTCGGCCCTGACACGGTTTGTATCGATCGCGAGAATTTCCTTGTCTTCCATCAGGACTTTTCCATCGACGACTACCGTCGCCACGTCTTGTTCATCGGTCACATAAACGAGGTGTGAAATCACGTCGTAAGTCGGTACGTGATGCACATCCTCAAACGCCACCTGGATGAGGTCCGCTTTCTTGCCGACTTCCAGAGAACCTATGCTGTCGCCCAGGCCGATAGCGTTTGCGCCACCGCGGGTTGCCATCGTCAGTACCGTGGTTGCGGGCATTACCTCCGGATCCATTCGGTCAACTTTTTGCAGCAGTGATGCAAGGCGCATCTCTTCCCACATATCGAGGTCATTGTTGCTGGCGGCGCCGTCAGTGCCGAGACCGACGCGGACGCCCGCCGCGAGCATTTCGGCGATCGGCGCGATGCCGGAGGCGATCTTCATGTTGGATGTCGGGTTGTGAATGACGCCAACCTGACGCTCGACAAGAATCGGAATTTCGTCCTTAGTTGGCCAAACGACATGCGCTGCTATCGTTGGGCCGTCCAGAAAGCCAATCGAGTCGAGAAGCTTGATGCTGGTCGTACCGTAAGTGTCCCTGGAGTACTGGACCTCGAACGGCGATTCTGACAGGTGAATGCTGATTGCTACACCAAGCTCCTTTGCGGCCGCGCGAGTCGCCTTTAACTGCTCTGCATCAAGCGTGTAATTCGCGTGCGGGCCGAATATCGGCGTGATGCGATCGTTCTTGCCTTGCCATCGCTCGATGAAGTCGATGCCCTTCTGAATGGAGTCACCTGCGTCTTCAGCATCGGGACTGCGCTGGTCGATGACCGTCGCAGAAATCAGGGCGCGCATGCCGCAGCGGTCGATCACTTCAGCGATCGTGTCCGGGTAGTAATACATGTCAACAAACGTGGTAGTACCGCCACGAATCATTTCCCAGCAGGCAAGTTCGGTACCGATGCGCACGAACTCGGGATCGACAAACTCGACCTCAGCGGGAAAGATATAATTGTTGAGCCAGTCCATCAGAGCCAGGTCGTCCGCAACACCACGAAGCAGTGTCATGGCGGCATGGGAATGGCCGTTTATGAGCCCGGGCATGACAATGCGATTTTCACCATCGAGCGTTTTTACGGCGGAGTACTCAGCAAGGATGTCTGCGGCGGGACCGATCGCCAGGATCAGGCCGTCGTCGATGGCGATAGCGCCGTTCTCATAGACGCTGCCAGCCTCGTCCATGGCGACGACGTAGTCGCCGTTGACGATAAGATCGATTCGCCCGTCCTGATCGCTTACCGTCGGAGCCTCGTCGGAGGCGGGTGTCGAACCGCAGGAAGTCAGGCAAAAAACCAAAAAACCGATTAAAAAACCGTATCTTATTCTTAGCATCTTATCTCCTGTTCGGCCCATTGTAGCACCTGGAAATCATGAATCTCGCGGCAAAAAAAGAGCCGGTCATGCGGCCGGCTCTTTCATCGCGAACTTATCTGCTTCTAGAAGTCCTTGGTCAGTCTCAGGCCGAATTCGCTCGCATCGTTGCTGAGAATCTGCAGAACGTAGTCGCCCGTATTCAAGCGCGCATTGTCGTAACGCTCGTCGGTGATATTTCTGCCGTATATCGCAGCCACCCAGCTGCCGTCTGCAGATCGGTACGAGATATCTGCATTGACCAGGGAGCGACTGTCAATTGCGGTCAGGCGGCCGGGATCGGAACTGGGCTCACCGTACATGTCATCGCGGAACGAGAAGTCAGCGCGGAGTGTCATTTCGCCGCCGCCCGACATCGGGACACGCAGCTCGGGGCTCAGCGAAAAGGTCAGTTCCGGCGTCAGCGGCGCAACCGGCTTCACGTTGTTTTGTTCATCAACGTCAACATCGATATAACCAAGGGTTACGTGAAACAGGAAATCATCAGTGATATAAGCCGTGCTTTCCCACTCGAAGCCGACCGAGTCCTGGTCAACGACCAGGTTCTCTGTACTAAAACCGCCGCCCGAGGTCGAACTAACCTGGTAGGGAAGGTCCGAATACTGCGTGAAGAACAACGCGGCACTCATTTGCAGACGCTCTAGCGGTTGGCCCTTGATACCGACCTCGAAATTGGTCGCGGTGATGTTTTCTCCGGCAACGAGGCAACCGACTACCGTTCCACCGAAAAGGCAGTACGGCCTTGCCGGGAATTGCCCGGACTGGTAGCCGTTTTGGATGGTGCCGTAAACATTCATGCCACCTGCAAGGGTGTAATTTGCCGCCAGTTCCCAGCTGACTTCGTCAGCGTCGTGGGACGCGCTGAAAAAACCGATGCCGACGTTTGCGACCACGTCTTTCTCGTCTTTGGTGTAACGAAGGCCACCGGAGAGGCGCAGGTCGTCAGATACGTTGTAACCGACGTTGCCGAAAATCGCCCGGCTCTTGACGTCCTGATCAAGGATAAAGATGCCACCCGTTCCACCATTAAACGTTACCGGGCTCTGGAAATTGCCGCCGTCTTCGTCGAAAAAGTAAATTCCGGAAACAAAATCCCAGGCGCCATAATCGCCGTTGAGCTGCACTTCAAACGAAGTCTGGTCGGCTTTTCCACTTTCCGGGAACGAAAGAAAATCGTCACTCAGACTGTCGTCATCCAATCCTGCCTTGTATTCGGACGTGCGCGAACTGCCGATGAACTTGGATGCAAGCGAATCGGAAATTTCCCAATCGACCGTAATCGCGACGCCCGCCGCCTCGTTGGTTACGCGCGTCTGGCTTGCCTGACCCGTATTATTGTCGTACGGATCGCTGGAAACGTCGGCATTGGTATATCCGGCAGTACGTAATGCGCTGCCGGCCGGCAGCTCGTCGATCAGCGTGGTGTAGGGCCGCAGGCCTCCATCGCCATCATTTGCATCTGCGGCGATGGTGACCGATACGTCGTTACCCTCGTAGCGAAACGCGATCCGTCCGAAGACCTCCTGAGTTTCGCCGACTTCGATTCCGGCGTTCGGCAGGTTGAGGAATTTGCCCAATCCACCGCGGCTCTTGAACCCGCCCGTAAACGCGATCGCTGTCGCGTCCGAAAGTTTCGTATCGGCATAAAAGTCGCCATTCAGACGTTCACGGCTACCGGCTTCGATACTGACGCGTGCGCCCGGGTCGGCGCCAGGCGTTTTCGTAATGATGTTGATCGCGCCGCCGATGGAGTTTCGACCATACAATGTACCCTGGGGACCTCGCAGCACTTCGATGCGCTCGATATTGGAAAGGTTCCAGTTCTGGCCAACCTGGCGGCCCAGGTAGACGCCGTCCACGTAAACACTGACCCCGGGATCGGTCGTAATCAGGTGATCCTGCAGGCCGATGCCGCGAATAAACGGATTAGCAGAGGACGTGTGACCTGCAGAAAACTGCGTGATATTGAGATTGGGTACAAATTTACCAATATCGACAATGTCGACAATGCCCTGTTGCGCGAGCTTATCGCCTTCGAAAGCGCTGACGGCAATAGGAACTTCATAGATATTTTGTTCGCGCTTGGTGGCCGTGACCGTGATTTCTTCAAACAGACTCTCGCTGTCCTGTGCAAAAGCGAACGGAGCTGCGCCGAGCAGCACTCCACTCGCGGCGATACCAAATACAGTAAACCTGCAGATCTTCATTGTTGTCTCCCCCTGGAGAATTTTTGGTGTTGTTAGCTGGTTCGACATTGATCGAGCCCCTTGTGCGCTGGATTATAGCTGATCGTATGACTTGTCTACCCCGGTATCGTGCTCTAAGGTGTTGATCAGTGGAAAATAACACAAAGACCATCGATCGAATTCCATCCTACAGCGCCCCGGCGGGCGGGCGACTCTCGGATGAAATGCTCGCCGACTTCAAGAATGCCGGCGTGCTCGTGTTGCTTGACTTCGTCAGCCTTGAAGCCTGCGACGCACTGCGAGCGCGCGCGGCGGAACTGGTTGCAGCGTTTGACCCCGAGGAAGTTCGCAGCGTCTTCTCGACAACGGAGCAAACACAGCTCGACGATAACTATTTCATCGAATCCGGCGACAAGATTCGTTTTTTTCTCGAAAAAGATGCATTCGACGACACGGGCAAGCTGCGACAAGAGAAAAAGCACAGTCTCAACAAGATGGGGCATGCCATGCATGACCTGGATCCGGTCTTCGACCAGTTTTCCCGGACACCCGAGCTCGCAGAAGTCGTAAAACGAATTGGCTTTGCGGAGCCGGCCATTTTGCAGTCGATGTACATTTTCAAGCCGCCAGGTATCGGTGGCGAAGTCGCGTGTCACCAGGACTCCACCTACATCTACACGGAACCGGAGTCCTGTGTCGGCTTCTGGTTCGCACTGGAAGACGCAACGCTCGAGAATGGTTGCATGCAGTTCATTCCAGGTGCGCACAGGTTGCCGCTAAAGAAACGCAATTACCGCGGTGCCAACGGCAAACTTGTTACTGAGACCCTGGACGAATCTCCCTGGCCCGAGGAGAAAAAGCGGCCGGCCGAAGCCCCCGCTGGCACGCTGGTAATTTTCGATGGCCGGGCGCCGCACCTGAGCGCCGCGAATCGGTCGTCCAAGTCGCGGCACGCCTACACCCTGCACGTAATCGACCGCAAAGCCCGTTATCCGGGTGAAAACTGGTTGCAACGCGGAGATCATCTGCCGTTGCGTGGATTCGACTAAGGACGCGCATGTTATTCACCGACGTAATACGAAAAAAACGGGACGGTGGTGAACTGTCCGACGATGAAATCCAGTTCTTTGTCGACGGACTTGCCGACAGCAGCCTGCCCGCAGAGCAGGTTTCGTCGCTCGCGATGGCAATATTCATCAGGTCCATGAGTTTCGAAGAGGCCGGCAAGCTGACGCTGGCCATGGCAGCCTCGGGAACAGTTCTTGACTGGTCGAAAGAGGCTCTCGATGGACCTGTTATCGACAAGCATTCGACGGGCGGCGTCGGCGACAAGGTCAGCTTCTTGCTGGCACCAATCGCGGCCGCCTGCGGCTGTTACGTGCCGATGATTTCGGGCCGCGGCCTTGGGCATACCGGCGGTACGACGGATAAAGCCGAGTGCATACCGGGGTACGACGCGACGCCCGACTTCGACCTGTTTCGCAAGGTAGTTAAAGATGTTGGCTGTGCAATTATCGGCCAAACGGCCGATCTCGCGCCGGCTGACAGGCGCTTCTATGCGATTCGCGACGTGACCGGAACCGTTGAGTCGGTGCCCCTGATTACGGCTTCGATCCTGTCGAAGAAGATTGCTGCGGGGCTGCAGGGCCTCGTCATGGACGTAAAAGTCGGCAGCGGCGCCTTCATGGAAACGCTGGAGCGTGCCCAGGAACTTGCAGGCAGCGTTATCGCCACGGCGGCGAAAGCGGGATTGAAGACGCATGCACTTATCACGGACATGAACGAAGCGCTGGGTAAAACCGTGGGTAACGCGCTCGAAATCGAGGAATCGATCCGCTATCTCAGAAACGAACGGCGCGATGCGCGCCTGGACGAAGTCACGCTGTCTCTTTGTGCCGAGATGCTGGTCGTTGGCGGCATCGAGGATGATCGCGACAAAGCGCGCCGCCGATGTGAGCAGGCAGTTACGAGTGGTCGTGCCGCAGAAATCTTTGGCCGCATGGTGACAGCGCTTGGCGGGCCTGCGGACCTGGTTGAAAACTACGAACAGCACCTCGTCAAAGCGCCCGTCGTACGATCGGTACATGCGGACGGAATCGTGGCACGAGTGAATACGCGTGCGATCGGTAATGCATTAATCGAACTCGGCGGTGGCAGACGCAAAGTGGGCGAGTCTCTCGACCTGTCGGTCGGCTTCAGCGATATCGCGTCGATTGGCACACGCGTCGATTCGGCGACACCGCTTGCGGTCATTCATGCCGCCAACGAGCCCGATGCGATACAGGCCGAAAAAAATCTGCTCGCGGCCTGCACGCTGAGCGATGATGCCCCTGCCGGCAGGCCCGTAATTTGCGAGATTCTGGCCGGGTGAGTTACTACTTTACGGTATGCTAAGGGCCTTCAAACAACAATAAATCACCTGGGGAAAGACTATGCCGGCCAACCTCATCGGACTCTTTGGAATTGTCGTGATACTCGGTATCGCGTTCGCGTTCTCAAGTAACCGCAAGGCCATCAACCTGCGTATCGTTGGTGCCGCATTCGGCCTGCAGGTTGCGATCGCCGCCTTCGTTCTTTACTTCGACGCAGGCAGAGCCGTGATCGATACGTTGAGCACCGGCGTATTAAAAGTAATCGGTTATTCAAAGGCCGGCATCGACATGGTATTTGGCCCGCTCGCCGACACCAACATTGTCGGCTTCAGTTTTGCTATTAACGTGCTGCCGATCATTATCTTTTTCGCCGCCCTCATGTCTGTCATGTATCACCTGCGAATCATGGAGTGGGTCGTAAAACTCGTCGGCGGTTTTTTGCACAAGGTTATCGGTACCGGCGCCGTGGAATCGATGAATGCCGCCGCGAACGTCTTCGTTGGCCAGACCGAGGCGCCCCTCGTTGTCCGTCCGTACCTGAAGAACCTGACGGAGCCGCAGATGTTTGCCGTCATGGTCTCGGGCCTGGCGTCCATCGCCGGAACGGTGCTGGCCGGCTACGTGCTGATGGGTGCCGAGCTGAAATACCTGCTGGCTGCCGCGTTCATGGCGGCACCGGGCGGCCTGCTCATGGCAAAGATCCTGATGCCTGACGACCAAATTGTGAAAGCCGGCGAGCACGAGAAGCTCGTCATGGAGCCGAGCCAGCACCGCAACGTCATTCTGGCAGCGGCTTCCGGCACGACCGACGGTCTGCGCCTGGCCGCCAATATCGGCGCGATGCTGATCGCATTCGTTGCCCTGATCGCATTGTTCAACGGCATCGTTGGCGGCATTTCCGGGTTGTTTGGTTACGAGCTGACCCTGGAGAAAATCCTTGGCTGGATTTTCAGGCCCCTCATGTTCCTGCTCAGCGTTCCCTGGTCCGAGGCGCAGGCCGCTGGCGCACTGTTTGGCGAAAAACTGATTCTCAACGAATTTGTCGCATTCAGTCACCTCACGGAGCGACTGGCCGGCATGAGTGAACGGACACATGCCGTCGTCACATTTTCACTTTGCGGGTTTGCAAACCTTTCATCCATCGCGATCCTGCTCGGCGGCCTCGGCGTGCTGGTTCCGGAGAAGCGCGACCTCATCGGCATACTCGGTATCAAAGCCGTTTTGGCGGCGTCGCTATCGAATCTCATGAGCGCGGCATTGGCAGGGCTGTTGCTGACGTTCTGACGCGATGGTCCCACGCCCAATAATAATCGACTGCGATCCGGGTCAGGACGATGCCGTGGCGCTGTTTCTCGCCATGTCATCGCCCGATGAACTCGACATTCTCGGCATCACCACGGTAGCTGGCAACGTGCCGCTTGCGCTCACGCAACGAAATGCACGCATGATGTGCGACATTGCCGGGCGCACGGACATAAAGGTGTTTGCGGGATGCGAGAAACCCATGGCTCGGGAGGCGATCACTGCCGAATACATTCACGGCAATACCGGCATCGACGGCGTTGATATCTTTGAGCCCGATACGCCGCTGCAGGAAAAGCATGCGGTCGACTTCATTGTGCAAACACTTCTCGACGCCGGAGAACACTCGATTACGCTCGTGCCAACCGGTCCATTGTCGAACATCGGTTCCGCTATTGAGAAGGATGCAAAAATACTGCAGCACGTGAAAGAAATCGTGGTCATGGGTGGCGCGATGCGAGAGGGTGGCAATCGCTCGCCTTCGGCGGAGTTCAATATCCTGGCGGATCCACAGGCGGCCGACATCGTTTTTTCCTGCGGCAGACCCATTACGGTCATGGGGCTCGATGTAACTCACCAGGTTCTGTCGACGCGTGAGCGCGTTGCGCGCATCCGTGCGGTCAAAAACACCGTCGCAGAGGCAACCGCGGGGATGCTCGGCTTTTTTCATCGCTACGACAGCAAGAAATACGGAACAGAGGGTGCACCACTGCATGATCCGTGCACGATCGCGTGGCTGCTCAAACCCGGACTCTTTCAGACCCGGAGATGTAATCTATCTGTCGAAACCGAATCGGAATTGACGGTGGGGCACACGGCGGTCGATTTCTGGCACGTCACAGACCGACCGCACAACGTAGCGTGGACGCACTCAGTGGATGCCGACGGTTTTTTCGAACTATTGACAAACCGGCTTGCCCGGTTTGATGGTTAACAGGAAATGTCATCCATCGTTGTGGTTGGTTCCGTTAACGTTGACATCGTTGCCCGTGTTTCGCGCTTGCCGGCGCCCGGTGAAACGGTGACGGGTGCAGAGCTGAGTCGTTTCCCGGGCGGGAAGGGCGCCAACCAGGCGCTTGCAGCAAAGCGCCTTGGTGCGGACGTCGGCCTGG
Source organism: Woeseiaceae bacterium (assembly GCA_049666725.1). Classification (GTDB taxonomy): domain Bacteria; phylum Pseudomonadota; class Gammaproteobacteria; order Steroidobacterales; family Woeseiaceae; genus UBA1847. Next base: position 16,126 of record JBATHK010000012.1, read on the forward strand.
TTGCCTGCGTTGGCGACGATTCAGCAGCTGACGAGGCTCTCGCACTTTTGAGGCACGGCGGCGTCGATCTCACGAAATGCCGGCGCATCGAAGGGGCAACAACAGGCACTGCACTAATCGCGGTCGCGCCCTCCGGCGAAAACCACATCATCGTTGCGCCCGGCGCAAATCGATTGCTGACGCCGGTTGACATTGAGGCCATCCGCGCCGATGCGCTGATCTGCCAGCTTGAAGTTCCGATACCCGTTATCGTCGCGGCGGCCACGAGCTTCAAAGGCTTCTTCTGCGTCAACCTTGCGCCCGCCGCGGAAATCGACGTTGAGGTCCTGCAGCGCGCCGACCTGGTAGTGGTCAACGAAACCGAGTCGAACTGGTACGGTGGATCGCTGCAGGCCTGTGCCGGACTTGTCGCCACCACGCGTGGCGCTGGCACGGCAACGCTTCAGAGGGACGGGCAGATTATTGCGGAAGCGAAGCCGCCCGGCGTGCAGGCAGTTGATACGACGGGCGCGGGCGACGCATTCACTGCGGCGCTTACTGTTGGGCTCGTGGAAGGACAGGCGCCGGAACAGGCACTCAGGTTTGCCTGTATCGGCGGGTCACTTGCGGCCATGACCCGGGGCGCGCAGCCGTCGCTGCCGGATCGCGATGCTGTATTGGAGTGGTTGTAGCGGGCGACGCCCGTCGGGACTAGTCCGTTTCGGTATCCGGCTGGCTGTTTTTCAGGTACGGCATGCGGGCCAATTCCAGGTAGCGGCTGCTGCTGTGGCGCGAAAAAGCACGGAAATGCAGGCCGACCAGCCCTTCTTTATTGACGCCCAGGAACAGTCGTGCTCGTCCAATCTCCGCAAGGGTCAGGAAAGACAGGCCGCGGAGTCTGCTTGCGCGTCCCAGGATACCGGAGTCCTGAAAATCGAAATTGTTCATCGGCTGGGGCCAGTCGTCGGCGTAGGCCATCGTCTCGATTGGATTAATCAACTGCCACCGCGACGCATACTCCAATATCCCGTCATCAGCCAACCCTGCTGTTGAAAGCAGCGTGCCGACAATCAAGCATGCCATCCGGTTGGCTCTTAGCATGACCTAACTCCCTCGAGTCATGACGTCATATGTCATACCGTTTGGTTTATCCAATCGGTACGGAAATACGTTGTCACAATTTGCCAGAAACCACCGCGAAATTCGTTCGTCTGCTTCACAAAGTGAAATAAAAACTGTGCGTGATGTTATGTAAGGTAAGCCCATGGCAGAATAGGCGCGCACGCAAGATGGCCGTTAGAGAAAAAACGAAGGGATCGCGTTGAAACCGCTTGCACCAAAAATAGTCGTTAACTCCACGGACGATGATACCGGAGCATCAGACTGTAAAATCGCCCGCCGGGTTTTCGATAGACGGGACAATTGAGGGGAGCGACCAAATGAAGACAAGAATTCTGTTGCTGCTTGTGAGCATTGCGCTGACAGCCTGCAGCCGTACTGAACACGATGCGCAGTCCGCGCGTCTCGACTATCCGACAACCGCCACGGTTGATCATGTCGACAGTTACCACGGCGTTGACGTTGCCGATCCGTATCGATGGCTCGAAGACGACGTACGCGAAAGCGATGATGTCGAAAACTGGGTCGCGCAACAGAACGAAGTTACGTTTGCTTACCTCGAGTCGATTCCGGAACGCACCATCATCGAGAAACGCCTCAAGGAGCTCTGGGATTACGAGCGTTACGGCATGCCGGTGAAAGAGGGTGGTCGCTACTACTACAGCTACAACGATGGCCTGCAGAATCAGAATGTTATTTACGTTCAGTCGAGCCTCGATACCGAGGCAGAAATGCTGATCGACCCCAATACCTGGTCAGATGATGGCACCGTGGCGTTGGCGTCTTTTTTCCCGAGCCCCGACGGCAAACATCTCGCGTACCTGGTTCAGGACGGCGGCTCGGACTGGCGCAAGGCCCGCATTATCGAGGTCGAGAGTCGCACGGTCCTCGACGATGAGCTCGACTGGCTGAAGTTCACCGCACTGTCCTGGGCGAGAGATGGCTCGGGCTTTTATTACAGTCGATATCCGGCAACGAGCAACGAAGACAAGTTCCAGTCACTGAACCTGAACCAGGCCGTCTATTTTCACACGCTGGGCACGTCTCAGGCTGAGGACGCATTGGTCTACACGCGACCGGACAATCCGCAGTGGGGCTATTCCGCGTGGGTCACCGATGACGGCGCTCATCTGGTAATCACGGTGTGGAAAGGTACCGATAACCGGTATCAGATCGTCTACAAGGATCTTGCCGATCCCGATGCACAACCGGAGATGCTGATCGAGGGCTTCGATCATGATTTCACGCTTGTTGGTAATGTCGGTAACAAGCTGTATTTTCGCACCAACAAGGAGGCGCCGCGCAATCGTCTGATCGCAATCGATGTGGACGCGCCCGAGCCTGAAAACTGGCGCGAGATAATTGCACAGGCGTCTGACGTCCTGGATGGTGTCAGCCTGGTTGGCGGCAGGATCATCGCGGACTATATGCAGGACGCACAGACCGTTGTGCGGGTATTCGACCTCGACGGAAATCCGACGGGGGTTGTCAATCTTCCCGGCATCGGCACGGCCGCGGGCTTCAACGGCAAGATTGACGATGCGGAGACGTTTTTCGTTTATACAAGCTACAACACGCCGACCACGGTCAATCGACTCGATATCGAAACCGGCAAGGTGACGGTTTTTCGCAAACCCGAAGTCGCCTTCGATAGTGATGACTACGTCGTCAAGCAGGTTTTTTATGAGTCGAAAGACGGCACACGCGTGCCGATGTTCATCTCCCATCACAAAGACGTTGTTGCGGATGGCAAGACACCGACAATGCTGTACGGCTATGGCGGCTTCAACGTCTCGCAGACCCCGGCTTTTTCGATTACGCGTCTCGCGTGGATGGAAATGGGCGGAATTTATGCCGTCGCCAATCTTCGCGGCGGTGGCGAATACGGGGAAGAATGGCACAAGGCCGGCACGAAGTTGCAGAAGCAGAATGTATTCGACGATTTTATTGCGGCCGCCGAGTACCTGATTGCCGAAAACTATACAAACGCATCGAAACTCGCGATTTTTGGCGGCAGTAACGGCGGCCTGCTGGTCGGTGCCGTGACCAATCAGCGGCCCGACCTGTTCGCTGCGGCCATCCCTGCGGTCGGTGTGATGGACATGCTGCGTTTTCACCAGTTTACGGCCGGTCGGTTCTGGGTCGATGATTACGGATCGGCAGACGACCCCGAGGAGTTCAGGGCCCTGTATGCCTATTCCCCGTATCACAATGTCAAAGAGAATGCGGAGTACCCGGCGGTGCTGGTGACCACGGCGGACACCGATGATCGCGTTGTCCCCGGACACAGCTTCAAATACGCGGCCGCGCTGCAGAACGCCCAGGGCGGCCGCGCCCCGGTACTCATTCGTATCGAAACACGAGCCGGTCACGGCGCCGGTGTGCCGACCGATAAAATCGTCAAGGACTATGCTGATCGCTGGGCATTTCTGGTCAGAAACCTCGGCATGAAATTGCCGGAAGGTTATGGCAGCTAGGGTCCGCGCTATAATCGACGGACGCTGGAATCATGGACAATCCGATGATCAGGAATCTGCTGCAGCTGCTAGCCGTTGTATTCACCCTGGGCGCATGCTCTCCGGAAGCCGTCGTGTCACCGGCGCCAGCCCCGGAAAAGCGGCCGCAAACGCTCGAAATACACGGCGATAAGCGAATCGACAACTATTTTTGGCTTCGGGAGCGAGAAGATCCCGAGGTTATTGCCTATCTCGAGGCTGAAAATGCCTACCTGGAGCAAGCCCTTCGCCCCTACAAAGGGTTGCAGGGCGTGTTGTTCGATGAGATGAAGTCCCGAATGAAGCAGGACGACGAGTCGGCGCCGTACAAGCGAGGCGACTATTTTTATTCCGTCCGCTACGAGGAGGGCCGCGAATACCCGATCTACGTAAGAAAAAAAGGCTCGCTGGCGGCGCCCGAGGAGGTAATGCTCGATGTTAATAAACTGGCTGGTGACGCCGACTATTTTTCGGTAAGAAGTTTTTCTGTTAGTCCTGACCACAGTATTGCGGCCTACGGCGTCGATACAGTAGGTCGCCGATTTTATGTTTTGCACTTTCTGGATCTTAAAACCGGAAAACTGCTGCCGGACCAAATCGAGAACACCACCAGCAATTTCGAGTGGGCTAACGACAGTCAAACGATCCTTTACGGCAAACAGCACCCGGACACGTTGCGGTCCTTCCAGGTATTGCGTCACCGGCTCGGCGATGCTGAAGATTCGCTGGTTTACGAGGAAAAAGACACGACCAATTACCTGTACCTGTCGAAATCACTGTCGTCTGCCTTCTTTTATCTCGTGAGTGCCCAGACTCTTTCGACCGAGGTGCGCTACGTATCGGCAGATTCACCACAGGATGAGGCAACACTATTTCTGCCGCGCGAGGCAAATCACGAGTACCTGGTCACCGACGGGGCCGACCGCTTTTACGTCAGGACGAACGACCGGGCCAAGAATTTCAAATTGATGGAATCGCCGCTGGACAAGACGACCAAGGACTCATGGAAGGAAGTGGTCGCGCACAGGGACGACGTGTTGATCGACAACGTCGACGTATTCCAGGACCACCTGGTATTGACACTGGTCGAAAACGGCCTGACACAAATGGAAGTTGTCAATCGAAAATCAGGCGAGATGAGGCGGATTGACTTTGACGAAGACGTTTATGTTGCTTATTCCAATGACAACTATGAATTCGATACTAATCAGTTTCGTTATGTCTACGAGTCTCTGACGACGCCAGAATCAAGCTATGACTATGACTTGAATACCAGCGCACAGACGCTGATCAAGGAGCGCGAGATTGTTGGCAGCTTTGATCGAAATAACTACGAAACGGCGCGCCTGTTTGCCAGCGCGCGAGACGGAACAAAAATTCCGGTGTCCATCGTCTACCGCAAGGGCATGGAAAAGAACGGGCTTAATCCCCTGCTGCAGTATTCCTATGGGTCTTACGGCTATAGCGTATTTCCATATTTTGATTCTGACAGATTGAGTCTGCTGGACCGCGGGTTCGTTTACGCTATTGCCCACACTCGCGGTGGCTCGGAAATGGGCAGAGAATGGTATTACGATGGTCGGCAGCTCAAGAAGAAAAACACATTTACAGACTTTATAGACGTTTCACGATTCCTTATCGACGAAGAATATACGTCGCCTGAACATCTGTACGCCTTTGGCGGGAGCGCGGGCGGACTGTTGATGGGTGCGGTCCTCAACATGGCGCCGGAACTCTACAAGGGTGTTTTTGCAGCCGTGCCTTTTGTTGATGTTGTTACAACGATGCTCGATGCGGACATTCCATTGACTTCGGGTGAATGGGACGAATGGGGAAACCCGAACGACAAGGAATTCTACGATTACATGTTGTCGTATTCGCCCTACGACAACGTGCGCAAGATAGGCTACCCGAACATACTGGTAACGACGGGCCTGCACGATTCGCAGGTGCAATACTGGGAACCAGCCAAGTGGGTGGCGAAGCTCCGCGAGTACAAGACCGACGATAATTTGCTGGTCCTCAAGACAGATATGTCCGCGGGCCACAGCGGCAAAACCGGGCGATTTCGAAGAATAGAAGATACGGCGCTGTATTACTCGTTCTTTATGGGGCTAGAGGGTATTCGAGAGTGATGGCCCGGGAAATACGAAGCTCTTAAGGAAGCGCTTCGAGCATCTTCGTCGCGGATTGCCGAATCGATTCGTTGCTACCTGTCTCTGTGGCCGTTGTGAGCGCTTTGCGCGCCTGCTCGACGTTGCCGAGCTGGCTGTTGACGAAACCCAGTGTCAGCCAGATTCTCTGGTTGTCAGCGTTTGCCGCAATGCCTTCGTTGAGGCGGCGCAAGGCCTCGTCCGAACGGCCCAGGTAATGCAGTGTCAAACCCAGGTTGTTGTAAATTTCCGCATTGCCCGGGTCGAATGTGAGCAGCCGCTCGTACGCGTTCGCCGCCTGCTGGTATTGCCGATTGACAAAAAACTGGTCGGCCTGGCGTGATATTTCAGCCGGGTCCTGTGCGAGCGGTTCGCCAAATACGCCTGGCGCAAGCCGGGTGATGTCGGATTCCGTGATGCCCTGAGGCCACACGTTGCCGGGGGAGGCGATCGTCGTCGGGTGCGAGCTGAGCCGTGCTGGCTCCTGCTTGTAGACATCGCGCGTTATCGCGAAAACGGCGAGCCCGAAGAGGACCTGGAATATGGCCATCGAAAGCCAGAATTTGGAATCGCGGATCATGTGTCGTCGAACCTTTATGGTGATTATCAGTCGGATATCCGGGAGTACCGGAGAGATCTGCTGACAATAACGAGCGAGTCCGGGGAGATCAATGACTCCGGCATTCGCAGGAACAGCAACTGCGGTATGATTCCACCGAATTCAGCCGTGCCAGAACACAGGAGCTCACGCATGCGCGCAACTACCGTCGCAGTAACATTCGCCTTGATCACAGCTGTTTACGGCTGCGGGGAATCAAAGGAAACAGCCATGCCGACGACATCAAGCAAAACGTCGATGACTGCCGTTCCCGCCGACATCGGCAAGACGGCCGATGCGCTGTTTGCGGCCATTCCGGCCGCGGACGCGGATAATGATGCAGGCGACGTGCTGTTGTCAGAGTATTCCGGTCCCTACGGCGGGGTGCCGCATTTCGACACCATGAACATTGCCGGTATGAAATCGGCGCTCGAAGCCGGCATGGCGCGCACGCTCGCCGAAGTCGATGCGATTGCGAATAACCCGGAGCCGCCCGATTTCGCCAATACGATCGTCGCGCTGGAACGTACCGGCGAGGACCTGGGTCGTGCTTTTACTTACTGGGGCATCTGGAGCTCCAACATGTCGACGCCCGAGTTTCGCGCCATCCAGCAGGAAATGGCGCCGGTGCTTTCAGAATTTCGTTCGAAAATCACACAGAACGATGCCCTTTTCCAGCGCGTCAAGAGCGTTTACGAAAGCGATGAAAACAAGACGCTGCCGCCGCACGAACAGCGGCTCGTCTGGCTCACCTATGACGGCTTTGCCAGCGACGGGGCGACGCTGCAGGGCGAAGCCAAACAACGCTATGCTGCAATCGATCAACGGCTCGCAGAGCTACATACCCGCTTCGCAAACAACGTTCTGGCCGATGAGGAAGGCTATGTAACTTACATCACGGCGAAGCAGCTCGGCGGCTTGCCCGAATCTTTCGTTGCGGCTGCCAAAGCGGCGGCCGAGGAGCGCGGGCAGGTGGGCAAGTACGCCATTACGAATACGCGTTCGTCGATGGATCCGTTCCTGACCTTCTCCGACGAGCGCAAGCTGCGCGAAAAAGTCTGGCGCACTTATTACAGTCGCGGCGACAACGGCGATGAGCACGACAACAACGCGATCATCGCCGAAATCGTGAAACTGCGTGACGAACGCGTCGCGCTGCTCGATTACGACAATTATGCAGCATGGCGCTTGCAGAACCGGATGGCCAAGACGCCGCAGCGTGCACTGACGCTGATGGAGGCTGTCTGGCCGGCTGCCGTAGGCCGCGTGCGCGAGGAAGTCGCCGACATGCAGAAAATCGCTGATGCGGAAGGCGCCGACATCACCATCGAGCCGTGGGACTACCGCTATTACATGGAGAAGTTGCGCAAGGAGCGTTACGCCCTCGATTCGGACGAAGTGAAGCAGTATCTGCAGCTGGACAAGCTGCGAGAGGCAATGTTTTTTGTCGCCGGCGAGCTTTTCAATTTCAAGTTCACTCCGGTCGCGGCAGGCTCGGTGTCGGTATGGCATCCGGACGTCAAGGTCTGGGAAGTCACGGACAAGACCTCGGGCGAGCATGTCGGCCTCTGGTACCTGGATCCATTTGCCCGGCAGGGCAAGCGATCGGGCGCCTGGGCAACCGGTTATCGAAGCTACGAAACCTATAACGGCAAGCAGACGCCGCTTGTTTCCAACAATTCTAATTTCGTGAAGGGTGAGGAAGGCAAGCCGGTACTCGTTTCGTGGGACGATGCCAGGACGTTCTTCCATGAGTTTGGGCACGCGCTGCACGGCTTGTCGTCCAGGGTGGCTTACCCGACGCTAAACGGCGGCGTACGCGATTACACCGAATTCCAGTCGCAGTTGCTCGAGCGCTGGCTTATGACCGACGAGGTGATCGATAACTACCTGGTGCATTACAAGACCGGTGAGCCGATGCCGGCCGAGCTCGTGCAGAAGATCAAGGATGCCGCGACCTTCATGCAGGGCTTCGGCACGACGGAGTATCTTGCGTCGGCGCTCGTTGATATGCGCTACCACATGATCGACCCGGAAGGCCTCGACCCCGACGCGTTCGAAAAAGCGACCCTGGCAGAGCTCGGCATGCCGAAAGAGATCGTCATGCGCCACCGCAGTCCCCACTTCGGTCACATTTTCTCGGGCGAGGGCTATTCGGCCGGGTACTACGGCTACCTGTGGGCCGATGTGCTGACGTCCGACGCGGCTGAAGCCTTCATGGAGGCGCCGGGCGGTTTCTACGACAAGGATCTGGCCAGGCGACTCGTCGACAACCTGTTTGCCGTTCGCAATGCCGTCGATCCGGCGGACGCGTACCGGGCCTTCAGGGGGCGCGACGCCGAAATCGGTGCCCTGATGCGCGATCGCGGGTTTCCGGAGCCAGCGAAAAAATAGAGAACAGCAATGACCCTGGCGTCGGCAACCGTACTACTGTTCCTGGTCATCGATCCATTTGGCAACGTTCCGTTTTTCGTTGCCGCCCTGAAACAGGTCGATCCGGCGCGGCGCAAACGCGTGGTCGTTCGCGAGCTTTTGATCGCGTACGCCGTGATGGTGATATTCCTGTTTTTCGGGCAGCCGCTCTTGAAGGTCCTCGGCATTTCCGGACCGGCACTGACGATCGCCGGCGGTGTCATTCTGTTTCTGATCGCGCTGCGCATGGTATTTCCGATGCGCGGACGAAGCTCGCAGGAAGACATTGAAGGCGAGCCGTTCATCGTACCGCTCGCGATTCCCTACGTCGCCGGACCGTCGGTGCTGGCAGTGGAGCTGCTGCTGATGAGCGATGAGCCGACGCGCTGGCCCGTCTGGCTGGCCGCAATTTCGATCGCGTGGGCGATCACGGCGGTCATCGTCCTGTTCGGCAGCCAGGTAGCGGAGCGCCTCGGTTCGCGGGGCCTCATTGCGATCGAACGCCTAATGGGCATGATACTTGTCGCAATCGCCATACAGATGTTCCTGACGGGCGCTGACACGTATTTTGGCCGAGGCTAGAGAAATCGAAAACCGGGGTTCTTAAAAACCTCGGTTCGACCCCGGTTAATCGAGGTGGAAGGATTCGGGCAGCAGCTCGGCCGCCGAATATTCCTGCCATTCCTTGCTGTCATCGATAACGATGATGACCGTGTTCCTGTCGGCAAATTCGTTGATGCGCTGGCGGCAGCCGCCGCAGGGTGTACAGGGCCCGATCTCGGAATAGCCGCCCGCCACGGCGATACGGGCGATGCGTTTGCCACCTTCCTGCACCATTGCGGCGATCGCGGCCGCCTCGGCGCAATTGCCGAGATTGTAAGCGGCATTCTCGACGTTACAGCCGACGTGCAGGCGACCCTGATCGTCGACAATAGCGGCCCCAACGCTGTAGTTTGAATAGCGACTGTAGGCGTTTTTGCGGGCCTCCCTGGCCGCGTTGATGAGATCGTCGTTCCGTATGGTCATTTTATTTCGTCTTCCGCATCGGGTTGTTGGGGTGTGTCGTCCAGTCGGCTTTTTCCATTGAGATCGGCTCCCCGGTTCTCGGATCAACGCCCTTGGTCAGCTGATGCATGGAAATGCAGTCCTCGACCGGACATACGCTGACACACAGGTTGCAGCCAACGCACTCGGAATCGATTACTTCAAAGCGCCGCTCGCCGTTTACCGTATGCGTGATTGCCTGGTGCGACGTGTCTTCGCAAACGACGTGGCAGCGACCGCACTGGATGCACAGGTCCTGGTCAATGACGGCCTTTTCCACGTAGTTCAGGTTCAGGTACTGCCAGTCGGTGACGCTGGGCACGGCTTTGCCGATCAGCTCGTCGAGAGTCAGCCGTTTGTCGTCCAGAAAGTTGCTCAACCCATCAACGAGGTCGTCGATGATCTTGAAGCCGTAAACCATCGCAGCCGTGCACACCTGCACATTGCTGGCACCGAGGGCCAGGAAATCGACGGCGTCGCGCCAGTCCGTGATACCGCCGATGCCCGAGACAGGCAGCGATCGGGTCTCCTTCGTGCGCGCAATTTCAGCCACCATATTCAAGGCGATCGGTTTTACCGCCTCGCCGCAGTAGCCCCCGTGCGTGCCCATGCCATCGGTTGTCGGGTACATCGTCAGCGAGTCGTAGTCGACGCGCATGATCGAGTTAATCGTGTTGATCAACGATACGGCGTCGGCGCCGCCGTCGAGCGCCGCTTTGGCCGGCGGCAGGATGTTAGTGACGTTGGGCGTGAGCTTCACGATCACGGGCACCGATGCGGCTTTCTTCGCCCACTCGGCGGCCATCTGAATGTACTCGGGTACCTGGCCAACGGCCGCACCCATGCCACGTTCGGACATGCCGTGCGGGCAACCGAAATTGAGCTCGAACGCATCGATGCCGGTGTCTTCGACCATCGGCAGGTACTTCGCCCAGGTCGCTTCGTTCATCGGCAGCATGACGGACGCAACCAGAGCGCGATCCGGCCAGTCTTTTTTGATTTGCCGCATCTCGTCGAGGTTGGTCTGCAGCGGCCGGTCCGTAATCAGCTCGATGTTATTGAAACCGATGACGCGCCGCTCGTTGCTGTGGATCGCACCGTAGCGCGGACCACTGACATTGACGATGGGGGGGTCTTCGCCAAGCGTTTTCCAGACCGCGCCGCCCCAGCCGGCTTCGAAAGCACGATTGACGTTGTAGGCCTTGTCGGTCGGCGGTGCTGACGCAAGCCAGAACGGGTTGGGTGACGAGATACCGAGGAACGTGGTCTTGAGGTCAGCCATGTCTATTCTCCCCGCAGACGGCGGTCAATATCAATCGCCGCGACCTTGCCCTGCTGCACGGCCGTAACCGTGAGGTCGTCGCCACCGGCAACGCAGTCGCCGCCTGCCCAGACGTCTGGAAGCGTGGTCCTGCCGGCCTCGTTTATTACTATACGATCGTGTCGAAATTCGAGCCCGGCAGGATTCCCAAGCACGCCCACGTCGAGTATTTGACCAATGGCTTTGAACACCGTGTCCGCGGTCAGTTCGAAGCGATCGCCCTGTGATGCCAGGCGACCAGTGCCATCGAGCGCCGTCCGCTCAAAACGGATCGTTTTAAGGTGATCGTCGCCGAGCAGCTCGACGGGCCTTGCCCAATGATGAATCGTGACGCCGTTGGTTTTGGCCAGGTCCTGTTCGTACCGGCTGGCACCCATTTGCTCTGGCCCGCGGCGGTAGACGAGATCGACGACCTCGGCGCCCAGGCGTTTGCTTTGCACGGCGATATCGATCGCCGTCATGCCGCCGCCGATAACCACAACACGTCGCCCGACCGGCAGCTTTCCGAGGTCGCTGGCCTGGCGGATTTCCGCGATGTACTCGATGGCGCTGCCGACGCCCGGCAGCGATTCGCGATCGAGGCCAATCTTGTTCGTTGATCCGAGGCCGATACCGATGAAAACCGCGTCGTAGGAATCGCGAAGCTCCTGCAGCGTGAAGTCCTTACCGAGCGTTTTACCGTTACGAAGCTCGATGCCGCCGATCGACAGGATGTAATCCACTTCCTTCTGTGCAAAATCATCAATGGTCTTGTAGGCCGCGATGCCGTATTCGTTAAGTCCACCGGGTTTTTCGTCACGATTGAAAACGACGACGTCATGACCGAGCATTGCAAGCCGATGCGCGCAGGACAGGCCCGCCGGGCCGGCGCCAACTACTGCCACTTTCTTGCCCGTAGCGGCAGCTCGCGAAAAAAGCGGAGATTCCTGATCGAATATCGGGTCGGTCGCGTAGCGCTGCAGCAGCCCAATTTCCACCGGCTTTTCTTCATGCGTGTTTCTGACGCAGGCTTCTTCGCAAAGCACTTCGGTCGGACAGACCCGCGCGCACATGCCGCCCATGATGTTTTCCCTGAGTATGGTGTGCGCGGAACCGCGAATGTTATCGCTGCGGATCTTCTGAATGAAGCCCGGTATGTCGATGCCCGTTGGACAGGCCGTCGCGCACGGCGCGTCATAGCAGAAGTAACAGCGATCCGCTTCGATCAGTGCTTCGGAGCGAGACAAAGGCGGATGCAGCTCGCCAAAATTGCGCGCTATCTCGTCGTTGTCGAGACGATTGCTGCGGATATCCGCTTGCTGTGCGCTTTTGCTCATAGGAGTAGCGCAATCAGCGCCGAACCGCTACCGGCTCGGCCCGCTTCGCCTGGATCTTCAGCGCGTCGTAGAACGGGGCGAACGGCGGGCGATCAACGTAGCGACCCGCGCCGCGTTCGACCTTGAGTTTGCCGTCGGCATAGACGACCCGGCCACGGCTTATCGTGTGTGATGCACAGCCCGTGACCTTCATGCCCTCGAAAATGTTGTAGTCGATCTTCTGGTGATGCGTCTTCGCCGAGATCGTCTTGCTCGCCGCCGGATCCCACACGACGATATCGGCATCGGCGCCGACTGAAACGCTGCCTTTTCTCGGGTAGATATTGAATATTTGCGCGGCGTTGGTCGAAGTGACCTTGACGAACTCGTTCATGGTGAGTCGACCGGTGCCGACACCGTGGTGCCAGAGTACTTCCATGCGGTTTTCGATGCCGGCGGTACCGTTCGGTATGAGACGGAAATCGTCCTTGCCGGCCGCTTTCTGATCGGCACAGAAACAGCAGTGATCGGTCGCGGTGGTCTGCAGGTTGCCCGACTGCAGGCCGCGCCAGAGCGCTTCCTGGTTTTCCTTCGAGCGGAACGGCGGGCTCATGACGTGTGCCGCGGCAACTTCGAAGTCGGGGTCACGGTAGACCGAATCGTCGATCAGCAGGTGCCCGGCCAGTACTTCACCGAACACGCGCTGGCCTTCATTTCGAGCGCGCGTGATGGCTTCGAGTGACTGCCGGCAGGAGTTGTGGACGACGTACAGCGGCACGCGCAGCACTTCCGCAATTCGTATCGCGCGATTGGCCGCCTCGCCTTCGACCTCCGGGGGCCGCGACAGCGGGTGAGCTTCCGGGCCCGTAATTCCCTTCTCGAACAGTTCTTTTTGCAGGCGAAAAACCAGCTCGCCGTTCTCGGCGTGCACGGTCGGAATCGCGCCGAGTTCCAGTGCGCGAGAAAAACTGTTCACGAGAATTTCGTCGTCGGCCATGATGGCGCCCTTGTACGCCATGAAGTGCTTGAAGCTGTTCACGCCATGATCACGCACGAGCGTGCCCATGTCCTTGTGAACGCTGTCATCCCACCAGGTGATGGCAACATGGAAGGAATAGTCCGAAACGGATTTCTCGGCCCACTCACGCCACTGCATGTAAGTCTCCATGACGTTCTGCTGTGGGTTGGGTATGGCGAAGTCGATGATCATTGTCGTGCCGCCGGCAAGGCCCGCGGCGGTGCCGGTATAGAAGTCTTCGCTTGTCACCGTACCCATGAAGGGCAGCTGCATGTGCGTGTGCGGATCAATACCGCCCGGCATCACGTACTGGCCACCGGCATCGACGACCGTTGCACCTTTCGGCGCGTCTAGACCTTTACCCACGCCGGTGATGACACCGTCCTGGCAAAGCACGTCCGCCCCGAAAGATTGTTCTGCGTTGACGACCGTGCCGCCCTTGATGAGTACCGTCATGATGAACTCCCGATTTCGTCGCGTGCCACGAAGTAATAAATGAGGCCGCCGAGAATAGAACCCGTAAACCAGCCGTAGTCATAGAACCAGCCCAGTTTACCTGTTATCACGGCGATCAGCGTCAGAGCGACGGGTACCAGGAACGCAATGAAGCCCGATTTGTTCCAGGCCGGGTAGCCCGCGTTGTCCTGGTACAGCGCCAGCAGATTGTAGGCCTGTTTCTTTATCAGAAAATAGTCGACGATCATGATGCCCGCAATGGGGCCGAGCAGGCTGGAGTAGCCCAGCAGCCAGTTGGAGTAGAGACTCTCGACGCTGACGTCCGTCTCCAGCCACCCCATTTTTTTCAAAAGCTCCCAGCTCATGAGCAGAACGCCGATAAAACCGGTGATCAGTACACCGCGCTTTTCGTCAATAATCTTCGGAGCCAGGTTCTGAAACACGTTTGTGGGCGACACGATATTCGCGGCCGTGTTTGTCGAGATTGTCGCCAGGATAATCATGAGCATCGCGATCACGACCATGACGTTATTGTCGATGCGGCCGATCAGGTTGATCGGGTCGGAAATCGCCTCGCCGGTAAGCTCGACCGACGCGGCCGTGAGCACCACGCCGAGGCCGGCGAACAGCAGCATCGTCAGCGGCAGCCCGATGATCTGTCCCAGCACCTGGCTGCGCTGCGTTCTTGCGAAGCGGCTGAAATCAGGGATGTTCAGCGACAGCGTGGCCCAGAAGCCGACCATTGCCGTCAGTCCGGCCATAAAATAGCTGAAAAACGGCGCGCCCGCGGGCCGCGTAGCCGGCGTGGACAGCACTTCGCTTAAGGAAATTTTCGGCAGCGCCCAGAACACCAGGCCGATTGCCACAATCAGCAGCAGCGGCGCCGCGAGCGCTTCGAGATGCTTGATGGACTCCGGGCCGCGGATGACGACCGCAAGGTTGGCGACCCAGAAGATGAAGAAACCGAGGACTTCGCCCACGCCGCCCAGCGCCGCCCAGCCGTCGAACATCGCCGATAGCATCAGGTGAATCGCGATACCGCCGAACAGGGTTTGGATGCCGAACCAGCCGCAGGCGACGACCGCGCGGATCAGCGACGGTACGTTCGAGCCGATGATGCCGAACGAGGCGCGCATGACAACCGGGCAGGGTATGCCATAGCGGGTTCCCGGATACGCATTGAGCGTCAGCGGAATCAGCACGATGACATTCGCGATCAGGATGGTCCACAGAGCCTCGGCCACTGACAGGCCGAAATAGGCCGTGAGGACGCCGCCCAGCGTATAAGTTGGTACGCAGATAGCCATGCCCACCCACAGCGACGCGACGTTCCAGCGCGTCCAGGTTCGTTGTGAGGCCCGCGTCGGTGCGATGTCGTCGTTGTAACGCGGGCTGTTGGCAATATCGTCGCCGACATCGAGCTCGATGTGTTCGCCAACTGTACGCAGCCTGCTGACCGCTAAACGCTCGGACATCGGTTTCCTCCTTCAAGGAAAAGCCGGATTTGTGAGATAGGTTTTAGCTGTCCGTCAGGGGACCGTAGGTTTCTGGCCTGCGGTCACGGAAGAATTGCCAGGTGTCGCGAACTTCGCGAATCATGTCGAGGTCAATTTCGTGAACCAGCAGCTCATCGTCGCCGTAGCTGGCCTGGGCTTCGATAGCGCCGCGAGGATTAACAATGTAGCTGGAGCCGTAAAACTCACCCATCTGTTTGGCCCAGGGCTCTTCGGTGCCAATGCGGTTGATCGCGCCGATGAAGATGCCGTTGGCCGCGGCCGAGGCCGGCTGCTCCAGCTCCCACAAGTACTTGCTGAGACCTGCCACAGTGGCCGACGGATTGACAATGTATTCGGCGCCGTTGAGCGCAAGCGCACGCCAGCCTTCGGGAAAATGCCGGTCGTAGCAGATGTACACGCCGAGCTTGACGTAGGCCGTATCGAATACCGGGTAGCCGCTGTCGCCGGGTTTGAAGAAAAATTTCTCGAAAAAACCGGGGTCGACCTGCGGGATATGCGTCTTTCGATACTTGCCCAGATATTTGCCGTCAGCGTCAATGACGGCCGCCGTGTTGTAGTAAACGCCGGTCATGTGTTCTTCGTAGATCGGCACGACAATGACCATGTTGTGCTGTTTCGCATATCCCTGCATGAGTTTGGTCGTGTACCCGTCCGGAATCTTCTCCGCCGCCGCATACCATTTACGGTCCTGGCTCGGACAAAAATACGGCTGCGTGAAGACTTCCTGGAAACAGAGGACCTGCACGCCCTGTTTTGCGGCGTCTTCGATATAGGGAATATGCGCCTCGATCATGCGATCCCGGATAGCCGCAGGACTCATGGAGCCATCGCCCTTGAGCGCCATCTGGATCAAACCACACTTAACTTTCGCCATTAGATTCCCCCTTCAAAACTCCCGCTTGAGTGTAACGAGTTATCCGCGATTTGGCATCACCGGAACGACGTCCACGATCCGTGCATCGGCCCCGGCAGGATATACCAGCCGTTGCCCCAATATTTTGTGTACTTTTCAACCAGCTGCGCCCGGCTGGCTTTGGTTGCGGGTGCAGTGCACGGCCCATACAGTTTCGTGCGCACGCAGGGGACGAAATCGCCGAGATCGTCACCAAAGAGCATGATCACGCGATGCGTACGGGCAATAAATTCTCTGCGCCGGATCTTCGCACGATCCCAGTCGTTTTCATCGGCCAGCAATACATGCGCGTCGTCCGTGCTGATACCGATCGATTCAAGCTCTTCTATTACTCCGTGCTTTTGTGGACAAGGATTCGGATTGTCGTCGATAAATTCGCACGGCCGATTAGTAACGAAGAACACAACGACTCCGGCGTGCCGCGCGGCGGCGACAAACTCGACGACGCCGGGCACGGGTATCGCGGCATGCTCACGATAGAAATCGTACAGTTTGCGATTCGTAAAAGGGCGCTCGTAGGCGAGCTGAAAATCGACATTGCTTACGACAGTTTCGTCGACATCGAGAATGACTGCGGGCGGTAGTTTTTCGGCACTGCTTTGCCCGGGCATTGCGCTCCAGGACGTGTCAGCAATGTAGCCTGGCAGCGCAGCTTTGGCGCTGCCGTAGGTCTGCTTCGTAATTGCCGCGTATTCAGCGGCATGCTTGACCCACAGGAGCCCCAGGTCCTGCTGCGGATCGTAGCCTGCCGCCGCCCCGGGATCCGGTGTTGGCGCGGAGGCACAGGCGCCGAGTATGGACAGCGCTGCAATGGTAAAAGCGAGGTGTAATCGAGTCATGGTTTATCCTGATGCGGACCGCGATCGAATCAGGTTAGCATGCTCGCATGAAGAGAATCACACTGCTACTTTTGGTACCTGTTTTGGTGGTCTCTGCGTGTGCGACAGCGCCGCAAACCGCCACCCCCGGGCTGACATTCGTGCATCTCAACGACACCTATCGCGTTGGTGCCGTCGAAGACGGTAACGCCGGCGGATTCAGTCGTGTCGTAACTCTCGTTCGCGAACTACAGAGGGAAGGCAGGGATGTGCGAATTTTGCATGGCGGCGACTTCCTGTATCCGTCGCTCGAGAGCCAGCTGTGGAATGGCCTGCAGATGGTGGACGCGTTTAATTTCATGGATGCGGTCGCGCCGATGTACGCGGTGTCCGGAAACCATGAGTTTGACCCTAGCGGACCGGAGCAGGTGATTGCGGCGGTGAAAGCGTCGCAATTCGACTGGTTGGGCGACAACTACGTTCTTAAAACCGGCGATGCCGATGTCGATACGGCACTGCACCAGGCGTTTACCTTCCAGTCAGGCGACAAAACTGTCGGCGTCTTTGCACTCTTGCTGGCGCCGCTCGACGGTGGCAACAAACGCGATTACCTCGAATACGATGCCGACTATGTTGCCGTTGCCGGGCAGACCATGGAGAAACTCGAGGCGCAGGGCGTCGACGTGATTATCGGCGTGACGCACCTGCACATGTGGACGGACGTCGAAATCGCCCGACTGAAAGCCAAACATCCCAAGCTCGCTTTCGTCGTTGGCGGGCACGAGCACGAGCCCGAGTACAGCCGGGGCAGCGACACGTCGGCGATCGTCATGAAAGGGGCGTCAAATGCCCGTGTCGTCTGGGTGATAGACGTCGATTTTGATAACGCGGGTCAGGCGACAATACGCGAGCGGCAGGTCAAGCTCGATCAGGGCATCGCGCTCGATCCGGAGTACGAAGTGCTTGCCGGCAAATGGCGTGGACGCCTGCTGGACAAGTACCCGTTCCTCGAAGCGCGCATCGGCACCGCGGCCCTGCCGCTCGATGGCCGCGAGGTGACCGTGAGAAATGAAGAAAGCAACTGGGCGAACTTCATTGTGGACCAGATGCGAATTGCGTTTGGTGAAACGGCCGACCTGGCATTTATCAACGGGGGCACGCTCCGCCTCGATGACTTCGTCGAGGATGACATCCTTTTCGAGGATATCGGCCGCACCTTTGGCTTCACCTCGTTGCTGCGCCTGACAACCCTGACCGGCGCCGAGTTTCGCGAAGTTCTGGAAGCAGGGTATCGAGGTGCGGGTCCGAGCAAAGGCTATTTCCCCCAGGTTTCGGGATTTCGCGTCTGCATCGATCGCAGCCGCCCGAGCCGTGAGCGCATTGTCAGCCTGCAGGTACCGACTGACGGTGGCTGGGAAGAGATTATTGCCGACCGGGAATACAGTGTCGTCGTGCCTGACTACCTCTATGGCGGCGGCGATGGCTATAACATTCCGAAGGATCGACCGGCATCACCGCCGGGTTCGAGACTCAAGTACCTGGTCCTGGACGGCGTTCTGAATGCACAGGCGCAGGGCAGGAAGGTCGGTGCACCGGTGGATCCGGGAAACCCGCGGTTTCATGAGCTTAAGGAAAGCAAACAGCCCTGCTTTGAATAATGGGGACATTCTTAATTTAGTGTATTAATACACTAAATTAAGAATGTCCCTATCCCATGAGCACGCGGATGTGCGATTCCACGCACCTTGCCAGGCTGCGCAATTCGTAGCCACCCTCGAGTGTGGAGACAACGCGACCGGATGCCGACTTTGCAGCAACCTCGACAATTCGTTCTGTCACCCAGGTGAAATCGGCATCGGTGAGGTTGATCTGAGACATATCGTCATCCCTGTGCGCATCGAAGCCCGCTGAAACAAATACAATGTCCGGCGCGAACTCGTCGAGCGCAGGCAGCCAGTGATCGCTGACGGCCGCACGAAATTCGTCACTCCCGGCACCTGCCTGCATGGGAACATTGACGCGATTGACGGCTGGTTCGAGTAAAGCGGTGAATGGGTAGAAAGGATGCTGAAACGTTGAACAGAACAGCACTCGATTCTCGTCCTTGAAGATATCTTCGGTACCATTGCCATGGTGCACGTCGAAATCGACGATCGCGATTCTCGCCAACCTATGAGTTGCCAGTGCATGCGCCGCGCCCACGGCGATATTGTTGTACAGGCAAAAACCCATGCCACGCTTGCTTTCAGCATGATGCCCCGGTGGTCGCACGCAGCAGAAGGCTGATTCCATCTCACCGCTCAGCACAAGGTCGGTCGCGGCAACAACCGCGCCGGCGGCCCGCCGCGCTGCCTGCAGGGATCCCGGGCCGATGATCGTATCCGGATCAACGCGCACGTAGCCACTCGCGGGTGACAGCGCCGCCAGTGCCTCTAGATACGCGGCCGTATGCACGCGCTGCAGCTGGTCCACCGTCGCCTCCGGCGCATCGAAATGGCGCAGCACATCCAGCAGGCCCGTAGCAACGAGTTGATCTTTGATTGCCGAAATGCGTCGTGCGTTTTCAGGATGGCCCTCGCTGGTATCATGTTGCAGACATTCCGGGTGACTGACGTAGGCAATAGCCAATGTTATTTTCCCTTATTGTGGGGGGATCTCAGGCTAGTTTATAAGGTCGCGGCGGCAACAGGAACCCGGAGAAAACATTGACGATGAACACGCACTACCTGGCCTCTCTTTTTACACCGGAGAGCGTCGCACTGTACGGCGCGAGCGACAGAGTGGATTCTGTTGGTGGCGTCGTCTTCAAGAACCTCATGAGTTCGGGCTTCAAGGGCCGCATCTACGCGATCAATTCGAAGCGTGACGTAGTGCAGGGCGAGAAGGCGTACTCATCGCTGGACGAAATTGACGAACTGGTTGACCTCGTGGTTGTTGCGACTCCTGCGAGCAGCATCCCCGCAATCGTTGAGGCCTGCGGCGAGCGCGGCGTCAAGATGATGCTGATATTGTCGGCCGGTTTTCGCGAAACCGGCAAGGAAGGACGGCGGCTCGAAGACCGCGTGACCCGGCTGGTCAGCCAGTATGGCATTCGTCTCATGGGCCCCAACTGCTTAGGGCTCATCCGACCGGACATTGGCCTCAACATCACCTTCGGGAACAACGATGCGCAGCCTGGAAACCTGGCGTTGGTGTCACAATCGGGTGCCATTTGTACCGCCATTCTTGACTGGGCTGAGGCGAACGACATCGGTTTCTCGGCCGTTGTGTCCACGGGTATAGCCGCGGACCTCGATTTTGGTGACTTCCTGGACTATCTCGTGTCCGATCCGCACACGAAGGCCATCCTGCTTTACATCGAGGGCATCAAGGACTCGCGGCGTTTCATGAGCAGCCTGCGCGCAGCGGCACGCATCAAACCGGTCATAGCACTCAAGGTCGGTCGTCATGCGGCGGGTGCCGAGGCTTCCATGTCGCACACGGGGGCTTTGGTCGGGAGTGACGCGACGTTTTCTGCCGCCCTGTCACGCTCCGGTGTACTGCGGGTTGAAACCATTAGCCAGCTGTTTTCTTCCGCTAAAGCGCTGTCTTCCTTGCATTACCGTGGAGCGTCCGAGCGACTTGTCATTATCACCAACGGCGGCGGCCCCGGTGTGATGGCGGCCGACCGGGCGACGGACCAGGGCATCGAGTTGAGCGAGCTTGCAGCCGATACCATGGCCGCCCTCAACGAGGTGCTGCCCGATGTCTGGTCCCACAACAACCCTGTCGACATCATCGGTGATGCGCCGCCGGAACGCTATGAACAGGCGCTG
Organism: Woeseiaceae bacterium; assembly: GCA_049666725.1. Lineage (GTDB taxonomy): Bacteria > Pseudomonadota > Gammaproteobacteria > Steroidobacterales > Woeseiaceae > UBA1847. The sequence goes on from JBATHK010000012.1 coordinate 37,079, forward strand.
GACATTTGCCTTGCAGATCCCGGCGTAGACGGCGCCATCGTAATCCTGACACCTCAGGCCATGACGCGGCCGACTGAAGTGGCCGAAGCGGTCATCAAGTCTGCCCAGAAAAACAAGAAACCGATCATGACCAGCTGGATGGGCGGGGGCCAGGTAGAGGCAGCGCGGAAGCTCTTTAATACTGCTCGTGTTCCCAGTTTTCGCATGCTGGAAAACGCTGTCGATGCGTTTTCCTACCTTGCGCGGTACAACCGCAATCAGCGGCTGCTGCTGCAAACGCCTGCCAGGCTGACGAGAGGTCAGGAACCGCCGGATACCGAAGGCGCGCGCATGATCATCGAGGGTGTTCTGACGGAGCAGCGAAGTGTCCTGACCGAGCCCGAGTCGATGGCAGTGCTGAACGCGTTTCGCATACTGACCGTGCGAAACGGGGTCGCCCATTCGGCTAATGAAGCGCTGGTCATCGCCCAGTCAATCGGATTTCCGATCGCTATGAAAGTGCTTTCCAACGACATCTCTCACAAGTCCGATGCCGGCGGAGTGAGGCTCAATATCAATTCTGCGCAGGAAGTCCGCGGCGCCTACCGGCAGCTGATCGACCAGGTCATTCTGAAGGTCCCCGACGCGAAGATCGCCGGCGTGACGATTGAAAAGATGTACCGGAGTTCAAATGGCAGGGAACTCATGATCGGAGTTATCCGCGACCCGGTGTTCGGCCCTGTCATCAGTTTCGGCAGTGGCGGTACCAGCGTGGAGGTCATGGGCGACTCAGCCATTTCCCTGCCTCCACTGAATCGCCGCCTCGCGCTGGATCTTATCAATCGCACGAAGGTTTCCCGGCTGCTGGGCCAGTTTCGTCAGATGCCGCCCGTAGATATGGATCAACTGGTCGATGTGCTGCTCGCCGTTTCCAGCATGGCCTGTGAGCTGCCCTGGATACAGGAAATGGACATCAACCCGCTGATCATGGATGAGAAGGGGATCGTTGCTGTCGATGCGCGTCTCGTTGTCGACTATCCGGAGCCTTCGACCGATCCCTATCACCATCTCGCCATACACCCGTATCCGGCGCACCTCGTGAAGAAGATCCAGTTGAACGACGGCACCGACATGGTCATTCGTCCGATTCGGCCGGAAGACGCCGAGATTGAAGCGCAGTTCGTGCGTGACCTGTCGCCTCAGGCCAAGTATTTTCGTTTCATGAATTCACTGCAGGAACTGAGCCAGGAAATGCTGGTCCGGTTTACGCAGATCGACTACCACAATGACATGGCGCTGATTGCGGTCGTATCGAAAGGCGCAACCGAGGAGCAAATCGGTGTCGCGCGCTACACGACCAATATGGACAAGAAGAGCTGCGAATTCGCGCTTGTCGTGTCAGACCGCTGGCAAGGCCGCGGTATCGGTCATCACCTGATGCAGAACCTGATGGAGATCGCGCGGGGTCGGGACCTGGACACCATGGACGGCCAGGTGTTGAGCAGCAACAAGAGGATGCTCGAGTTGGTTGGCTCGCTCGGTTTCCGCATCAACAATGATCCGGAGGACACTGAAATCAAGCTGGTCGAGGCCCAGCTTCACGCATAAACGGATGGGGACATTCTTAATTTAACGTACTAGTGCATTAAAATAAGAATGTCCCCAAAAAAAAGGGCGGCCAAAGGCCGCCCTTTTGATCTGACAACGAAGTAATCAGAACCGATAAGTGACGCCGAATCGCATCTCCCAAAGCGACGCATCTGCAGCACGACTTTGTCCGTCCGGCGTGAAGAACGAATTAAACTCGTACTGGTTACCAACAATATCTGCGTCGACGATGCTCTGGTAACGAGGAAAATCGGCTTCGTACAACACGCCCCACTCATCGTTTATCAAATTGCCAATATTCTCAATAACCAGGAACGCGGCGAAACGGTGCTCGGAAGCAAAGCCAGGCAGCTCTTGTTCAATCCTGACATCAAACTTGGTCCACCAGTCGCTGGTAAAGCTGTTACGCGGCGCGATACCCCCTGCGTATGCTGACAAACCGGAGCTGTCAAGATACTGGAAGAACGC
>JBATHK010000013.1:0-92765 GCA_049666725.1 Woeseiaceae bacterium
GGACTCGCTGCGTGAGAATATGGGTCGCCTCGCCTCGGCCATGCGCCAGCGGCGGCTGCAGGAAAACAATCGGCTGCAGACAATTCGCGGTCGGCTTGTGCAGCTGTCACCCGCGATGTCGGTGCAACGCAGCATTGCTCATCTCGCCGCACTTCGGCAGCGGCTGGCTACGGTTACCCGCACAATCGTGTCGACCGCTGACCATCGCGCCTCCCTGCTCGGCCGCGCGCTGCATTCGGTCAGCCCGCTCGCCACGCTCGACCGGGGTTACGCGATCGTTACCGAGGCGAGCAGCAACAGGGTAGTACTGCGAGCCAGGGACGTCGGGCGCGGCGATGAAATCCGCGCGCGTCTCTCAAAAGGCGAACTTGTGGCGACCGTCAGCAAGGTTATTGACCGTGACTAGGCGCGTTCTCTTACTCCTTCGCTGGACGTTGGTGTGGACGGTTGTGCTTGTTGAAATGGCGTACGCTGTGCCGGAGCACTCGCCCTGGCCTGGCGGCATCGCAATCGTCGACGTTGGCAGCGCAAACGAGCCGCAGCCGACCGTTGCTTTCGACGACAGGCCGCTGTTGATAATGAACAATAACGGTCGCTGGCACGCCGTTGTCGGCATCCCTCTGGACACGAAGTCCGGCGCATTATCGATACGAGTTGGCGACAACGATATTTTCGTCGACATCGTTCCGCACACGTATCGTGAACAGCGATTGACCGTAAAGAACAAGAGCCACGTGACGCCCGACCAGCAGCAGCTCGACCGGATTGCTCGTGAACGCAAGATCATTGATGCCGCACTGGGTCTTTTTCGGCAAACCACTGCTACCGGAATCGCATTGGAAGCACCGGTGGATGGGCCGCGAAGCTCGAGTTTCGGATTGCGGCGTTTTTTCAACGAGCAACCGCGCGCGCCGCACAAGGGAATGGACATCGCGGCGAATTCCGGGACACCGATCACCGCGCCGCGTAGCGGCATCGTCGCAACAACGGGCGACTTCTTCTTCAATGGCAGTACCGTGATCATCGACCATGGCCAGGGGTTCGTGACGATGTACTGCCACCTGAGCAACATCGCCGTGGAGCCAGGTCAGGCGGTCACTACCGGCGACGTGATCGGTGCGGTCGGCGCCACAGGGCGCGTCACCGGCCCGCACCTGCACTTCGGCACCTACCTGAATGGCACAGCCGTGGATCCGGCTATTCTGTTGCCACAGCTGTGAGTGGCGGACAGGCGTCGAAGAATTCGCAAATTACGGGCCGGAACGCGTCCATTTCCACAAGAAACGAATCGTGACCGCGAATGCAGTCCAGCTCAACGAGCTGTGTATCCCTGCATACCTCAGAAAAACCCGCCGCCAGTTCGCGCTGCTGCGCAAGTGGAAAAAGGATGTCCGTTCGTACACCGATAACCAGCACTCGTTCGAGATTCAGGCGCTTGAATCCCGATTTCAATGAGCCGCCGTACTCGGCAAGGTCAAAAAGATCCGAAGCATGTGACAGGTACAGGTAGCAGTTAGGGTCGAAAGTGCCGGTAAATTTGTTTGCTAGATTTTCGAGGTACGATTCGACCGCGAACTCAGCCACGAACATGTCCTCTATGCGGGCGTGCGTCGTCGAGCGTTCTCGCCCGAATCGCAGCGCCCACTCCTCGGCCGAGCGGTAGGTAATCATGCCGAGCTTGCGCGCCAGTCGCTGACCCATAATCGGCGGATCGCCTACTTTGTAAGCGCCTTTTTTCCATTTCGGGTCCGAACGAATCAACTCCCGCTGCAGCGAACGCACGGCGATCGAAAACGGCATGGCGCGAGTGGCCGATGAGATTGATACAAACGATCGCGTTGACTCCGGGTGACGCACGCACAGCGCGAGCCCGGTCATACCGCCCATCGAGCAGCCGACGACTGAATGCAGCTGCTGGATGCCAAGTTCTTTGACGACCAGCCAGGCGGACTCGGCAATATCTTCCAGCGTCAGCACCGGAAAACCGAGGCGATAAAGCTCGCCTGTCCGTGGATCAACAGAGGCCGGTCCCGTGGATCCAAAACAACTGCCCAGGGAATTGACACAGATAACGAAAAAGCGATCCGAGTCGAGCGGCAGCCCGGAGCCGATCATCTCTTCCCACCAACCCGGCGTCGGGTCTTCCGCGCATGACGCTGCATGGGCAGATGGCGACAGCCCCGTGAATATGAGGATCGCGTTGTCTTTGGCGTCGTTAAGTTCGCCCCACGTTTCGTAGGCCAAAGTCGGCGACTCGATCGAGCCCGCCCGGTGCATGCGAAACTGACTTTCGAACGTGACGCTTTTTCGTGCCGAACTCATAGCGGGTTCCTCATTGCGACGCAGTATAACGTCGCAATTACTTCTTGACGCGTTTCATCAGGCGCTTGCGACTGCGTTCCTGCCGCGGGGTCAGCTTGTTGCGCTTGCCCTTGAACGGATTTGAGCTCGTCTTGAACGCCAGGCGAACCGGTGTGCCTTTGAGCTTGAACGCCTTGCGGAAGCGGTTTACCAGGTAGCGTCGGTAGGACTCCGGCAACTTGTCGGTCTGGTTGCCATGAATCACGATGACAGGCGGATTACGACCGCCCTGGTGCGCGTAGCGCAGCCGAATGCGCCTGCCACGCACCATGGGCGGCGGGTGCGCCATGACGGCACTCTCCAGCTCCCGCGTTAGTTCAGTCGTTGAAAGATCCTTGTTGGCGGCACGAAAGGCGCGTTCAACCGCCGGCAACAGATCGCCAACGGCGGTGCCGTGCAGTGCCGAGATCGTGATTCGCTCCGCGAAGTCCAGGAACGGCAGGCGTCGGTCCAGCTCATCGCGGATGCGCTTGCGCTCATAGGCTGACAAGCCATCCCACTTGTTGGTCACGACAACGAGTGCCCTGCCCCGCTCGAGCACGAGGCCCAGCAAACTGACATCCTGCTCGGTGATGCCTTCCTGTGCATCAAGCACGGCAATAACAACCTGTGCCTGCTCGATTGCCTGCAGCGCCTTGATGATGCTGAATTTTTCAATCGCCTCATGCACCCTCGACTTGCGACGGATGCCGGCTGTGTCGATCAGCAAATACTTGCGATCGTTACGTTCGAAAGGCACGGCAACGCTATCTCGTGTGGTGCCGGGCTGGTCGAATACGACGAGCCGCTCCTCACCTAGCAGTCGGTTGGCCAATGTTGATTTGCCAACGTTGGGCCGCCCGATGACGGCGATACGCAGCTCTTTGTCGTCATCGTCAATTCCCTCATCCGGTGCCTCTGCCTCGAAGTCACTGAGTACTGCGTCGATCAGCGCGCCGATGCGATCGCCATGCGCCGCAGAAACGGCGATGGGTTCACCGAGGCCGAGGCCGTGAAACTCTCCGCTGGCGAGATCCGCGTCGAGACCTTCGGCCTTGTTGACTGCCAACCAGGTTTTCCTGGCATGCTTTCGCGCAAGCTCGGCTACGTGCTCGTCTGCCGCCGTGAGCCCGCTGCGGCCATCCACCATGATGATCGCGGCATCCGCTTCCTGAAGGGCGCGCACGGTCTGCCCGACCATCGCCTCTGCAATGCCGACCTCACCACCGGCGACGCCACCCGTGTCGATAACGAGGTAGGGAATGGACCCGAGCTTGCCGAAACCGTACTGGCGGTCGCGCGTTAGACCCGGATAATCGGCAACCAGCGCATCACGCGAGCGCGTAAGGCGATTGAATAAGGTCGATTTTCCGACATTGGGTCGGCCAATCAGGGCAATGACGGGAAGCATGATCTCGCGCCTTCACCGCGGCCGGTCAGGATTCGTCGGCTGCGACGTCGGGAGCCTGGCGTTTCGGCCGAACCTCGACAACTTCGTAGGCGGCAATGCTGCCGGAATCGCTCTGTACGTACAGCCGGTTCGCGACAACCACGGGGGCAGCTGTAATTGCGGAATTCCCGAGCCTGATACGTGCAACGGCGGTGCCGTTCAAATTGCTGAAGAAATGCACATAGCCCTCGAGGTCGCCGACGGCGACCGTCGTATGAAACGGAATCGGCAGCGTTGGTTCGCGGCGCAGCAGGTCGCTGTTGCGCCAGGTCTCGGTGCCATCCCGCCGTGATAGCGCGACAATTTCGCCGTCCGCGGTCGCCGTATAGACACTGTTCCAGTCGGCGGCCACACCCTCATAAGAGGAAATTTGACGACTCCAGAGTACTTGCCCGGACTCTGACGCAACGGCCGCGAGGCGCCCCTGGTAACCCGCCGCATAGACGTCCTGGCCAACAACCTCGATCGAGCCATCGATGTCAGAAAGGCGATCAAGATCTGATCTGCCTTTGGGCGGCGACAGCATGGACTCCCAGACTATGTCGCCGCTGCTCAGGTTGGCGGCAACCAGGCGGCCGTTGTCGAAACCGCCGATTACCGTGTTGCCGACCAGCACAGGATCCGCAGATCCACGCATCGTCAGCGCGGGCGTCGACTGTTCCAGTGCCCAGAGTTCCTGCCCGTCGTAGATCGACAGCGCGCGCATGCGATTATCGATCGTCTGCAGAACGACGGACTCGCCGTTGATGAGCGGACGTGCGAGCGATTCGCCATCCAGTTCAACGCGCCACTGCTCCACTCCGGAAGCTGAATCAAGGCAAATGGCGTGACCGTCTTTGGAGACAACCACCACGCGGCCTTCGCCCACGGCCGGTCCCGCCGAGAGCGGCATGCCGATCTTGGTTCTCCAGATCTGTTTACCATTCTGCGGATCGAAGGCAGACACAACTCCATCGTGACCCGCGGCGTAAATGCGACTGCCATCTCCAACAGGTCGCAAAGCGATGCGCAGAAACTCGGAATCGCCACCGACTTTCGAACTCCACAATCGCTTGATCTTAAGTGTTTGTTGAATGTCGACCAGTGCTTTCGGCTCCAGCTCTTTGTCCTTGCCGCCGAATATTCCACAGGATGCCAGCACCGACGCTGCCGATATCAAGCCGACGATACGCCAAGCTTTGTTCACTCAGGAGCCTCGACGACATCATCCGACTCGCCGGATGCAACCGTGTCATCAGCTGCAGGCTCAGCGGCGGGCTCGGCTGCAGGCTCCTGCATCGATACTTCGGGCAAGTCCAGCGCTTTCCATTGCACAAGCTGCTGGTCAACCGTGCCTTGCGAAAGAGGATCCATCAGTACCCGTTGGTAAGCCGCCTGCGCGTCCGCGATGCGGCCCATCGCGAGGTATGCATCACCAAGAATTTCGCCGTAGGTGGCCGCAAACGCCGGGTTGTCCTGGCCTTCGAGGAGGTCGACGACGTCCTGAGGCTTGTCCTGGTATATCAGAATTCGCGCCAGGCGCACGCGAGCGACGGCTTTAAGCTCCTCGCTGGCCGCAGCGGCCAACAGGTCGCTAAGCGCGTCGGCCGCATCCTGGTCACGATTCCTGTCCATGTACAGTCGCGCCATGGCAAGTCTTGACTGCGCTGCGTAACTCGTTTCCGCAAACAACGTGACAAGTTTGTCGGCAACAATTTCCGCATCGTCGAGGTTCCCCTCAACGACATGATTCGTCAGCTTCTCATACAATGCTGATGCCTCGAGCTGAGCCGTGAGCTTGCTGTTCTCATAGTAATTGAAGCCAAACAACAGCAGTGCGCCTGCGGCCACGCCGACAATGACATAGCCGCCGTACTCCGACCACCACGAGCGAAGTTGTTCAATCTGTTCTTTTTCTGAAAGTAAATCGTCCACGAAACTGCCTTTTTTTGCTGTGCGTCGGGATCCCCCGGCGCTTAGTTCAACCTGTCAATCAATGTCGCTGCCAGTTCGTCCAGCGCAACACTTTCCTGTTCCTCTTTGCTGCGCAGCGGCTTGATCCCAATGCGCCCTTCAACGAGTTCTCGTTCACCCAATATCAATGCATACGTCGCGTTACTCTTGTCGGCACGCTTCATTTGAGATTTGAAGCTGCCGCCGCCCAGGTTCATGTCCACACATATGCCAGGTATCTTGTCCCGCAGCTCTTCGGCCAGCGCGAACGCCCGCGTTAGCGTGCCCTCGCCAACAGCCGCAACATAGACATCCGCGTGCTGATGTGGCGCCTCACCCCCACACGCCTCGTACAAAGCAACGAAACGCTCGATACCCATTGCCCACCCAATCGCCGGCGTAGGCCGACCGCCGAGTTTCTCGACGAGACCGTCATAACGACCACCCGAGCACACCGCACCCTGTGATCCCAGCGCATCCGTCACCCACTCGAACACGGTGCGCGAATAGTAATCGAGGCCACGCACCAGCCGTGGATTGATCGTGTACGCCACGCCGGCCGCCTCCAGTAAGCCCTTAAGCCCCTCAAAATGCATCGTCGACACCTTGTCGAGATAGTCCAGCATGACCGGGGCGGCTTCAATAATGGCCCGCATGTCCGGGTTCTTGCTGTCGAGAATTCTGAGCGGGTTTTGCTCGAGCCGGCGAATACTATCCTCATCCAGCTGACTTTTCACGCCATTGAAGTACTCGATCAACGCCGCCCGGTACCGTAGCCGCGATTCAGGCATTCCCAGCGAGTTGATTTGCAGCTCCAGGCGCGACATGCCGAGTCGCTGCCAGAGTCGCGCCGTCATGATGATCAGTTCCGCGTCGACATCCGGGCCGTCATAGCCCAGCGCTTCGACATCAAACTGGTGGAACTGCCGATACCGGCCTTTTTGTGGTTTCTCGTAACGGAACATCGGACCGGAGGTCCAGAGCTTCTGACGCTGATTGTGCAACAGGCCGTTGGTCATGCCAGCGCGAACGACGCTCGCGGTGGCCTCCGGGCGCAGCGTCAGGCTTTCGCCATTGCGATCCAGAAACGTGTACATCTCTTTCTCAACAATGTCAGTTACTTCGCCGATCGAGCGCTGAAACAGCTCCGTGTACTCGAGCAATGGCAAGCGGATTTCGGAATAGCCGTAGGAGTGCACAATCTCCTGGACCACAGATTCGAGGTACCGCCAGGTTCCCGAGACCTCCGGCAGGATGTCGTTCATTCCACGAATTGCCCTGGCTTTCACGTGTCTTCAGGAACCCGAAACGGTTAATCGTGCCGTGTTACCGCGCCGCTCCGCAGCCGATATGGCACGTTCGACGCCGTTAATCCGAATGCTGACATTGGCGGCGTCGCCGAAAAGTACGTTGAACGGCGCTTCACCGCTAAGGTCAACCGTCCGGCCGTCAGTGCCAAGACCGAAAAACAGTCTGCGCCCGTTGGCATCCGAAATTTCCGTCCAGCAATCGCCGCTGTAGGTAATCAGCATTTGCATCTGGCCCTCGCCCGGTTCTGGCGCTTGCCCGGGCCCTTCATCAGGAGTTTCCACTGTGTCTGCAGCTGACTGGAGCACGGCCGAATCATCATCCGTTGCCTCGAAGTCTTGCCGCTCTGGCAACGGCAATGACTCCGGTTCGGATGCCGGCATCGTCTCCTCAGGCATTGCTTCCTCCGGCATCGATTCCTGCGGCATCGATTCCTGCGGCGCCGATTCCTGCGGCGGCGGCTCTCCGACAACAGGCTGCGATGTGAACCACCAGTAGGCTGTTGCGACAACAACGATGACGACAATTACCGCGATCCATGGACCAGGCGACATCTCACGACGTGGCCGCGGCCGCGTTGCAATGACCGGCGGCATGGCCGACGCGCGGCTCAACTGATAGTAGTCAGCCATGACGTCGTTTGCATCGACCTGCACCAGCTGTGCGTATTTGCGCAAGTGCCCCTTCGCAAACACAGGCGCGCCGAGCACATCGAACTCATTGCGTTCGAGTGCGCGCACCTTGGGTTCATCCAGGTGTAATTCCTTGGCAATCTCAAGGACCGAGATCTGCTGCGCGCGACGTGCCTCGGCCAGGCGCTCACCACCCAGCGGGCCCTCAGGCTCACTCGCTGATGACTCGTCGTCCGAATTGTCGATGACGTCGCTCATCCTATCCGCTTTCCAGGACCTTTCTTGCTTCCGGTGATGTCGGGAAATTCTGCAATAACTGGTTGACGAACTCCGTACGAGCGCGCTCATCACCCAGCTTCTGTTCGATCTGCGCACCCAGGTAAAGAACGCCGGCTGTCGTCTTTCCATTGACAACAAACCTCTGCAGGAAGGCCCTCGACCCGAGGTAATCTTCTTGCTTGAATTTCAGGAGGCATAGCTGCAAAAGCGCATCCGGGTAGTTGGACTTGCGATCCAGCGCCTTGCGGAAGTAACTCTCGGCCGCCGCCAAATCGGGCTTCTGTACCATGCAGACACCGGCATTTGTCAACGTCACCTCTGCGTCGTCGTTTTCCGGGTGACCAGCGGCCTTATCGAAACTCTTCATCGCGCCAGCAAAGTCCCGCTGGTTGCAAAGAAATACGGCGTAGGTGTTTTGCACACCAAAGTTCCGTGGCTCCAGTCGAACTGCTTGTTCGTAGGACTCGGTCGCCAGGCGCAGATTACCAAGTGCCTCGTATGTCAAAGCCAGCGTCGAGTGCGTAACGGCGCTCTTTGGGTTCAATTCGAGCGACAATAGCAGCCGGTCGCGCGCCAGCTCGTAGTTACCGTTCTTGTAGTACCGGGCGCCCAATTGATAATTCAACTGCGCCGCATCGGCTTCGTCTTTTTCCGGTGGCGCGCGTCCCGTAGTTGACGATATACATGCTGTCAGCAGCAGAATACACGCCGCCGCTGACACTATCAGTTTGTTCTTTTTCATGCTGAAGCCATCCTTGTGTTCGACTTGCGTGACTTTTTGTCAGCAATCAATTTCTGTCCCAATGGTCTGCGCACACGATCGCTGACTTTGCCGGCGAGCTGTCCGCACGCCGCGTCAATATCGTCCCCGCGTGTCTTTCGCGTCGTCGCTACCAGCCCTCGCTGCCGCAGGCGTGTTTGAAAATGCCGAATCGTATCGGCCGATGATCGCTTGAATCGGGTGCCCGGGAAAGGATTGAACGGAATCAGATTTATCTTGGCCGGCTTGTCTTGCAGTAACTCGACAAGCTCGTCTGCATGCGCCAGCGAATCATTGACACCGCGCAGCATCACGTATTCAAACGTGATGAAACGGTTCGCGTGCTTAGCCGTGTATGCCCAGCACGTCGCGAGTAATGCAGCGATCGGATGCAGCTTGTTTATCGGAACAATGTCGTCCCGCAGCTCATCGTTCGGCGCGTGCAGCGATACGGCGAGCGACACGTTGCAGTCATCGCCGAGCTTTTCTATGAGCGGCACAATGCCGGAGGTGCTGAGCGTTACGCGACGTCGCGACAGGCCGAAAGCCAGGTCGGACACGAGTAGTTTCAGGACCGGGACGACATTCCGGTAGTTCGCGAGTGGCTCGCCCATGCCCATAAAGACAACGTTTGTTACCGCGGGTTCGCCATTGTCACGTCGCGGCAGTTCCTGAATCGCGTGCCACACCTGACCAATAATTTCGGCGCTCGAGAGATTGCGGTTAAAACCCTGGGCGCCGGTTGCACAGAACGCGCAATCGAGCGCACAGCCGACCTGCGACGAAATGCAAAGCGTGCCACGACCGGCTTCCGGGATGAAAACGGTTTCAACAGCCTGCCCCGAACCGCTCGCGAATAGCCACTTTACCGTGCCGTCAATCGAGTCATGCCGTGACAGCACTTCGGGAAACGCTACTTCGGTCTCTGCGTTCAACCACTCGCGCGATGTCTTGGCAAGATCCGTCATTTCGTCGAAACGGGTAACGCCTCGCTGATAAATCCACTGCATAAGCTGCCGCGCGCGAAACGCTTTTTCGCCGTGCGCTGCGAAAACCCGCTCGAGATCATCTTGCGACAATCCCAGCAGGTTTATTTTGCTTGCGGTGGAAGGCATGGTCTCGGCTCCGCTCAGCGGGTCCTCGGGCACACGCCGTCGTCGCCAAAGAAATACGCGATTTCGACAGCAGCCGTGTCGGCGGCATCCGACCCGTGTACGACATTTTCCTCAATGCTCGCCGCATAGTCCGCACGAATAGTGCCTGGCTCAGCATCCGCCGGATTGGTTGCGCCCATGATTTCGCGGTTGCGGGCAATCGCATTTTCGCCACGCAGCGCCTGTACAATGACGGGACCCGAGGTCATGTAGCTGACCAGGTCCTTGAAGAACGGTCGTTTCTTGTGCACGGCATAAAATCCCTGCGCCTGCTCCTTCGTTAAATGCATCATGCGTGCGGCAACAATCTCCAGCCCGGCTTTCTCGAAACGGCTGTAGATCTCTCCGATCAGGTTCTTTTGCACGCCATCGGGCTTGATGATGGACAACGTTTGTTCAACGGCCATGTATTGCTTCCTTTAATGCTGTTGTTTGCAGGTGGTAGTGGGCACCCGGCAATTTGGCCGGGCGAATCGATGCTAACCGTTAATACTACTACGGCACTTTCAGACGTTGAAGCTTTCGCCGCAGCCGCATTCGCCCGAAATATTGGGATTTCGGAAGCTGAAGGCCTCGTTGAGGCCGTTCTTGACGAAGTCGACCTCGGTACCGTCGATCAGTTGCAGGGCTTCGGGATCCACCACGACCTTGACGCCCTTGTCTTCAAAAACGACGTCGGCGTCGGCAATCTCGTCGGCATAGTTAATGACATAGGAAGAGCCGGAACAGCCGGTTTGCGTCACTCCCAGGCGCAGGCCGATTCCCGAGCCGCGCTGGTCGAGGTGGGTACGGACGCGATCAGCGGCCGAACGGGTAAGCGATATCGCCATTTAAGTCTCTCTTTGAATACGACTATTTCAGGGTGCAGAACCGCCGCCAAAACTCCGCCCAAGCGACCGCACCGCGTCCTCTAGGACAAGTATACGTCCCGTTTTCTCCACAGGTACAGACAGATCGCGCATTATGTCCGCCGCCCGAAACTCGCCGAGGCTCTCGCGAGGCCTGCCCTCGTAGCGGGAACAGAAGCGCTCGCAGGCGGCGATCACGTGCGGGCAGCCCCAGGCGCGGAACCTGAGAGACCGTATGCGCCCCTTGTCCTGCGTCGCGGAGAGCCTCACGCGAACGCCCTGCGCGTCGATATCCGCCGTGACGCCGCCGGGCAAATCACCGGCATGCGCGGTATCAGCGAATAAGTCCCTGACCAGCGCACTGTAAGGATCGCCGCTCACAGGGCGGCACCGGGTGCCAGGCGCCGCAGTCGCGCTACCGCTTCGCAGTAGCGCCGGGCCGCATAATCGACCTCATCCCCGGTGGTCGGCCGACCCATGCTGAAGCGGATCGCGCTCTGCGCCAGCAGGTCGCTGCGTCCCAGCGCGCGCAGCACATAGGAGGGCTCCTGGCTCTTCGAATTGCAGGCCGATCCCGTCGCCACGCATATGGGCTCCAGTTCCAGCAGCAGGCTTTCTCCCTCGACGTCCGATACGCTGACATTGAGGATGCCCGGGAAACCGGATTCGACGTCGCCGTTGACGAGTACGCCGTCGACATCCCGAATGCCGGCCCATAGCCGGCGGCGCAGTTTATCCAGGTGGCCGAGATCTGCCTCGATCCGCGACTGGGCGATCTCGGCCGCGAGACCGAGTCCTGCGATGAGGTCGGCCGGCAGGGTCCCCGGCCGAATCCGCTGCTGCTGCCCGCCGCCGAACAGTATTGGCTCAACGCGGCAGCCGGGACGGTTGGCAATATAAAGGGCACCAATGCCTTTTGGACCGTAGAACTTGTGTGCCGTTAACGACAGCAGGTCGACCGGAAGCGCCTGCAGGTCAATCGGAATCTTGCCGACCGCCTGCGCCGCGTCGACGTGAAACAAGACGTCATGCTCGCGACAGATTGAGCCTATGGCCGCGATGTCCTGCATGACGCCCGTTTCGTTATTGACGTACATGACAGATGCCAGCTGCGTGTCCTCGCGCAGCGCGCACGCGAATGTTGCCGGTTGCAGGCGTCCGTCGTCATCCGGCTTGAGCCAGGTCACCTCGAATCCCTGTTTCTCGAGCATGCGAAACACATCGGTGACGGCTTTATGCTCAGTCAGCAGCGTGACAAGGTGTTTTCCTCGATGCGACCGGAACCTCGCTGCGCCGGCTATCCCGAGGTTATCCGACTCGGTCGCGCCCGAGGTCCAGATCAGAGAACCGGGATTGACGTTTAGCAGTGCCGCGAGCTGTTCTGCGGCACGCTCGATAGTCGCGCGACTGATTCGCCCTGCAACATGATTCGACGACGGATTGGCAAACGCGGACTCGCGGCACTCCCGCATGCGCTCCGTAACACGCGGGTCCGCCGGGGTTGACGCCGCGTAGTCGAGATAAATGAAGTCCTTCGCCATCAGTCGAGCTTCTGCTTGTTTTCAACGGCCGTGAGAATGCCGCGCAGAATGTTGGCCTCGTTCTTATCCGGGCGCGCACGGATGAACAAGCGCCTCAGGCGACGCATGAGGTGCCGCGGATTTTCGGGATCCAGGAATCGAATATCTTTGAGCACGCGTTCGAGGTGCGTATAAAAATGTTCCATTTCCTCATGGCTTGCAGGGGGTGCCTCACTTTCGAACACCGGGCCTGCGTGCAGCATGCTGGCGACACGAATTTCATAGGTCAGAACCTGCACGGCCATCGCGAGGTTCAATGAGCTGAACCCGGGATCCGTCGGTATCGTCAGCAGCGTATGGCACAGGTCGAGGTCATCGTTATGCAGGCCGCTCTTTTCCGGCCCGAAAACCGCCGCGACCTTGCCCTCGCTGCATTCGCTGATCATGCGCTCCGCGCAATCGCGCGGTCCCATGCTCGGCCAGCATATGGTTCGTGATCGAGCGCTCGCGCCCGCGACGTACACACAATCAGTCAGCGCATCGGCAAGGCTCGACACGACCATTGCGTTGTCGAGAATATCGGTGGCGCCCGATGCACGGGCCGTGGCGTCCTCGTGTGGAAAATATCGGGGGTTGACGAGCGCAAGATCGCTAAGCCCCATGTTCTTCATGGCACGCGCAGCGGCCCCGATGTTTCCGGGGTGCGTGGTTCCGACAAGGACAATGCGAATCGACATAAGCAGCGTTCTGGACGACAGGTCACTAAAAGTCCGGTATTCTAGCGCCCCGTGGGCGTGCCCTGACAGTCCCAGCGACATCAGCGGCAACGAATCTGCCCAGTTCTTTGACATTGACGGAATCGTTTCATGCACGCACTACTCAACGTAGCGGTAATGGCGGCGCGGCGCGCCGGTGGCACACTGATCAGAAACCTGGTGAAGCTCGAGAAGCTCAAGGTAGAAGAAAAAGGCCACAACGAGTACGTCAGCGAGGCGGATCGCGCCGCCGAGCGCGCTGTCATCGATGTCATCCTGAAACATTACCCCGATCACGCCATACTCGCCGAGGAGTCGGGCGCACAGGGCAACGAGGATGCCGACACTGTCTGGATCATCGATCCGCTCGACGGCACGACCAACTACCTGCACAGATTCCCGGTGTTTGCGGTGTCGATCGGTGTGCAGGTCAATGGCCGTATGGAGCACGCGGTCGTTTACGACCCGCTGCGCCAGGAGTTATTTACTGCCACGCGCGGCAACGGCGCGCAGCTCGACGAACACAAGATCCGCGTCAGCGGCCAGAAAGAGCTCGAACGTGCACTGGTCGGCACGGGTTTTCCCTATCGCCAGGCCGAAAGCGAGCTGGAGCCCTACTTACGAATGCTGGGCAAAGTCGTTCGAAATACCTCCGGCGTGCGTCGACCTGGCGCTGCGGCACTCGACCTCTGCTACGTCGCGGCCGGGCGCCTCGATGCGTTCTGGGAGACGGGACTCGCACCATGGGACATGGCGGCGGGTTCGCTGATCATCCGGGAAGCCGGGGGCATCGTGAGTGCGCTCGATGGCGGCGAGAACTATCTCGATACGGGACACATCCTTTGCGGCACGCCGAAGATCTACAAGGACCTCGCCAAACTCTGTGCCAACGACATCAAAGCTATCCTGCAGAAGCCCTAGCCTTCGCCGCCCACCATTCTGACCGCGGCGCCGATCGCGGGGTGATCTTGCTTGCTCGCGCTTACGTGATGTCGCTTCGCAAGACACACCCACACTCACCGCCGCTGCCCGATCGTATTGCTTGAGGCAAGTGGCCGACGCCGCGGTCAGATTGGCAGGAGAAATGGTGGGTTGTGTGTTACGGCAGATCGTCGACGAGCGACGGATCCTTGACCGGCTCGATAAGATCCTGCGCGTTAACGTCCAACGCCAGCGCCGTCGCACTCGCCGTATAAATCGACGAGTAAGTACCTACGATGATTCCCACGATAAGGGCAATCGAGAACGGCGCGATCGACTCGCCGCCGAGAACCAACAGTGCAACCAACACGAGCAAGGTCGTCAGGCCCGTAATCAAGGTTCGCGCCAGCATCTCATTGATCGAAATGTTCATCGCCAGTTCTGCCGACACACCGCGCAGCGAGAAAAAGTTTTCGCGAATCCGGTCGAACGCAACGACCGTGTCGTTTAGTGAATAACCAATTACGGCGAGTACGGCCGCGACGACCGTGAGATCGAACGGGAAGCGGAAGATGGAGAAAAAGCCCACGGTGACGATCGCATCATGTGCGAGTGCGGCCACGGCGCCTGCTGAAAACTTCCACTGAAAGCGAATCATGACATACACAAAGATCATGAGCAGCGCGAGGACCATCGCCAGCGCACCACGTTCGGCAAGCTCGCTGCCCACCTGTGCGCTGACAAATTCGACGCGGCGAAGATCGATCGTTTCGCCGTTGGACTGCAGGGTCCGTTGCAGCTTCTCACGAACTTCGCTGGCTTCGTTTCCCGGCTGCGGCGGCAGGCGGACAAGGACATCGGTATCCCTTCCGAACCGCTGCACCTGGGCATCCGGAAAACCTGCAGCACTGAGGCTGCCTCGGATATCGTCGAGATTTGCAGCCTGCGGATAACCGACTTCCAGCAGTATTCCGCCGGTGAAATCGATACCGAACTCGAGGCCACGCGTTGCCAGGGATACCAGTGACACCACTACCAGAACTGCGGATATTGACAGCGCGATCTTGCGGCGCGTCGGGCCGAGGAAATCGATATTTGTCTTTTCTTTGATCAGTTTCATCGTTGTATCTTCCTAGACCGGAATCGACGTCAGTTTGCGGCCGCCGAAAATGAGATTAACGATGGAACGCGTCCCCACGATTGCCGTGAACATCGAGGTGATGATGCCGAGCATCAGCGTAATTGCGAAACCCTTGATCGGTCCGGTACCTACGCCGAAGAGCACGATGGCGGCAATCAGCGTCGTGACGTTGGCATCGGTAATCGACGACAGTGCTTTCTCATAACCCGAATGAATCGCGTTCTGCGGCGAGGCGCCGGCTGCTATTTCTTCGCGTATTCGCTCGAATATAAGCACGTTGGCATCGACGGCCATACCGACTGTCAAAACGATGCCCGCAATACCCGGCAACGTCAGGGAGGCCTGCAGGAATGACAGCATTGCAACAATAAAGACGAGGTTCGAAAAAAGCGCGATGTTCGCGATCAGCCCGAATGCCCTGTAGTAGATCACCATGAATATGATGACGGCGAGGAAGCCGATCTTGATTGCATTGAAGCCGCGATCGATATTGTCCTGGCCGAGGCTGGGTCCGATGGTGCGCTCATCGATCTTGTAAACGGGCGCCGCCAGCGCACCGGCACGCAATAACAGCGCGAGATCGCGTGCCTCGATCGGAGTCAGCCCCGTGATCTGGAAGCTGTTCTTGAACACGCCGCGAATCGTCGCCGTGTTGATCACTTCCTCTAACTTTATCGTGCGCTGCTCCTCAACGCCATTTCGCACCACCGTTTCACGGCGCGTTTCAATGAACACCGAGGACATCGGCTTGTTCAGGTTTTCCATCGTCGTCTGCAACATGCGCTCGCCACCCGCAGAATCGAGCGTGATGAACACCGCAGGCTGACCTTCGCTGAATCCCGATTTCGCATCGATGATCTGGTCGCCTGACGCAATGACCTGGCGTTTCAGAATCTGGGCGTCTTCGGTACCGCGTCCCGGGTAACGGCGCGATCCAGGCTCGTCGCCCGACTGGTCGACGAGTCGAAACTCCAGCGTTGCCGTGGCGGTCAGGATCTTGTTGAGCTGATTGGGGTCCTGGACGCCGGGTAGCTGTACGACGATGCGGTCAACACCCTGTCGCTGCACGAGCGGCTCGGCAACGCCGAGCTGGTTGACGCGGTTGCGCAGCGTCGTGAGATTTTGCTCAATGGCGAAATCCTGCCGTTCCTTGATTTGCGTTTCCGTCATGCGAACCGTCAGGGACTCGCCGTCTTCCCCATCGAGCACCAGGACGTCCGGATCCGCGCGCTCGATAATCGCACGCGCTGCCAGGACATCTTCGCTGCCGGTTAGACGAATCGTGATGACCCGCTCACTGAGATCAATGCGGTGACGGATTCGCGCTTCGCGAAGCCGCTCGTTGAAGTCTTGCTCATACAACGCCATTCGACTTTCGATCGCCGTGTTCATATCGACTTCGAGCAGCACGTATACACCACCGCGCAGGTCCAGACCGAGACTCATCGGGCTGAGCCCGAGGTCACGAACCCACTTTGGCAGCTTCGGTGTCAGGGTCGTCGCGACATTGGCCTGGCGCGAGTACTGGCTGCGCAGGCGCTCGCCCGCTGTTTCCTGGTCTTCGGTCGATTCGAATCGAATGACGGCGCGACCGTCGTGCAGATACGAGGCCTCCGGCGTGATGCCGGCGCCTTCGACAACGCGTACGAACTCTTCCAGCTTCGCCTCGTTGTAATCGACTCCGTCGCTGTCCGCGATCTGCACGGCTTCGACACTGCCATAGATATTGGGCAATGCGAGCAGGCAGCCCGCCAAAAGAATGGCGAGAACCAGTGCGTTAAGCCACCAGGGATATTTGTTCATAATAGTTTGCCGTTGCCGCGTCAGGCTTCGTCGTAAGTACCCTTCGGCACAACCATCGACACGCTGTTCTTCTGGATTTTAATTTCCGTGCTGTCGCTGATCTTGACTACGGCGTAATGCTCGCTGACACCGGTGATCTTGCCGAGGATACCTCCGGCGGTAAGTACTTCATCACCGACCGAAAGCCCCGATACAAGCTCTGTATGGGCTTTCTGCTTTTTTTGCTGCGGCCTGATCAGCAGGAAATAGAAAGCAGCGAACATCACCGCCATCATGATGAAAAAACTGGTCGAGCTACCCTGCTGCGCGCCCTGTGCGTATGCGTTCTGAATGAAGAAATCCATTAGATATCCAAGATTTGAGATTGAATTTGAAACTGACGTTTTATGGAGTGCCGGGGAACTGCCCCGAAATCAAGCGCGGTATTATGGCACAAGCCGATAACGTGGGGGCGACTTCGAAAAAGCCAAGCCTGCTGGCCTTTCCGTTCTACTGCCCGTAAGCCGCGCGCAGGCCGGCCAGCAGGTCCGGCAGCGTCCCGGCACGAACCGCAGCCCTGATGTCATTCATAAGCTTCTGATAATAATGGAGATTATGAATGGTCGCAAGACGCGGCCCCAGTATCTCGCCGCATTTTACGAGGTGTCTCAGGTAGGAGAGGCTGTAATTTGCACAGGTATAGCAGCTGCAGTCCGGATCCGGCGGCGCGGTATCGTCGCGGTACTGCGCATGCCGGAACTTGACGGTGCCGCGTGATGTGAACAGCTGGCCGTTCCTGGCATGGCGCGTCGGTATGACGCAGTCGAACATGTCGATACCGCGCAGCACCGCCTCAGCGATATCAACGGGCGTACCGACACCCATGAGGTAGCGGGGCGCCGCATCGGGCATTTGCGGCATCAGCGCATCAAGTACAGCATGGCGCTCGTTTTCCGGTTCGCCAACGGCCAGGCCCCCGACTGCGTAACCGTCGAAGCCAATATCGGCCAAACCGTGCAGCGACTCCTGCCGCAGGGCATCGTAAATGCCACCCTGCACGATGCCAAAAAGCGCCTCACCGCGATCCGGTTCTTCATTCTTGAGTTCATCAAACCGACGCCGGCTGCGCATCGCCCAGCGCAATGACAGCTGCATGGACGAGAGCGCCTCACTTTCGCTCGCCGGGTATGGGGTACATTCGTCGAATATCATCGTGACATCGGCGTTGAGTTCGTGCTGAACCTCGATGGACTTTTCGGGTGTCAGGAAAACCTCGTCGCCATTGACCGGCGACTGGAAACGCACGCCCTCCTCCGACAGCTTGCGCATCGCGGCCAGCGAAAACACCTGGAACCCGCCCGAGTCGGTCAGGATCGGTTTGTGCCAGTTCATGAACTCGTGCAAGCCGCCGTGCTTGCGGATGATCTCTGCGCCGGGCCGAAGCATAAGGTGAAAGGTATTGCCGAGGATTATTTGCGCGCCATCTGCTGCAACTTCTTCCGGCGTTACGCTCTTGACCGTGCCATAGGTTCCTACCGGCATGAATGCCGGTGTCTGCACCTCGCCACGACGAAACTCGAGCTTGCCGCAGCGTGCCGCGCCCGACTTTTCGGCGACGGTGAACTTCATGGCCGTTTTCCCGGCGTGAGAAACATCGCATCACCGTAACTGAAGAAACGGTATTTCTCACGCACGGCGTGACGGTAGGCAGCCAGTATGCGTTCTGTACCGGCGAAAGCGGACACCAGCATCAACAGCGAAGACTGTGGCAGGTGGAAGTTGGTGATCATGGCATCGACGCTGCGAAATTCGTATCCGGGCAGAATGAACAAATCGGTCTCACCGTTGAACGGAGCAAGCTCGCCCGAGGCGGAAGCCGATTCAAGTGCACGCACGGAGGTGGTACCGACCGCGATGACGCGACCGCCCGCGGCCTGCGTCGCACGCACAGCGTCGCAGCACTGCTGGCCGACCTCAACGCGCTCGCTGTGCAACCTGTTTTCTTCGATGTGCTCGTCACGAAGCGACTGGAACGTGCCTGCGCCGACATGCAGCGTTACCCATGCGTGCGCAACGCCCGCAGCCAGCGTTTCGGCAAGCATTGCCTCGTCGAAGTGCAATCCTGCCGTCGGTGCGGCGACCGCGCCCGGGTCCCTGGCGTATACCGTCTGGTAGCGATCGATGTCTGACTCGTCGGCATCGCGATTCAGATACGGGGGCAGCGGAATTTCGCCGAACTTTTCCAGGTACTGCATGACATCAACAGAAAACGTCAGCGCGAAGAACTCGCCTTCCCTGCCGGTAACCTCGGCGGCGGCGTCATCGGACAAGAGCAGGCGGCTGCCTGCTTTCGGTGACTTGCTCGCACGAATGTGCGCAACCGCCGTGCGATCACCGACAACACGCTCAATCAGTATTTCGGCACGCCCGCCCGTTTCCTTTGTCGCGGCGAGGCGCGCCCTGATGACACGCGTGTCGTTAAATACCAGCAGGTCGCCCGGACAGAGCAGCGTCGGCAGGTCGGAAAAGCCGTGGTCATCGATGCCATCGGCCACGACCAGCAGGCGGCTGTCGCGGCGATCCGCAGGCGGATACTGCGCGATTAGCGCATCGGGAAGATCGTAGTCGAAGTCCGACAGAAGCATGGGCGCGCATGGTAGCAAAGCCATGCGCGCCCCGGCGATTTCCGCTTGGGCGTCGCCCGCGCCGCCGACTCTCAGGTCCGCGGCGTGGAGGCCTGCCCATCGAACAGCGCGCCGCGTTGATCCGCGGGAATCTCGATATCGAGAGTGCGTTTCTTTTTGTCACGCATGATCCCAAGCTTCAGCTTCTCGCCGCCCTGGTAGGAACTCAATATGCGCATGGCGTGACGTACATCTTTGGGTTCCCGGCCATCAATGCTCTGAATCACGTCGCCTTCCTGAAGTTCGAAGGCATCGGATTTCGGCGCCCGGACAACCAGCAGCCCGCTGGCCGTGCCGAAATACCGGCCAAGGCCCTCGTTGAGTTCAACCAGTTCCAGCTCACCGAGGCCCGTGCCTGCCCAGGGAAATCCGAATTCCATTTTGAAGTTCTCCATCAAGTCGGGCACGTCCGGCACATTAAAAGGTCGGTCGCCAGCTCCTTGCCAGGCAAACATGTGGCTCGCGACAGCCCGGGGCTCGACTTCGACCGAACCCACCTTGCCGTCACGAAGATACTCAATCTTCAATATATCGCCGGCTTCGACACCTTCCATGAAGTCGAGCAGTCGCTTGTTAGCCGTATCGGCCTTGTCAGCGCTCAGTGATTCACCGTTTATCGCTGTAATCACGTCGCCGGCCCGCAGACCCGCATCACTGGCGGCACTGCCGGGCGTCACACCCATCACTGAAACGCCTTCCACCGGCCCCTTTCGCTGTTGCCCGTCAATCGCGACACCGAGCCGCGGCTTATCGGAGAATTCGAAGTGCCGTTCGATTTCGGCCATACGTGGCAAGCGATTGCCGGTGATCTCGGCAATCTGCCGCGCGGCTTCGGCCATGCGCTCTTCCGCTTCCACAAGTCTGCGGTCCATTTCTGCCTCCCTGGCCTCGGCTTCGCGCAGACTGTTCTGCTGGTCACTTTGCGCAAGCGCCTGACTCGCAAACAGCAGGGCTGCTGCGACTACCAAGACTACGTTCAACTTCTTCATCTGTCGTTACTCCTGCATCAAAAGGCTGCCCGTTGCGCTTGCGCATAACGCAAAGCGAGCAGCGAATTCATCAACCTGACGCGTTCGCGCCAGAAAAGCTCTTGATCGTCGGGCGTCATCTGCACGTCCGGGCTGGTTAGCTGGTAGTCGATAGCCGCGATGCGATCCTCCAGGTCGGAGATCGTTGCAACCGTGCTGGCCCGCATGACACGGGGTTCGTCCGGCAATGACCGCAGGTCACTTTCGAGCTGCCGCGACTGCACCATGAGCGTTTGCAAGGTCGAGAGCTCGGCTGCGTTCGTCGGCAGGTCTGATGGCACGACTGGGAATGTCTCGGCCGGCGGATTGACGCGGCCTGGCAGCAGTAGCGCAGCCAAAAGCACTGCAGCCGCTACACCAGCCCCGGCAAACCAGGTCCTGCGCCTGCTCACAAACGCCTTCTGCAGCAATCCCTCGGCTTCGGCCTGCTCGCGAATTCGGATCCAGACGGCTCGCGGCGGCATCGTGTCTGCAAGCTCACGGAGCCCGTGCCGCAAGGCATCCTGTTCATCGGCTGTCAAAGCGCAAATCATCTCGTCATCCTTCTGGCCACCGCTCATCTCAGTAACTCCCTGCCACGGCACCGTCGGGCTGCGTATTACTGTCTGCGATTGCGAGCATCGGCCGCAGCCGCATGTACGCACGAGACAACTGCGACTTCGAAAAGCTCTCGGTTTTGCCCATCAGCGCTGCTATTTCCTTGTGTGTGAATCCTTCGACGTCGTGCAACCAGACGACGGCGCGTGCGACGTCGGGCAGCTGCGCCAATGCCGCATCGAGATCCATCGCATCGTCGGGATGGCTCGACACGCCGTGGCTCGCAGCCTGTCCTTCAGTAACGTCGTGCCAGTCGTCGCCCAGCGACTGGCCCCGTTTCGTCCAGGCGGAGCGCAGGAACATCAGCGCCTTGCTTACGGCAATACGGCGGATCCAGCTGCCCAGCGCAGCCTCACCGCGAAACCTGGGGATCGATCGCATGACTTCGATAAAGGTCTCCTGTACGAGGTCCTCGGCATGTGCCGGAACTTTCGTGAACCTCAAACAAATCGAATAGACCGGGGTAGCAAACGCGCGATAAATGATCTCGTGCGCCCGCGCATCGCCCCGCGCTGCTCGTTTGACGATGCCCGGATCGATCTCAATATCCGAAAACTTGCTCATACCTGGAATCTTAGATGCTTCTGCGGGGCAAAGGGTCGCACAGGCGCGAATCCGCGCATATACTGTGCGCCTTTCGAGCGGGGGCAGTAGTCGAGCGCCCGTACAGCAAGACATGCCGGGATGGCGGAACTGGTAGACGCGCCGGATTCAAAATCCGGTTTCCGAAAGGAAGTGGGGGTTCGATTCCCCCTCCCGGCACCACAGGATTACCATGAAATATTGCTCAAGCTGCGGGGGACTCGTCAGTCGCAAGACCCCCGAAAGAGACACGCACGAACGCTGGGTCTGCGACGACTGCGGCATCGTACATTATCAAAACCCGCTGATCGTGGTCGGCTGCGTGGCCGAACGAAATGGCAAGATCCTCCTTTGCAAACGATCGATCGAACCGCGCTACGGCTATTGGACGGTGCCTGCCGGTTTCATGGAACTTGGCGAAACCATGGCCGGTGGCGCCGCCCGGGAGACCCTGGAAGAGGCTTGCGCGACGGTTGAACTCAGCCACCTGTTCGCGTCTGTCGACGTGATCGATGCCGGCCAGGTGCATGTTTTCTTTTCAGGAAAACTCGTCAGCGATTACGGCGTCGGGGAGGAGAGCCTCGAGGTTGGCCTGTTCAGTCAGGACGAAGTACCGTGGGACGATATTGCGTTTCAGAGCGGCAAGTTCGCACTCAAAAAGTACTTTGAAGACCGCGGCAGAAACAACGGCGTGCATTTCCACGAGCTAAGGCGCTCGCGCTCCTGACTTACTCCGGCTTGATTTCGTTCTGCTGCAGGCGCTGGCTCAACTGCGCGGGCGGCAGGTAGCCCCCGATCAACGTGCCGTCTTCGAGGACGATTGCGGGTGTCCCGCTCAGGCCGATATCGCGACCGACGCGATAGTGGTTGCTGACCATTGCTGAATCACACTGTGATGTCTCAAATTTACGGTCAAGCTTCGCTTTTGTGAGCGCCTCGTTACGATCCTTCGCACACCACACTTTTTCTGACGTGGTCCAGGACTTCGACGCCGGCCCGTTGCGTGGGTACAGCGCATAGCGCACCTGGATGCCCTTGTCGAGATACTCGTTGATCTGGCTGTGCATCTTGCGGCAGTAGGTGCAATCAACATCCGTAAAGATCGTGACGGAGTACTTCACGTCGGCTGGCGAAAACAGAATCGCATCCTCATCTTTCAGCGTTGCTATCAGGTCGCGCCGGGCGTTGTTTCGGCTTTGCTCGCTCAGGTTGACCTGTCGTTCGAGGTCGATCAGATCGCCTTGTAACAAGTAGCGGCCATCGTCGGAAACATAGGCAATGATCGACCCCTGCTGAATGGTGAACCAGCCGTCGACCGGGCTGACCGAAATATTCTCGGGATCGATGGACTCAAACATGTCGGACATCTTGGCGCGCACTTCATCGAGCGCCGTCTCATCATCGGCGGCCTCGGCAATAGCCGTGCTACAGAACACGACCGCCACGATGGCGAGCAATTTCGATCCACAGAATTTAATACGAGTCATTGATGTACATTCCTGCAAAGGCTTTCGCCGAGTAGTAGTGGACCCGGATTCTCGACCCCGGTTCCGCAAACGCGTGATTTTAGCAAAGGTGCCGCCGAAGGGCGCCTTATTATCTGCCTTGCAGGATCAACCGCGGGGGTGGT
Organism: Woeseiaceae bacterium; assembly: GCA_049666725.1. Lineage (GTDB taxonomy): Bacteria > Pseudomonadota > Gammaproteobacteria > Steroidobacterales > Woeseiaceae > UBA1847. The sequence goes on from JBATHK010000013.1 coordinate 23,344, forward strand.
GCTCGCCATGCAGCTCTTTGAGCCGCTCACGCGCAACGTGCGTGTAGATCTGGGTCGTGGACAGGTCACTATGACCCAGCAGCATCTGTACGACGCGCAAATCTGCGCCACGATTAAGCAGGTGCGTGGCAAAGGCGTGCCGGAGACTGTGCGGCGACATTTTCTGGCGTACCCCGGCTTTCTCGGCATAGCGCTTGATGATGTGCCAGAACGCCTGGCGCGTCATTCGATTGCCGCGGCGCGTCGGAAACAGGTAGTCCGTCTGGCGCTCGAGCAGTATTTCCATGCGCGGACCGGCGATGAACTCCTGTAGCCAGCGCTGCGACTCCTCACCCAGCGGAATCAGGCGCTCGCGATCGCCCTTGCCGACGATGCGCAGCACGCCCTGATTGAAGTTGACCTGTGACTGGCGCAGGTTAATCAGTTCGGAGACCCGCAGGCCCGTTGCATACAGCAATTCCAGCATGGCGCGGTCACGATGACCGAGCGGTTCGTCGGTATTCGGTGCATTCAGCAGCGAATCGACTTCGTCCTCGGACAGCGATTTGGGCAGGGAACGGCCAATTCTCGGCATTTCGATATCTGCCGTCGGATCTGAATTCCGCATGCCTTCGCGCATGATGTAACGAAAGAAGCGGCGGAAGCTCGACAGCTGCCGCGCCGTCGAACGCGGCTTGGCACCGCTTTCGACGCGTTTCGCGATGAAATCAAGGAGATCGGATTTGTCAGCCATTTCGATGGACTTGTCGAACTCCGACAGCCCGCGGCCCAGCGTCATCAGGTCGGCACGATAGGCGCCCAGCGTGTTCTTGGAGAGGCCACGTTCCATCCAGATGGCATCAAGAAAACGGTCGACAAGCTCTTCCGAGCGTTGCACCGTCTTTGGTTCCGGCTTGCTTGTCTTGTTGCTACTGCCCATATGATCCAACTTGTATGTCGCGCAATCCTTTGCGGCAATGCCTGTGCCTATCCCAACCGCGCCAGCAGACTGTTAGCATACGCCGTTCCGAAAACCGGATCGTTGTATCAGTCGCGCCGGGCAGAAAGATCCAAGCATTGCCAAGCGACGGATTTTCCAAGGATTCTGAGTATGCTGACGATGCACATCAACGGGCGTGACCGCTGTCACAGATTAATGAAGGCATTAACATAAAGTGAACTGGGTCACACGTAGCCTTTACTCGGTCTGGGGAGTGCTCGCCTGGCTGTCATTTGGCGTCGCCGCCCTGCTTGCTCTCCTGACCGCATTATTCGTTCCGGGAAAAGCACGTCGGCAAAAACTCGCCGCCCTCGCGTCCAGGGCTGTGTTCGCCATGCCACGTGTCAAAGTTAACGTCATCGGCAGGGACAACCTGCCGGCCACAGACTGCATCGTGGTAGCGAATCACGCCAGTTATGTCGATGGCCCATTGCTGAAAGGCTACCTGCCGGGCCGTTTCAATTTCGTGATAAAGGGCGAACTTCGGGACATTCCGATTGTTCATTTTCTGCTGCGGCGCTCCGGCGCCAAGTTCGTCGAGCGAACCGAGCAATCGGGCAGCGCGCGCGACGCAAGGCAAATCGTCAAGGCCGCCCAGGGCGGCGAATCGCTGGCCTTTTTTCCGGAAGGCACATTTCTCAAACAACCCGGCGTTGGCCGCTTCCGGCCTGGCGCTTTCGTCGCCGCCGTCCGCGGCGCCTTGCCGGTTGTGCCGGTTGCCATCAGCGGCACCCGCGAAATGTTGCCTTCGGGCCGATTTCTGCCCTGGCCGGTTCCCCTTACAATCGAGATCCTGCCTGCTATCGCGCCGGGCGATCCGGACTTTGCCGACAACCGCAGGCTCGCCGAAGCCGCCCGGCAACGAATTCTCGAGGTGCTTGACGAACCAGACCTGTTGCATCAGACCGGCAGCGCAGAAGACCCCGCGACTAACTGATCCGTAGTATTGCGCCGCGACAATTTTTGCAGGAAAGTACCATTCCGTCTCTCCCGGCGGCCCTGTGTCCTTCGGAGATGAAATAATGAGTTCTGACCCCGTAGTCATTGTCGCGGCCAAACGTACACCACTCGGCGCTTTCCAAGGTTCGCTGTCCGGCGCGCAAAGCCCCGAACTGGCTACTACGGCAATTTCAGCCTGCATCCAGGAATCAGGCACCGACGCCAGCGCGATTAGCGAGGTTTTGCTGGGGTGCGTGCTGCCCGCAGGCTTGGGCCAGGCACCGGCCCGACAGGCAGCGCTCGGCGCCGGTATTCCGCTGAACGCCGGTTGCACGACATTGAACAAGGTCTGTGGCTCCGGCATGAAGGCCACGATGCTGGCCCATGACCTGATCAGGGCCGGCAGTGCCGGCGTTGTCGTGGCGGGCGGTATGGAGTCGATGACGAATGCGCCCTACCTGTTGCCCAAAGCGCGAAGCGGCTATCGCATGGGGCACCAGGAGGTGCTCGATCACATGTTTTTCGACGGACTGCAGAGTCCCTTCGACGGTAACATGATGGGCCACTTCGCCGAGCTTACGGCAAAGAAATACAATTTCAGCCGCGAGGATCAGGACAAATTCGCGATTGAATCGGTGACGAGGGCACGCGAGGCTGCCGCGAGCGGCGCGTTCAAAGCCGAGATCGCTCCGGTAACTTTGAAAACGCGCAAGGGCGATGTCACGGTCAGCGAAGATGACGGGCCGACCGCGGCGAGCGTCGAGAAGATCCCGACGCTGCGGCCTGCGTTCGCGAAAGACGGCACTGTTACGGCGGCCAGTTCATCGTCCATCTCAGACGGCGCGGCAGCGCTTATCTTGATGGGTGCAGCCGAGGCCGCGCGTCTCGGTCTCAAGCCGCTGGCGACAATCGCTGGCCATGCAGGCTTTGCACATGCACCCGAGTGGTTTACGACGGCCCCCGTTTTCGCAATCAAGGCGTTGCATGAGAAGCTCGGCTGGGATCCCGGCCACGTGGATCTTTATGAAATCAACGAAGCATTTGCCTGTGTCACGATGGCGGCCATAAACGATCTGGGACTGGATCACGCCAGGGTCAACGTCAACGGCGGCGCCTGTGCGCTGGGCCATCCCATCGGCGCCAGCGGTGCGAGAATCATTGTGACGCTGCTGCACGCTCTGCGTGCCCGCAAGTTGAAACGCGGCATCGCGTCTTTGTGTATTGGTGGCGGTGAAGCGACTGCCATCGCCCTCGAAATCGAATAGGAAGGGGAAGCCGAATGCAGTTATCCAGTGCCAAAGCCGTCATTAGCGGCGGCGCGTCCGGACTCGGTCTGGCGACAGCCGAGCGGGTGATCAAAGCCGGCGGCCAGGTCGTCATTCTCGATATCAGTAAAGAGCATGGCGAAGCTGCCGCTGCGAAACTCGGCGTGGACGCCCGGTTCGTCAAAACAGACGTGTCCAGCGAAGACTCGGTCAAAGCCGCTGTAAAAGCGGCCGACGATTTCATGGGCGGTATCACGCTTGCCGTAAACTGCGCCGGCATCGCGACGGCCGGTCGCACACTCGGTCGCGAAGGACCCTGGCCATCCGAAAATTTCAACCGGGTGATCCAGGTCAACCTGGTCGGGTCCTATAACGTAACCAAGGAAGCGGCGGCTGTAATGCAGCTTAATGATGCCAACGAGAATGGCGAACGAGGTGTCGTTATCAGCACCGCGTCGATCGCCGCATTCGAAGGCCAGATCGGCCAGGCGGCCTACTCGGCATCCAAGGGCGGCGTCGTCGGCATGATGTTGCCGCTGGCTCGCGAGTTTGCGCAGTTCGGCATTCGAGTGAATACGATTGCGCCCGGTATTTTCATGACACCGATGATGGCCGGCATGCCTGAGGAAGTTCAGGAATCGCTTGGCAAGCAGGTACCGTTTCCACCACGGCTCGGGCGACCCGAGGAGTATGCGGATACGGTGGCGTTTATCTACGGGAATGCGATGGTCAACGGCGAGACGATCCGGGTCGATGGCGCGATCCGAATGCAGCCGAAGTAGGCCACAACAACTTACCACCCACCACCAAACTGACCGCGGCGTCGATCGCCGGGGAATCTCAGTCGCTCGGACAGCTGTTTCACAAACTCGCTTTGTGAGACACCCCGGCGCTCACCGCCGCTGCCCCATCATACTGCGCGAGGCAAGTGGACGTTGCGGACTGAGGTGGTGAGTGCGGGGATGTCTTGCGAAGCGACATCGCGTAAGCGCGAGCAAGCAAGATATCGCCGTGATCGCCACCGTTGTCGGTGTGGCGGTTGATGGGTGGTGAGGATGAATTACATGTTCGCGTAGTTTGGTCCGCCGCCGCCTTCGGGCACATCCCACACGATATTCTGCGCCGGATCCTTTATCTCACACGTCTTGCAGTGCACGCAGTTCGTGAAATTTATCTGGAACTGTTTTTCGCCATCGGCTTCCACAATTTCGTACACGCCGGCCGGGCAATATCGCTGCGCCGGTTCGTCGTAGTTCGGCAGGTTGTAGTTTATTGGCACCGAAGCGTCTTTGAGTTTCAGATGCGAGGGCTGGTCCTCTTCGTGGTTGGTGCTCGACAGGAAGACCGACGACAGCTTGTCAAACGTGATTACACCATCGGGCTTCGGGTAATCGATCGGCTTCGCGTCCGATACATTGTCCAGCGACTCGTGATCCGGATCCTTGTTGCGCCAGGTAAACGGCAGCTTGCCGAAAAATATGTTCTGGTCGATAAACGCGAACGCGGCCCCCCAGAAGACGCCGAGCTTGTGCAGCCCGGGCCCGAAGTTGCGTCCCTTGTGCAGTTCCTTGTGTACCCAGGATGCTTTGACGCTCGCCTCGAAATCCCCAAGTTCCGACTGGCCGACATCGCCCGAGGACAGGGCCTTGTGAATACTCTCGGCAGCCAGCATCCCGGTCTTGATAGCCGTATGCGCACCTTTGATCTTCACACCGTTCAAGAAGCCGGCGCCGCAGCCAATCAGCATACCGCCGGGAAATGCGAGTTTTGGCAGCGACTGCAATCCGCCCTTGTTGACGGCCCGCGCGCCGTATGCCACTCGCTTACCCCCTTCGAGATAGGTACGAATTTTCGGATGCAGTTTCCAACGTTGGAATTCGTCAAACGTGGAAAGATGCGGGTTCCTGTAATTCAAAGCGATGATCAGGCCGAGGAAGACCTTGTTGTTGGCGGCATGGTAGAGGAAGCCACCGCCCTCGGTATGGTTGTCGAGCGGCCATCCGGTCGTGTGAACCACCAGGCCCTCGCGATGTTTGGCGGGATCGATTTCCCAGACTTCCTTTATGCCTATGCCGTAGTGCTGCGGGTCCGCGTCCTTTCGCAAATCGAAGCGCGTCATGACCTGCTCGCTCAAATTGCCGCGCACGCCCTCTGCGAATATCGTGTACTTGCCGGTCAATTCGTAACCGGCCTGGTAGGAACTCTTCTTCTGGCCATTTTTGCCAATGCCCATATCGCTGGTTGCGACACCGGTGACCCTGCCGTCATCGTCGTACAGCAGTTCCGACGCGGCAAAGCCCGGGAAGATGTTTGCGCCCATCGCCTCGGCTTGCTCCCCCAGCCACTGGCAGAGCTGCCCAAGACTGATAATGTAGTTACCGTCGTTATGCATCGGCCTTGGCAGGAACAGGCCGGGCACCTTTACGGCTTTCGATTCACTGGTCAGGTAGTGCACGAGATCGCCAGTCACCTCGGTCTTCACCGGTGCACCCTTCTCTTTCCAGTCAGGAAACAGCTCGTCGAGACCGCTCGGTTCGAACACGTTCCCGGACAGGATGTGAGCGCCGATTTCAGAACCTTTCTCGACGACAACGACTGACAGGCTGTCATCGAGCTGCAACAGGCGGCATGCCGCAGCAAGCCCGGCAGGGCCGCCGCCAACAATTACCACGTCGAATTCCATTGCTTCTCGTTCGTTCGCTGTCGACATTTTCTGGGCCACTCCCGATCGTGTTATCGCGTATCTTAGCAGCCTGTATGGCGACCTCCAGATACGCAGGGTAATCTTGCAGGGCCGCGACATCGCAGCAAATACAGGATTGAAGGTAGTTTGAACATTCGCGAAGCCTATGAGGAAAGCCTGCGCCGTGAGGGCCACGTCGTGGATCCGGCGCAGGTTGAAATCATTGCACAGCTGGAGGATCTGCAGGCGCGCCTCGCCGAAAGCGCTCCTCGGCGCGGTGGCTGGCGCGCACTTTTCAGGAGTCGGCGCGATGAAGAAGGACCGGCTGTGCGCGGCATGTACCTGTGGGGTGGCGTCGGTCGCGGCAAGACCTTTCTCATGGACCTGTTCTTCGAAACCCTCTCGATCAAGGCAAAGCGACGCATGCACTTTCATCGCATGATGCACGAGGTACATGATCGCCTGATGGCGCTGGGCGAAATCGAGGACCCGCTCGACAAGGTCGCGGCAGATATTGCGCGCCATACTGGTGTTCTGTGCTTCGACGAGTTTTTTGTCAGCGACATTGGCGACGCGATGATACTTGGGCGCCTGCTCGATGGACTGTTCCGCCGTGGTGTTACGCTTGTCGCAACATCCAATTCGAAACCCGCCGATCTATACAAAGACGGCCTGCAAAGACAGCGCTTCCTGCCGGCCATCCAGCTTCTGCAAGAGAACACGACTGTCGTGCATATGGATGGAGCCATCGACTATCGCCTGAGGCTGTTGCAAAAAGCCGGCACCTACCTTTACCCTGACAACGCCCTTGCACTCGAAAGACTCTCATTCTTTTTCGATGAGTCGGCGTCGAGTCAAATTCGATCCAACGAGCAACTCGATGTCTATGGACGCAGTATTCGGGCTCACAAGTGTGCAAAGGGCATCGCATGGTTTCACTTCGACGACATTTGCGATGGCCCACGCAGCCAGGCCGATTACATCGAAATCGCGCGCTGGTATCCGTCTGTCATCGTTTCCGGTGTGCCTCAGTTTGACGCGAATCTCGAGAATCAGGCGCGACGGTTCATCGCGCTCGTGGATGAGTTTTACGACCGGCGCGTGAAACTGATCATCTCGGCGGACGCCGACGTCAAAGCGCTGTACCGTGGAAACCGGCTGAAATTCGAGTTCGAGCGAACCGTCAGCCGCCTGATCGAAATGCAGACCATGCAGTATCTCGCCCTGCCCCATCTTGCGTGATAAGTTGGGCGCTATGGGCAAAGAACTGATACTTGAGAACTTCCTTCCTTACCGGCTTTCGATACTGTCCAACACGGTAAGCACAAGAATTTCACAGGCCTACGAAACACAATTCGGCTTGTCGATACCCGAATGGCGCGTGATCGCCATCCTGGGTCGGTTCCCCGGGTTATCGGCTGTAGAAGTCGCCGAGCGTACGCTCATGGACAAGGTTGCGGTCAGTCGCGCTGTGACCAAGCTCGTGAAGAGCGGTCGCATCGATCGAAAATTTGCTGATGCCGACCGGCGCCGCTCGATCCTGAACCTGTCCGAAGAGGGTCGGCGCGTGCACAACGAGATCGCACCGCTTGCCCTGCAATTTGAACGCGACCTGCTGGAGGGACTTAGTGAGGACGAGGCCGAGTCGCTCAACACGATCATGGATCGCCTGTTGGCGCGGGCACGCATGCTGGGGAATCCCTGATCAGTCGGTGTCTTGCTCGCCGATCTCGGTGCGAACCTGCAGTAGCTCCGGGAAAAATTCGATATCCAGCGCTTTCTTGAGAAACGACACACCCGATGAACCACCGCTGCCCCGTTTGTGGCCGATGATCCGCTCAACCGTTTTCATGTGGTGAAAGCGCCAGAACTGGAAATTGTTACTGATGTCCATCAGCGCTTCACAGGCTTCGTAGCGCTCCCAGTGCAGCGCACGATGCTCGTAAATTTCACGCAAGACATCGACAACGGCTGGATCCTCATCCCGAACCTCGCTGAAGTCGCGATCGAGCACGCGCCCAGGTACCGGCATACCCTGACGCGCAAGGTGCATCAGAAATTCTTCATACAGGCTCGGTGATTCCAGGACGGCAAGCAGACGCGCATGCCACTCGGGCTGGTGCTCATACACGCGCATCGAGGCCCTGTTCTTGTTGCCGAGCATGAATTCGAGAATCCGATACTGGGCCGACTGCAGGCCGGAGGCCTTGCCGAAAACGTGCCGGAACTCGGCGTATTCGCTGGGCGTGAGTGTGTCCAGCACCTTCCACTGGTTGTACAGCTGATTCTGAATATGGCGCACGCGCGCGAGATTCTTGACAGCCGGCGCCAACCGGTCGTCTTGCATATGCCGTATAGCACCGCCGATCTCGTGAATAACGAGCTTGATCCAGAGCTCCGCAACCTGGTGCTGAATGATGAACAACATTTCGTCATGGTGGGGCGGGTCGCTGAGCGGCGTCTGCGCGTTCAGCAGCTGATCGAGCCGTAAATAGCCCGTGTAATCGTCATCCCGTGTCAAGTCGGTGAAGATGGATTGCTCAAGTTCGCGTTTATTCATCAGGGTAAATTCGTGACCAGGTACTGGCCGTTCATTGTAGGCCATTTGAGTCTCGATTCGAGGCAGCGGGAAGATTTGTTGCAGATGCAATTACTGTATAATGCGGGGCGTTTCTTCCGGTCACCCAGAATTCGGCCTTAAGCAAATACTGCGCCTTTGCATCCACCTGTCAGGCCGGCATCCCCGGCCGGAGCGACTTTAGTGACATCAAAAGAGAACCGTCGGGGCGGAGACATCAGGCAAGTGATTGTCGATGCAATCGTCGCATCGCCCGTCAAATCGCGCATTTTAAAAAGCCCAAAACAGATAAAGCGCTACCTGCGCCAGTACTTTGTCAACGTTCCGGTCGAGGATCTGCAGGGTCGGTCAGAAAAGATCATGGCGCGAGTGGCTCTCGACCATCTCGAATTTGCAGCCAAACGCCGCAAGCGCCAGCCGCTGATTCGAATATTCAACGCGACTGAAAAACAGCACGGCTATAAATCGGCATTCACGTTTGTGGAGATGGTCAACGACGACATGCCATTCCTTGTCGACTCGGTGGCCGCGGCGATCAACCGCCGCGGCATGATCGTTCATATAACGGTACACCCGATCATTTCGGTAACGCGTGATGACAAAGGTCAAATCACGGCAGTCACGGAAGCGAATGCCAAATCGGCAATCGCCGAATCGTTCGTGCGATTCGCTATCGATCGCGAAACCGATGCAGATGAACTGAAGCGCCTGCGGAAGGAAATCAGCAAGGTTCTAACCGACGTCCGGCTGGCCGTTCGTGACTGGCGCAAAATGCGCAAGCGCATGCTGGAAATAGTGAATTTACTCGACAAGGGGCCGAAAGGTGTTGATCCACTACTTCGATCCGAGAGCAAGGCGTTGCTCGAATGGATGGAGGACGAACATTTTACGTTCCTCGGCTATCGCGAGTACGCGCTCTCGAAACGCGGCAAACGCATATTTCTGAACGCGGTTAAGGGAACCGGGCTGGGAATTTTGAGCCGCGACGATCCCGGCGCCAAGGGCATTGAGCTGACAGCTGAAATGCGCCGTATTACCCGTGCCCGCGACTGGCTGATCCTGACAAAGGCGAACTCACGATCTACGGTCCATCGGCCCGCATTTCTCGATTACGTTGGCGTCAAGGTTTACGACGATAAGGGCAACACAATCGGCGAACACCGTTTCATCGGCCTGCTTACATCGGTTGCCTACAGTGAAAGCCCGCAGAATATCCCGCTGTTGCGCCACAAGGTGCAAAAAATATTCGAACGTGCACAAGTCAGAGCTTCCGGACATCGCGGCAAAGCCCTGCTGCACATAATCAATACCTACCCTCGCGAAGAGCTGTTTCAAAGTTCAGTGCAAGACCTTGCCCGCACGACTATAGGCATTCTGAACCTGCAGGACCGCCAGCGAATCAAGTTTTTCCTGCGCAGAGATACGTTCCGGCGCTTTTTTTCATGCCTTGTTTATGTGCCTCGCGACAAATACACAACGGCGATCAGAAGGCGGATCGAAGCGCTGCTGCTCGAAGCATTCGGCGGTATTTCCGTCGACTCATCCGTGCAGATTTCAGACTCCGCACTGGCCCGGGTGCACCTGATCGTACGTACGCCCGAGGGCGAGCGCCCGCGCATCAGTATTCATCACATTGAAGAGCAAATAGCCGACCTGGTGATCACCTGGTCCGACCGGCTACGTGACCAGCTTGTGCTTGCTTTTGGTGCGGACGAGGGAGCCAGGCTCTATCGCGCCTACCGCGATGTGTTCCCCGCCGGTTTTCAGGAAGACACCGGACCCAGGGAAGCGTGTTCCGATGTGCAGCAAATCGACACTATGCTACGTGACGAAATTTCTCGCGCCGTTAGTCTCTATGTTCCGCCGGATTCAGCGCCGGGCCATATGCATTTCATGGTTTACAGCAGGAACGAGCCGATTGCGCTGTCGGAAATATTGCCTGTGCTCGAGCACATGGGCGTAGACGTCTACACGGAACGACCCTACGAAGTAAACCTGAAGTCGGGCGAGTGCTTCTGGATCCAGGATTTTCACCTTCGCCATGAAAGTGGTGCTGCGGTTGATATTGAGGCCGTCTCGGAACGATTCGAGAATTGTTTCCTCGCCGTGCTCGACGGCCAGGCCGAAAAGGACGGCCTGAATCGCCTTGTCGTCAGCGCGGGTCTCGACTGGCGGCAGACGGCGCTGTTGCGCTGCTATGCCAAGCACATCCTGCAACTGAGAGTTCCGTTCAGTCAGGCTTACATGGAAGATGTGCTGGTTGCGCATGCCGGGCTCGCCGCACTGTTGGTAAAGCAGTTCGAATTGCAATTTGACCCCGATCTTTCGGACACGAAACGCGATCGCGAATTGAAGGAAATTGGCGCGCAGGTCGTGCGAGGTGTTGCCAAGGCGCGCAATGTTGACGAAGACCGTATTCTCACGGCGTTCGCCGGCGGCATCGCTGCCACATTGCGCAGCAACTATTTTCAGACTGTCGATGGCACTAATACGCCGAAGCCGTATATCTCGATAAAGCTCGATCCCGCGCGTCTTCCCGAAATCCCGTTGCCGCGGCCGCATTTCGAAGTGTTTGTCTATTCGCCCGAGGTCGAGGGTGTGCATTTGAGGAATGGTGACATCGCTCGAGGCGGCTTGCGTTGGTCCGATCGGCGTGAAGACTTCCGCACCGAGGTTCTCGGCTTGATGAAAGCGCAGGTTGTGAAGAATACGGTAATCGTTCCAACGGGTGCCAAGGGCGGTTTCTTTCCGAAGCGCGCACCTGTCGACGACCGGGCGGCCATCCAGGCAAACGGCATCCATTGTTACAAGACATTCATTCGCGGCCTGCTGGACCTGACCGACAACGTTGTCGATGACGTAGTTGTTACGCCCGCACGCATCGTGCGCCGCGACGGCGATGATCCCTATCTCGTCGTGGCCGCCGACAAGGGTACCGCTACATTTTCAGACATTGCCAATAGTATTTCGGCGGAATACGGCTTCTGGCTCGATGACGCATTCGCCTCTGGCGGCTCGGCGGGTTACGACCACAAGGGGATGGGCATCACGGCCCGCGGAGCCTGGGAGGCGGTCACGCGCCACTTTCATGAACTCGACGTAAACATTCAGAAACAGCCATTTACGGTAGCCGGAATCGGCGACATGAGCGGCGATGTCTTCGGCAACGGCATGCTGTTATCGAAAAAGATCAAGCTGGTCGCAGCATTCAATCACAGGCGAATATTTCTCGACCCGGACCCCGATGTGGCGGCGAGCTTCCGCGAGCGAAAACGCCTGTTCCGCAGGGCTGGTTCGACCTGGGACGATTACGACGAGTCGCTAATCTCCAAGGGCGGCGGCGTCTTTTCGCGCCAGGCGAAGACGATCCGACTTAGCAATGAGGCACGCAAACTCCTCGATGTCAGCGAGCAGTCGATGCAACCGGACGATTTGATTCGCGCCATTCTCAAAATGCCCGTCGACCTGCTCTGGAATGGTGGTATCGGGACCTATGCAAAAGCCAGCAGCGAAGGTCATTCGGACGTTGGTGACAGAAGTAACGACTCGGTGCGGGTCGACGCCGACGAATTACGTTGCAAGGTTATTGGCGAGGGCGGCAACCTGGGATTCACACAGCGCGCCCGCGTCGAATTCAGCCAGCATGGCGGCCGCATCAATACCGATTTCATCGACAACTCCGGCGGTGTCGATTGCTCCGACCGCGAGGTCAATATCAAGATCCTGCTGAGCGATGCCACCAAGAAGAAAGGATTGACCCGCAAAAAACGCGATGAGCTGCTTGCCTCGATGACTGACGATGTCGCGAACCTTGTGCTCCGGAACAATTACTTGCAGACACAGGCAATCAGCATGAGCGAGAGACTCTCCGTTTCTCGTATCGATGAGACCGCGCGGCTGATCGCGTCGCTCGAAAAGACTGGCTTGTTGAATCGCGACCTCGAGTATCTACCCCACGACACCGAGATCGAGGATCGCCGCATTCGCAAGCAGGGCTTTACGCGACCGGAACTCGCGATTGTGTTGAGCTACGCGAAAATTGACCTTTACAAGGGCCTCATCGACTCCGGAGAAACCCTCGAGGATTTCCTGCAAATCGACCCGCAGCGATATTTTCCACCCACGCTCCGGCGCCGCTATGCAGACCTCATTCCCACCCATCGCCTTAGCCGGCAAATACTCGCGACGCTGATCTCGAACGCGCTGGTCAATCGCATGGGTCCGGCATTCGTGAAGCGTGTGCAAGTCGATACCGGTGCCAAGATTGTCACGATTGCCCGGGCGTATGAAGTTGCGCGGATCATCTGTCGTGCAACGCCGCTGCTGCGCACGATCGAATCGCTGGACCACGAGATTCCCGCCAGCGCGCAACTTGCAATGATGTTCGATGTGAGCCGAATATTGCGACATGCCTGCTACTGGTTGATTGAACATTTCGGTGATGAGCTGCAGATCGTCAATACCGTGGAACGGCTGAAGGACGGCATGGCAAACATCTACACGCGTTCGAGTACCTATCTTTCCAAATTCAGCAGGGCGCGCAACGACAATGCGCGTCAGGCCTGGATCGAGATGGGCGTGCCTGAAAAACTGGCGAGCCGGATGGCGTTGCTACTGGTTACGCGTGCCGCCCTCGATATTGCTGACATCGCGGCAGACCGGAAACGGGACGTACTTGATACAGCTCGCCTTTACTCCACGCTTAACGATGGCCTGGGCCTGCACTCGTTGCATGATTATGCCGAGGACCTCAAGGTCAGCGGCCGCTGGCAGGCTATGGCGCGCGGCCATCTTCGCGACGAGTTCTACCGAATTCGGCGCGACATTGCGCTGCGGCTAATGACTGCAAGGAGCAAGCAGAATCCCGGAGAGGTCGCGAATAAATGGCTAAGCGCACATGAAGAAGAGGTTGCGCGCTTCACCCATATGGTCGAAGAAATGAAACTGCGCGGTAACATCGATTTTGCTACGCTGTCGGTCGCCGCAAAGGAACTGCGCGATCTAATTTCAACCTGATAGCAATTCGAATTTCGTCGCTGGTAAATCGGAGAAACAATGGCTGGCAAGCTCGTACTCTGCCGTCACGGTCAGAGTGACTGGAATAAAAAAAACCTGTTCACAGGCTGGACGGACGTCGACCTCACGGAAAAAGGCATACAGGAAGCCATCGACGCGGGGCGGTTGCTGTCGGAACTCGGCTTCGAATTCGATATTGCCTACACCTCCGTGCTCAAGCGCGCAATCCGTACGCTATGGCTCATGCTCGACGAGATGGACCTAATGTGGATTCCGGTGGTGCGCGACTGGCGGCTGAACGAACGCCACTACGGCGCATTGCAGGGACTCAACAAGGCAGAAACCGCAGCCAAGTATGGCGAAGACCAGGTTCATATCTGGCGCCGCAGCTATGACATTCCTCCACCGGCACTCGAGGCCGACGACGAACGCCATCCATCTTTCGACCCGCGCTATAAAGGCATCGCCGGTTTACCCGGGGCAGAGTCGCTGTTGCTGACCCTGGAGCGCGTGAAACCCTGCTGGACGGATGTTATCGCCCCGGACCTGAAGGCCGGGAAGAACGTCCTGATTGCGGCACACGGCAACAGCCTGCGGGCGCTGGTGAAGATGCTTGATCAAGTATCGGACGAGGAAATCACTGGTTTCAACATCCCTACAGGAATACCGATGGCCTACGAACTCGACGATGACCTGAAGCCCATATCGCGTGAGTTCCTGGGCGATCCGGAGGCGGTCGCGAAAGCCGCCGCAGCGGTTGCGGCGCAGGGCAAGGCGCACTGAGTCAAGAAGAAATCTAGGCCTGCTCGCGCGGATCCGAACGCGGCTGCTTGCTGCCCGGATCGATCATTCGCACCAGGCCTTCCTGAGACGTAGAGGCGACAAGTACGCCCTCTTCCGTGAATAACTGGCCGCGGGCGAAACCGCGCGCACCCGAGGCGTTCGGGCTGTCCATCGAATACAGCAACCATTCATCTATTCTGAACTGGCGATGAAACCACAGCGCGTGATCAAGGCTCGCCATCATCACACTTTGACGCGTTAACGAAAGGCTGTGCGGCAGCGTCGAGGTGGCCAGCAATTCGAAATCTGAAACATAAGCGAGCAGGTTCTGGTGCAACGCCGGGTCGTCGGGCAAGCGGTCAACGGCGCGTATCCACACCTGTTTCTTCGGCGGCAGCTCACCCCGTTCGTCCAGGCTCAAGGGATCGACCGGACGAAATTCGAACGGGCGCTTTGCCGTCATGAAGCGACGTAATTTCGTCGGAATGTTCTCGAGGACATCCGCCGCAACCTCGGTGAGATCTTTCAACCCTTCAGGCGGCGGCACATCGGGCATGTCCGCACGGTGCTCGAGCCCGTCTTCCGGCACCTGAAAGGACGCCGCGAGGTTCAGAATCGGCCTGCCGTGCTGAATGGCGACGACGCGCCGGTTGGAAAAACTGCCGCCGTCCCTGGACCGGTCGACATCGTAGATAATCGGCGCATCCATATCGCCACGGCGCAGAAAATAGGCGTGCAACGAGTGCGCAACCCTGCCTTCAACCGTGTGTTGCGCCGCCGACAGTGCCTGGCCAACGACCTGGCCGCCGAAAACCTGCGCGCTGCCTATATCGCGGCTGTCACCACGGAAGATGTTTTTCTCGATTCGCTCAAGTTTGAGCAGCGCGATCAGGTCTTCGAGCACCGGGTGCATTCTGCGGTCCTGTTGCTTCAACCGGCGTGCGTTCGGCCACCGTCAACTGCGATTCCTGTGCCGCTGACAAAGACAGCATCATCACTCGCGAGAAACAGTGCAACCTTGGCAACGTCCACGGGCTCGCCCAGGCGCTGTGCTGCCGAGCCCCTGATGCAGTGGTCACGCAGCGCTTTGTCCTTGCGAAATACTGCGCGGCTTTCCGGGGTCATGACGGCGCCGGGCTGGATGTAATTGGCATTGATCGCGAACTCGCCCATTTCGGCGGCGAGTACCCGGGTCATATCTGCGAGGTCCTGCTCCGTGTGACGATAGGCAGCATCAGCATTGCGCGTAAAGCAACTGCGCAGAAATCCGATATTGATTATTCGGCCCTGCGGGCTTTTTTGCAGGTATGGTGATGCCGCGCGGCACGCGGCCATCGTCAGCGCCGCCCTGGATCGCAGCAGGCGTTCAAGCTTTTCGTCCACCTGGTCAAGGGGCGCATCCGGCTGCAACGGAAAATCATTCACCAGAATATCGATACCGCCGAGTTTCTTGACGGCATTCTCGATCAGGCCGGGCATAGACTCCGGTTCGAGCAGCGCTGCCGCCATCGGCGTGATGCCCTTGACCGCGGTGTAGTGCTGCACGACACCGCTGTTCTTCGTGTCGACCGCGAGCACCGCTGCACCATGCTTGGCGAGCGTGCGGGCGATAGCTTCGCTGATACCACCAGCCGCATTTAGTACAAGTGCTCTTAGCCCGTAGAGACGCGGGGGACCGGCCATGTTATTTCCTTCGAATGTTGCCGTGTTGTGCTTTTAGTCCGGAAATGCATAGTCGGCGAATTGCTTTCGCAATTCAATCTTCTTGACCTTACCAGTTGCCGTATGCGGCAATTCATCGAGAAATATCACGTCATTCGGTATCCACCAGGTGGCCACTTTGCCGTCGAAATACTTGAGCAGCTCTTCCTTGCTGACATCCTGGCCTTCGGCGAGCACGGCAATCAGCAGTGGACGCTCCGTCCACTTGGGATGGGCAACACCGATCACCGCGGCTTCGGCGACGGCCGGATGACCCACAGCCGTATTCTCGAGCTCGATGGAGCTGATCCACTCGCCACCCGACTTGATAACGTCCTTGGTGCGATCGGTAATCGCCATGTAACCCTGGGAGTCGATCGTCGCAACATCGCCGGTATCAAACCAGCCGTCCTCGGTATGGGAACCCGCGCTGCCCCCGAGCTTGAAGTAATCGCTGCAAATCCAGGGGCCGCGCACCTGCAGCGCGCCGTAGGCAACACCATCCCAGGGCAACTCCTGGCCTTCGTCGTCGACGATGCGCAGCTCGCAGCCGAAGATTCCGCGTCCGGCTTTTGTCGCGAGATTGAGTTTCTCGTCATCCGATAACGATTCTAGTCCGGCCTTGATCGAGTTGCAGGTGCCCAGCGGGCTCATTTCCGTCATTCCCCAGCCCTGGCGAATTTCAACGCCGTGCTTGTCGCGAAATTCCTCGATCATCGAGCGCGGCACCGCGGCACCGCCGACGATCGAGCGCCTCAGTTTGTCCAGGCGCTTGCCTGCGCTGGCGCAGTACTGCAAAAGGGCAAGCCATACGGTTGGCACACCCAGCGCGATGGTGACGTTTTCCGAGTCCATGAGTTCATACAGCGCTTCGCCATCGCCCATCTTCGGCCCTGGGAATATGATCTTCGCGCCGACCATCAGGGTCGTATACGGAATCCCCCAGGCGTTGACGTGAAACAGCGGCACGACGGGCAATACGCAATCGGTGCTCGACAGGTCCATGATGTCGGGCGCCGGCGCGGCGTAGGCATGCAGTACCGTTGAGCGGTGATCATAGAGCACTCCCTTGGGATCCCCGGTTGTGCCCGACGTATAGCAGAGCGCCGATGCCGAGCGCTCGTCGAGTTCCGGCCAGTCATAATCGGAGGACTCCGAGCCAATCAGCGTCTCATAGCATAGGACGTTCGGCAGCGACGTCTCCGGCATGTGCGCCTCGTCCGTCATGATCACAAAGCCCTCGACGCCGCCTATCTGCGGCAGTATTTTCTCCAGCAAAGGCACGAACATCACGTCGGTAAAAACCAGGCGGTCTTCGGCGTGGTTGATAATAAAAATGAGCTGCTCGGGAAAAAGGCGCGGGTTAATCGTATGGCAGACGTAACCTGCGCCGCTGATCGCGTAGTAGGCCTCGAGGTGGCGATAATCATTCCAGGCGATCGTCGCGACGCGGTCACCGTGTTCGAGGCCCAGTTTGTCGAGCGCATTCGCGAGCTGTTTGGAGCGGCCGATCGCATCGCGAAACGTATAGCGATGACGCGGATTGTCCATCGTCACAGAGACGATTTCGCGATCGCCGTGAAATCTTGCTGCATGCTCGGCGATCGAGGAAATGAGCAGTGGCGTATTCATCATTAATCCGTGCATAGGTAAATCCTGTAACGTCTCGCTGGCCAAAATAATTGTTTATTTATCAGATGCATATGACTTAATTCTGTCGTCGATATCCTTGCTATGCTTGGCACAATAACAAGCAACAACCCGTCAAAGGAGAAGACATGCATCACACGGCCACTAGCTTACCCAATCTCCGGACCTATGTTGAGTTTACTTTGGCCACAATTGTCGTGGCGGGACAGGCATGAACACCGCGACTGAGGGCATGACAATAAAGGTCGGGCTTGCCCAAATAGCGCCTGTCTGGCTCAACCGCAGAGCGACGGTCGAAAAAGTCATTGCATGGGTTGACAGGGCCGCCGACGAGGGCTGTAGTCTCGTCGCATTTGGCGAAGCGCTGGTGCCAGGCTATCCGTTTTGGGTGGAAAGACTGGAAGGCGCAAAATTTGAATCGGCGTTACAAAAGTCGCTGTATGCCCATTACGCCAGCCAGGCCGTTTGCATAGAAGATGGCGATCTTGATGGCATTCAGCGCATCGCGCGCGACAAAAATATTTCCATCTACATCGGCACCATCGAGCGGGCCGCGAATCGCGGCGGCCACAGCCTCTATTGCTCCATGGTGTATATCGATCAGGCCGGTAATATCGGCTCGGTACATCGAAAACTCATGCCGACCCACGAGGAACGACTGGTTTGGGCGATTGGTGACGGCAACGGTTTGCGTACCCACCGACTCGGCGCATTTACGGTGGGTGGGCTGAACTGCTGGGAGAACTGGCTGCCGCTGGCTCGTGCGGCCCTCTATAGCCAGGGAGAGGACCTGCATGTCGCAATCTGGCCCGGCAACGCACGCAATACTGAGGACATAACGCGCTTCGTGGCGCGCGAGAGCCGATCATTCGTTGTTTCGGTTTCGGGACTGATGCGAAAGCAGGACATTGACGCATCGCTGCCGCATGCCGAGCTTCTCATCGAATCGGCAGACGAAATGATGGCAAACGGCGGCTCTTGCGTGGCGTCACCCACGGGCGAATGGCTGCTGAAGCCTGTGATCGACAAGGAGTCACTTAACGTCGTCGAACTCGATCATCGCAAGGTGTTCGAAGAACGCCACAGCCTGGATCCGGTCGGCCATTACTCGCGTCCCGATGTCACCCGGCTGATCGTCAATCGCCAACGGCAAGCGACAGCGAAATTCAAAGACTGACTCAGACTGTGACGTAAATCAGAAAACAGCCGAAGCTGGCCGCGAACAAGGCAGACAGGCGAAGCAAGCCGTATGACCGGGAAAGCCACCAGTCGATGAGACTGTCGAAGCGCTTACGCCCGGCGAACAAAATCATGACAGCGGCGAAGATGCTGATGGCAGCGATGATGCGCATGACCTGAGGGAAACGAAGCTCGTCGGCAACGATCCAGAATAAGGCACCAACGACCAGCCGCACGATTATGGCAGCCAGGAAGCGGGTCTGACTCGTCGTGAGTTTAATCAGCGACCGAAATCGGTCCGGCGCCAGCAGGCCGAGCATGCCGATCAAAACGCCGAAAACCCCAATCCCCGCAACGATGATCCGCATTTCAGACTCCTGACCTGGTCCGCAGGCTATTCGTCGAAGAAATACATGCCGAGCGTTTCGGCGACGCAGGCAGGCTTGCGCGCGCCGTCCATTTCCAGCCTGACTTCAGAGGTCAGTAACAGCGCGCCCGCCCTGCGCCGCGCCTGCAGCACCTTCGCCCTGGCCCGCAGGCGTGCCCCGACCGGCACGGGCGCATAGAAGCGCACCTTGTTGAGGCCAAAGTTGATTGCGCGTGCCAGGTTTTTCACTTCGATGAAATTGCCGGTTAGCGCGGGAATCAGGGCAATCGTAAGGTAACCGTGCGATATGGTCTTGCCGTCGGGCATTTCTTTTGCCGCCCGCTCGGTATCCACATGAATCCACTGATAGTCACCCGTCGCCTCGGCAAACTGATCAATGCGATGCTGATCGATGACGACCCAATCGGACAGTCCGACCTCCTCGCCCTCCAGCTTCTTGGCATCCTCAATGGATCTAATGAGCCGCAATCACTACGTCCTGTCCCCGAATCAACGGCTAGTGATACCTGATACATAGGCAATCTGCAATGGCAGCCGCGTCGCGCGCCGTGACTCAGCGCTGTCCGTGCCTGGCACAACGTTCGCAGTTGACCCAGCCCGAATCGCCGTCGGCGTAGTGTTCTTTTTTCCAGATCGGTAAACGCAGCTTGATCTCATCGATAATATAGCGGCAGGCTTTGAACGCCTCGTCGCGGTGGGCAGAGGCAACGCCGACCCAGACGGCCATATCGCCGATTTCGAGCAGGCCCGTCCGATGCACGCAGCGCGCTTCGAGGTGGGGAAAATGCCGCTGCGCTTCGGCGAGCACTTTCCGACCCTCGGCTATCACGAGCGGCTCGTAGGCCTCGTATTCCAGTCGCTCGACCGCCCGCCCGTCATTCTCATTGCGAACCCACCCTTCAAAACTGCAGAATCCGCCGGCACCGGCATTGTACAAGGCGCGCTTTAAACTCTCCGCCTCTATCGGCGTCGACGTTACTTCGATCATCCTAGCCACCCGCGACCGGCGGAAACAGCAGCACCGTGTCGCCATCGTCGACCGGCGACGACCAGTCCGCCATCTCGTCATTGATCGCCACCTTGCAGTGTCCGTTCGGTTCTTTTGAGCCATGCCGAAGACGGGTTTGTTCGAACACGTCCTTTGCCGTTGCCGCGTTCAGGCTCAGCGTTTCCTCAGCGAGCCCGGCATGCTCTCTGAACATCGCAAAGTAACGCACGGTAATTTTTTTTGCGGGCTGATTCATGAGGCCGCCCCCAGGACAGTGTCCTCCAGGTCTTCGGGCGTATTCACGTTGTGAAGAGAGTGCGGGTCGGGTTGTTCGAGCAACAGTGTATCGGAACGAATCAGCATTTTTCGCGGACAGTTTATGCCTTCGGCCACAAACCCTCGCACGATGTTCGCGCTACCTGCGGTGTAGACCGCACAGAGCGGCTCGGGCAGACCGTCATGGCTGCTGCCATAGGCCGAAAACGGCTGCTCCGGCGAGCGATGTTCAAGCAGGTGGGAAATGGTCGACGCATCAATGTTCGGCAGGTCGCAAGCGACAACGAGCCAGTCGACATCAGGGTACTCGTCCATTGCCGAAAGGATCCCGGCGATCGGGCCCACGTCCTGGTAGCGGTCGACGATCTGATCGAAGCGGCTGCGCTCCGCCTCATCTTGCTGGTCGGCTCTTGTTGACACGAATACCCGATCGACCAGCGGCTTGACCACGCTTACGATGTAGGAGAGCTGCGACTGGCCGCCACGCAAGAGACTCGCTTTGTCCCGCCCCATGCGCCGGCTTTCGCCCCCGGCCAAAACCAGGCCATACAAGGGAAGTGCGGGCTTACGACCGACCACGTTCAAAATCCTGTTTGCCGCCGGATTTGGCCATCAACCTCGTTTCACTGATGACGATGTCATGCGACATCGCTTTCAGCATGTCGTAGATCGTCAGCGCGGTGACGCTGGCACCGGTAAGCGCCTCCATTTCAACACCGGTCTTGTGAACGACCTTGCAGCGACAATCAATAACTGCATCGTTACCGTCCATCGCAATCGTGATCTTGCAGTCATCCAGCCCGACCGGATGACAAAACGGAATGAGCTCATGCGTCTTCTTTGCCGCCATTACGCCTGCGATGATTGCAGTCGCAAATACCGGGCCTTTCCTGGTGCCAATTTCTTCACCCGAAATGTGCTCGACGATAGCGGCCGGCAAACGCACTACGGCCTGCGCATGCGCTTCGCGAACTGTCTCCTGCTTGCTGCTGACATCGACCATCGTTGGTCGATTGTCCGCATCGATATGGCTGAGTTTGCTCACGCTATCCCCCGATTCTGTACATTTCGACTTTGCGTTGCATGTGGGCTTCGGCAAGCTCAGGGCTGCGAAGTTCACTGTAGCGGTCGGCTCGCTGCAACCAGATGCGAGAAAGGATGTCGGTCAGCTCTTCTTCGTCCGCGCCGTTCCTCAGCGACTCGCGCAAATCGGTACCGTGGCTCGCGAAAAGGCAGGTATAGAGCACCCCGTCCGCCGACAACCGCGCACGGCTGCAGCCGCCACAGAAGGGCTCGGTCACTGACGAGATAAATCCGATTTCGCCCTGGCCGTCCACGTACTCGTAGCGGCGCGCAACTTCGCCAGGATAATTCTGGTCGACCCGCCTGACCGGCCAGCGCTTGACAATCTCGTCAAGCAATTGCCGGGATGGAACAACCTGTTGTATGCGCCAGCCGTTGCGATTGCCTACGTCCATGTACTCAATCAACCTTACGATATGGCCGCTGCCACGGAAATAATCGAGCAGATCCATCACCGTATGGTCATTCATGCCGCGCTCCACCACGACGTTGATCTTTATCGGAGAAAGACCGGCACGTTCGGCCGCGTCGAGTCCCGCCAAAACCCTGTGCAGATCTCCGCGGCCGCCGCTCATCACCCTGAACACGTCTTCGTCGAGGCTGTCGAGACTAATCGTGACGCGATGCAAACCGGCGGCAGCCAGCTCCTCGGCCACGGGTGCCAGCAACATGCCGTTGGTCGTCAGCGCCAGGTCGTCAATGCCGGGCAGTTTTGCGAGCCCCGAAACGAGATCAGCCAGATTCTTGTCAAGCAGCGGCTCACCGCCCGTGAGACGAATCTTGCTGACGCCAAGGCCGACCGCGACCGCTGCGACCCGGAGTATTTCCTCGTAAGTCAGCCTCTGCTGTTTGCGCAGGAATTCGTAGTCGGCATGAAACTCCGCCTCCGGCATGCAGTAAGGACAGCGAAAATTGCACTGATCGAGCAGGGAAATGCGCAAATCATGCAATGGCCGGCCGAGCGCGTCCCTGATCTCCCCGCGGGCCCGGACCGGATTGGTATCGTGTATCACTTTCGAGCTCATTCGGCCATTCTGCCCTAAGTTGCCAGTGTTACAAACCGCAACAGACGAAGCTCCCGCGGTTTGCTAAGCTGCGGCGCTCGCCAGAGAGGATTCGTATGCACGTTACCTTCAGCCCCGAGGAACTCGCGTTTCAGGAAGAAGTCAGCGCTTTTTTTCGCGACGAGTATCCCGACGATATCCGCCATAAGCGGGACAATGGCCTGGAACTCGAGCCCAAAGACCAGATCCGCTGGCAGCAGCTGCTGCACAAGAAGGGCTGGGCGGGCATAAACTGGCCCGTGGAGTATGGAGGGACCGGCTGGACTCCGGTCCAGAAGTACATTTATGCCAACGAAGAGGCCAATGCCAACGCACCGCTGGTGGTTCCTTTCGGCCTGAGCATGGTTGGGCCCGTCATCTACACGTTTGGTAATGACGAACAGAAGCAGCGATTTCTGCCCGACATTCTCGCCAGCAAGGTGTGGTGGTGCCAGGGCTATTCCGAACCAGGTTCAGGTTCCGATCTTGCTTCCCTCAAGACTCGCGCCGACCTGGTCGGCGACCACTTCGTCGTGAACGGCACCAAGACCTGGACGACGCTCGGCCAGCATGCCGACTGGATTTTTTGCCTCGTAAGAACGAACACCGACGTCGCGCGCCGGCAGGAAGGCATCAGTTTCATACTCATCGACATGAAGTCGCCCGGTGTATCCATCAAGCCGATTATCCTGCTGGATGGCGTTCATGAGGTTAATGAAATCCATTTTGAGAATGTCGAGGTGCCCGTCGAAAACCTGGTAGGTGAAGAGGGCAAGGGCTGGACCTACGGCAAAGTGCTACTGCAGCACGAGCGCGCAAACATCGCCGGCGTCGCACGTTCGCGGTATCGCCTGCGACGGCTGCGAAAACAGGTCAGAACACCCGTGAGGGGTGCTGCTCCGCTGATCGGCGACAAGAATTTCATGCGCAAGCTGGCCGCGGTAGAAGTCGAACTCAAAGCACTCGAGTACACCGAATTGAGGACCCTGGCGGCTGTTTCATCCGGAAAAGCACCCGGCCCGGAATCTTCGATTCTGAAAGTCAAGGGCACGGAAATTCAACAGGCAATAGACATGCTGTATTTGCAGGCCGCCGGATACTATGCGCTTCCGTATGTGCCGGATCAGTACAAGCCGGACTTTGCCGACCAGCGCGTTGGGGAAGAGTCGGAAACCCAATCTTCGTTGCGGTATTTCAACTTCCGCAAGGCGTCGATTTATGGCGGCTCCAACGAGATACAAAAGAACATAATTGCCAAGCACGTGCTTGGGCTCTGAGGTCGAACAATGGATTTCTCACTCAATGAAGTACAGGAGATGCTCGCCGACAGCATCGACAAATTCATCGACAATGAGTATGCGTTCGATACTCGCCAGAAATATGCCGCCAGCGACAGCGGTTTCAGCGCGGATGTCTGGAGTACCTTCGCCGAGCTGGGCTGGACCACCGTGCCATTCAGCGAAGACGACGGTGGGTTCAATGGCGACCAGGTCGATATAATGGTCATGATGCAGCGCTTCGGCCGGGGCCTCCTTGTCGAGCCTTATCTCGCCAACGTTGTGCTGGCCGGCGGCATCCTCAAACGCGTTGGCAGCGCTGCACAAAAGGAAAAATGGCTGCAGCCGATCATGGCCGGCGAGCTGCACGCATCGCTGGCATTTACAGAACCACAGGCCCGCTACGACATCGCGGATTTAAGAACGACGGCCTCCGCCGACGGCACGGAGTGGCTACTCAATGGCAACAAGGGCGTCGTCTTCAACGGCGGGACTTCAGATCTGATAATTGTGCCCGCCAGGACCGCCGGCAAACAGAACGACGAGAGCGGAATCACGCTGTTCGCGGTGCCGACCGATACGGCCGGTGTGTCGCGAAATGCCTACCATACCGTCGACGGCCTGCGGGCAGCCGAGCTGACGCTGGAAGGCGTGCGCGTCAGCGCCGAGTCCGTGCTCGGCGTCGTAGGGGAAGGTTTCACCGCACTTGATGAGACCATCGACGACGCCACGCTGGCCGTTTGTGCCGAGGCCGTCGGTATCATGAAGGTTCTCACGGACAAGACGGTTGAGTATTCCAAGAACCGTTCGCAATTCGGCGTTCCGATTGGCAGCTTCCAGGCTTTGCAACACCGCATGGTCGATATGCTGACGGCCTGCGAGCAGGCGCAATCACTGCTGCTGTGGGCAACCATGACCGCGGCAGAAGGAGGTGCCGAGTCCAAACGAGCGGTCAGTTCGATCAAGTACCTTATCGGCACCAGCGGTCAGACGCTCGGCGAAGAAGCCGTGCAACTGCACGGCGGAATGGGCGTTACCTGGGACCTCGACGTGGCGCATTACTTCAAGCGCCTGACCGCAATTAGCCAGCTGTTTGGCAACGCTGACTGGCATCTCGACAAGCTGGCTGCCTGACAAGCGGCCGCGCGGTTACGGTGTTTCCACAGGCTGTTGTCGACTTCTACTCCGCCAACCAGGAGCTGCTCTGGCTAACCACCTTGTTTGCCGACCTGGGCTTCACGGTTTTACTGTATCGACTGTTTGGTAAAGCCGGCCTGCAGGTCGCCATCGCCGTGGCGATTATCCTGGCCAATCTTCAGGGCCCCAAGCTGACCGTCATATTCGGGCTGCAAACCAGCCTTGGCGTCATCTTCTACTCAAGCATATTCTTCGCGACCGACCTGCTCAGCGAAATCTACGGTAAGGCCGCGGCGAATAAAGCGGTTCGAATGGGGTTCGTCGTCAGCGTCATCGTATTGGTCATGATGAGCCTGGCGCTGCTATACGTGCCAAGCGACAGGCCGGAAACGGCCGAGTTTTCCGCATCGATCCACAGCGCGTTTGCGACAATCATCAATTTCACGCCACGATTCATTTTCGGATCGCTGCTCGCGTACTACATCAGCCAGCACTTCGATGTCTGGGCATTCCACAAGATCAAGTCGGTGACCGGTGAGCGCTGGCTATGGTTGCGCAACAACCTCTCTACCATGAGTTCACAGGTGCTCGATACCCTGATTTACTCGCTGGTTACATGGTGGGGTATCGTCGACCTCAGGACAGCCCTTGCCCTTGGTGCCGCGAAGTACCTATTGAAGGTCGTGATTGCTATGATTGACACGGTGTTTATATACTGGGCAAGGCACGTATACAGAATGGCTAACCCCTCTCCGCAATTGGCTGAGTAACACAGGTGATCCCGTCGGGCGTCATCACCATCACGACCGATTTCGGCCACAAGGGTCCGTTCGCCGGCGTTATGAAAGGCGTCATCCTGAGCCGCTTCCCCGAAGCCCGGATTGTCGACCTGGCCCACGACATTCCTGCGCAATGGCCGCCGGAGGCAGGCTTTTGGGTAAGCCGGTCCTACACCTGGTTTCCGGCTGGCACGGTGCACCTCGCTATCGTCGATCCTGGTGTCGGAACCGAACGGGACATTCTCCTGGTCGAAGCGGATGAGCATGTCTTCATTGCACCCGATAACGGCCTGCTGGGGCCGCTGCTCGACAGCGCCGAATCGCCGCGCGTATTCAGACTGCTCTCGGGCAAGACCAGGGTACTGAATTTGATGACGCCCAGCGCAACCTTCCACGGTCGGGATATTTTCGCGCCGGTTGCGGCTGAAATTGCAGCCGGCCGCGTAGCGATTGAAGACATTGGCGAGCCGATCAGTGAATGGGCGCCGGGCTGGCTCGATGAACCGGTAGCGGCGGAGGGCAAGGTCAGCGGCGTGATCGTCACCATCGATGCGTTCGGCAACCTGATCAGCAATATTGATGCACACCTCATAGAGGATTTCAGAGAACCTGTCGCCAACATCGCAGGTCACCAGATCGCCCTGTTGCAGACCTACGGGCGCGCCAGCCCCGGCGATCTGCTGGCACTCGTGAATTCATTCGGTGTCATCGAAATTGCAAAAGCCGAGGGCAGCGCCGCAGAAGGACTGGGCTCGGCCCGAGGCGCTCCGCTCATTGTGAGAGACGGCTATTTCACCTGATTCTGCTGCTGCATCGCCTGTTTCTCGAGCCTGGCCCAGGAATCCCGCAGCGTAACGATGCGGTTGATGACCCGCGCGGCAGCCGAGTCCTCCTGTTCATCCGGACAGAAGTAGCCAAGGCGCTCGAATTGCACGGCCTGCCCGGCGGACAAATCAGCCAACGCCGGTTCGAGTTTGCCGTCCACTATTTCGAGCGACTCCGGATTGAGCACGCCGTGAATGTCACTGACTGCATTTGGGTTCGCTTCGTTGAACAGGCGGTCGTACAGGCGCACGCGCGCATCGATGGCGTGCTTGCACGAGACCCAGTGAATTGTCCCTTTCACCTTGCGATCGCTGCTGCCCGTGCCACTGCGCGTATCAGGGTCGTAGCTGCAGCGAAGCTCGACAACCTCGCCAGCCGAGTTCTTGATTACCTCATCACAGCGGATGATGTACCCGAAGCGCAGGCGCACCTCGCCAGCAGGCTTCAGTCGGAAAAATTTGCGCGGCGCCTCTTCCATGAAGTCATCCTGCTCGATCCAGAGCTCCCGTGAGAAAGGCATCTCCCGTGTACCCAGCTCGGGTCGTCCCGGGTGATTCAGCGCCTCCATCATCTCAACCCTGTTGTCAGGGTAATTGGTCAACACGACCTTGAGCGGGCGCAAGACGGCCATGCGACGCTCCGCCTGTTCGCCGAGCGTTTCCCTAATGCAGTTTTCCAGCACGCCCATTTCAATGAGCTTGTCTTTCTTGGTCACGCCGGCGCGCGTTACAAACTCGCGCAGCGCCGCTACCGGGTAGCCGCGTCGTCGCATCCCGGCAATTGTCGGCATTCTCGGGTCATCCCAGCCGGACACGATTCCCTCGTCGACGAGCGTATTGAGTTTCCGTTTGCTGGTTACGGCATAGGCAAGATTCAGGCGTGAGAACTCGATTTGCCGTGGGCGGTACTCGGGTTTGAGCTGGTCCAGAAACCAGTCGTACAGGGGCCGGTGATCTTCAAATTCGAGCGTACAAAGCGAATGCGAGATGTGTTCGTAAGCGTCCGATAGTCCATGAGCAAAATCGTACATCGGATAAATGCACCACTCGTCGCCCGCGTTCTGGTGCGGGATGTGACGAATTCGATATAAAGCCGGGTCGCGCATGTTCATGTTGGGCGAACTCATGTCGATCCTGGCGCGCAAAACGTGCTCGCCATCACCGAATTCACCGGCGCGCATGCGCTTGAACAGATCCATGTTCTCCTCGATGCTGCGATCTCGATAGGGGCTGTTTGTTCCCGGTTCCGTTAGCGTGCCCCGATGCTCACGAATCTCGTCGGCAGTCAGGCTATCAACATAGGCACAGCCCATTTCGATGAGGCGGCAGGCCGATTCATAAAGCTGTCCAAAGTAGTCCGATGCATGCGTGAGCCGATCTTCCCAGTCAAACCCCAGCCAGTGCACGTCGCGTTTGATCGCATCGACATACTCCTTGCTCTCCTTGCCCGGATTGGTGTCATCGAGGCGCAGAAAAGTCCGCCCTCCCGTCTCGGCGGCGACACCAAAATTCAGGCAAATGGACATGACGTGGCCGATATGCAGGTACCCGTTAGGCTCCGGCGGGAAACGCGTTACGATTTCGGAGTGCTTGCCAGACTGCAGATCGTCATGAATGATCTGGCGGATGAAGTCCCGTGTCTCTGTTTCGCTCATCGATATTGTTCTTGCTGGTCTCTGAAGTGGCGGTATTGTACGCGAAGCGCTCCAATTCGCGTACAATACCGCGCCGTGCCGGCTGGCACGCCAAAACTCAATGAACAACAGCCTGGATCATGCCGAAAATTACCTTACCTGACGGCTCCGAGCGGCATTACGAAGCCGCAACGAACGGCGCCGAAATTGCAGCCGCCATTGGCAAGAGCCTGGCCCGCGACGCCGTTGCCGTGCGCGTGGACGGAGCCCTCTGGGACCTTGGCCGGGAGATCAGTAACGATGCAGAGGTTGCCATCCTGACGCGGGATTCCGATGAAGGCCTCGAATTGCTGCGTCACGACGCCGCCCACGTGCTCGCAGAAGCTGTCAAAGAGCTGTGGCCCGAAACCCAGGTAACGATCGGCCCGGCGATCGAGAACGGCTTCTACTACGACTTTGCTCGCGATGAGGCCTTCACCGAAAATGACCTCGAGAAGATTGAAGCGCGCATGAAAGACATCGTCGATCGTGATGAGCCCATCAAACGCGAGATCTGGGAACGCGACAAGGCGGCAGCCTTCTTCCGCGGTATTGGCGAGGCGTACAAAGCGGAAATTATTGAGAGCATTCCGTCCGACGAAGACCTGACGCTATATCGACAAGGCGAATTCATCGATTTGTGCCGCGGCCCGCACCTGCCGTCGACCGGCAAACTCGGCAAGGCGTTCAAACTGACGCATGTCTCCGGCGCCTACTGGCGCGGTGACAGCAACAACGAGATGCTGCAGCGAATCTATGGCACCGCCTGGTCGAACGACAAGGCGCTGCGCAAATACCTGCACATGCTCGAAGAAGCCGAGAAGCGCGATCACCGCCGCCTTGGCCGCGTCATGGACCTGTTTCATTTCCAGGAAGAAGCGCCGGGCGCCGTCTTCTGGCATCCACACGGCTGGGCCGTTTTCCAGTCGCTCATCGGGTATATGCGGCAAAAACAGAACGAAGCCGGTTACCTGGAGATCAACACCCCTGAAATTATGGCGAAAGCGCTGTGGGAGAAATCCGGTCACAACGCAGCCTTTGGCGACAACATGTTTACGTCAGAGACTGTCGACGGTCGTGTCTACGCCGTAAAACCAATGAATTGCCCAGGTCACGTACAGGTCTTCAAGCAAGGCATCACGAGTTACCGCGATCTGCCCGTGCGTCTCGCCGAGTTCGGCAAGTGCCATCGCTACGAACCGTCGGGCGCCCTGCACGGCATGATGCGCGTGCGTGCATTCACTCAGGACGATGCGCACATTTTCTGTACGCCGGAGCAGATCACGGATGAGTCGATTGCGGTTTGCAAACTCATTCTTGATATCTACCGTGGTTTTGGATTTGAAGACGTACGCATCAAGTTCGCTGACCGACCTGAAGTCAGGGTCGGCGAGGATGCCGTCTGGGACCAGGCGGAGCAGGCGCTGCTCAAGGCGCTCGAAGTCGGTGGTCTCGATTACACACATAACCCGGGCGAAGGTGCCTTCTATGGTCCCAAGCTCGAGTTCGTCCTGCGAGATGCCATCGGCCGCGACTGGCAGTGCGGCACCTTGCAGGTGGATCTCAACATGCCGGGTCGCCTCGGAGCGACCTATATTGGCGAGGACGGCAACAAGCACGTCCCCGTCATGCTGCACCGCGCGATCTTTGGTTCGCTGGAACGCTTTATGGGCATTCTCATCGAACATCATGCGGGCAACCTGCCCTTATGGCTGGCACCGGTGCAGGTCAAAGTGCTGACGATAACGTCTGATGCCGATGACTACGCGGCCGAGGTCGTCGCCGCACTGCGGGCGAGCAGCATTCGTGCCGAGGCGGACCTGCGCAACGAGAAGATCTCCTACAAGGTGCGCGAGCACAGTGTTGCGAAGGTGCCGGTGCAGCTGGCGGTGGGCCAGCGCGAGCTCGAAAACCGCATGGTGGCGATGCGACGCCTGGGCTCGAAAAAACAAGCCGTGCTGCCGCTTGACGAGGCGCTGTCGGCCCTCCGCGAAGAGATCGAAATCCGCGCCTGACCGGCAAACGTGACGCGTCCTTCACTATCATTGTGCGGCGTGTCACAAATTCGAGAATCTGTCTCTGCGTACCGACAAAATCTCTACAGGCCGGGGATATACTACATCGACGCAATAAACGCGTACGATTGAACATAAAATCCTAGAGGAATCGAAGTGCCACTGGATGAATTCAAAACCCAGGTTTTGTTACTGCATAGCGAGCAAAGTACGCTCGACAGCCTCAGTTCGGGGTTCACCGACAGCTATACCGTGCATTGTGCGACCAGCGGCAGCGAAGCCCTCAACACGCTCGTTGAAACACCAATAAACGTCATTGTTTCGGCCCAGGATCTTCCCGGAATGAGCGGGCTTGAGGCCCTCCGCGAAGCCAAGAAACGTTCCCCGCAAACGATCGGCATTTTGCTGGCCGGAAATGCCGACAGCGGGCTGGAAGCCCTCGTAGGCGTTAAAGAAGTCTTCCAGGTCGTTCGCGGCAACGTCACGGGCGAAACAATTCTCAAGCTCGTCGACGACGCGACGCAGCAAATGCGCCTGATGGCGTTGGCCGAATCAGCCAACGACACGGCTGCCAATGTCGAAGATTCGATTTCCGAACACATCGTCATGGAGACGTCGGAAAACGGTTCCACAATTATCAGCGATGGCACCGGGCGCATGCGGGCCCTGGATCCGGCCAAAGTGTCAGCCGCTGCCTCGGTTGGTTCGCGGTCCATCGACCTGCTCGTGTTGACACAGGACAAGGAATTCCTCGCCACGATCAAGGATTCGTCGCGTGGCATGCACACCGTTCATTATGCCAATACTCTCGCCGAGTCCGTTGAGACGATTCGCAAGTTCAAAGTTGGCGTCGCTATTGTCGATGCCGCCATGGTTGGCGAGAGAATTGAACAACTGACGGAACACCTGCGCAAGAGTTCGCCCCGACTTGTGTCGATCGTCGCGGGCCGCCGTGACGACGGCGAAATGCTCATGGACCTTATCAATCGCGGCAAAGTCTATCGATTCCTGCTGAAACCGGTATCGCCGGGTCGTGCGAGACTGGCCGTCGAGGCGTCCGTCAAGTACCACCTTGAAGCACCGGAAGCGGCGTTCAAGACCAAGAGTCAATCAGCGGCGCCGATGGCGCCCGCAGCAATACCAAAGGCAAAGCCAACGCCTGCGCCGAAGCCCGAACTCCGGCCGGAGCCCAAGGCGCACGCCGAACCGCAAGAACCACTGCCCGCATTACAATCAAGCGCTGCAGCGGACCCGCCGCTGGGGAAAAGACCGCCAGGCGCCGGCGACGAGTCGCCCGTCCACGACGGTCTGACGGACGCGTTTGGTGGCGACGATTCGAGCTTCACCCAAACGGTAACCGGGCTTATCGGAAATATCGGCAAAAAATTCTCGGCTGACGATAAAGATACCGACAAGCCGCAGGAAACAGCCGATTTCCCCGAAACTGCGTCGACAACCGCCGGATCGGGCGGGTCCTTGCTGCAAAACCCGAAGATCCTCGGTCTCGGCGCCGCCGCTGTCTTGGTGATAGCCGCGGCACTGTTCTGGTTTGTCGGCGGCTCTGACGATGCCGGCATGACAGACGAGCCCGTTGCGAAAACGCCTGCGGTCACTGAAGCTGAAGCACCTGTCGAGAGGCCCGTCGAGGCGCCCGCAGACGATGATGTCGACGTCGATGTGCTTGTCACAGAGGCGCTCGCCATGGCTGAAACGGCTTTGCTCGAGTCTCGTCTCGACGATGCAAGCGAGCAGCTACAGCGTGTCAGCGCAGCAGACCCGGATAATGCGCGTTTGCCGTTCCTGGCGGCACAACTGTCACAGCTCCAGCTGCGCGCGCTGTTGGCCGACGCACGCACGGCGATTCGCGAAACGCGTTTCGAGGACGCGGAAAGTCAACTTGCGGCCGCGCGTTCACTGGACGTTGTGGATGTCACAGAAATCGATGCCGTAGCAAGCGAACTAGTTACAGCTCGCGGTGAACAGCGGGCCGAAAACGTACTGGCGATGGCCAATGCGCGCCTTGAAGATGGCAACCTGATCACTCCACCGAACGACAACGCTCGCTATTACTATGAGCTGGCGCTGTCGAATGACCCTGAAAATACGGCCGCACGCCAGGGACTGACAATTGTCGCCAGCAAACTCGCAGTACTGGCTCGTTCGGAAGTAGATGATGGCAACCTGGATTCGGCCGAGGAACTCCTCGCCGCCGCGAACGCAATCGATCCTGCCAACAGCGAGCTTGCTGTGGCAGTAGATGCGCTCTCGGACAAGCGTGCGGCCATCCTGGAGCAGCGTCGCGAGGCTATCGCACAACGTCGCGCGGAAGAAAAGCAACGCGCGGATGCTGCTCGAATCGCGGCAGAGAAGAAGGCTGCCGATGCGGCGAGAGTCGCGGCAGAGAAGAAGGCGGCGGAAGAACGCGCCGCACAGCTGTCGGCGCAGGCCGCTGCTCCATCACCCGAGATGGCCGCTGCTGAGCTGCCGCCGGGAGAAGCGACACCGTCGGCGGTTTCGGGCAGCGATACGACGCAGATCGACGCGACGAAGGCGACGGTGGCGGCCGATGGTGCCACCAGCGACCGGCCCATCGCTGAAACGACAGCTCAGACACAAAAACCGCAGCCCACCGCAGCTCTGGACCCCGCCCCCGGGCCGGCACCGGCCGCTGTCAGCTCCCTGAAGCGGCTCAAATACGTGGCTCCGAAATACCCGCGGTCCGCGCAGAGGCGCAACCTGTCCGGTTGGGTCGACGTCGTATTTACCGTCGACTCCAGCGGGCTGGTTAAAGACATCAATGTTCGGGATTCAGAGCCCGGCGATACTTTCGTCAACGCTGCCGTGAAGGCTGTAGAGAAATGGGAGTTTGAACCGGCTATTGAAGACGGTTTGATTGTCGAGAAACGTGTCGGCGTGCGCATGATGTTTGCCCTCGAATAGGCCTAAATAGCCGCCAAATCCTCCGCAGGGCAAACATAGGTCCTTTCCGTAATGGATTGAGTCTAGGAATCCAGCTACCCTGAATCGGACGCTCTCATTGGCCATAATAGTGTCAAAAGAAACGGATAAGCGGGCCAACGGGCCTGCGCGCAAGCAACAAAATCGCAGCTTTGTAACGCAGCACAAACTTCTTGATGCCGCCATTTTGGCGTTCTCGGAGAACGGCTTCAAAGGCACTTCGACGCGCGACATCGCGGAGCGTGCCGGCGTTCATCATCCGTTGATAACCTACCACTTCAAGAACAAGGATCAGCTGTGGCGCGCTGCAGCGGACAAGGTCTTTCTCGACTTCAGGAGCTCTCTCGCGCAGTCGCTTGAGAATAACGGTGACGACTGTCCGAAGAAACGCATGGCCGCGATGATCCGCGCGTATATCCTCTACGCCAGGAGCCAGCCGGCCATACACAAGGTCATGGTACAGGAAGCCAGCGTTCCGAGCCCGCGCCTGGACTGGTTGATCGACACGCACCTCAGGCCGTTCTTCGATGCTTCATTTGTCATGATCGAAGACCTTCAAAAACGGGGCGTTGCGCCGCCTGGAAACCCGAAACTGCTGTTCAACATGATCCGTCTGTCTTCGGGCGGATTGCTCGCTTTGAGCAACGAACTCAAGGCTTCCAGCGGTATCAATATCGAATCGGATGACACACTGGAGGAACTCGCGGAGATGATCGTCAGCGTCTTCCTGCCGGGTGAAGTCCGCTCGACAGCCTGATCAGAAACGGTCCTTCAATCTGAAATAGAGCATGCCAAGCGCGAGGGCCGGATTGGCGAACCACCTGCCGCCCGGCAGTCGCCAGTGCCTGACTTTCGAAAACACATCAAATTGTTCCGAATCACCTGCCACGATATCGGCGAGAATCTTGCCCGCGAGATGTGTCGGCGCGACGCCGTGGCCTGAATAACCTTGTGCGTAATACGTGTTGTTTTCGATGCGACCCAGCTGCGGAATTCTGTTAATACTGATAGCGATATTGCCGCCCCATTCGTAGTCCACGCGAGCGTTCGCGAGCTGCGGAAATACCTGCAACATGTTCGGTCGAAGTGACTCCGTAATACTGCGCGGCACGCGGCCAGAATAATTACACATGCCGCCAAACAACAGTCTCCTGTCGGCGGACAGACGGAAGTAATCCAGTGCGGCACGTTGATCACAGCACGCCATATCTTGCGGCAGAAGCTCCTTTGCCAGCTCTGGGGTCAGCGGCTCAGTCGCAATGACGTAGCTCCCCGCAGGAATAACAGCACCGGCCAGTTTCGGTTCAGTTCTTTCGAGGTAGGCGTTGCCGGCCAACAATATTTTTTTCGCGTTTACGCTGCCGGTCTCAGTATCAACTCGCGGCGCAGCGCCATTGTGAATGCGTGTTACCGGCGAGTGCTCGAAAATCCGGGCGCCCAGGTCCCTGGCCGCAAGCGCCTCACCAATACAGAGATTCAAGGGATGCAGATGGCCATTACCCCGATTCACGAGACCGCCCAGGTAGCGGTCTGAGCCAATGTACTCGCGCATCTGATTTTTCCCGACAAGCCGAACCTCGTGTGGATACGCAGCCTTGATCTTGGCCTCGATCGTTGTTTCGAAGCTGCGCATATCACGGTCACTCAGCGCCAGGTCGAGATAGCCAAACTTCAGGTCGCAGTCGATCGAATATTTCTTGATACGATTAACGACAAGATCGCGGCACTCGAGTCCCATCTCGTAAGCAATTTTCGCGGCGCCGGTTCCAAGGCGCTTTTCGATTTTGTCTTCCTCGACAAAACCGTCGATGAGCTGGCCGCCGTTGCGGCCCGATGCACCCCAGCCGATTCGATTGGCTTCGAGCAGTACAACGTCGTAGCCACGCTCGGCGAGATGCAGCATCGCCGACACGCCGGTAAAGCCACCGCCGACAATGACGACGTCGCAGTGGACCTCACCGTCGAGGCACGCAAAGCTGGTGGCGACATTTGCCGTCGCCGCGTAGTAGGACCGGGTATGTTCCCTGCTGTTACTCAAGAGACGGTAAATTTACCGAGACGGGCGGCAGGCGTAGAGATACAGCATCTCCATCGCGAGGTGGCTGGCAGCTAGCGCCGTAATTTCGCCGACATCGTAAGCCGGGGCGACTTCGACCACATCCATACCGACGATGTTGATACCTTTCAGCCCGCGCAGGATTGACATGGCCTGGTGACTGCTCAAGCCGCCGCAGACCGGGGTGCCGGTACCCGGCGCAAAGCTCGGGTCGAGACAATCAATATCGAAGGTCACATACACCGGCCGCTCGCCGAGGTGCTTTCGTGTCGCCGCGATGACGGCGTCTATGCCGCGCTCGTGGACCCAGGGCGCGTCGATGACATTGAAGCCCAGCGTGTCGGGATTGGTCGTGCGCAGACCGATCTGCACGGACGTTTTCGGATCGACAATGCCGTACTTCACTGCCCAGTAGAACATCGTGCCGTGATCGATACGGTCATGCTCATCCGCCCAGGTGTCACTATGCGCGTCGAAATGCAACAGCGATAGTGGCGCGGAAAATTTTCGTGCGTGCGCCTTCAGCAGCGGGTAGGCGACGAAGTGATCGCCACCCAAGGTCAGCAGGCCGGGGCCCTCGTTGATGATGTTCCAGGCGTGCGCCTCGATCTGGTCGGGTACGTTCTCGGGTCGGCCGAAGTCGAAATAACAGTCGCCAACATCCGCAACGGCGAGTTTGTCGAATGGATCGAACTCCATTCCATACGGCCTTTCCCATGCCATGATCGACGAGGCGCTGCGAATGGCGCGCGGCCCAAATCGGGCGCCGGGCC
This sequence comes from Woeseiaceae bacterium, assembly GCA_049666725.1. Taxonomy (GTDB): domain Bacteria; phylum Pseudomonadota; class Gammaproteobacteria; order Steroidobacterales; family Woeseiaceae; genus UBA1847. The sequence goes on from JBATHK010000013.1 coordinate 59,387, forward strand.
TGTTCGTCGTTGCGGTGTCTAGCGGAACGCCCATGACCGCGACATCTACGCCGGCCAGGTCCTTCGTATACTTGCGGCGCATGAATGACGTAATGCCCGCGTAGGTAGGTTCGGGCGTTGTGCCATACAGAGAGTCGCGGGTAATTGCGAAATCGCTGTCGTGCTTATCCACGGCCTATCTCCTTATGGTCCTTTCAGGCGGACAGGGCCTTTTGCAAACGATCCAGTGTCACGATGGTCTTCTCGATAAGCTCATCCGCTTCCGCATGCGACAGTATGAACGGCGGGGCGCAAATAATTGTATCGCCAACCGCTCGCATGCATACACCGTCCTCGATCAGAAAATCACGAAAAGCCGTACCGGCACCCTGCTTCTCGTCGAAACGCTCGATGGGGTCTTTGCTCCTGACGATCTCGAATGCGCCCATCAGGCCGACCATACGGGTATCGCCCACGAGCGGATGTTCAGCCAGTGCACGCCATTTCTTTTGCAGATACGGTCCTATATCGGTCCGGATGCGCTCGACAAGCTTTTCACGCTGTATCAGCTTGATATTGGCGATTGCCACCGCGCAGGCGACGGGGTGCCCCGAGTACGTATAACCATGGAAAAACTCGCCGCCTTTCTCAATCAAGACGTCGGCAACGCGATCGCTGACGAACACGCCACCCAAGGGCAGGTAGCCCGAGGTAACGCCCTTGGCAAAAGTCATGAAATCCGGTCGCGTGCCGAAATAATCGGCACCGAACCACTGGCCGAGTCGTCCGAAGCCGGTAATCACTTCGTCCGAGATCAACAGGATTCCGTACTTGTCACAAATGCGCTGAACTTCCGGCCAGTAGCTGTCCGGCGGCACGATGACGCCACCTGCGCCCTGAATCGGTTCACCGATGAACGCGGCGACCTTGTCGGCTCCCACTTCCTTTATCTTGTCTTCTATCGCCCCGGCCGCCGCGACTCCGAATTCATCCGGCGACAGGCTGCGGTCGCTGCCAAACCAGTAAGGCTGATCAACATGCACAATGCCGGGGATGGGCAGCCCGCTTTGCCGGTGCATCGGCTTCATGCCGCCGAGACTCGCGGCAGCAACCGTTGAGCCATGATAGGCATTGTGACGGCTGATAATCGTGTGCCGCCCGGGCTCGCCCATGAGGTCCCAATAGGTCCGGACCATGCGCACAATCGTGTCGTTCGACTCCGAGCCGGAGCCGGCGAAAAACACGCGCTTAAACTGCGGCGGGCTGATCTCCTGGAGCAGCGATGCCAGTTCGATGGACGGTGGATGAGCGCACTGAAAAAAATTGTTGTAGTACGGCAGCTCTTTGAGCTGCTCAGTTGCGGCATCGACCAGCTCCTGGCGGCCATAGCCGGCATTGACGCACCAGAGTCCTGACATGCCGTCGAGAATCTTGCTGCCATCCGCATCGAATATGTATACGCCTTCGGCTCGAGTGATAATTCTCGATCGCTTCTTATGCAGGCTCTTGTGATCCGTGAACGGATGCAAATGGTGATCTTTGTCGAGTTCCTGCCAGGCCTCGCGGGAACGTTTTTCAATCGCTGCCATTACTCACCTCGAAATTGCGCATGATCACTCATACATTGAACATCAGGATCTCGCGCTCGTACGGCGTGATAATTTCCTGAAATTCCCTGTTCTCGTCGTCCTTCAATGCCGTATACAGTGTTACGAACTCTTCGCCGAGCATGCCGCGTATTGCGTTGCTGCCGCGCATTGCCTCGATGGCCGAATAGATATGCCGGTGCAGCTCAAACTCGCTGCCGTAAGCACTGCCTTGGATCGCTTCGGTCGGTTTTAGTCCTTCCACCATGCCGAGGTAACCGCAGGCCAGCGAGGCGGCTATCACGAGGTACGGGTTTACGTCAGATCCCGCCAGTCGATTCTCGATTCGCCGATTGGCAGGGCCCGAGTCCGGAATACGCAAACCTACTGTGCGATTGTCCACGGCCCACGCAAGATTGACCGGCGATGAGTCCGGGTTCAGGAATCGCCGGTATGAATTGACGTACGGTGCGAAGATCAGCATTACTTCGGGCATGTAGCGTTGCAGACCACCGAGAAAGCCGTAGAAAAGCTCGCTGGCTTCGCCATCGGCTTTCGAAAAAATATTATTACCCTGCTTGTCGATGATGCTCTGATGAATGTGCAAGGCGCTGCCAGCATCCTCGGCCATCGGTTTCGCAAGGAAAGTTGCGTGCATCTCATGTTCAATGGCTGCCTCGCGCACCGTGCGTTTGAACAGAAATACCTGGTCAGCTTTTTCCAAGGCATTGCCGTGCAGGAAATTAATCTCGAACTGCGCGGGCCCCATCTCCTGTGACAAGGTATCGATGCGAATGCCCTGTGCTTCGCAGTAGGCATACACGTCATTAATGAACGGATCGAAATCGTTCATGGTATCGATGCTGTAGGGCTGACGAGCGCCCTCGGTCCAGCCAAGGCGGCCCTCGGGCGGCTCGGCTTCTTCGTTGGGATCCGAATGCGGGCTCAGCAGGTAGAATTCGACTTCGGGCGCGACCACAGGTATCCACCCGCGCGCCTCGTACTTGGCAAGAACGCTACGCAAGACGTTTCGCGGCGACTGCGCGACGGCCGATCCGTCGCGATGGTAGCAGTCAACGAATACCGACGCCGCCGGATCGGCCGCCCATGGAACGGGCCGCAATGTCGTCGGGTCAGGCACGAGCAGCATGTCCCGATCCTCGACGTTGTTGGCATCGTCGATGTAGTCGCCCGAAATCGTTTGCGAGAATATTGCTTCGGGCATTTTCATTTCACTCGCGCCGAACTTGTCGGCAGGCACGACCTTGCCGCGGGCCGAGCCGGCCATGTCCGGCACGAACGCCTCGACGTCCTCGATCTTGCGTTCCTTTAACCACTGTTGAAATACTTCGTTACCACTCACGTTACACCTGTCGCCGGCTGGCGCGCACTCTGCACGCATCGCCAAACGCCTTGAAAATTGCCCTCGAAAAATCGTTTTCCATGACCCGCCACTCCGGATGCCACTGCACGGCCAAAGCAAAACCCGGACCCGTGTCGACCTGAAACGCTTCGATCAGTCCATCGTCGGCAACGGCTTCGACACTAACACCGGGCGCGAGCTTCGCCACTCCCTGCGCGTGCAGGGAATTGACCATGACGGTATCGGATCCCGCCAGTTCTCGCAGCAGGCCGCCGTCGGCCAGGTTGACCGGGTGCGAAGGACCGTACTGCGTGTCAAGTGGATCATCCTTGTTTTCGAGATGATTGTGATAACCCGCCACTTCGTGGACTTTTTGATGCAGCGTTCCGCCGAGTGCGACGTTGAGCTCCTGGAAACCGCGGCACACGGCCAGCAGCGGCACGCCGGTCTCGAGGGCTTTTTTGGCGAGCGGCAATGTCACGGCGTCGCGGTGCGGGTCGTGCAGGGTTCCTGCCTCGCTCGGCGAGCCATTGTAGTGATGCGGCTCCACGTTGGAGTAGCTGCCGGTAAGAAAGATGCCGTCGAATTGCAGCAATAGCGCGTCAATATCGACATCTTCGGGCATGACCGGTGTTATTAGCGGCACGGCGTCCGAGCCCTTGATCAGGGCGTCGAGGTATTTCTCGCCCACCATATGAAACGGGTGGGGATCTACGATTCGCCGGTCGGCCGGCACGCCTACAAGTGGTTTTGGGTACATAAACTGCACTAACGCCTTACCGGCACGTTGCCCGGCATATTAACATCACGTTGATATCTAGAAGTCCGGCTGCAGGCTCTCTGCGGCTTTGCAGAGGGCCGCCCCAAGACTAGCCCGCCGCCCATCCGAAAAGCGCTGCGTCGGCCCGCAAATCGACAGGGCGCCCAGCACCTGCCCCGCGCCACCGCGAACAACGGTGGCCACGCCGGAAAATCCGTCCTCAAGTTCATCGACGGTTTCGGCGAACCCGCGCCGACGGATTTCCTCGAGCTGTTGCTGCAATTGATCGCGCTCCGTAACGGTCCGCGGCGTCAGTGACACTAGCTGTCCGACAAGCCGATCCACGCCGTGCTCATCGAAAGCGATCAGCGCTTTACCGGTTGACGTCGCATGAATCGGCCAGCGCGTGCCCACGTTGCCGGCGGCGCCAACAACGTGGCTGCCGGTCACTTCATCGAGGATCAGCATCGTGTCAGCGATGGGCACCTCGAGTGTCGCAGTCTCGCCGCTGTCCTCGGCCAGGCTTTTGAGCAGTGGCCGTGCCCGAATCCTGAGGTCGTTGCTCGACAAGGCTTGTATGCCCAGCGCCATCAGCGCCGGTCCCAGGCGATAAGCCCCGTTGGCGGGGTTTCTGTCCAGCATCGATTCACTGTACAAGGCCTGTAACAGGCGATGCGTTGTGGTCTTGTTCAGGCCGGCGCGCTCGCTGAGCTTGGCAAGCTGCAGCTCCGGTTGCTCGGGCGTAAACAGCTTGAGCAGCCTGAGTGCGCGCAGCGCCGCCTGGGCGCCCTGTGGCGGAGTCTTGTCACTCATCACAAAATCCATATTATGCTTCATTGTTTCACATTATGATAACAGCTCGGCAGTTGCGGCGCATCGCAAAATCGCCGATGCTCGAATGCCCCGTACCCGGTGGCTTTGAGTGTCCCGATGGCAAAAACGACCATGAGCGAATTGCGCGCGGAGCTGCGCAAGTGTCAGAAGAAACACGGCCAGTTCCACGCCATGGAGCTGCTGATTCCGGATCTCAACGGCATTCTGAAGGGCAAGCGCATACGCCGGGACGACTTCGAAAAAGTCATCGGGGACGGCTTCTTTTTCTGCGGCGGTGCCACGTTGCTGACCGCGCTCGGCGAAACGGTCCCGGGCATTCCCTTCGGCGAGGACGACGGTGATCCGGACGTCATTGCGGAGCTCGTCCCCGGCAGCATCGCACCGATCCCCTGGTCCGAGCGACCGATGGGCCAGGCGCTGTTCCGACTGTACGAGAAGCCTGGCGTGCCGATGTTCTCGGACCCGCGGGCCGTACTCGAACGGGCCATGCAGCCGCTGCAGAACATGGGGCTCAAAATGGTCATGGCGACCGAACTCGAGTTCTACCTGCTGGACGCAAAAACCGATCGCCCGACGGTTGCTCTGCCGCATGTACCCGGCGTCGGGCGATTGCAGCCAGGTGCGCAGGTTTATCACCCGGACGACCTTTGGGAAATCGAGCATTTTCTGAACGACGTTTACGACTACTGCGACGCGCAGGGTATTCCGGCGGATTCCGCGATCTCCGAGTACTCGCAGGGCCAGTTCGAGATCAACTTGCAGCACATCGATGATCCGGTGCTCGCCTGTGACCACGCGGTGTTACTGAAGCGAGCCGTAAAAGCGGCAGCGCGCAAGCACGGTTTTGTCGCGTGTTTCATGGCAAAACCGTTTGCAGATGACGCGGGCAGCGGCCTGCACATTCATATGAGCCTCGTGGACCGCAACGGCGCCAACTATTTCTCCCGGCAAAAGGACAGCCTCGCGACTCCGCCGTTTTCAGCCAGGCTGCGTCACGCGGTCGGAGGTCTCCTGAAGACCATGCCCGAAGCAACAGCCATCTGTGCGCCCAACGCCAACTCCTATCGTCGCCTGCGACCTGACATGTTTGCGCCGGTCGAGTGCAACTGGGGCGTCAACCACCGTGTCGTCGCAATTCGAATTCCCCAGTCGGACGCCGGCAATCTGCGTTTCGAACATCGGACCGCGGGCGCCGACGCCAACCCGTATCTCGTCACGGCAGCCGTCGTTGCGGGCGTGCACTATGGACTAAAAAACAAATGCGACCCCGGAAAACTCGTTGAGCAGGGAACGCATATTGTGCCGAAGTTGACGATCCCGCACCGCTGGGACGCGGCAATCGACAGGTTTGAGCGCAGCAAGATACTTCCTCAGTATCTTGGCAAGGATTACTGCAGGTATTTTGCGATGAATCGGCGCGAGGAAAGCCGGCTGTTCCACAACACGGTCAGCCAGCTCGATTTCGACTGGTATCTTCGCTCCGTCTGAGATCAAGCCATGTAATGTTCGCTAGGGCAGCACTGTTTTGAAGATGAAGAAAAACACTATGGCGAGGAACGCGCCAGCCGGAATCGTCACAACCCACGACACGAAAATCCGCGCGACCACACGCAGGTCGATGGCCTCGATACCGCGCGCCATGCCTACGCCAAGCACCGCACCAACGAGCGTGTGCGTGGTGGAGATTGGCATGCCGGTACCCGACGCAACAACGATTGTGGTTGCCGCGGCCAGCTCGGCCGCGAAACCTCGGCTCGGGGTCAGCTGCGTAATACGTTCGCCCACGGTAGCAATGACATGCCGTCCATATGTCGCGAGCCCGATGACAATGCCACCGCCGCCAAGCGCCAGCACCCAAATCGGCAGCGCCGACTTGGCCGCGATTGCCCCCGTCGTTGCTATACCGATTATTGCGGCCAATGGCCCAATTGCGTTGGCGACATCGTTAGAGCCATGCGCAAATGCCATGCCGCATGCCGTAACGATCATGAGCACGCCGAATACGCGCTCAACCGTGGCAAAATGGTCTTTCTTCTCCGCCTTTTTGTTCGGTTCAATCTTCCTGATAAAGTACGCTCCAACCAGCGCCACGCCAATCGCAACCGCCGTGGCCAGCAAATAGCTGTCCATGATCTCCATGTCCAAACCGACATGTTTGAGGCCCTTCAGGATCGTTACCAGCGTAATTGTGAACGCCGCGAGAAAAATGTAGACGGGGACATAACGCTTGGCTTTGGCCAGCGGATCGTCCTGGCTGAGAATCAGCCTTTGCACACTGCGATAAATCAGGTAGGCGATGAAGCCGGCCGTCAGCGGTGATACCACCCAGCTCATCACGATGGTGCCGACCTTCGCCCATTTCACGGCCTCCACGCCGATGCCAACCGCCGCAAATCCCACGATCGCGCCAACAATCGAGTGCGTCGTCGATACCGGCCAGCCGTTTTTCGATGCGATGAGCAGCCAGGTTCCAGCGGCGAGCAGTGCGGCCAGCATGCCGTAAACGAGCAACTCGGGGTTCCCCGCGAGCTGGTCCGCATCGACTATGCCTTTGCGAATGGTGCTCGTTACCGCGCCGCCGGCAAGGACTGCGCCCGTGAATTCGAAAATCGCTGCAACCAGAATCGCCTGCTTGATAGTCAGGGCTTTGGAGCCAACCGATGTCGCCATCGCGTTGGCCACGTCGTTCGCGCCGATGCCCCATGCCATGAAGAGGCCAAATGCCGCTGCAAGGCCGATATAGATCAGTTGGTGTTCCATTATGCGCCTTTGGGGAGTATTACCCTGCCCCTCGATTTGCCGTGATTTATTTTTCTAATGAGCGAGTAGTAGCTCGAGCCGGCGGCCCACGCGTTCGGCCATGTCGGCGATTTCACCGGTTAGTGAGATAACTTCGTACAGGAACATCGCGTCGATCGGATCCAGCGTCTTTTCGATCTCGAATAGCGCCCCACGAAGGACCGTCTGTTGTTCGTCCGTGTGCGTTTCAATCTGATCCAGTTTTTCGATCATGTCGGCAACGAGTGTGACTTCGGCGCCCCTGAAACCTGCCGTAAACAGCTCGTCCAGTTCGCGGACGCTTTTGCGAGCCTGTTTCGCTGCGTCAATGTTGCGATCGACGAATTCGACAAACTTCTCGGCAATAGCCTCCGGTATTTGCATCCTGCGGCCAATCATCACGCCCGAGACGTCTTTCGCACGATTGGCGATCTTGTCCTGCACAAGAAGGAGTTCCAGCAAATCCTCGCGCGGCACCGGCATGAACAGGCTCTTCGGCATATTCAGCCGAATCTCTTTCTTGAGATTATCGGCTTCGTGTTCCAGCGCTTCGATTTCGGCGCGGGCCTCGAGGGCTGCGTCCCAGTCGTTTGCGGTCACGGCCAAGAAAAGGGGCCTCAATTGCTTGGCGCAGCGAAACGCAATTTCGATGTGCTTTTCGAGCGGCATTACCGGCGAGGAGCCGAAAATATTAGCCAGTATGTTTGCCATCTGGACGTTTCCTCCTGGAATCGCGCGATGCTGCGCGAGGCGCCATCCTAGCACAGCATTTGCGGGCAAATCATGCGCCGCAAAAGTGCTAAACTTTGCAGCCTTCTGGCTTCGAGTCAATCCGTAGAAGCACGACATGACAAACTGGTTAATCAAGTCGGAACCCGACGCTTACAGCATCGACGACCTCGAACGCGACGGTCGCGAGATGTGGGATGGCATCCGCAACTACCAGGCGCGCAACACGATGCGCGATGACATGAAAATCGGCGATGAGGTCTTCTTCTATCACTCCAGCTGCAAAGAGCCAGGCATCGTTGGCATCGCCAGGGTCGCCAGTGAGCCGTATCCCGACCCGACGCAGTTCGACAAGAAATCGAAGTACTTTGATCCGAAAAGCGATAAAGACAATCCCCGCTGGTGCCTGGTCGATATCGAATTCGTTCGCAAGACAGAAAGAAACCTGACGCTCAGCGAGATAAAAGCAACAAAAGGCCTGGATGACATGATCCTGACGCGCAAAGGCAATCGCCTTTCCATCATGCCTGTCAGCAAAAAGCACTGGACCAAGATCTTGAGCCTTGAATAAGCCACGCACAGCCATCGCCGTGCTCATGATTATCGTCGCGGCGCTCTGGTCTCTTACACCAGCGAGGCTGCAGCCGGCGATCGAACAACCCGTCCTGCCGGATAACCTCGATGCATGGCTGCAGCAAACGGAACAGCAGGCTGCTGATCGCTTTGGTCTCGTGCCCGGCACGGAGAAAAGAATCACCTGGTTTGGCGAGCACCGGCAAACGCCCTACTCGGTGCTTTACCTGCACGGCTTTTCGGCGACGCGCCAGGAAACGGCGCCGCTGGCCGAGATCGTCGCAAACAGGCTGGGCGCCAACCTTTATGAAACGCGCCTGGCCGGTCACGGGCGCGAGCGCGAACCGCTCACGGACGTTCGCGCCGAAGACTGGCTGCAGGACGCCGTTGAGGCGCTGACGATCGCGGCCCGGCTCGGCGAACGGGTCATCGTCATCGGCACTTCGACCGGTGCAACGCTCGCGGTCGCGATGCTGGGCCATCCGTTAATGGACGCCGTCGATACGCTGGTCATGATCTCGCCGAACTTCGAACCGCGCGACACCAACGCGCTCTGGCTGACACGGCCGGCAGGGCCGCTTATCGCAAAAATGCTCGTCGGTGACACGCGCAGCTGGGAGCCGCATAACGAGCTGCAGGGGCGCTACTGGTCGACAAGCTATCCGACGACGTCGGCGATAGAAATGATGCGCCTGGTGGGTCTTGCAAATCGGCAGCTGCCGGCCGACATCAAACAGCGGCTTTTGGTGTTTTATTCGTCAAGGGACGCCGTCATCGCACCGGCCGCCGCCCTGGCTCTCTTTCAAGAGACCGGCGCGCCGCAAAAAGCCGCTGTAGAAATAAACGACGTCGGCGACCCGAGCCACCATGTTCTTGCCGGGGACGTCCTGTCGGGCCCTACGACGCAAAGAATCGCGGACGACATCGTCGAGTTTATTTTGCGCCCATCGCCTTGAGCTTCTCCTGCACGGGCGCCGCGCCACCAAGGGCAAGCATGATAATCAGGTCGCCGGTACCGGCCCAATCGAGGGCGTGCATCAGGGACTCCATCTCGGTTTCGAAATGCATTATCTGCACCGCTTTGGCGCCGCAACCCAGCAGCTCGTCCCTGATGATGCCGTAAACTTCTTCATGCTCGCGCCCGCGATGGTACGGCGCGAGTTCCGACACCACGACACGATCGAGTCCGATCGCCCAGGCGTCGCGGGCGAGTTCACGAATCAGCTCATCCGTACGGTCACCCGCCTGCCCGAAGCAAAGCACCCTGCGAGTTGCCGGAATCACACTGGCCATGTCGAAAAGCGCCGACATCGCGGCCGGGTTGTGTGCAAAATCGACGAGGATTTTGCAGCCATCGAGATCGTAGATGTTGCAACGACCCGGGTTTTCATCCTGCACCATGGTCGTCAGTCCGCTCTTTATGTCGGCGACAGAGACTCCCAGGCACGATGTGAGCGCGGCCGCAGCGAGTGCGTTGGCGACGTTGTGTCTCGCTGCTCCGCCAAGCGCGATCGGAATCTCGTCACTGCGACATATCACTTCTCGAGCGTCGCCTTCGACTCTTACGAGTTGCTCGCCGTCAAGTACGAAAGCGAGTCCGCCACCGGCGACATGCCCGGCGATCATTTCATGGCTGGCGTCGAGGCTGAACCAAACGAGTTCGCCGGCGTAGTCGCGGGCCCTGGCGCACAGCAACGCGTCTTCAGCATTCAGGATCAGTCGCCCGGAATCCTCGACGGCACGACTCACGATCCACTTGATGGCCAGCAGTTCGTCGAGATTCCGTGAACCGAAATCCCCGAGGTGATCCTCGCTGATATTGGTGATAAGGGCTGCATCCGCACGCTCGACTCCGAGCCCGCGACGCAATAATCCGCCACGCGCTGTTTCAAGTATTGCGACGTCGACGTTTTGTTCGCGCAGGACAGCGCGCGCGCCGCCTGGTCCTGACCAGTCACCCTGATCGATGACCTCTTCATTGACGGCAATCCAGTCCGTTGAACTCAAGCCGACGTTTTGCCCTGCGGCACGCAGAATATGCGTCGCGAAACGAACCGTCGTCGTTTTGCCGTTGGTGCCGGTCACTATCCCGACGGGCACGTCGTGAAATGCGTCCCAGTCGAATGAATCCGGGATTTCCGTGACCGGCCAGGTTTGCGATCCGCGGCCGAGGCCGACAGAGACGGCATTGTCATCGCAAAGCAGTGTCTTGCCATGCGCAGCTGCTTCCTCGACGAGCCACATCAGTTCTTCGTTGGCTTCTTCCACGGCGGATGCACGTACGGCTTTCACGGCCTCCTCAAAGTCCGGTTCTTCCTTGGCGTACCCTAGCTCGAATGCGCTCGCGGCCCAGGCCCATTCATTGATTTCTGAGGCGGCGTAGAGCGCATCGATCGATGCCGAAAACGCCAGGCTGACACCGCCGAGCAGCTGCCGTGATGAGAATTTGGCCGACGGCCAGTCGAGCGCTTCGAGCATGCTCGCGACGTGGTTGGCCCAGACGGGAATGAGCTTTTCCGCCTCGTCCTGCGTGCAGCTGACATCAAGAATCGATCCCGGCCCGTCGAACATCAGGCTGGGTCCGGTCAGTCGGCGGGCGTCGAGGAACTCCATAACTTGCGACTAGTCGCCTTCTTCCCTGGCGATGCGCACACCGCGCTCGTCGCTGATGATTTCGAGATCGTCGCGGAACTCGAAGTCGCCCGTTTCCGGCAGCTCGATTGCCGCCGCGGGTTTTTTGGTCGGGTCGACCACCCTTGCGCCCGAATTGAAGTAGATGATCTGCTTCCAGGCACGCGTCGTATTGTCGCCCAGGACCAGAACCAGGTCGCCGCTAACGGCGAGTTCGAGTGCACGCGTTGTCGCTTCCTGCTCGTCCGGAATAACCTCGATCTGGTCGGCTGATATGCCCGCTTCGAGCAGCTTGTTCTTGAGCATAACGGCGACTTCGTCGGGACCGCGTCCGCGCCGATTGTCATCGCAGCGGCAGATGAAATAGTCAAAATGACCGGCCGCAATTTCAGCAATATTCCTGATGTCTTCATCGCGACGATCGCCCGGCGCTGCCAGAACGACAATGCGTCGCCCCCCTACGTCAAGGCGATCGACCAGTTCACACATGGCCCTGACGGCCGCCGGATTGTGCGCGTAGTCGAGAATGATCCGGAATGGATGCTCGTCATAGATGTTCATGCGGCCCGGAGCCTGGAAGAACGTCGAATCAAATGTTCTCAAGCCCTGGCGAATATCTTCGAGACTGATATTCATATTGTAGGCAAGGGCTGCCGCGAACATGGCGTTCTGCACGTTGTGCAGCGCACGTCCCTCGATTGTCGCCGGTATCAGGTGCGTCCAGACCAGCGGCGTGTGCGTTTCCTTGTCGTAAATCGTAATCAGGTGCCCGTTCATGCCCTTTTCGAGAACGAAAGCCTGGCCACCGGCCTGGATGTGCTGCTTAACGAGGGGATGCGACGGGTTCATCGTGACGTAGCAAAGCCTGGCGGCGTCGGTGTAGTCAGCCATCTGCAGGCACAGTGGATCGTCTGCATTCAGAACGGCGGCGTCTTTTGCTATTTCGATTGGCACGCGTTTGACTTCGGCCAGATCCTCGAGGGTATCCACGCCGCGCAAGCCCAGGTGGTCCGCCGACACGTTGAGGCAGGCGGCCACATTACACTCCTGGAATCCCAGGCCGCTCCTGAGCATGCCGCCGCGCGCCGTCTCCATAACGGCCGCGTCCACGGAGGGGTCGCGCAAGATCATTTGTGCGGAAACCGGTCCGGTCATGTCCCCGGGGACACTCAGCTTGCCGTCGATGTAAACGCCGTCTGTCGAAGTCAGGCCGACGGTGCGACCCGACATTTTCAGAATGTGCGCCAGCATGCGCGCCGTCGTCGTTTTGCCATTCGTGCCAGTGACGGCCGCAATCGCAATTCTATTCGGCTTGTCGGGAGGGAATAGCATGTCAATAACAGGGCCGGCAACGTCGCGCGGCGTGCCTTCACTCGGCGCAACGTGCATGCGAAACCCAGGACCGGCGTTCACTTCGCAAATACCGCCACCCGCGTGCCGATAGGATTCCGTTATGTCCCTTGTCAGGAAATCGACGCCGCCAATGTCGAGGTCGATGGCGCGAATTGCCCGAATCGCCATCTCGCGGTTGTCGGGATGAACAACGTCGGTGACATCGATCGCCGTTCCACCGGTCGAGAGATTCGCCGTCGATCGCAGGTAAACGACTTCGCCTTGGGCCGGAACCGTGTCCTTGCTGTAGCCGAGCTTCGCCAGCAGTCGTCCTGCCTGGTGGTCGAACTCGAGGCGCGTCAACACTTTCTCGTGACCAACGCCGCGGCGCGGATCCTCGTTCACAATCTCAACGAGACGCTCGATCGTCGTCTCTCCGTCCCCAACAACATGGCCCGGTACGCGTTTGGCCGCAGCAACCAGTTTGCCGTTAACAACGAGCAGGCGATGATCGAATCCCTCGATGTAGCTTTCGACGATAATCGAATCGCCATGTTCGATCGACTTGGCAAAACCGGTCTCAACTTCCTCAGCCGTTCGCAGGTTGATCGAAACGCCACGACCATGATTGCCCGACAGTGGCTTCACGACGACGGGATAACCAATCTTCTCAGCGGCACGGACCGCATCCTGCGCGGTGCCGACGAGCACCTGTGCCGGTACCGGCAAACCGAGATCACGCAGGATTCCGTTGGTCTCCTGCTTGTCTGAGGCGAGTTCCACCGCGATATTGCTGGTGCGCCCGGTCGTCGTCGCCTGAATTCTCTGCTGGTATCGCCCCTGTCCAAACTGCACGAGGCTGTACCCGTTCAGGCGCAGCCAAGGAATATTGCGTGCCTCGGCCGCCCTGACCAGCGACGCGGTACTTGGCCCGAACTCGCGACGCTGCGCGAAGCGAATAAACAGATCGCGGGCTGCGGCAAAATCCCAGTCCGCAGGCGGCGCTTCTGGCGGCTTGATTTCCGCCGGTAACAGGCTGTGCAGGAGATCCAGCGCAAGCTTGCTGGCTTCGCGCCCCACCGTGGCGTCTTTATACTGGAACACCATGTTGTAAAAACCTGGCCTGCCGTCGATCGACCGGGTGCGTCCGAACGTCACGTCCGATCCCGCGACGTTTTGCAGCTCCAGCGCCACATGCTCCATCACGTGACCCAGCCAGGTGCCTTCGTCTTCGTTCAGGCGGCGAATAAAACCACCGGGCTCGCGATAGGAGCAGCCGTGGTCCTGCAGGCCCGGCAACTGCGCCAGCAGCGGACCCAGAAAATCGTCACCCAATCTGGATGTCGGCCAGTGCTCCAGCTCACCGAGATCCAGAATGTGCCGGATGACCGGAAAGCGGGCAAACATGTTGGGCCCGACGAATACATTGGTGCTCTCGATCTTCATATCTAGCGCCTGTTCTTGTTAGCGTTATGCGGCGTGTGCTTCGCGCGTGGCAATGTCGAATCGTCCGCCCGCAACCAGTACGTGCAAGACGACGCCAATGAGGCTGACCGGGTCACCACGACGGGCCTGATCCATGGACGAATACGTCAGATGCGTCGGATCGATGATCGTAATTCCGCCGCTGCCGACTACTTCCAGCTCATCGCCAGGACGAATAAAAGCCGCTGTGTCTTCGTCAAGTCCTATGCCGACAGCAAACGGATTGTACGCCAGCGCTGTCAGCAGGCGGCCGAGCCGGTCGCGCTCGCGAAAATGCTGGTCGATAATGAACGCATTGGTGAGTCCCAGTCCGGGCGCCATCGTGACCATATCCGGCCGCGGCGTTGATCCTTCCATGCCGCCTGCGATCATATGCTCCGGCATGAAAGCAGCGCCGGCCGAGGTGCCCGCTACGTGCATGCCGTCAGCATTGCGGCGACGAATCAGCTGAGCAACGGCGGTTCCTCCCAGCGTCGTCGACAGGCGCAGCTGGTTGCCGCCCGTCATGAAAACGCCGTCACATTTTTCGATGTACTGCACATCACCGCCTGACTGGCAGTCCTCGCGTGTAATAAACGGCAAAACCTGTGCGTGCTTGACACCGAGCTTGCGAAACAGCTTTTCGTAGTTACGTCCGGTGTCTTCGAGCTCTGACGCCGTTGGAATAATGCCGATCCGCGATTCCGTGCCGCCACAGAGAGTCACGAAGCGATCAAGAATCGCAGGGTTGTTTAGTTTTTCTTCTGCGCCGCCTATCGGAATAATAACGCCGCGATTGGTACTGTTGCTGCCGTTTGCAGGACTCATTCAGTTAAAAACCCGTGTGTTTGGCACACCCCGATTGTTAGCTGCCATAATGGCTGCTCGACAGGGCGCTGCTGATGCGCGGAAAGGGCGGCTATTTTACACAAGATTGACGGCATTCCCGCGAATCTTGCGGCAAAATATCGCGCTGCAGGCCACAATTAACGAACTACCAGGAACAGGCTTCTTGAATGACCGCAAAATACCGCTAGGGCAGGAGACCGGCTATCCGGACAAGTACGCACCGGAACTGCTGTGTCCGATTTCGCGCGCGGACAGCCGCGCTGCCCTGAAGATTCCGGGCACATTGCCGTTCAAGGGCGTGGATATCTGGAATGCCTGGGAGCTGACCTGGCTCGGCGAAGGCGATCTGCCGGCCGTCGCAACGGCCGAGATTACCGTGCCCGCCGATTCGCCCTGCATTGTCGAGTCGAAGTCGCTGAAACTTTACCTGAATTCGTTTTCGATGAGCCGATTCTCATCGCCGACTGACGTCGCCGCGGTCATCGCAAGCGACCTGGGCAGCTGCGTCGGCGGCCGCGCCGGGGTTAAAGTTCAGCCGGTAAGCGAGACGGAGGCCCGCCGCATTTCGAGACTGGCCGGTACCTGCCTGGACTCGATGTCAGTCGAATGCACTGTCTGGGAAGTCGATGCAGGCTTGCTGCAGGTTAACAGCGACGAGATCGTTGACGAAGACCTGCATACGCACCTGCTCAGAAGCCTATGCCCGGTTACGTCTCAGCCAGACATCGGAAGCCTGCAAATCAGCTATCGCGGGCCAAAAATCGACAGGACCTCGCTGCTGCGCTATATCGTGTCATACCGCCAGCACAATGATTTTCACGAGGCCTGCGTCGAGCGAATGTTCGTTGACCTGATGTCGCGCTGCGCGCCGGAGAAGCTCAGTATTCATGCACGTTATCAGCGGCGTGGCGGCATCGACATCAATCCCTACCGCAGCAATGCCGACGAGCGACCCCTGAATCTGCGCCTCTGGCGGCAATAGTGCCGCTCCGAATCAGTCGGATCCAATATCTTCCGCTGTCAATTCGTGACCCCAGTCTTGCTTGGCGCTCAGGTAGCGACGATTTTTGTCACCGACTCCGGTTACATGTTTCACGCGCGTGATTCCCGTCAGCCCCATTTTCTCGAGATCCTGTACTTTCTTGGGGTTGTTGGTCAGCAGGCGGAACGGCGCATTTTTTACAAAGAACTTCAGCAAGGCGCCCGCATCACTGAAGTCCCGTGAGTCATCTGGCAGGCCGAGCGACCGATTGGCTTCATAAGTGTCCTCGCCCGCGTCCTGCAACAAATAGGTCGCTGCTTTTGCCCACAGCCCGATGCCACGACCTTCGTGCCCTGACATGTAAATCACCATGCCGCCCTGCTCATCCTGTCTTATGCGCTCGAGCGCGACCTGCAGCTGCGGGCCACATTCGCAGCGCAGCGACCCGAAGACATCGCCCGTCAGGCAACTCGAATGCACGCGCACGAGGGGGTCCGTCCAGCCGGCCGGATCGCCGATGATCAACACGCTGTTAACGGCCATCGAAGACGCCAGCGTCGCGAACGAAGCCTGTCCATGCTGGGCGCGTAATTCGTCAGCTATTTCTTCGATTTTGCCGAGTTCGGTCCTGCGGACACAGGCATACCAGTCAACGTCAATTTCCCTGCCAGCCAGCTTGAGTGGCATCGGGATTGGCCCGAGCACACTGATACCTGCGCCACTGGACGGCACGCGATCCGCCGGAACCTGCCGGCCGTCACGGTCGATCTGGAATAGTTTCCCCTGCGCCAGGAGACGCTCGCGCACGGTGGGATCGATGTAGGTAAACATAGGGCGGGATTATGCGGTAATTGCGACGGCATGCGCCATCAGGGCTTGCTGACCAGCTGGTCATTAACTATAATTACTGACCCAGGAGTCATCAAGAAACCCAAATGGCAGAACCCCGCTTTCAGCGACGCAAGGAGGATCGGCCGCAGGAGATCAGCGATGCCGCGTTCGAAGTCTTTGCCGCAAAAGGCTACGCCGCGGCGCGCGTCGACGAAGTCGCCAGGCGCGCGGGGGTCAGCAAGGGCTTGCTGTATGTCTACTTCAAGACCAAGGAAGAGCTCTTTAAGGCCGTCATAAAGAGCGTTGTCACGCGACGGGTCGACGCGCTGCTACTTGCCGTGGATGAAACAGAGCTATCGTCCGAGGCGTTCATGCGCGGCCCCCTGCTTGAATTCATGAAACAGATTCCGCGATCGCCGGTTGCGGTCGTAATTCGCCTGCTCATTGCAGAGGGTCAGCGTCACCCCGACCTCGTTGACTATTACTGGGACAACGTCGTTTCGAAAGGGCTTAAAGCGATTTCACGTTTTGTCGAGCGTGGCGTCGAGCGCGGCGAGTTTCGTAAGACGGTGCTTGAAGAGCTTCCTCAGCTGGTACTCGCGCCGATGATGCTGTCCATGATCTGGCGGATACTGTTCACAGAGCGCGAACTCGATACAGACAAACTGATGGACACCCAGGTTGAAATGATTCTCGCCTATATCAAAGCGTGAATGGAGCACTGCTAATGACGTACAAATTTATCATGGCGCTATTGACGTTGGCCCTGCTGGGCGCATGCAGTGCGTCTGACCAAAGCAATCGCGTCGTCGGCGAACTCGCATCCGAGCGCATTGAGATAGCCGCCGAGTCAAACGAGCCGATCGTAGAGATTGCAGCGACAGAGGGACAGGCGGTGACTGTCGGCCAGGTTCTTGTTCGTCAGGATGCTACACGTGCGACAGCCCACCTGGCCCAGGCCGAGGCCGCGCTGGGACAGCAGCAGGCGCGCCTCGATGAACTCGTGCGAGGTCCGCGGCGTGAACAGATTGCAGCGGCGCGGGCCAGCGTCGAAGGTGCCGCGCAGGAACTCGCGTTTCGGAACAGCGAGCTCGTACGTGTCCGCGAAGTGCACAAGAAGGGTCTCGCATCGACCGAGCTGCTCGACGCTGCGAGGGCAGCCCTGGACGCTGCGAAAGCAAACGACAAGGTGGCGCGCGCGCGGCTCGAGGAACTTCTTGCCGGCACGACGATTGAAGAACTCAGACAAGCCGAACAGGCGGTAAAACAGGCAGCGGCGCTGCGCGATGCAGCGGCTGTCGATCTCGACAGGCAAACGCTGAGGTCGCCCGTTGACGGCATTGCCGACAGTCGCCTGTTCGAAATCGGCGAAAGGCCGGGCCAGGGACAACCCGTCATGATCGTGCTGGGCGGCAAGCAGCCTTATGCGCGCGTCTACGTGCCCGAGGATTTGCGCGTCCGGGTTTCTGCCGGCGGCAAGGCCCTGATCTACGTGGACGGATTGACCGCTCCTGTTGACGGCCGCGTACGCTGGGTTTCCAGCGAGGCGGCGTTTACGCCCTACTTCGCACTGACAGAACGTGATCGTGGACGCTTAAGCTATGTCGCCAAAGTGGACATCAGCGGAGATCGTGAACGGCTGCCGGACGGCGTTCCTGTCGAAGTGGAGTTTCTTGTCGACAGTGGCAGCTGATGCATTCTGAATTTGCCATCGAGGCGCGCGGCCTTAGCAAGCAATTTGGCGAACTTCGCGCCGTCAGTTCGCTGGACCTGAAGGTGCCGCGCGGAGAAATCTACGGATTTCTCGGGCCCAACGGATCTGGAAAGTCCACGACGATCCGCATGCTCTGCGGCCTGCTTACGCCCACCGAAGGCAGCGCCACCGTGCTCGACACCGACGTACCGGGCAGCTCGAAAGATCTCAAGCCAAGAATCGGTTACATGACACAGCGTTTTTCGCTGTTCGGGGACCTGACCGTATTCGAAAACCTGCAGTTCATTGCCGAGATTTACTCCTACCCGGCCGCCGAACGTTCGAAGCGCATCGATGAACTACTCGAACGCTACGACCTTGCCGAGATGCGAAAACAGCTCGCCGGGACGATGAGCGGCGGCGAGCGGCAGAGGCTCGCCCTCGCCTGCGCTGTGCTGCATCACCCCGAGCTCCTGCTGCTGGACGAGCCAACCAGTGCGGTCGATCCGCAAAGCCGCCGCGACTTCTGGGAGAACCTGTTCCGCCTGGCCAGCGGCGGTACGACAATTCTGGTATCAACTCATTACATGGATGAAGCCGAGCGCTGCCATCGCCTCGCGATCCTCGATCACGGCGTCAAGGTGGCTGACGGCACGCCGCAGGAGCTGCAGAATCGCACCGGCATGCATATTGTCGAAGTGATTGCCGACGACCCGTACGCCGCACAGTCCGCGATTCACGACCTCGAGGCCGTCGCCAGCGTTACGCAACTGGGCACTCGACTGCGTGTTCTCATCCCCGAGTCCAAAGACCGACCCAGCGAGCTGGTTGAAAACGCGCTCGCCGCCAGGAACATAGCAGCGACGACCCGCCTGACGACGGCAACGCTTGAAGATGTATTTGTCGCGGTCACGATGAAGCCGCGGAGGCCGGCATGAAGTCCCTCTACCGCATCATGGCTATCGTCAAGAAGGAGATTCGGCAATTGCGTCGCGACCGGCTGAGCTTTGGAATGATCGTGGGATTGCCCGTGATCCAGATGTTGCTGTTCGGCTACGCGATCAATACTGATGTCAGAAACCTGCGGACGGCCGTCAGCAACCAGGCCGGCACGCACCTTTCACAACAGTTCGTTGCGGAGCTCCGGCAAACCCAGGTCGTTGATATCATCGGGTTTGTCGATACGGTGGACGAACTGGAAACTCTGCTGCGCCGTGGCGAGATTTCCATCGGCGTAGTGATCCCGCGCGATTTCGATCGGCGCGTCAGCGATCGTTCCCGCGCCGCGGTACAGCTGTTGGTGGACGGCACCGACCCGACGATGCTCGGCGTCGCCAATCAGCTGCGAACGATGCCGATTGGCTTCGACTCGGCTCGCAGTACACCGGAACTGTCGCAGATTTTCGAGGTTCGTCCATTCTACAACCCGGAGCGCCGCACGCCCGTGAATATCATCCCGGGCCTGATGGGCGTAATCCTGACGATGACGATGATACTCTTCACGGCCGTTGCAATTGTTCGGGAACGCGAGCGCGGTAACCTGGAACTGTTGATCAACACGCCCCTCAGTTCGACCGAGTTGATGGTGGGCAAAGTGATTCCGTACATCGTCATCGGCATGCTGCAGCTCGCCCTGATTCTCGCCGTTGGGCGACTGCTGTTCGATGTCCCTGTGCTTGGCAGTGTCGTCGACCTCTACCTCGCGGCAACCGCGTTCGTGGCCGCAAACCTCGCGCTTGGACTGCTGATTTCTACGGCCGCCACCACGCAATTCCAGGCCATGCAGATGATGGTGTTTGTCCTGCTGCCTTCGATCCTGTTGTCCGGCTTCATGTTTCCGTTCGACGGTATGCCGAAGTTTGCACAGTACATCGGCGAGGCACTCCCCAATACGCACTTCATCCGCCTGACGCGCGGGATCATGTTACGAGACGCGGCGCTTGCCGAGCTGCTGCCCGACCTGTTCTACCTCATAGGCTTCACGCTGGTCGCGATGTTCATAGCCGCAATGCGATTCTCGAAGCGGCTCGACTGAGAGCCGTGCCGGCTAAATCCCGGCAAATCGCACCATTTTCGGTGAGGGACTCGCAAAATGGCCCTCTTTCTGGTCCAATCAGCGCCCATGGCAGTGCAAACCGAACAATCGCCCACCGTTTTTATCGTCGATGATGACGCGACAATCCGTTTCGCGATGCAGGCGCTCATGGATTCCGTCAATCTGCATCACGAGATATTCGCTTCAGGCGACGAGTTTCTCGAGAAAATGACGGACCAGCGGCCTGGCTGCCTGGTGCTCGACATCCGCATGCCGGGCCTCGGCGGCCTGGAACTTCAGGAAGAGCTCATCAAGCGTGGCAATACGCTGCCGATTATTTTCATTACGGGTCATGGCGATGTGCCAATGGCCGTCGAAGCGATGCAAAAAGGCGCCGTCGATTTTATCCAGAAACCATTTCGCGATCAGGAGCTGCTGGACCGGATTCGCGACGCCCTGGCGACGGACGAGGAACGACGTGAAGCGCAGCAGCATCATGCCGAGGTTGCAGGCCGGCTTGACCGGCTGACCAACCGTGAACGTGAGGTCTTTGACCTCGTGGTCACAGGCAAGCCCAACAAGGTCATCGCCTATGAACTGGGTGTCAGCCAGCGCACGGTGGAGATTCATCGCGCGAGGGTTATGGAGAAGATGCAGGCAAGATCACTCGCTGATCTTGTCAAAATGCATATGACGGCCTGAGCTTACTGGCGGGAGCGGCGCTTCTCGTCGAACTCGGCGCACTCGATACACTCATCCGCATACGGATAGGCCTTGAGACGACCCGGCTCAATCGGCAGCGCGCATTCGCTGCAGATACCAAATTCACCCGCATCCAGGCGCCGCAGCGCGGCGGATATCTTCGCGATTTCACCGCGTGCTTCATTGCCCAGCGCGTCGACGACCTCATTGTCTTCGAGTTCCTTAGCGCGCTCCTTGGAGTCGGCCTCGTAGCCGCGACGAAGATTCGCCGATATACGCTCAAGACGCGCCGTCAGCTCCTGCTTTTTTCGTTCGAGCTCCGCTCTCAACGACTCGTGTGATGCGGCCGACATCCTGATCTCCCTTCGTCAATCGTGTTTCTATCTAAGCCTAAAGCAAGCCATTTCGAAATGAGTAAAACCACTTACGACGAAATAAGTAGTAACCGAGACAGGCTAGGCATGTCGCCGTATGGAAAGCCGGATCGCCCCGCGTATGCTCATGAGGAAGCTTAAGTGGCCCTTCGCAATACGCGTCAGGTGTGAGAATGAAAGAAATATCTAAAATCCTCGCGGTCGTCGATCCGACGTCCGAGGATCAGCCGGCTTTACGCCGCGCTGCCTGGCTGGCAAAGAAAAGTGGTGCAGAACTCGAACTACTCGTTTGTTATTACAATGAGTACCTGAGTGGCGACCGCCTGTTCGACTCTCCGTCACTCGAAAAAGCGCGTGACGAAGTCATCCAGAGCCATGAGAAACATCTCGAAAAACTGGCCGAGCCGCTGCGAGCGGACGGCATCGTCGTGAAGACCACAGCTCTCTGGGATCACCCCCTGTATGAAGGCGTCGTTCGTCGCGCCGTCGAAAGCAAGGCTAGTCTCATCGTCAAGGATACGCATCACCATTCTGCAGTAGCGAGGGTGTTACTGACGAACACAGACTGGAACCTGATTCGCACCTGCCCTCTGCCGCTATGGCTGGTTAAGCCAAATGACTTTGCCAAGCCGCCAGTTTTCGTTGCAGCGATAGACCCGATGCATCAGCACGACAAACCTGCCGCGCTGGATGACGAGATCCTGCATGTCAGCAAAATGCTGGCCAACACGGTCGGTGGCGAGTTGCATGCATTCCATTCCTATGATCCGCGCATCGCTGTGGCAACCGCTACAGCAAATGCCTACATCCCGGTGTCACTGCCTTTCGATGAGATCGAAAAGCAGATGCATGAAGATCACCAGAAGCGGTTCAGGGAAATCACCGAATTTCACAAAGTCGAGGATGGCAGGGCGCACCTTGTCGCTGGCCTGACACATGAAGAGCTCCCGGTAATCGCGGATGAGCTGAAAGCGGATGTCGTCGTTATGGGTGCCGTCGCCAGGAATCGCTGGAAACGCCTGTTCATCGGCGCAACTGCAGAACGGACCCTCGAGCACCTGCCCTGCGACCTGTTAATCATCAAGCCTGACTGGTTCAAGACCCCGGTCGATCTCGACAGTCACGAAGCCGCCTGATTCCTGACAGGACGCTCGGGCGCTGCACCTTCCGCGAAACCGGACCAGCGCTGCCAGGGCTGGTCCGGTGGTTGAGACGCAATCGAGCCGTCGCTGTTCCATTCCTGCAGGAAGCTGCCACTAGTAGATATCGTGCAGCGTGTTGTAGACGTTGAACTTGCCGGTCGGCGTCACGATATCCGGTCCCTTTATGACGGCTTTCAACTTGCGCGTCTTGTCGTCAACAACGACGATTGCAGATTCCTGTTCCTTGCCACTCCAGACCGAGAACCAGACTTCATCGCCGGCCATGTTGTACTCCGGCTGCACGACGCGTTTCGGTCCCTCACCCAGGTCAGCCCACTGAGCGATGGGAAGGGTTACGAATCCCGCATCGAGATTGTCGATATCGAACACTGCAATACTCTGGCTGAAGGCTTCATCCGGATTCAGCGGCGCATCAACCCAGAGGTTCCTGGATTTCGGATGCGATTTGACGAATAGAGAACCACCGCCCATGCCGTCCACAACGCGGACGTTCTTCCAGGCATTCTTCGGATGTCCGACAGGGTCGGTACCCAGGAACGACAGGTTGGCATTACCCAGTGCACTCGTTACCCAAACGGGCCCGTATTTCGGATCATCGATATTCGCACCGCGACCCGGGTGCGGGGTTTTGGTCACATCGATCAGTGCAACCAGCTTGCGCTCCTTCGAATCGACAACCGCGACCTTGTCCGACTGGTTGGCCGCCGTCAGGAAGTAGCGCTTGGTGCGATCCCAGCCACCGTCGTGCAGGAACTTCGCGGCGCCGATGTCGGTAACGGTCAGATCATCGATGTTGCTGTAGTCCACGAGCAAAATGTGCCCGGTTTCCTTAACGTTGACGATGAAGTCCGGGTGTTCATGTGATGCCACGATGGCAGCAACGCGGGGCTCCGGATGGTATTCCTGTGTGTCCACGGTCATGCCGCGGGTCGAGACGATTTTCAGCGGCTCGAGCGTATCGCCGTTCATGATCACGTATTGCGGCGGCCAGTAAGCGCCGGCTATCGCATACTTGTCTTCGTAGCCTTTGTACTTCGAGGTCTCGACGGAGCGCGCTTCGAGGCCAACCTTGATTTCGGCAACGATCTGCGGAGGGCTCATCCACAGGTCGATCATGTCGACCTTGGCATCACGACCGATCGTGAGCATGTACCGGCCGGATGCCGACGGACGCGAAATATGCACCGCGTACCCGGTCGGCACAATGCTGACAACTTCTTTGGTATCGCCGTCGATGATTGCCACTTTGCCGGCGTCACGCAGAGTCACCGCAAAAAAGTTCTCGATGTTGCGCTTGTGCTGCGGGCTTTTCGGCCTGTCCGCAGGCTTCACGAGCAGTTTCCAGCTGGCCTGCATTTGCGGCATGCCGAATTCAGGCGGTGCCGGCGGCTCCTGCTGCAGGAAACGCGCCATGATATCGATCTGTTCCGGCGTCATTTCACCCGAAGTGCCCCAGTTCGGCATGCCGGCCGGCGATCCATAGTTGATTAGCGCTTTCAGGTACTCCGTACCTTTCTGTTTGGTGATGTCGGGCGTCAGCGGTTTGCCCGTCGCCCCCTTTCGCAGCACGCCGTGGCAGCCGGCGCAGCGCTCAAAATAGAGTTTCGTCGCAACGCCAAATTCTGCCTCGCTCAATACAGGACCACCCGCGGCCATGATCTGGCGGGTTTCCTCAGCGGTAATCGCTGACGGCGCGCCCTGATACTTGAGCTCACCTTCGGTAGCGCCCTGGTGACGCTGGCCTTCAGCTCGATCGCCCTTGCCCAGTTCTGCACGCAGCGCCGCCACCTCAGCCGCGCTTACAGCCGCGCCGTCGTTGCCCCAGGACTTGAACACGTAGGTCAGGACCGCGGCGAGATCCTCGTCGGGCAAATAGCCCATGCTTGGCATGACACCGTTGTACTCAACGCCGTTGACCGTTATGGGTCCTGACAAGCCGAACAGCGCTGCAGTCATGACTTTCTTGCGATCGCCTTCCAGATAATCGGAATTGGCCAGCGGTGGAAACGCACCGGTCAGGCCCTTGCCGTTCGGCTGATGGCAAGCGGCGCAGTTCGCGTTGTAAACGCGTTCGCCTTTTGCCATCAATTCATCGACCGTGGCAACCGCGGCTTCAGCCGTGTGCACGGCCGTATCGCCAGCGGCTTTGGCTGAATCGCCAGGCGCGTCCTTCGAGCAGGCGCCAAGCGCCAGCACAGGCACGGCCAACAGCAAGCTAATTTTCTTGACGTTCATGACATGCACTCCTTAAGTGTTGTCGTGACAAGCATTACCAGACCACGTTCAGGCTTACCGACGCGCTGCGTCCGGCCTGAGAGAGATATGGAAGAACAGGATCGTTCGGTGCCAGGCTGCGCACATCAGACCAGTTCCAGTAGGTACGGTCTGTCAGGTTATGCAGCCCGGCTCGTACCACGGCGCGTGCGCCCAGCGCCTGAGTCAGGTACAGATCAAACACGGCATGACCGGCAGGCTTGAACACCTCGCCTCTTGATTCGTTACGTCGGTCGTAAGCATCGGTAAATGTAGCTTTGAGTCGCAGCTGCCGCGTTTCAGCGGCAGAATACCAGCTGAATCCCGCGGTAGCCTGCGCAGGTCCTACCGAGTTGAGGGCCTCACCGTTGTCCTTGTTATTGCCGCGCGCATAATACGCAGCACCATCAAAACCAAAGGACTCGTGTTTGCCGAAGCGACTCGTCCAGCCCGCCTCCACACCTTCGATTTCAGTTGCCGAAATGTTCTGCGACTGAAACAACGTGAAGCCGCTGACAGTATCCAGGCCGAGATTGATCTTGGATTCGATGAAGTCCTCGTATTCGGTGCGAAATATTGAAATCCGTGCCGACGCGCGACCGCCATGCCAGCGCAATCCAATATCGAAACCGTCTGACGATTCGGATTTGAGAGCGGGGTTCGGAATTGCCCGGTAAGCGAAAAACGGCATGTCCAGGCTGATATTTGCATCCGAATACGGCGGTGCGCGGAAGCCGTGCGAGTACTGGGCATAAACATCGATGCCCGGCGTCATGCTATAGATGACACCCAGTTTGGGTGACAGCTCGGATTCCTCGATACTGACAATCTCGTAGCTCGGATAATCCTCGAGGTAGATCGCATCAGGTCGTGGCGACAAATCGAAGCGGTCCGCCCGGATTGCGGCGACAATCGTCCAGTCGCCGACGCTGATCGTGTCTTCAACAAACGCCGCTGTCTCCGTCGTTTTACTGACCGGAAAATCACGAAGCGGAAAAACTTCGCCCAAAAGGACGTTGCTCTGTGTCCCGGTTGCGAGGTCGGTCGACAATCCGTCCCGGTGTTCCTCGGTATGGCGATCGCGATACTCGAGCCCGAAGCCCAGCCGATGTGACACGACCTCACCCGTGAAATTCTTCCACAGGTTAAGCTCGACGCCGCGAATCTCCTGGTCATACGAAAAGAAGCGGTCGATCGAGACAGGTGTTGGCGCCGCAGCGCGCTCATCCAGCGTGTACTGCTGAATATCGGCCGTTTCATAAAACGCCCGCACGATTCCGGCATCGACCAGGCTACCAGGCGATCCGAATTCGTAAGCAAGGTTAACGACATCCATTTCATAGGAGTCATCGCCTTCCAGCGCGGTCGTCGATCGATAGCGTCCCACGCCAAGCACGGAATTCAGGTCTGACAGGGTATGCGAGTCCTGGTGAATGACGCTGGCCCGCCAGGTTTGACCCCAGCGATCATCAGCAACGAGCTTGATGAGCGCCGTCTGCCGTTCCTGATCTTTCGTGTCAACGCCTTCGGGCCCGGCCGCGGAGTCCAGCTGCTCGCCATCGCGCCAGCTAAAGCCCGCCATCAGCCCCAGCGAGCGATCTCCCAGCGCGAGCATCGCCTGCGCATGCCGGCTTCGATCCGCATCCCGCCAGGTGCCCAGAAAATCGCCGCCGAAGCCCTTGTCGCCGACGAGGTCACCCGGGTCGGGTGTGCGTACCGCAACAACGCCGCCAATCGCCGAACTGCCGTAAAGCGCGGACGCGGGGCCATGCAGGACTTCGATGCTCTGAACGAGACCGGCGTCGATAAAATCGCGCGTCGCGTTCGAGAAGTTGCCGGTATCGAACTGGTCCGTTAACGGCACGCCGTCGACCAGAATAGCCACACGATTGCCACCGATGCCGCGGATGTTGATGCCCTCGGTACCAAAACGCGCCCCGGCCGCTTCGTAATCGACACCCGGCACGTAGCGAAACACGTCACCGATCGAGGTCGCCAGCTCGTTGGTCAAATCCGCCCTGGTCAGGACCGTAACGTTGGCCGCGATCTCGCGGATCGAACGCTCGTCCTTGTTCGCAACGACGACGACCTGGTCTAGTGATGCATCGTCTTCGTGCCCGTTACCGGGCGCCTGATGAGCGTGCACGGCGGTTGCCACGCAAAGGAGCAGGCCTGCAGTCGATTTGGCAGCAAGCCTCTCATAATGACAGGAAAAAAAGCGCATCAGTGCTTCGCCGGATCTGCATGATCTACCCGCTTCCACTGTGACAGAGTCACCGATCGGGACCATAAGTACCTACCCTTATCGGGTTGCAGTTTGCCATCTAGTCCTGCGGAACCTGGCCCGTGCGCATCGCATGCCGCGCCGCCGACAGCAGCCGCTTGGTGTCGATCGGCTTGCTCATGAGCGTGCAATTGTCGAGCAGTCGTGCATCCTTGACAATCTTGGACGTGTCTCCGCTGACGATGAACGCCGGAATCTCGACCGCGTAAAATTCACGAATGTCACTAACGGCTTCCGCACCGGTCGATCCGTCGAGCAGGTGAAAATCGGAGATCAGCAGCAGCGGTACCTCGTCCAGATGCCGCATCAGGGCGCCGGCCTCGGTCGCCGACGCTGCCGTGGCAACGCGGAATCCCTCGCCCTCCAGCAGCAGTCCCCAGGCATTCGCAACGCTAACGTCGTCCTCAATCAGTATAACCAGGCCGGCCGACGTCGGTTCACTGCTGCTCGGGACGGCGGCTTCCTCGTCAATCGTGGTAACGTCGCCATCAATTGTGGGAATCGTGACGCTGAAGCACGATCCTCTGCCGAGCTCCGAAACTACGTCAATTTCCACTTTCAGCAGATCCGCAAGTCGCTTGACGATAGCAAGGCCGAGGCCAAACCCCTCCTTGCTCGCTCCAGGCGCCTTGCACTGATGAAACTCCCTGAAAACCTCGTCGAGCTGATCGGCGTCGATACCGATGCCGGTATCGGCGACTTCAACGCGGCAAAAACCGTCGCCATCGACACACCTGAGCGTCACGCTGCCCTCGCTGGTGTAGCGGATCGCGTTCGATATGAAATTCTGAATAATCTCGGCGAGCAGATTCGGGTCGCTGCAAACAAATCGATCACTGCCAGACGATGAAAACTCCAGTCCGTGATGCTGCGCCTGACGCGCAAATTCATCCGACAGTCGATCGATCAGACGACGTATCGGAAATTCCTCGAGTTCCGGTGACACAGCCCCCGCGTCCAGACGGCTGATGTCGAGCAGTGAATTGAGGAGATTTGTCATTGCCGTCAGCGAATGCTGCTGATAGTCGATCATCTCGAGGGCCCGCTCGTCCTTGATCGTGCGCCTGAGCGCGCCGTTCAGGAGACTCAGCGCCTGCACGGGCTGCCGAAGATCGTGGCTGGCTGCAGCCAGAAACGCGCTGTTCGCCTTGTTGGCACGCTCGGCTTCCTGGCGGGCTGCAATGATATCGTCCTCCATACGTTTCCGTTCCGTGACATCGCGAATAACGCTCGACACGAACTGCCCGCCGACTGCCGTGACCGGGCTGAGGCTGATCTCGACAGGAAACTCGCTGCCATCCTTGCGCCGGGCGACGAGGTTCATGCCCTCGCCCATGGGCCGAAGCTTCGGGCCTGCGATGAACGAATTCCGGTGCGAGATATGTTGTTTTCGCAGGCGCTCGGGCAACAGGGTCTCTATCGTGCGCCCCAGTATCTCGTTTCGGTCGTAGCCGAACATGTTCTCGGCCTGCGCATTCACAATCGCGATCTTGCCCTGCTCATCGATGATGATCATGGCGTCCGGGGCCGTTTCCAGCAGGTTGCGGAAATAGGCCTCAGTATCGTCAAAACCATTCACCGGTCGAATCGTGCTTGTGACGACCAGGCCATCGTCCGTTTCGATCGGGTTCAGGCCGATTTCGGCACGAAACGAGCTGCCGTCCTTACGACGGCCGGAGATTTCCAGTCCCGACACCATCGGTCGCGCCCTGGGCGCCTTGTGGTAGGAGTCTCGCAATTGATGATGCCTGCCGCGCTGCTCTTTGGGTATCAACACCTCGATCGGCTTGCCGATGAGCGCATCCGAATCATACCCGAAGAGCACTTCGGCGCTCTTGTTCGCGAGACGGATTTTTCCATCCTGGTCCGAGATGATGGTCGCGTCCGCGGATGCGTTCAGAATTTCGCTGACTATATCGGCAGGCAGCGGGATTTTTTTCATGGTTTTTGTCGGCAAAGTGTCGGTTCCCGATTATAAGGCGTCCGGGCCGGCAGACTCGACATTTGTTGCGCCTCGAGCGCCATACGTATCGTCCCCTATACGATGAATTGAGGCGTGTTGATAGCCTGCTGCACCAGTGCGAGGCTATACTTGCGCGCTCAACAAACAGGAGCCGCGCCTGCCAACGGCCAAAATCGCCGCTCGGGCGCCTCGCAGCCACGCAAATCAACAGCACACAGGGGTCCTCCCGTTGGACACAGCAGCGTCATATAACGACAAAGTCGTGCGTCAGTTTTCGATCATGGTCGTCGTCTGGGGCATCGTTGGCATGCTCGTCGGCGTCTTTATTGCCGCACAACTGATCTGGCCACAGCTCAATTTCGATCTGCCCTTCCTGACCTACAGCCGCCTGCGGCCACTGCACACCAATGCCGTGATCTTCGCATTCGGCGGTTCCGCCTTATTTGCGACGGCGTACTACGTTGTGCAACGCACCTGCCATGTACGACTGGCTTTCGACAAGCTCGCCGCATTCACATTTTGGGGCTGGCAGCTGATCATCGTGCTGGCAGCCATTACGCTGCCGCTCGGCATCACCCAGTCGAAGGAGTATGCCGAACTGGAGTGGCCTATCGACCTGCTTATCGCGGTCGTCTGGGTGGCTTTTGCGATTGTGTTCTTTGGCACCATTTATAAACGGCGCATCAAGCACATCTACGTTGCCAACTGGTTCTACGGCGCATTTATCATCACGGTCGCTGTCCTGCATATTTTCAACAACCTCGCCGTGCCTGTATCACTGACCAAATCCTATAGCATCTACACGGGCGTCGTGGATGGCATGATGCAATGGTGGTATGGCCATAACGCGGTCGGCTTCTTCCTGACGGCCGGCTTCCTTGGCATGATGTACTACTTCGTGCCCAAGCAGGCGGGTCGCCCGGTCTATTCCTACCGTCTGTCGGTTGTCCATTTCTGGTCCCTGATTGCCGTTTACATGTGGGCCGGTCCGCATCACCTGCATTACACGTCACTACCGGACTGGGCCCAGACGCTCGGCATGGCGTTCTCGATCATTCTGCTGGCACCGTCCTGGGGCGGCATGATCAACGGCATCATGACCCTGTCGGGCGCCTGGCATAAGCTGCGCTCCGACCCGATACTCAAGTTCATGATCGTGGCGCTGTCGTTCTATGGCATGTCGACATTCGAAGGCCCGATGATGTCGATCAAGACCGTCAACGCGCTGTCGCATTACACGAACTGGACGATTGGCCACGTGCATTCTGGCGCATTGGGCTGGGTGGCGATGATGACGATCGGTTCGATCTATTCACTGCTGCCGCGCCTCTACAATCGCGAGAGCATGTACAGCACGCGCCTGATCGATGTGCATTTCTGGACGTCGACAATCGGCGTCGTGCTGTACGCCGTGTCGATGTGGATTGCCGGTGTTACGGAGGGCCTCATGTGGCGCGCCGTGAATGACGACGGCACGCTGACCTGGTCGTTTGTCGAATCGCTCAAAGCAGTAGAGCCCTATCACTACATGCGCTTACTCGGCGGCCTGGTGTTTTTCTCGGGCATGATCATCATGGCTTACAACGTCTGGAAGACCGTAAGCGACAAGAAACCGGTACCCGTAGCGGTACTGGAACCGGCGTAACAGGAGAGCCTGGTGTCCTGTTCCCCGTGTCGCATGATTGCAGAACCGATGAAATACGCCAGGACAAGGCGCATTCCGCCGCTAATGTCGAGACCTTGGCAAGGGATGCAACGCCGTCGTGGTGTATTTCATCGCTTCCCAAAGGGCGAGCCGTGCAAGGTGTGTGGCTGCGTTGCGTCCTTTGGCAAGGACCGGGCCATTGCCAGCAGAACACGCCTTGCCACACACCTTCTACAGCTCGCTGAAATTATGCGACACACGAATCAGGACACCCGCAATGCGCCACGAGAAGATTGAAAAAAGCCTGAACCTGATGATAGTGCTGATCGTTGTCGCGATCAGCATCGGCGGGCTGGTCGAGATTCTCCCCTTGATGTTCAGTGCTGATACCACCGAGCCGGCCGAGGGTATTGAGCCCTACAGTCCGTTACGACTGGCGGGCCGCGATATCTATGTGCGGGAAGGCTGCTACAACTGCCACTCGCAGATGATTCGGCCGTTCCGCAGTGAAACAGAACGCTACGGCCCGTTCACGACGGCGGGTGAAACCGTTTACGACCGGCCGTTTCAGTTCGGTTCCAAACGCACGGGTCCCGATCTTGCCCGCGTCGGCGGCCGCTACAGCGATGACTGGCACCGTCTGCATCTGACCGACCCGCGTGCGCTGGTGCCGGAGTCGAATATGCCAGGTTACCCGTGGCTACTCGAGAACACGGTCGACCCGGACCTGATCACAACCAAGTTGAAAGCGCTCAAGTTCCTTGGCGACCCGTATACCGACGATCAGGTTGCCGGGGCGGCCGCGGCGGTCGACGGACGCTCGGAAATGGACGCGCTGATCGCGTACCTGCAGGAACTGGGCACCAATCGTCGGGACCGCAGGTAGCTGTCGATGGACATAAATGACATACGCGCGCTTCTCACGGCCGTCATATTCTTTGCTTTCATCGGCATCTGGGTATGGGCCTGGAGCAGCCGGCGCAAAGCAGATTTCGATGCTTCCGCGGCATTGCCGCTGGAAGAGGACCACCCTATTACTGATAACGAGCGGGAGAACATCTGATGCCTGCATTCTGGCACTGGTTCGTTGCTGCTGGCACGATAGTTTTCGTCATCTGGTGTGCTTTGCTCATCGGCTGGTCTGCAAAACAGGGCCCGCAAAACGTCGCGGATGATGAGGTCGTCGGTCACAAATGGGATGGCGATCTGCAGGAATGGAACAACCCTGCGCCGAAGTGGTGGCTGTACCTGTATTTCATCACCATTATCTGGGCGGTGGGCTACCTGGTCGCGTTCGGGCTGGGCAGCTGGGAGGGAGCACTGGGCTGGTCGCAGCAAGGTCAGTACGAAGCCGAGATGCAGGACGCCGCAGCCCGCTACGAGCCGATCTACGAGAGTTTCGCGGCCATGGATTTCGAAGAGCTGTCAAAGAACGCTGACGCAAACAAGCTCGGTAAGAGCCTCTATGCGAGCTACTGCACGACCTGCCATGGCTCGGATGCCCGCGGTGCAACGGGCTATCCCAACCTGACCGACAATGACTGGCTGTGGGGTAACTCGGAAGCCGCACTGACCGCGACGCTGAAGAACGGCCGCAACGGCGTCATGCCGGTCCTGGCACCGGCCCTCGGCGGCGAACAGGGCATCAACAATATGGTCACGTATGTCAGGAGCCTCAGCGGACTGGTCGAACCCGACGCCGCCGCGATGAGCGCAAAGCCGATGTTCCTGGCTCTGTGCAGTGCCTGCCACATGGCCGATGGCACGGGCAACCAGATCTTCGGTGCTCCCAACCTGACCGACGATATCTGGCTGCATGGCTCCTCGGAGGGGGCGATCTACAGCACCATCGTCGACGGTCGCAACAACATCATGCCGGCGCATGGCGACCTGCTTGGCGAGAACCGTACCAAGATATTGGCGGCGTATATTTTCAGCTTGTCGAATTAGAGTCCTGCCACGAATGATCGACGAAGAGTACCGTGGCGCGAAACGATGGAGCCGTGACAAGCAGGCAGTTTACACGGTCGTCTGGATTTCGTTTCTGAGCGCGGCTGTCGCCACCATGGTGTTTTTCGCTATTTTCGATCCTGTCGAGCTGAGTGGATACCTCGACCAAGAACGCAACATCAGTAGCGACACCGGTTACGCAATTGGCTTTTTCTTTTTCTGGGCGTTGTGCGCAATCTGCTCGGGCGCGACCGCATTTCTGATTCGCACCGCCCCGAAACGCGGCGCCAAGCACAGAAAGAAATGAACAAACCACAAGCCGCCTCGATGTACGAGAGCGCGAAGAAGATCTACCCGCGTGAGATTGGCGGACGGTTCGACAGGTTAAGCAAGCTCGCAACCGTCACGTTGCTCGGCCTTTTCTACATCGTCCCCTGGCTGGCCTGGAATGGACGACAGGCCATCTTGTTTGACCTGCCGGAACGCAAGTTTTATCTCCTGGGGCTGACGCTGTGGCCGCAGGACTTTCCGTATCTTGCTCTGCTGCTGATTATCGCGGCGCTGACGCTGTTCTTTTTTACGGCATTGGCCGGCCGCCTCTGGTGCGGTTTTGCCTGTCCACAAAC
>JBATHK010000014.1:0-31442 GCA_049666725.1 Woeseiaceae bacterium
AGATGCCGCTGTCAGATCAGAGCTGGGATACGCGTTACTACGTGACGCTGCTTTGGGATTTCGCGGACGGAAGTTTCTTCCAGGGCTGGTAGTTTCTGCACTACATGACGCGATGACCTCGTTCGCCCGCTCTCGAATTAGACCTAATTATAGTTTGTTTGCGTTTAGTCTATATGCCACACAAAATTCCGCTTCAATCCTTACGAAAATTTCCTGACCCTCAGCCTAACAATACGGACACTTAAAATGATTGAAAGCAAGGGTATTTGTCTGTTTACGCCTATTCTGTTGTTGCTGCTAGCGGCCTGCAATGAGGAAGCACCCAGCCCTACACCGGAAGAGATGATGAAAAAAAAGATGGAAGTGACGCAGGATACCGCCAGACTCGGTATCGAACGGGTCGAACTGCCGCAAGAGGAACTGCGGGCGGGCGTTGACCCGAGTGTGCCGAAAGAACTTCTGGATAATATTCGTGTCGATGCGGCAGAACGTGCCAAATCGGTGCCGGATAATGTACGCGTCATCATGGCACGCAAGGAAAAGTGGGCTGACGGTTCGATGGGCTGCCCAGTGCCCGATGAAGTTTATACGCAAATGCAGACCTCGGGCTACCATATCGTCGCCGCGGTCGGTCTGCAGAAATTCGACTATCGGGCCGGTGAAAACGGCAGGTTCAGGCTCTGTGACCCTATGAGAATCAAGAAACCGATGCCGAACCAATAGAGTACCCGCAAGGTCATCCAGACAAAAAAGGGCCCTTCCGGAGAAGGGCCCATATTATCTTGCTTTATCGGAGCGCGATTACCTGGCCGGCGCCACAATAATCACCGCCTCCGTTTCTTCCGTCGCGCCGCCGCGGTTGCCAGCACCGCGATCGCCATTGGTGAAGAACATTACACCGAGTTCGGTCGGGTTGTTGCCCGACTCGCCGAAGTCGAAGATGTCGACCAGGCCACTCGCACCTTGCAGAAGATCCGGCACACCATTGAACGCAAAGTAGCGTTCACCGAGCGGTGCCCAGCTGGTTGGCGTTACATTGAAGGAATTGCCGAAATAGGCGTCCTGCACGTAGATTGTGCTGGCGATCTGTCCGAAAAATGGCGGTGCGCCAATCTGGCTATCACAGATATACAGCACCTGGTTTGCGGTATTCGTCGCATGCTCCGTGAAGAAGAACGCATTTGACGAAAAAGTGCTCAGGTCTGTTACCACAGTTACGTTACGGTAATCGCCGGGAGTCCCCGTCAGGAAGGTCAGCGGCAAATTAAACACATCGTAGTCATCCGTTCCGTCTCCGTCGACGTCAAGGAAGATACCGGCCAGACCCGGGTAAACAGCCAACGCCTGTCGCTCCCAGTAGTGGAACGCGAACGTCATCAGGTAGTCATTGAAGCCGTCGGGTGCGGAACAGAACCCGTCGGGGACAACAAGCGTTTGAACGCCGAACGCCTTGACGTCCGGATTCGGGTTCTGACCGCCTTCCGGTCCCGGTGGTGGCTGTGCGTCCGCCAGGTACAGCAGCGAGTAGATGTCGTTCTGCGCCGTGCCGACGCCAGTATTGGTCAGGCCAATCACACCGGTACCAGAAGCATCATCTATAACTAGATGCGAGGAGTCCGCTTCTACGTTGGCTGCCTTGCGCGGCAGAATGTGCCATGGCATCGAAAACGATTGATCGGTGTCATACAGGTCGAAGCGCGGCCATCCCCACTGGTAGCCTTGGTGCCCACTATTGCCACCAAACCAGCTCGACCACCCGGGTTTCTTCGTGTTTTTCGCTTCGAAAACGACGTAGCCATCGAATTCATTGAACGTCAGGTTAGCCGGGTTACCGCCACCGGAGCCATCATTCATGGCGTTGGTCGGCAGCTTGCTGCCATCAATACGCATTCGGACTTTGACCGTACGCGTCTGAAACGGCCTGACAGTGATGCTTTTTGGGATTACCTGCACACTGATAGCATCAGTCGCGGCATCATTCTCGAAGCGGAACATTGGCGTCGCTTTGTACTTCACTTTGCTGAAGCTGTAGTTGCGAATCTTGACGCGCTTCTCAAGCGTCACATAACCGTCAACGTCAAGCTGACCGAAGCTAAGGCCACCGCTGCCTGTGTCGCTGTCCCATGCAGCAACCGGCGAGGCCAGCGCGGCATCGACACGAACTTCGCCGCCACCAATGCGGCTAATGGCCGCAAGGTCCCCCGCGGGACTGTTGACAACGTTTGTCTCACCCGTGTTCATCAAGGCTGCTTTGATCTCGGCAGGACGACGCCACGGATAGGCGTCCATCATTAGCGCCGCCGCACCTGCAACCATCGGAGCTGCACCGGAGGTGCCACCAAATGCGCGGTTTTCAGTTCCTGTGGAGGACGCGGCAGATACAGATGCGCCCGGTGCGCCGATTTCCGGCTTCAACGCGTTACCGAAGTAACCTGGCCCACGCGACGATGAATTCACCATGCGTGCGTCGAAGTTGGTGAACTTGACGGACGGATCAAAGCGAACCACAGCATTACCGGCACGAAGAATATCGGCATCGGCCTGACCAATCATGAAACCGGTGATTTCAAATGAACCACTTGCCGGGCGAATGCCGCCGTCGCCACCGTTAAACGGCGCCTCCGGTGTCACGAGGCCAATGATGCCGAGGTCGCCGCCGGCGTCCTGGATGTTGGCAATTTTCTGCGTGAAGCTACAAGCGCCGCGATCGACCAACACGATACCGCTAACGGCGCCAGCAAATGGCGCACAGCCGTTGAGATTGCCCGCATCACCTGGATCACCATAGGTAACCGGACCTTCGATAGCGCTGGTCAGTGGTGCCGACCACGACTGATATACAGCCTCGTAATTGCCGGCAGAGCCGGCGGGCTCCAGCACCTGCATTGCCGTAGGATTAACCGCGGAGGCCACCTGGGTCTGCGCAACCGACAACGCTGTGGACGCAGCTGCAGGAGTACCGGTGATGTACGGATAGTCACCGCCGTTACCAGCAGAAGCAACCGTCAGGATTCCGGCCTGCGTCGCGATGTTCGTCGCGTAAGCAAGATCATCATCGAATGCCTGTCCGAAGTTCGAACCCAGAGACATGTTGATGATGTCAACGCGGTCATGTGTGTTGCCGTCGCCGTTCGGATCCAGTGCATAGTCGATGCCCTTGATCAATGCGACACCATTACAAGACGAGCTGAATGCCGCGCAGACCTTGACGGCGAATAGATCAACACCCGGTGCGACGCCCGGTGCTCCTGGTGTGATGCCACCAATAATGTCAGCAACATGTGTGCCGTGACCACCGAAGTTGCCAATATCAGTTGCCGCGACGGGATCATCGTCCTCGGTTCGAGGTCCAAATGGCCAGAGTTCGCCGACAAAGTCGAAGCCTTCGACGACTTTGGCTGTCGGGAAAAGGCCGTCGCGATTTTCAACCTCGACGCCGCTACCGTCGAGTGGGCCATAGGCTTCTGCATACGCTTCGAGCGTACCTGGTCCGCCGAACGCGATATGCGTGTAGTCAATGCCGGCATCGAGCACGGCGACCTTTACGCCCCGGCCCGTAACGCCGCGGGACTGAGCGTAAGCAGCGCCAATTTGCGGTACCGTTTCGCTGAGGTCCATTTCATAGTGACGGACCAGCGTGATGCGCTCGACTTCAGCATCGGCTGCGAGGCTTACGAGCTCCGACGTATCCACACTGGCAAATACCGCGTTGATGGCTACCTGGGTAGAGCCTGTGACCCTAAATGATCGCGATTTGTTGTGTCCGCGGGCAATGAAGCTGCTCTGGTCCGCCATGATCCGCGACTTGGCGCCCGGGCCCGACCCCGGGTTGACAGTATCAGCAACCGCCGCGGGTTCGCCCTTCATCTTTATGAGTACTTCGACCTCTCCCTTTTCATTAAACAGAGCCCGATCGATTTTTCGCAGGCTTGCGTAGTCAGCATCCAATTGGATTGGCTGGGTTAGCCGCTGGCCCTCAATTCGCAGCATCCGGTCAGCTGAAACGAGCTTGTCATTCGGCGCTGCTGACACGGTGCCTGCTGCGAGGACTACCAGAATTCCGGAGATTAATGCTGTGGCTCGGGCCGCAACGCTCTTAAGTCTTGTGGTCACCATTTTTTTCCCCTGATCTCAGAAACATACATCCAACTTCTGTTGTTGTTTGTTATTTATTGATACACGATTGTGAAACGACGTCACGTGGCTTTATGGCGTTTGGTTTGCGTGTTTTCTTCTAGAGTTGACGCCTTCAAGTAGTTTGCCTCGTAACAATAACATGCCGTATATGTAATTTCGCCAGTTCGCAGTCTGATAATTGGGAATATCACGCATTAATTATGCAGCAGGCATAGCCGAGAATCTACGCATTAGGGCGATTCCGAAGAATTGTCAGAAATCCGTCGCCGTAACGGTCCAGCTTGATTTGACCGACGCCACCAATCTCGAGCATTTCCGCTGCGGTCTGCGGGCGATCAGCCAGCATCTCATGCAGAGTCTTGTCGTGAAAAATGACGTACGCAGGAACATTGTGCTCGTTTGCGAACGACTGTCTGCATGCCCGCAGCGCATCCCACAGCTCCAGATCTTCTTCAGCGACGGCGCGCTCTTTCGCTGGTCTTCTCGTCACCGCAACTGGCCCTTTCGGATCTTCACGAAAGCGCAGCGGCGTTTCGCCACGCAGGACACCACGACTGCTTTCTGTCAGGACCAGCGCACCAAAACGAGCGGCATCCGCTCGCAAGTGGCCGGCAACGATTAGTTGGCGTGCGACTGAGCGCCAGGTGGTCGATGGCAGATCCTTCCCTATGCCGAAGACGCTGAGCTGATCGTGCCCGTGCTGCAGAACCTTGTCGGTCTCTTTTCCCAGCAGCACGTCGACAAGGTGTGCGGCACCGAAGCGCTGACCTGAGCGATAAACAGCCGACAGCAGTTTCCGGGCCGCTTCTGTCCCGTCCCAGGTGTTTGCCGGCGTTAAGCAACCATCACAGTTACCGCAATCCTTGTCTTGCGAATCACCGAAATACGCGAGTAACGGCCGACGTCGACAGCCGGTGACTTCGCACCAACCCAACAACGCATCGAGCTTGAAGCCTTCGTAGCGCTTGTATTCGTCGTCTGCCTGGGATTCGTCGAGCATCTGCCGCAGGCGCACTACATCTTGCAGGCCATAGACCATCCAGGCGTCAGCGGGCTCACCGTCGCGGCCGGCTCTGCCGGTTTCCTGGTAATAGGACTCAATGCTCTTGGGCAAATCGAGATGGGCAACGAAGCGCACGTCCGGCTTATCGATACCCATTCCGAATGCGATTGTCGCGACGATCACCAAACCGTCCTCAGCGAGAAAGCGGCGCTGGTTTTCCGCACGCACATCGGCAGCGAGTCCGGCATGGTACGGCAACGCCTCGAAGCCCTGTCCGCACAACCAACTGGCAATGCTCTCTGTCTTCTTGCGCGACAGGCAATAGACGATTCCTGCTTCGCCGCGTTGCGTTTGCAGGAACCTCAACAGTTGCCCTCGCGCATCGCTTTTGACTTGCACCGCGTAAGCGATATTCGGTCGGTCGAATGGCGCGACGAAGATTTCGGGTTCGTGAAGCTCGAGTCGAGCGACTATTTCCCGCCGTGCTTTATCGGTAGCAGTGGCCGTCACCGCCATGCGTGGGACTCCGGGAAACAAAGCACCAAGATCACCCAGTCCCAGGTAATCACTGCGAAAGTCGTGGCCCCATTGCGACACACAGTGGGCCTCATCAATAGCGATGATTGATAACGGTATGTCACGTAACATTGACTTGGTGTGCGCGGTAACCAGGCGCTCCGGCGCGACATACAAGAGCTGCAACGCGCCCTGCCGAAGCCTGGCCATCACCTCCCGGCTCTCATCAGGCGACTGGCTGGAATTTAGAAACTCCGCCGCGATGCCGAGTTCACGTAGTGCCGTGACCTGATCCTGCATCAGCGCAATGAGCGGCGAAACGACGAGACCAGTTCCCTCCTTCAGCATTGCCGGAATCTGGTAGCACAAGGACTTACCACCGCCTGTCGGCATGATCACGAGAGAGTCGCGACCCTGCAGCGTGGCCTCGATTATCGACAGCTGTTGTCCCCGAAACTCCGGATAGCCAAAGACATCTTCCAGGACACTTTGCGGGGAATGGCTCACGATCGCTCCAGGCATGCGACAGTCTACCGGACTTTCCGGCGCGCTGATTTTCAGTCGCGAATCGGTTCGCCTGGGGCTTTATATTTCATAGAGTTACCGCAGCGTTCGTTGCTGTAAATGCCTCACGATGCACGACCATGCACAGCTGATCCCCACAAATCTCACGCATCCCGTCTTGCGCGAATCCGCCGACCCACGACCAAGTGGGTCGGCGTTATTGCAGACTACTTCGGCGCGAACAGGATCATCTTGGCTGATACGCCCGCATGATCCGACGGCCACAGACCGCTCGGGAACGTCTTGTCCCGGGGTTCCTCGCCGATGACGTTGGCCCGTACGCTCCGCAGGAACGGCGGTCCGACGTAGTCGGTCGCCTGTCTTGCCCAGATCAGGTCGACCCGTTCATCCAGCTGGGAAATGGCGTTGTCGAGCACCGTTGCCTGGCAGCAGGTGTAGCCGAAATCGAACGGACCGCGGCGTTCCAGCCAGACGTCCGTGTAGACGACGCCGGGTACGATCGCGCCGGCCATAACTGCGTAAGGCGTAGGGCAGATACTCGGCACGAAGCCACCCATGCCGTCGGGGAGCAGGCAGTCAACTATCGGTCCGTCGAGCGGATCCGAATTGAAGTCGCCGACCACGACCTGAACATGGGTATCGGACTGCAGCGTGCTGACGAGTTCAAGCGCCTGTCCAGCCTGAACCGCACGGAAGAATGGCTCCAGGTCTGAACCTTCGCCCTTGACTTCGAGGTGCGTATTAACGAAACGATACTCACGCCCCCAAACGACTGCGTCTACCATCGTATAACCGCGCAGCACGGCAAAACCTGGCGGCAGCAGCGGGTTATCGACAGGCAGTACCGCCTGGTAATTCTCGGCGATCGCGTTATCGGTTCTCACGAATCGATGTGCGAGGATTACGTCACGGTCGGTAATGCTGACGTACACCGAAGTACCGTCCGGCAGCGTGGCTGGCAGGTTCTGCAGGTCGATATTGGTGACCGTTGCCACTTCCCGATACCATGAGAAACGGTGATTCAGGTTGTCGAGCAATATCTCGAGGTAGTCCTGGTCGAGCAGGCAAACAAGCTGCGTCTCATCGAGGCAGATCTTGACGATATAGACCTCCTGCAAGCCGACGAGATGTGGCCAGTCGTGGCGCAAAAGCTCGGCGAGCTCGATGGCTCTCTCCGGATAGTTGGTCGCGAGTATCTGGCCGATGACTTCGGCGGCCGCAGCCGGAAACTGCTGCGGTGGCACCGACAATGGCAAGAGAATGTCACCCCCAACGTAGAGGTTCTGGGTTACAACCCTCAGTTGGCCAGCCCTGAATGATCGCCAGTCGTCTGCCTGGGCAGCAGTGCTCGTTGCGAGCAAGAGTGCGGCTGTGACGAAAGTTAAAGTCAGTCCTTTTCTAAACATCAGTGCATCCTCCTCAGACGACCGCCAAGGCGATAAGATTGGGCCGGATACGTGGCTTCGTCAATTCGGGGATGTGCCTACCTTCGGGCACTAACGCATCGAGGTAAAGGGGTCAGAGTACATTTCTGCGAAGACGGGCCGTTAATTCCAGTTACACGATTACCCAACTTCCACTAGCCTGTCGTTTTTGTCAAAAGCGCAGGAGCCCGGGATGGCACGCCAGCCCCGCATCGATCTCGCGGGCATTCCGCAACATGTAATTCAGCGCGGCAATAATCGCGAGACATGTTTCTTCGAAGATGACGATCGCCATCATTATCTTGAATGGTTGCGCAAGGCCGCGGAGCAATACGGTGGTTTCGTGCACGCCTATGTTCTGATGACCAACCACGTTCATCTGCTTGCAACGGGTACGGGCGTGGGTGCCATCGGTCGGATCATGCAAAGTCTCGGCAGGTGCTATGTGCGCTATGTGAACTCAAGCTATCGACGAACCGGCACGCTGTGGGAAGGGCGTTACAAATCCTGCCTTGTTGATTCGGATCGCTACCTGCTGACGTGCTATAGATACATTGAGCTCAACCCGGTACGCGCGGGTATGGTCAGCACACCGGGTGACTA
Organism: Woeseiaceae bacterium; assembly: GCA_049666725.1. Classification (GTDB taxonomy): domain Bacteria; phylum Pseudomonadota; class Gammaproteobacteria; order Steroidobacterales; family Woeseiaceae; genus UBA1847. The sequence goes on from JBATHK010000014.1 coordinate 8,209, forward strand.
CCGCTGGTCCAGCTACAACCGCAATGCGCTCGGAATGACCGACGATGTAATTACCCCGCATGCTACATATCAATCGATGGGGCAATCAGATGCAGGGCGGTTCTTGGCGTATCAGGATTTATTTCGAAACGCCTTAGACAACGATGACCTTGAAGCGATCCGACGCCACGTTAACCAAGGAAAGGTGTTGGGTTCTGAAACGTTCAGGAATCAGGTTGAGGCAGTCGTAAATCGCCGTGTGCGTTTGGCGGGGCCTGGTCGACCGAGAAATGTACTCTGACCCCATTTACCCTTCTGGGCGGGCGCGGAACTGGCCGCACGGACTGCCGGGAGCAAGTGGCGGCTTCCTCCTTGTTTCCTTAAACTGAGTCGATGCAACAACGGCCCTGGCAAACCCGGAGCACGCTTCTTGTCCTGATGTCGATCGCAATGCCGATCGCTTTCAGTACGTGGACAGTGCTGCTCAATAACTTCGTTGTCGAAAGGGCCGGCTTTACCGGCGTCGAGATCGGCATTCTGCAAAGTCTTCGTGAAGTCCCGGGCTTTCTCGCATTTACGACCGTGTTTGTATTGTTGATTCTCAAGGAGCAGACGTTTGCCGTCATTGCGCTGGCACTCCTGGGTATCGGCGTTGCTCTGACCGGTTTTTTCCCGAATGCGATCGGCCTTTATCTGACCACCGTGTTGATGTCCACCGGATTCCATTACTTCGAGGTCGTCAAACAATCCCTGGCATTACAGTGGTTCAAGAAAGCCGAGGCGCCGCAAGCCCTGGGGAAGTTGATTTCTGTCGGCTCGATTACGTCCCTGGTCGTGTATGCGACCCTGTGGGTCTTGCTGGCGCCTCTCGGACTCGACTACGTCTGGCTCTATTTACTCGCCGGCGCAGTCTGCTGTTGTTTCGCCGTATTCATGGCACTCGGCTTTCCGCATTTCAAAGCAGAATTTAAACAGACCAATTCACTGGTATTGAAAAAGCGCTATTGGCTTTTTTACGCGTTGCAGTTTTTCTCTGGCGCCAGGCGACAGATCTTCATGGTCTTCGCTGCCTTCCTGATGGTCGAGAAATTCGGCTACTCGGCAGCACAAGTGACAACCCTGTTTCTGATCAACTATGTATTTAACTGGTTATTCGCCGAAAGAATCGGTGGCCTGATCGGTAGAATAGGCGAACGCATGGCACTGACGATTGAGTACGGTGGCCTGGTAATTGTCTTTACAGCCTATGCGTTCGTCGAGAACCCGTACGTCGGCGCGGGATTGTATGTAATCGATCATATGTTCTTTGCCCTGGCTATCGCGATCCAGACGTATTTTCAGAAGATCGCGGATCCTGAAGACATCGCGAGTTCTGCGGGCGTCTCATTTACGATCAATCACATCGCGGCCGTGGTTGTTCCTGCGGCACTCGGACTGGTGTGGATCATCTCGCACTCGGCGGTATTCCTGATCGGTACCGGAGTCGCTTTTTGCTCGCTGCTTCTATCGCAGCATATTCCCTTCAGGCCCGTCGAGGGCAATGAAGTAAACTGGGGACGCGTCCGGTCGAGCGCCTGAACGACGGTTCGGCCCAGGTTGGAAGAAAGTGAACAAACCCGTGAGATTTCGATCTAAAACCCGCAGAATACGAGGCATACCAATAAAAACTCCAAAACGATTCTGATGAAGCCTGTTTACCGACGTTGGGTGCTCATTCCCGCCCTGATCATTGTGCCGGTCGCAATCGCCGCGATCCTGTCGACAATGAAGCCGGAGCCTCCCAAAAAAGATACCGAGAACCTCGACATGCTTGTCGATGTACTGACGCTCGAACAGACGTCAGAGAACTTCACGGTTAGCAGCCAAGGGACGGTGCAGCCCCGGACGCAGACCCTGCTTAGCGCGGAAGTCTCGGGCTCGATCGTCGGAATCTCACCCAATTTCATTGCGGGCGGCGTCTTTGAGAAAGGCGAGGTGCTCATGCGTATTGATCCGACAAATTACAGCGTCGCAGTCGATAAGGCAGAGGCGCTGCTGTCGCAGCGCCAGATCGAATTCGATGGCGCGGAAAAGCTACGCAAGCAAGGCTATCGTGCGGAGTCGGAATACGCCTCGGCCGCTGCTGCAATCGCCTCCGCGAAGGCGGAACTGGTCAGCGCCCGGCGCAATCTGGAGCGTACCTACATTCGCCTGCCCTATGAGGGCATGGTGCTGAGCAAGGAGGCTGATCTGGGCCAGTTCGTCAATCCAGGAACCCGGCTCGGTGTTACTTTTGCGACAGATGTTGCCGAAGTGCGCTTGCCGCTGACCGATCACGATCTGGCATTTGTCGATTTGCCCCGGGCCGGGACTGTGAGGGGTCAAAATGACGCAGGCGAACCCGAAGTGCGACTGTCGGCCGTGCAAAAGGGCAAAGAGGTCGAGTGGATCGCGCAGATCGTTCGGTCCGAAGGTGTTGTCGACCAGCGAAGCCGCGTGACCTACGTCGTGGCGAGTATCACCGATCCGTACCAGTTGCATGGTGACGGCACGCCATTACCTGTCGGGACTTTTGTTGCGGCCAGCATTGACGCCACGACCTCCGTCGATACCATTCGCGTCCCGAGAGGGGCATTGCGTGGTGCTGACGAACTCATCGTCGTCAACGACGACAATCGGCTTGAGCTGAGGACCGTCGAGATCCTCAGAAGCGACGCACAGCATACCTACATCAGTGGCGGGGTGAGCCCCGGCGAGCGAATCTCGATAACGGTCATTGAAGCGCCCTCGAACGGCATGTCCGTGCGAACCTCGGACAGGCTGGATGACGAGGAACTCGACAGCGACACCCAACCGACCGCCGACGTCGACGAGCAATAACGGTGATGGCGGTACGGACACAAACCAGCGAGAAAGGCATCATTGCGTGGTTCGCGAGTAACCATGTCGCGGCGAACCTGCTAATGATGTTCATCATTGTCGCCGGACTGATTTCCGCCTTCACGATTCGCAAACAAACGACACCGGATTTCGAACTGAATCTCGTGCAGGTTCAGGTTGCGTACCTGGGTGCGGCGCCCCAGGAAGTTGAGGAAGGCGTTGTCATCAAGATCGAGGAGGCCATCCAGGATATCCAGGGCATAACCGAGATCAACTCCGTGGCATCGGAGGGAATGGGGAGAGTTACCGTTGAGGTTTCAATGGATTTCGACGTGAACGAGGTCCTGGCAGAAATCAAGACACGCGTCGATGCCATTCAGACTTTTCCGTTGCTGACAGAGAAGCCGGTCATATTCAAGATCGACCCCCAGATACCGGTCATATTTGTCACGTTGCACGGCGACCTCGATGATTTTTCCAGGAAACGCTGGGCCCACGAGGTGCGAGACGAATTGCTGGCCATGCCCGAGGTCAGCGAGGTGATCTACTTCGGTGACACGCCGTACGAAATCAGCGTCGAAGTATCTGAACATGTGTTACGCCAGTATGGCCTGACGATGTCGGAGGTATCGCAGGCGATTCGCGACTCTTCCGTGGACACCCCGGGTGGAACGATACGTACGGGGGGCGGCGATATCCGGCTGCGGACCGAAGGCCAGGTTTATCGTGGCCGGGAATATTCGGATCTCGTATTGCGAACCTATCCTGACGGTACGCGACTTACGCTCGGCGACATCGCGACGATCAAGGACGGTTTCGTGGAAGACCCCGGCTATGGCCGCTTCGACGGCGGCAGGGATGCCACGCTGAATGTGGTGGCACGCGGACAGCAGAACGAATTGTCCACAGCAGCCGCTGTCAAGGAGTACGCCGCCAGGAAGGCCGAAGAACTGCCCGACGGTGTGGAAATGGACCTGTGGATCGACCGCTCACACTATCTCAAGGGGCGGCTCGAGTTGATGCTCGGGAATATGGCGATGGGTGCGGTGCTCGTCTTCCTGTTGCTGTCTCTGTTCCTTCGCATGAAGGTGGCGGCCTGGGTCATCATCGGCATCCCGATCTGTTTCTTCGGCGCGTTGTGGCTTATGCCGTATGGACCATGGCCGGTAACGGTCAACATGATCAGCCTGTTCGGCTTCATTATCGTCCTTGGTATTGTTGTTGATGATGCGATCATCATCGGCGAGAGTATTTACACGAATATTCGAGCCGAGGGACATACGATCGACAATGTCGTGAAGGGAGCCAAGAAGGTAGCGGTTCCCGCGACATTCGGTGTGTTGACGACCATCGCTGCATTTGCACCGATGCTTTTTGTCGGCGGCATTGTCGGACCGTTCTTCGCGGCGATGTCGGTCGTTGTGATCCTGTGCCTCATATTCTCGCTCATTGAATCCAAGTTGATCCTGCCCGCACATCTCGTACACGCAAATATCAAGCCGGTCGATGAAGACGACCTGTTCAATCCGCAGCGGCACATCGGATTGCTTGAGCGCTTTCCACGCCAGTTGCAACGGATACAGCGACGTACGCAACACGGTCTGCATCGGGTCATCCACGACTACTATCGCCCGCTGCTCGAGCGCGCGATCGACAATCGTGGCGTCACGGTAGCGGGCTTCATTGGCGTCCTGATTCTTACGTTCGGGCTGATGAGCAGCGGCTTCGTGCGAGTTGTTCTGTTTCCGGAGGTACCGGGTGACTTCGTCCAGATGACGCTCGAGATGGAGAGCGGCACAGCACCTGAAGTACGGGACGAGGCTGTCGACAGACTCGAGGCCGCGATGCTCGACATGAACGACGAGTATGTCAGGGATAACCCCGACCAGCATCCATTGATCAACCACATGGTCATATTTGCTACCGGAGATACCGGTGCCCAGTCGTTTGTCGAGATGCCGATGGTTGACGACCGTTTGTACAACGGTGATGACATCGCCGACATGTGGCGCGAACGGGTCGGCGAGATTCCGGGTGTCAAGGAGCTGACGTTCTCGGGCGGGCAAGGTTTTGGTGGCGGAGCACCACTGAGCTTCCGCCTCAGCGGCGACAATTATACCGCGCTCGAAAATGCCGCCAAAGAGCTTGAAAAGCAACTCGCCGAGTATGAGGGTGTATTCGATATTCGAAATTCTTCCAATGCGGGCGGCACGGAAATTCGGTTGACAATCAAGCCCGCGGCCGAGGCGCTGGGATTGACGCAGGCGTCGCTCGGCAGGCAGGTGCGGCAGGCTTTCTACGGCGAGGAAGCGCAGCGCATACAACGGGGCAAAGACGATCTGCGCGTGATGGTGCGGTATCCCCGCAATGAGCGGCGATCCATTGCCGACCTGGAGAACATGCGGATCCGCACGCCCGAGGGCGCGGAAGTGCCGTTCGGATCGGTTGCGGAAGTCTCGTACGGCAGCAGCTACACGAATATCACGCGCCAGAATCGGGCGCGGACTGTCACCGTTTCCGCCGACATCGATCCGGAAATCGTCGAACCCGGAAAGCTCATCAGTTCGATCAGTGAGGAATTCATCCCTGGGCTCCTGTCCCGTCATGCCGGGGTCCGCTATGGGCTTGAAGGATCCAGCCAGGAGGAGGCGGACCTCATACGTAATCTGACCATCGCTTCGATCGCGGCGCTGTTCCTGATCTATGCGCTCATCGCGATTCCGCTGCACTCCTACTCGCAGCCGCTCGTAATCATGTCGGTCATTCCATTCGGCCTGATCGGTGCGGTTATCGGGCATGTCGTTATGGGTAAAGCCATCAGCATGTTCTCGCTCTTCGGGTTAATCGCCCTGGCAGGAGTTGTTGTCAACGACAGCCTGATCATGGTGGACTTCATCAACAAGGCCCGCCTGGCCGGGGTGCCGCTGAAACAGGCTGTAGTTGACTCAGGAACGATGCGATTCAGGGCGATCATCCTGACGTCGTTCACTACAGCGGCGGGTCTGATGCCAATCATGCTCGAGCGCAGTGTGCAGGCGCAGTACGTCATCCCGATGGCGATCTCGCTCAGCTTCGGAATCTTGTTTGCGACCGCGATTACTCTGTTTCTCATTCCCTCGCTCTTCATGCTGCAAATCGACGGATTTGCGCGCACGAGGAAGATCGTCGACTGGTTGTTGGGGCGCGAGGAAACCGCAGACGCCAGCAAGACTGCCTGAGGCGCCAGCTATCGGTAGCGAAGCGAGGGCAATGGCAAGGCTGCTTGCAGCCCGCCGTCAATCGAGCCACCGACGCGCGGATACGTTCTATCGAAGTCGACGGCGAATGAAAGCTGCACTTGCTACAAAGGAGACCAGTATCAGAATCCAGATTATGTAATTTCTGCCAGCTCTCGGCTTAGCATCCACTTCTCCGATAGAAAATCGTGTGTCAGGAGCACTGACATTGGGGTTGCCAATACTCAGCTTCACATCCAGCCCCTCCGGCACAAACGAGAGCCCCAGTGTTGCTGCTCGAAAAGCCCGCACTCGAGCGCGAAGATCCTCCGTCGATAGAGACGACTTTAACAATTCATTAAGCGCACGACCACGGCGGTCAAATGGAATTTCAGTAAGTGCGACCCGCTGTTGGCTTGTCGCGAGATACAAGGTGCCACCCTCTGCCTCAAACTGCGCTTTGTAGAATGCTTTTGGCAACTCGCGATAGTACTCGTCAACATTGCTTAGGGTACCGTCGTAGTCCGGCAATATCTTTGCCAGAGTCATGGCCTCTTCAAGTGCGTCGCGATGCTCGACGAACTGAGCGGAGACGCGATGGCCCCAGATATTCAGGTCCTGACCGATTTCGAACGACCCCACCTTTTCCAGGTCCATCGCGGCAACGATGTTATGAGTGCTGCCGACATGTGCGAATCCGCGTTGTAGATTCTCTGAAAATTTCTCCGGAGCGTTCTCATTCCTTGCGTCGATCAAACGGTTCATCGATACCTGCGATACCGTTACATAGAAGGCATCGTCAAAGAACGTATAGAAAACATTGACGAACCCCGTCGGCAGCAAATAGAACTTCTGGCCATTATATTCATTGCTCAGTGGCTCGGTGCTCGATAACTGGAGCATGCCTCCCCCCCGGCCACCGAACTCGCCGGCCAATCTCTGCCAAAGGCGCCGGAAAAACGTCTCGGCGCGATCGCGATCTTTCAGTTTCAGGCCGAACCAAACATCAATATCCGCAATGTTGCTCACACTGAATGAGTTCTTCTCGCCCACACCGAAAAATATCTCGTCACCGATAAAATCAAGTAATCGCTCGCCCGGAGCCAGCGGTTCTTCAAATATTTGCTCGGAAATCTGACGCTCCGCCTCGTAGATTAATTGTTCGCGTCGGGCGACTTCGTCATCGTCGCTGTCTGTAACACGTCCGCGACGACCTTGGGACTCTATGAGCAAGTCATCGACAGAAAATACGGCGGCCAGGTTCACCGCGCCCAGACGGTCCGCATCAAAAAGAAATGACAAGAGATCGGGCTCACCGCCAAAGAACGACTGTAGCTGCCGGTAATTACTATTGTTGATCAATGGCAGAATGAGTGTGTGCAAGTACAGTTGATCAGAGATCGTGTAAGCAATACCGATGGGATCAAAGAACTCCCGGAAGAAACTCTGGTAGCCCGCGGAGAATTGATCGTAGTTCACTTTTTCCGGCGCCGTTATCGGTCCGAGCGGTACCTGGTTAACCGGCGAGACCTGCCAGAGTGAACCCCAGATGTCATGGGACACTCGGCCGTCTCTATCAATGTGGTACTGATGCGGCGCATACAGCGTGCCGCCAGCAATTAGTTTGTCGGCGACGATGTCCTCAACAGAGGCAGGCCAATCCCCATTGATTCGGCGGTAGGCGAAAACACTGTATTGCAGCGTTTCCAGGGCGTCGAGAACCGTATTGCGACGTCTTGAATTGATGCGATAGGCCGGGCCGGTCAGCTTGCGAATAAACGCTTCCGACAAATAGATTAAGCCATCACGCTGCGGCGCCATTTTCAGCAACGCGTAGTGGTAATCGAGCTCGCTGGCTATCGCGCTGCCCGAAATGGCGACAGCGTTTTCTATTCGATCGATCAGGCTCTCGTGCGTCGCAATCACGACATAATCGCCGACCTTACGATGTATCGCCTCGTTACCGACGAGCAGGTCAAAGCCTTTTTCCACCACCACGTTCGCCAGCTTTAGTACGAGGGCGTAGTCCGTGCGTGGCACGAACGCAAGGTCATCGCTGACAAACGCCATTTCGTCAACCGCCAATATAAGTGCATCGGCATCGGGAATGCCAAGGCGCTTCATCATCTTTCCCTTCAAGCGGGTTGCGCTGCCAAGGTTGTAGACATCACCAAACAGCTCGGACTGTTGTTCAAGAATATTCTCAAGTTCAAGAAACTTTGCGGGCTGCTTCATGTGGATAAACAGCATGTCTTTGGGAATGAGTTTCGCGATATCGGGCACTGAAATAGCCTGACCCTCGATCATTTCAGCCCATGGGTGCGAGACGATGTCGACAGGTGCGATGTCATCGATCGATACCAGGTCGAACGGTTCGTCCGAAGGCTGGTTCCTGCCGATCGAGCCAAGTTGCAAACTTTCGTCGATAGCCCTCTGGCCGGTCAGTAGCGCCACGGACTCAGCCAGGGCGTTCCTGCGGCCAGTTGACGACATTCCACCTGCGACTTCGGCGCGCAAATTGGTTCGCCCTTGCAGCCGGCGCCAGCTCGGCGCCTGGGCCGATGCCTTGCCGTGCTTGTGTTGAAGCATCCGTTGCTGCATCAACAGGATTGGGTTGTTGGGATCTTGTGCCAACTCACCGGCAATATCCTGAAGCTCAGCGTCCTGTGCGCGGCTCGTCGAAACGGTTCCGAGCAAAAGAATACTCAACGTGCCGCAAAGCGTGACGATTTTCAGCCAATCGATCATTGCTGTGAACCTTTTGTTCGCTATCTCAACCACCAAGTGTCCCGTTGCAGGCACTGCTTTGTCCGGTATCAAGTCACGCTTTGACTTATGGGGAGGACAGGGCTCGATTTAGTTGCAAATCAATTGCTTGCCGGCATCGGTCTAGTCTCGGCCGCGAGTGCCGTCCAGGCTGGCCGATTGAAATGGCGACCGACACGCGGATTTTCAGAGCGTCGGTGGAAGCCCTACGGCTATATTTTTCAGTAAGTTACCGGGGCGCCCGTTGCCCAATTCGCAGCACAACGCAGGACGATACAGAGCTAGTTCACGCAAAACTCACGCATCGCTTCTTTCGTTTACAGCGGTCGAATCGTCACGGGACCAGGGACTCACGCTCATTGCAACAATGTTCGATAACACCGTAACGGCGATTCGTGTTCCGAAATGTTGACGCGTCAGCCAGAAGCCCTAACCGGCCATAGCCTTGCGGAGCTGATCTCGGATCGGCAGCTTGCGGATGCGCACGCCGCTCGCTGCATAGATGGCATTCGTTAGTGCGGGCGCCACGGGCGGGATGCCGATCTCGCCGACGCCGGTCGGTATCTCGTCGTAGTTGAGAACGTGCGCTTCGAAGTCTGCCGGAATCTGCGCGATTCGTGCGAGCGGGTAATCGTGGAAGTTGCTCTGCCTTACGCGGCCGTTGCGCACGGTTATCTCCTGCCCCATCGCCACGCCGATGCCGTCGACGGTTGCTCCCTCCAGCTGCGCTTTGACAGCGTTCGGGTGCACAGCGTAACCGCAGTCAATAGCCGCGACGATGCGATCGATGCTGAGCTCGCCACGCTCGTCGACCGTGACTTCGAGCGCGTGTGCGGCATAGCCGCCGAAGGTGAAATGGCCGGCAATGCCGACACCGGTCCCGGCTGGCCTGACGTCACCGTAAGCGATGCGCTCGGCGACGAACTTCAGCAGCCGGCTCACCCGCCCCGGGTTGAAGGTCGGCCCACCGTGGCCATCGTACTCCAGCTCGCGCTCCTCGCCGTACAGGTCGAGGCGTAGCTTGAGCGGGTCCTGCCCAATCTCCACTGCAAGCTCGTCGAGAAAGCTCTCGATGACGAATGCGTTGGCCGTGTGTGCCGGTGCGCGCCAGGAGCCTCGCGGCAGGCCTATCGCATTGTGGAAGTACTCGAGCCTGAAGTTGTCAATAATGCGGCGCGGGAAATCATCGGGATACAACTCCGCCTGCCACAGGTTCTCTGTCGGCATGTTCGGCCGCCGGTAGTACTTGCTGCCGCTCGCGAGTCGCTGCGTCCAGGCGGTAACGGTGCCGTCGCCGTCGACGCCTGCGCGCATCTCGTGCAGGCCGCCAGGTCGATAGAAGTCGTTCTTCACGTCATCCTCGCGGGACCACACGAGCTGGATCGGCCACCCGGTCTGCTTCGAAATCATCGCAGCCTCGGCGACGTAGTCGTTCGTCAGTCGCCGGCCGAAAGCACCGCCAACACGAGTCATGTCGATACGAATGTTTTCGCGCGGCAGGCCCGTTACGGCCGCGGCCGCGCGCGAGGCACCGGCAGGCATCTGCGTCGGTGCGATGATGTGGCAATAGTCCTTCTTGACGTGCGCAAAACAGTTCTGTGGCTCCATGGGCTGGTGCGAGACGAACGGCACCTCGTAGCGGCGAGTGACGACCTTGTCGGCATCCGCCATCGCTGCGTCGAAGTCGCCGTCGTCGAGAACGATTTGTCCGCTGGTCTCGAGCATCGCCGCGTTTTCCTGCCAGAAGCGTTCGCTGCTGTCGTCGGCGTTCGGGCCAGGCTCCCATTCGATCTCGAGCGCGTCGCGCCCTTTCATCGCGGCCCAGGTCGAGGTCGCGACAACGGCAACTCCGCTGGCGAGAATGACGTACGGCTCGCCAGGTTGCGGCCCCTCGATCGTGAACACGTCGAGCACGCCGCTAACTTTGCGTGCTGCCGAATCATCGAAGGACTTCACGCGCCCGTTCAGGATCGGCGATCGCTCGATAACGGCATAACGCATTCCATCGACCTGCGTGTCGAGGCCGAATTTCGACCGACCCGTGACGATGTCGAGCGCATCGATCGTGTCGCGTCGCGTGCCGATGATGCGATAGTCCCGCATCGCCTTAAGCGGCGGCGCTTGCTCGGGCATATCGAGCTTCGCCGCATCCTCGACGAGGTCTCTGTAGGCGATTTCGCCGTTGCTGACATCACAAACGACATAGCCTGGCCGCGTGGAACAGGCCTCAGCTGATACGCCGAGCCTTTCTGCCGCCGCGCGGATCAGCTGATGTCTTGCTTGAGCGCCGACTTCACGCATGAACTGCCAGTTCGAAGTAAGGCCGGTGCTACCGCCAACACCCTGGCCACCGTATTTCCAGGCATAGCCGTCGGCCGTCTTCAGGATGCCGAGCGGCATCTGTTTGATTGAAACGTCCGACCACTCGACGTCGAGTTCCTCGGCCACCATCATGGGCAGTGCCGTCCGCAGGCCCTGCCCAATCTCGGGCTGGTTGCTGCCGATGATGACCTTGCCCTTGGGGGTGATCTCGACAAAATAGCCAATCTGGCGCTCACCGAATGTGCCATCAGCCAATTCGGCGCGTGCGATATCGAAGATGGGCAGCCCGAGCACGAAGCTGCCGGTCACCGTAGAGCCGGCGACGAGAAACTGCCGGCGACTGATCGTCGTGTCAAGCATGGCTACCGTCCTCCCGCGCGATCTCGGCGGCACGGTGTATGGCCTTGCGGATGCGTACGTAGGTGCCGCAGCGGCACAACATGCCGGACAGGTTGGCGTCGATATCCGCGTCGCTGGGCTCCGGATGCTTCTCGAGGAAATCGACCGCAGCCATGATCTGCCCCGACTGGCAGTAGCCGCACTGGGCGACGTCCAGTTCGATCCAGGCTTTTTGCACGGCGTGCAGCTTGTCGTTGCCGGGCGCAAGACCTTCGATGGTGGTGACCGAGCGGCCCTCGAGCGTTGAGGCGGGAACGCGACATGAGGCTGCTGCGCGGCCGTCGAGGTGCACGACGCAGGCGCCACACAGACCCACGCCGCAGCTGAACTTGGTGCCGGTGAGTTTCAGGTGATCTCGCAGCACCCAGAGCAATGGTGTCTCCGCATCTCCGTCAAACTTTACGGTCTGGCCGTTGACCTTGAATGAGGTCACTTGAGGACTCCCACGACTGCCATTCCTAGATGATGCACCACGGTCGCACATCGTCGCAACGATCAGGCTGTGTGGTCAATGCAACGCGCTTCGCCTGAGGCCAGTGGCAGAAGGTCCCGGCCGAAGCCGGGGCGAGTCTGCCGATCGTCGGCGCTTAGCTATTATCGAAGATCGACTTTGGCACGATAACCGTAGAATTCACCCAGCTGTATGACGGCGATTGGGTCGCTGACAAGCTCCGCGGAAACCGTGTCCTGTGCCCTAGCTCGTCAATTCCGCCCAGGTTGTCAGGATCGTTTCGTCAACGTTGCCGTCGCCGTCCGAATCGAGTTCGATACGCACGTCGATGTTGTCCACGGCTATCAGTCGCAGGCTGCTCATGGCGCCCTCGACCAGCAACTCGCCCGAACTCGGGAAGTCGTTGCCAAGACCCTCGAACGTCACGGGCGTCGAATACCGGATGGCGCCCGCCAACTGCGTGCTGTCCAGCGTGCCCGATGCGCTCCTCGCGTAGAGCGCGGGCTGCAGGGTACCGTCCACGTTCAGCGAAGACATGAAGTTCGTCAGAGACCTGGAGCTCAAGTTGCTGTCGATCATCATCGAATTGCCGCTGATGCCGGTGAAAAGGCTCGGCGAATTGGTCGTGTCGATCGTGGCGGTCACGTCCCCGTGGCTCGTGATCACATCCTGGTCGGTTGCGATCTGTAACCTGTTCAATGTCAGCGTGACGGTCATGTCGAACAACTCGCTCGAGAAATCGCCGTTGAAAGCGTCGATGTCCATGCGCAGCCGGCCATCGGTTACGTCGCCGAAGCCGTCATCGCAGTTGTTGTAGTCGATTTCAAAAAAATCCCCCGCAGTCAGCGTCGGCGTGAACGGGTCCGCGATCTGGCCCGATACTGTCATGTCGCCGGTAACATCACACTGTGTCGTCTCCGCAGGAATCGGCACCTGCGACTGGTTGCTGTCCGACTTGGCCGACATCGCAATGGCGCCGTCGAGCTTGGAAACGCCGCCCGACGTACCGCCGATAAACAGGCCGGTACCGGTCAGGTCACCGAATTCACCGCTCTCGAGGGCAGTAGCCCAGCTCACCTGAGCAACCTCCATCGCATTGTTGGACGTGATGGGAACTGACGGAACGGGCGAATCGACAGCGGCGTTGCCGCCGCCACTGCTACATCCCGCAAACAACAGGGAAGCAGCAATCGCGATAAAGATTGTGCGTTGCATGGCTGAACTCCGAAATTGGTTTTCCTGAGAACAATCAGTCTACGCGGCGTCACAATCACCACCGTGACACGGCTCACAAACCGGGACCTCAGCGCCATGCGGATAAGGCGTCGCAGCTCTCTGCCGGACACGCAGGTTTTGCGAACGCCAGGTGATCCTGCCTGGGCACCAAAGCGGGCCAGTCGCCGCTTGCGCTACCCTGCGGTTGAGCTAAGATGATTTAAAGAATCTAAGAAAAGAAACGCCCACGTGTGTAGATGAAGCATCCATTCGGGGCGTCTCCTGCGTCCGGCCAAGGGGAATAATATGTTAAGTCACATTCGTATCGTCCGTATCGTCACTGCACTGCTGCTCGTGGCAATCGCTGCTACGTCCGTCGCCAAGCCAACACAAGTACCGGGCTTGCATGCGGCAGTAAAAGTTATTCGGGATGTTGACGGCATTCCGCACATTATCGGAAACAACGAGCACGACGTGGTGTTCGTGCAGGGCTATCTGCACGCGCAGGATCGGTTCTTCCAGATGGATTTCTCGCGGCGCCAGGGGAGCGGCACACTGGCCGAGCTGGTCGGCCAAGCGGCTTTGGCAAGCGACGTCCAGTTGCGCACCTTTGGGCTGCGTCGTGCCGCAGAGCGGTCGTTGTTGGCGCTGTCGCCCGAAACCCGCGCAGGGCTGCAGGCTTACGCGGATGGCGTGAATTTCTTTTTGCAGACTCAACAACTACCGCTTGAGTACACCTTGTTGGAGATCACACAAGCTGAGCCGTGGACACCGCTGGACAGCGTCGTGGTTGGCAAGTTGATTGCGTTCGGCCTGTCATTTGACCTCGACATCGGCAACACGGAGGCCCTGCTCAGCTACCAGGGTTTTGGTGATGTGCTCGGCTTCGACGGCACAGCACTTTTCTTTGAGGACTTGTTCCGGACGCAACCCTTCGATCCGGCGGCGACGATTCCCGACTCATTGGCCGCTGCTGCACCGACCAAAGCGAACAAGCCCAAAGCCAGGCAATCCAAGCGGAAGCAGACCAGCCTTCCAGAAAAAGCACAAAAGCCTGCCTTGAATGGCAGACGATCTGCAGCCGCCAGCGCACCGGCTGAGCAGCTCAACCCGGCGACCCTGCGACTCGCCCAGGATTACATGAAAAAGGTCAAGGGTATTCCGTTGCTGGAAAACGCACTCAAATCCCGTGACAAGCCGACAGGCAGTAACGAGTGGGCCGTTGCCCCGAGTCGCAGCGCGAGTGGCAAGGCCATGCTCGCCAACGACCCGCATCTCGCGTTGAACACGCCCGCTACCTGGTATCAAAATCATCTTCGCGCCAGGCCGGCCGGTATTGATGTGGCGGGTAGCAGCTTCCCCGGCGTGCCCTACGTTGTTCTGGGGCAGAACCAGCGCATCGCCTGGGGCGCGACTGTCAACCCGATGGACGTAACCGATACCTTCCAGGAGCAGGTGGTTCCCGATCCGAGCTCACCCAGTGGTTTCAGCACTCTTTACGAAGGCAGCCCGGAACCACTCATGCCGATACCGGAGGTGTTCCGTTTTAATACTGTGGGTGACAACGTACCGGACAGTCTCGTGGTGGCACCACCGGGCGGCGCCATTCCGGCCGCTACGCTGATAGCACCGAGAAGGAACAACGGACCGATCATCAGCCTTGATCCGACAACAGGATTCGCGCTCAGCGTTCAGTACACGGGTTTCAGTGCGACCCGTGAATTCGATGCATTCCGTGCCTTCAATTTCGCGACAGGCCTCGACGATTTCAAAGAAGGCCTGCAGTTTTTTGATTTCGGTTCGCAGAATTTCTCGTACATGGACACGGATGGCAACATCGCCTATTTCACGAGCGCCGAGATGCCGATTCGCGAGGACCTGCAGGCCGGCTTCATTGACGGCCTGCCACCGTACCTGATTCGCAACGGACAAGGCGGCAACGAATGGCTACCGGTTAGCAATCCGCAACCGCATCAGGCCGTGCCGTACGAGATCCTGCCGTTCGACGAGATGCCGAAGCTTGTCAATCCGGTCAGCGGCTATTTTATAAACGCCAACAATGATCCGACCGGGAACACGCGGGACAACAATGCGTTTAACGAGTTCAGACCCGGTGGCGGGATTTTCTATCTCAACCCTGGCTACGCCATTGGCACCCGCGCAGGTCGCATCACCCAGGCCTTCGAAGAACGACTAGCGGCAGGCAACTTGAGTGTCGAGGACATGCAGGAGATCCAGGCCGACGTCATACTGCTCGACGCGCAGGTCTTTACGCCGCTGATCCTTGAGGCCTTCGAGAACGCGACTTTGAGCGGTGCGCACCCACTGTTGGCCGCACTCGCCGCCGATCCGCGAGTCGCCGAGGCGGTCGACCGGCTGGATGGCTGGGATTATTCGACACCCACCGGCGTACCCGAAGGTTATGACGCCAGTGATAAGGATGGCGACCGCGCCGCACCCTCAGTAACGGAAGTCGACCACAGTATTGCCGCGACGATCTATTCTGTCTGGCGCGGTCAGATGATCGGCAACACGATCGACCAGGTATTGGATTCGATCGGTTTGCCACGGCCGCCGAGCAGTCTGTCGATGACCGCCCTGCGTAACCTGTTCGATCAGTACGACACGCAGTTCGGTGTTGGTGCATCCGGACTCAACTTCTTCAACGTGCCGGGCGTTACCGATGCGTTAGCGCGGCGTGACATCCTGATCCTCAAGAGTGTTCAGGATGCGTTGGACCTCCTGGCCGGTCCGCAGTTTGCCGATGCGTTTGGCGGTTCGACAGAGCAGAACGACTATCGCTGGGGTCGTCTGCACCGCATCGTGCTGGATCATCCATTGGGTCCGCCGTTTGACACGCCGCCGGCCGGCGGAGCGTTTCCGCCATCATTTCCAGACCTTCCGGGCCTGTCGGTCGACGGTGGTTTCGGTGTCGTCGATGCCTCGAGCCACTCTGCCCGCGCCGCTAGCAGCAGCGACTTCATGTTCGGTAGCGGTCCGTCACGCCGGTATGTGGGTGAAGGGAGCCGCGCGCCACGTGGCATCAGCGGACGCACGATTTTGCCGGGCGGTGAGAGCGGCGTTCTTGGTAGTCCCCTGTACGCCAACATTCTTGGGCGTTGGCTGACGAATGACTATTATGATATCCGTCAACGCAACAGAGACGTAAAGCAGAGCTCGGCATCAACACAGAAGTTCGTGCCAACTGATGACGATGACTGATCGCTAGCGCCCTTCACCAGGCCAAGCCCCGCATTGCGGGGCTTGGCCTGACTGTACGGACGCTATTCGTTTAACGGATTGGTGGCCAGGGGCAGAATGGACTCGCTGTGCTCGCCCTTCGGCCACACACAGGGCGTTTCCTCGCTCAGAAGCGCCAGATGATGCCCACGCTCAGCATGGACACGTCGTCACTGTCCTCGATGTCGTAAATCTCGTATTCGCCACGAACCTCCACCGAGGCGAGACCGAATTCCACGCCCACGCCATAGGCTGGGTCAGTGCCGTCATCGGAACCGGCATCGAAACCGTCAATATTGAAAGACGCATCCCACGAGATCATGCCCAATTTGGCGAAAACGCCCAGTGGACCAAGATCAAGACCCGCTGTGCCGAAAGCCGCAAAACCATTGGCATCCACCTCGATCTGCGAGCCCGCCACGTCACCGGACGGCGCGCCGAAATCGACGTAGCTTGCCTCAACACCGAGAGTGACCGTAGGCAGACCGAACTCGTAGCCGATCGTGGCTTTCCAGCCGAAGTCTTGCTCGTCGAACGCGGCCGGCACCGTCGGCGTGCCCGCATCAAGGTCGATGTAGGACTGCCCGATACTGGCTCCAATGTAACCTTCCGCCTGCGACTCGGCAGGTGCGAATACCGTGAATGACACCAGAAGTGCCGCCGTTACTGACCATGTTGCACGGCGATTTGCCAGGAATTGTTGAATCATGTTGTTGCTCCCAAATTTGCCCAAGCGCCCTGCGTTTTCCGGCGCGAATTCCTCATTTAGACGAAAATTCCGGGCGAAATCCGGCACTGGTTCAATGTTTTGGGGTGCGACCGGCAGAGCGGATCGCTGGCTACGCCATCTCGCACTGCGTGCGCCTGTCGCCGCTGCGCGGTTCGGGTGAACTGCCGACCTGCCAGCACAGATAAAGCCTGATAATAGTTTCTCGCTATACTGTGCGTTCCAGTGCGGGAGCCAATAGCAACAAATGTCACTATTCGTAGAACTTAACCGCAACGCATGACCGAAAAGAAGAAACAAAAGCGAACGTTCGAATTTCGAGTCAGGATCGATGGACTCGATATTGTCGCCGCTCCAACCGTCTGCAGCACCGATCTCGATTATCTACTCGAGAAACGGAGCGCCGTATCGTTCGTGTTCATCCCGTTGGCAAGACCGAAGAAGAAACGCCAATCCGTCGATAAAGCAGTCGCCAAGGCCCGCATCAAGGCAGAACTGCCGGCGGACGACTGGTATGACGGCGAACTTCGAGTCAGCGATAACGAGCAAGCAATTCCTGGCGTTCTCGCCTTCAATGTCCGGCGACGCAGCGCTCGCGAGATAGCCGAGAAGGTGGGCGTGAAACTATTCTTCTGGGGCACCTCCGGTACACCTGTCGAGCAGCATGCCGTAAAGATTTTCAAAGACGACGGAACGTATGCCTGGAAGACGGTACGCAGCCGCGCATTCGGTGGCCTGTCGGATATTTTCGACACCGTTCGCAATATTGAGGAGCTGCCAACGGCCGTACAAGAGTCGCAAACGACCATGCAAAAATTCTGGCAACTCGTGTACATCGTACTGGGCATTTGTACCGCCGTCGGCCTACTCCATAGCATCGCGGTAGGGTTGCTGGGAACCGTGGCCAGGGTAGCGTTTTACCCGGTTGTCATTCCGGCGGTGCTCGTAGGCATCTACTTGCGTGTATTGGTGCGCAAGGGCGAAGAGCAGGCGCGAGATTTTACAGCCGCAGAGGCGGAGGAAAACTGGCACAACGTGGCTCCTCACCTGCTCGCCCTCTGGGCGCTGTGCTTTACCGCTGTTTTGTTGTTGACCTGGCTGCAATCCGTTCCAGAGGCCAATTTTCCGTTTCTCGGCCGCACCAGTGGTGTAACAACCTCTTTCATAATCTGCGTCTGGATGTTGTTGCCCATCGCAAATTCACGTGACGTAGAGACGCTGTTCAGCTCTGCCGTCGAGGCGGGCATCACAGCAGCGGTCTCGATCCTGGCGATCAAGATATCTCTGTACGTGACAGACCAGATAACCGACGCGCTGTGGGGGGTGCTCGCGGCAATACTACCGTTCGTCATTCCTGAACGACTGATGCAGGTGATCGACTTTTTCATCGACATCGGCGCGGAGGTGTTCTTTGTAGCGGTGCTGCTGGGCTACGCCTGGTCGCGAACGCGGCAGCAGTTCACGCGTTTGTAGGCGCCCCAGGAGATTTCCATTGCTCTCGAAGTTCTGACCTTCCTGGCACGCGCGTATATCACTAACAGTCCGCCCGCATTTTCGATTTACAATGGCGGCTTCGTGTACAACATCGCCACCGGACAACAACCAAGGTCGCTTATGCCATACCGTCGTCGCGCCATAATCCTGCTTGCCACCATTCTTGTCTCCGCCAACGGCGCGGCCGACGTACCGGTGCAGGTCGAAACCGTCTCGAATCGCGCCGTCGTCAGGCAGATCAACGTCACCGGCACCGTTACCTCGCCACGCACGGCCGTCTTGTCTACCGCGGTCGCCGGCATTGTCGCGGAACTGACGATTGATGAGGGTGATCGCGTCGAGACTGGTGATGTATTGCTCAAGCTCGACGCAGAACTGGCACAGCTCGCGCTCGAACGTTCCCTTGCCGAGGTGAAACAACGTGAAATCGCCGTTGCCGATGCCCGGCGACGTTTCGTCGAGGCCGAGGAAGTCGGCACTCAGCGGGGCATTGCGCGCACGCAGATTGAATCGCTTCGCGCGGAGGTGTCGAGCGACGAGGCCGCGCTGGCCGCGTCGCAGGCCGCGGCACGCGAGCAGCGGGCCATTGTCGATCGCAATACGCTCAAGGCGCCGTTCGCAGGCGTTATCAGCGAGCGCCTCACAGAGCTCGGCGAGTGGGTGAATCCCGGTGACGGGCTGTTCGAGCTCGTAGCGACCGACAATCTGCGCTTCGACTTTCGTGTTGGACAAGACAACTTCGCCGCCTTGTCGGCCGAAACGCCCGTCAACATCACGCTGGATGCCTTCCCGGATCGCTCGATCCCGGGTTACGTCGATGCGATCGTGCCGGTCAAGAATCCGAGCGCGCGGACATTCCTGGTACGGGTGCGTGCGAACACGGATGACACGGCTAATGCGCCCCTGATCACGCCGGGCATGTCCGCCCGCGGCACGCTCAACATCGACACCGGCCGCAGCGGTGTTGCAGTTTCCAGGGACGCAATCCTGCGCTTTCCGGACGGTCGCGTGACGGTCTGGGTCGTCGATCCCGGGGGCGATCTTCCCGTCGTGCGCGAACAGCTCGTGCGCACCGGCTTTGAGTTTGGCGGCGTCGTCGAAATCACCAGCGGGCTTGCCGACGGCGATGTCGTCGTCGTCCGTGGCAACGAAATGCTGCAGGAAGGCCAGGCAGTATCCATCGTGGACGGCAGTCGCTAGTGTTCGACGCCATCGTAAGAAACGGCATCCTGATGACCGTGGTTGCGCTGATCATCTCCGTGCTGGGTGTGCTGGCCGCGTTTCGCGTGCCCGTGCAAATGATCCCGGACCTCGAAGTCCGGACGATCTCCATCGAGACCGCGTGGCCAGGCGCAACGCCACAGGACGTCGAGAAGGAAATCCTCATCGAGCAGGAGGAGTACCTTCGCACCCTGCCCAACATGCAGCGGCTTGAATCCACCGCGTCCAGCGGCAGCGCCGTGATCGAGCTTGATTTCCCGTTCGGCGTGGACATCACGCAAACGCTGATCGAAGTGAACAACGCGCTGAACCAGGTACCTTCCTACCCCGAGAACGTCGACGAGCCGCGGGTATTTGCCAATTCGTTCTCGGCCAACTCGTTCATGTATTTTGCGATCTCGCCATTGCCCGGAAACCCGCGCAACATCGACATCGTGATGATGCGCGATTTTGTCGTCGACAATGTACGCACGCGCCTGTCCGGCGTGCCCGGTGTCTCGCAGGTCAATGTGTCGGGCGGCGCTGAGAGGCAGATCCGGATACTGCTGGACCCGACCCGGCTTGCGGACCGGCAGCTCACTATCCTCGATGTGCGCAATGCGATCCGGGCGCGTAATCGCGACGTTTCCGGCGGTGAAATAGAAGGTGGCAAGCGCCGCTACCTGCTGCGCACCATTGGCCGGTTTGATTCCGTGGCAGCGCTTGAAGACCTGATCGTCGATCGACGCGGTGACTCGCTGATTCGCCTGAGCGATATTGCAGTCATCGAGCTGGACCATTCCGAGATCCGCAGCTATGCCTATTTTAACGGCGAGCCGATCCTCTTTACCTCGGTCAATCGCGAGGCCGGTTCGAACGTTATCGACATCAAGTACGCGATGCTCGACGCGGTCGAACAGGTGAACCGGGATGTGCTGCAGCCCAACGGCATGCGCATGCAGCTCATGGCCGAAGATGCCGGCTATGTCGAGGCCTCCATTCGCAACGTCTGGTTGAACCTGGGGCTGGGTGCGCTGTTCGCGACCGCCGTGATGTTCCTGTTCCTGCGGTCGGCGCGTGCAACCGCCGTCGGCGTGCTCGGCATTCCCATCTGCACGATCGCTGCGTTCCTGGGACTGCTGGCTGCAGGACGAACGATCAACGTCATTTCGCTGGCCGGCGTTGCGTTCGCGATCGGCATGACGCTGGACAACAGCATCGTCGTCATCGAGAGCATCGAGCTCAAGCGGCGACAGGGTCTCGATAGGTTCCGGGCCGCCGTCGAAGGCGTAAGAAGCGTGTGGACGGCCGTGCTGGCCTCGACGCTGACGACGATCCTGGTCTTCCTGCCGGTGCTGTTCATACGCGAAGAGGCCGGGCAGCTCTATTCAGACGTTGCCATTGCCATCTCCGCCTCGATCCTGGCGTCGATGCTGGTCGCTATTACGCTGATCCCGACGGCCAGCGCGCGGCTGTCGTTCGGCACCGAGCATCGCTCGCACACGGAAGGCGCGCTGCGGGAACGACTGCTCGCCGGTATCGACGCGCTCATCGTAACTCGCGAGCGGCGACGCCTGACGATCGGGGTCACTGTCGCCGCCAGCATCGCCGTTATCCTGCTGCTGACGCCGCCGGCTGAATATTTGCCGGAGGGCGAAGAGCCGAAGACGTTTGCCTCCATGAGCGCCCCGCCCGGCTACAACATCGAGACGATGCAAGAGATCGGACTCGAAGTGCAGGAGTATTTCCTTCAGTTCGTTGACGACGATCCGGACCGCTTTGCACGCGGCGAGACCGATGTACCGGCAATCAGGTACCTGAATACGAGAATCTCGGCCAACGGCTTTCGCATCATATCGGAGCCCATAAAGCACGCCGACATTGATGCCCTGATGGATGCGATCACCGCACGCTACCGGCAGTACCCGGGGATGCGCGCCTTCGCCGCTCGCGGTTCGATCATCTCCAGCAACGATGGCGGAACACGCAGCATTAACCTCGATATTTCCGGCCCGAGTCTCAGCGTGATCTACGATGCGGCGATGGCGACGTACCGCCGGGCCGAGGAAGTGCTCGGCAATCCCCGCATCCAGTCCAGCCCGTCCTCGCTCGCCTTGTCGCAGCCATTGCTCGAGGTTCGACCTGACTGGGCGCGCGCCGCGGAGCTCGGCCTGGCCGCCAACGACGTGGGCTACACGGTCGCGGCGCTGACGGACGGTGCATTCGTTGACGAGTACTTCGAGGCGGATGACAAGATCGACATGTACCTCTACGGCACCACCGGCGGCGAAACGGATCTCGACAGTCTCGGTGGACTGCCCATCTACACGCCGCAGGGCAGCATCCTGCCGCTGGATTCGATCGCGACCATTCGCGAGACTGTCGACACCAATTCGATCCGGCGGATCAACGCCCAGCGAACCGTGACACTGAATATCATCCCGCCGGCATCCATTGCGCTTGAAGAAGGCGTTGAGATCGTTCGCAACGACGTCGTGGCCTATCTCCGGGAGACCGGCGCATTGCCGGCGAGCGTCAATGTCGATATCTCGGGCGCCAGCGACCAGCTTGACGCGACCAAGGCCGCGCTCGTGGCCAACCTGCCTGTCTCGCTGGTGATCATCTATCTGTTGCTCGTTGCCATCTTCAAGCACTGGGGCTACCCGTGGCTGATCATGACGACGATTCCGCTTGGCATTGCCGGTGGCATTGTCGGGCTGGCCCTCCTGAACGCCGTCGGCGCCGTGCTCGGTTGGATAGGTCTCGGCAGTCTGCACCAGCCGTTCGACATGATTTCCATGCTGGGCTTCCTGATCCTGATGGGCACGGTCGTCAACAATCCTATCCTGATTGTCGATCGCGCCATGCAGTATATGAAAGAAGCGGGTGCCGCACCGATTGATGCGGTTCGGGAAGCCGTGGCATCGCGGCTGCGCCCGATTGCGATGTCGACGCTCACTACGATTTGTGGACTCTCACCGCTGGTGTTTATCCCGGGCGCCGGAACAGAACTCTATCGCGGCGTCGGTGTGATCGTCCTCTTCGGGATTCTCGGCGCGGCGGTCGTGTCACTCACGATGTTGCCGGCATTGACGATCTCGGTGCTTGCGTGGAATGACGGGCGGAAGGCGCTTTCGGCGAGGATACCGGCAGGCTGATTTTAAGATGCCTCAACGGCGGAATGGAGCGCTGGTTGCATCACTTCGCGATTTGCGCCGAGGATGAATCACCGACACGCGAATTTTCAGAACGCTATTGTTGAGCTTCTGATTCTTTTTACAACAAGTTACCGGGTCGTCCGTTGCCCAATGTGCATCACAATGCATAACGATGCAGAGCTAATTCACGCAAATCTCACGCATCAACC
>JBATHK010000015.1:0-3271 GCA_049666725.1 Woeseiaceae bacterium
CGACGTGAACATCGCGCTGGTCAATGAGCTTGCAATGATCTTCGAGCGCGTCGGTATCGATACCGAAGAGGTGCTCGAAGCCGCGGGCACCAAGTGGAATTTCCTGCCATTTAGGCCCGGCCTCGTCGGCGGACACTGTATCGGCATCGATCCTTACTACCTGACCTACAAAGCCGAGCAACTGGGCTATCACCCGCAGATGATTCTCGCCGGGCGCCGCATCAACGACAACATGTCGCTGTACGTTGCGTCGCAAATCATCAAGAAGATGTTGTCAAAAGGAATGCAGCCGCTGACATCCAGGGTGCTCATTCTCGGCCTGACGTTCAAGGAAAACTGTCCGGATCTGCGCAACACCAAGGTTGTCGACATCAAGAAAGAGCTGGAATCCTACGGTGTAAAGATCGACATACACGACCCCTGGGTGGATGCGGACGAGGCCAGGCAGGAATACGGCTTCGACCTCGTCTCGAAACCCGAGAAAGGCGCGTATGATGGAGTCATTATCGCGGTTGCGCACGATCAGTTTCGCGCGCTGGGCGCCAAAGGTATTCGCAGCTTCGGCAAGAAAGGTTCGGTGCTTTACGACATCAAGTACGTGCTGACGGCCGACGAAGTAGACGACCGCCTGTAGGAGCGACCACTTGAAAATTCTCGTAACAGGCGCGGCCGGTTTCATCGGCTTCACCACGGCAAAACAGCTGCTCGAGCGTGGCGACACGGTCGTCGGCCTCGACAACTTCAATGACTACTACGACGTGTCGCTGAAAGAAGCGCGTGCGGCGATCCTCGACAAGTTCGACAATTTCACCATGGTACGCATCGATCTCGCCGATCGTCCTGCCATGGAAGCGCTGTTCGCCAAGGAGAAGTTCGACAAAGTTGTGCATCTCGCCGCCCAGGCCGGCGTGCGCTATTCCATCGAGAATCCGCATGCCTATATCGAAAGCAATATCGTCGGCACGTTGCACATCCTCGAGGGTTGTCGTCATAACGACGTCGAACACCTGGTCTACGCGTCGTCGAGCTCGGTCTACGGCGCCAACACGACCATGCCGTTCTCGATTCACCACAATGTCGATCACCCGCTCGCGTTATATGGCGCGACCAAGAAAGCCAACGAGCTCATGGCGCACACCTATTCCAGCCTGTACAAGCTGCCAACGACCGGCTTGAGGTTCTTCACGGTGTACGGGCCGTTCGGGCGCCCCGATATGGCGCTGTTCATGTTTACCAAGAACATCATCGAAGGCAAGCCCATCGACGTGTTCAACTACGGCAAGCACAAGCGCGACTTTACCTACATCGACGACATTGTCGAAGGCGTTGTGCGCACCATGGACAACACCGCGACGCCAAACGAGGACTGGGACCCTGCGAAACCGGATCCCGGGACGAGCAGGGCGCCTTACCGCATCTACAACATCGGCAACCAGCAGCCGGTCGAACTCATGGACTACATCGGCGCCATCGAGGACTGCCTCGGCAAGAAAGCCGAGAAGAACCTGCTGCCGCTGCAGCCGGGTGACGTACCGGATACCTGGGCCGATACCGAGGACCTGGCCGCGGACGTGGGCTACCAGCCGAGCACGCCGATTGAAGTCGGTGTGAAGAACTTCGTCGAGTGGTATCTTGAGTTCTACAAGGACGACCAGTAAAGAACTTCAAAAGAGCGAACCGCGTGGCCAACGCCTACACCGATAGAAAACTCTCAGCCCGTTATCCCACCGATCTTGCCGCCTGGAAGAGCCTGGCGACGCATTATCGCGAGGACATGCATGACCGTACGCTGCGCGAGCTGTTCTCACGCGACAAGAAGCGCGTGCAGCGCTTTGCAGTCGAAGCGAACGACCTTTTCCTCGACTACTCCAAGAATCATCTCAACAGCACGACGCGCAAACTGCTGGTACAGCTCGCGAAGCAGGCCGCCGTGCCCGCGGCGATCAAGGCCATGTTTGCGGGTGAGCACATCAACAAGACCGAGAATCGGGCCGTGCTGCACGGTGCGCTGCGGGCGAAGATCTCCGACACGGTGGCACTCGAAACGCCGGGTGTGCCCGAGGTCTGGGAAGTGCTCACGCGCATGGAGTCGTTCGTCGACGACGTGCACAGCGGCAAGATCAAGGGCAGTACGCGAAAACGCCTGACCGATATCGTGAACATTGGTATCGGCGGCTCGGATCTTGGTCCGGTCATGTCGAGCCGCGCGCTCAAGCCCTACTGGAAAGACGGCATGCGTTTTCATAGCGTGTCGAATGTCGATGGCACGCAGCTGGCCGACCTGAAGCGCGAGCTCAACGCTGAAACGACGCTGTTCGTTATTTGTTCGAAGACCTTTACGACGCTGGAGACGATGACCAACGCGAAAGCGGCGCGCCAGTGGGTCGTTGAGCAGCTCGATGAAGTCGCGGTGCAGTATCACTTCGTCGCCGCGTCCACGAATCATGAAGCCATGGACGAATTCGGCATTCGCTCCGACTTCCGCTTCGGCTTCTGGGACTGGGTGGGGGGACGTTACTCGCTGTGGTCGGCGGTTGGGCTGTCGCTCGCGCTCGTTGTCGGCATGGACGTGTTCAAGCGTGTCCTCTCCGGCGGGCGCCGCATGGACCTGCATTTCCGGCAGGCGCCGTTCGAGGAAAACATGCCCGTGCTGCTGGCACTCCTGGGCATCTGGTACAACAACTTCTTCGGCGCGGAATCCCAGGCGATTCTGCCGTACGACAATCGTCTCGAGCGGTTTCCGGCCTATTTGCAGCAACTGCAGATGGAATCCAGTGGCAAAAGCGTGCGTATGGACGGCAAGCCGGTGCGCTGTGATACGGGCATGGTCATCTGGGGCGAAGCCGGCAATAACGCGCAGCACTCTTTCTATCAGCTGCTGCACCAGGGCACGCGACTCGTGCCGGTCGACTTCATTCTGCCCGTGAAATCATCGGGCGCCACGCAGGCTCAGCAGAACCTGGCCATCGACAACTGCCTGGCACAGGCCGAAGCGCTCATGGACGGCTTCGATGCGGAGGGGCTCGAGCCATATCGCGTGCACAAGGGTAATAACCCGAGCAACATGATCCTGTTCACTGAGCTGACGCCCGAGGTGCTGGGGCAACTGATCGCGCTTTACGAACACAAGGTATTCGTCGAAGGCGTCATTTGGGGCATCGACTCGTTCGACCAGTGGGGCGTTGAGCTCGGCAAGAAGCTGGCTGCGAATCCGAGCAGCTCAAACGCGTCGACATTGGCCCTGCGAAAACGCATAAAAGGACTCCTGTAG
>JBATHK010000016.1:0-2891 GCA_049666725.1 Woeseiaceae bacterium
GCTGTGACAAAGGCCAGGCCGAACGCGCGGCCGAGCTGGCGAAATGCGACCTCCTTAGCGGCATGGTCGGCGAATTTCCCGAGCTGCAGGGCATCATGGGCCGATACTACGCACTGGCCGACGGTGAACCCGACGTCGTTGCCGATGCTATCGGCGAGCACTACCGTCCGCGCTTTGCCGGCGACGACTTGCCGGCGACCGCGATCGGCCGGGTGCTCGCCATAGCCGACAAGCTCGATACACTGGCCGGCGTTTTTTCGATCGGCAAGACGCCGAGCGGCAACCGTGACCCTTTCGGTCTGCGTCGCGCGGCACTCGGCGTCGTCAGAATCCTCATAGAAGGCGGCCTCGATATCGACCTCAAGGCGCTGATCGCGAAGGCCGTCGAGCAACAGCCCCAAAGCAAGATCGAAAACGACGTCCTTGCGGCGGACCTGTACGCTTTCATCAGCGACCGCCTGAGGCGCTATTTTCTCGATCGCGACGCCGGGCTCGCCGTCGAAACTTTCGAAGCCGTCATGGTGCGCGAGCCCGAGTCGCTGCTTGACTTCGACCGGCGTCTTGCCGCCGTGCAGACCTTTGCCCGCCTCGAGCAGGCGGAAAGCCTGTCGGCCGCTAACAAACGTATCGCTAATATCCTGAGAAAGGCGGGCGACCCGGATGGCCTGAAGATCAAAAAGAAATTACTGCAAGGCGGGGCGGAGCGAGCCCTGTTCAACGCCCTCGAAAATGCCCGGGAAAAGGTTAGGCCCATGATAAAGGCCCGCCGTTACGCCGAAGCGCTGAACGCGCTCGCGGACCTTAAAGAGCCGGTTGATCACTTCTTCGATGAGGTCATGGTCATGACGGACGACGAGGCTGTCAAAAACAACCGTTTGGCAATTTTAAGCGAAATTCGAGCCCTTTTTCTCGGCGTTGCCGACATATCGCGGCTGTCGCTTCGCTAACCATGGGGGCGCACGTAGGCAGCAGGGGCCTTGTCATTCTCGACCGGGACGGCGTGATCAATCGCGAGTCCAGTGATTTCGTGAAATCCGCGGCCGAATGGATTCCGCTCGAGGGCAGCATCGGCGCAATAGCTGCGCTGAGTCGCGCAGGTTATACCGTGGCTGTCGCCAGCAACCAGTCCGGTCTTGCGCGGGGCTACTTCAATCGCAGCGCGCTACGCGCGATACACCGCAAGCTGCGCAGGCTCGTGGCGGCCGAGGGTGGCCGCATCGACCGCATCGTTGTTTGCCCGCACGGCCCTGGCGATGGCTGCGACTGCCGCAAACCATCGCCCGGCCTGCTTAAGCGCCTCGCCCGCCACTATCGCAGCAACCTCGCCGGCGTACCCGTTATCGGTGACTCGCTGCGTGATCTGCAGGCCGCGGCGCGCGCGGGCGCCCGCCCGATGCTGGTGCGCACCGGCAACGGCAGGACAACCGAACAGGCGCTGGACGGCGAACTGGCCGGCGCAGAAGTTTTCGATAATCTCGCCGCCGCCGCCGCGGCGCTGTTGCAGGAGTAACGGCATGATTCGCTGGCTACGCTCTCTGCTGGGGCTGCTTTTTGGCGTGATTGGATCATCGACCATTGCCATCGTCTTGCTGCTGTTGTTCTGGGCGCCGGCCAGCTGGCGACGCTTCGTGCTGGTTCACGGCTGCCGTATCCTGGTGTCGGCGGGTGACTTTCTTTGCGGCATGAAGGTTATTGTCGAGGGCACCGAGAACATCCCGGCGTCGCCGAGCGTCATCATGATCAAGCATACGACCATTCTCGAGACCTATGGTCACGTGCCGATATTTCCGCCAACGGCGTGGGTCGTGAAACGCGAATTGCTGTGGGTACCGATCGTTGGCTGGGCCATCGGCCTGGTTCTCAACCCTATCGCTATCAATCGTGGCAAGGGGCGGTCGGCGGTCAAGCAGGTCATCGAAAAAGGCAAGCAGCGGCTCGCCGCGGGTATTTGGGTCACTATCTTTCCGGAGGGGACGCGCGTGCCCCGCGGTGAGACTCGCAGCTACGGCATCAGTGGCGCAGCCCTGGCGCAAGAGGCCGGCGTGCAAATTGTTCCCGTGGCCCACAACGCGGACGACGTCTGGCGACGCCGCGAGTTTTCGCTACATCCGGGAACCGTCCGTTTTTGCGTTGGGCCGCCCATCGACGCATCGGCGCAGTCACCCAAGGAAACGAACCTGATCGTCCAGGCGTGGATCGAGGCCAAGATGAACGAAATCAGCGCCGCGTACAAAGACAAGAAGACGGCGAGAGACGCCGATAACTGATTGCTTGCGGCTTTTTAGCCGCGCTCGGGCGACCGCGACATGGCGAGCATTTCCAGCTCCTCCGCCTGCGCCGCATCGATCGCAAAAAACTTCTCGATACGGCAGCCGCGGATCGTGTCGAAACGCGCTCGCAGCGTCCATCGGTCAAAGCGGATGTCCGGCGTTACCTGGTTTTCATTCAGCTCGTAGCAGCGGCGAGTGAACCTGGCGAGGTAAGTGTCCTTGCGCGTTGTCAGGAGAATGTAGCGCTCGGACAGCTCGGAAATACCGAACTGCTCTCGGCTCTTGATGCTGTCCAGCTCCTCGAGCTGGGACACCGCCACAAAATCCTCGATTGCATCGTCCACCTTGCTATCCGGCTGTGCCGCGCAGCCCGCCAGCAGAGCAACTATCAGAACCAGAATTGATCGTTTCATGTTCGTTCCTCCTCGCTACTTGGACCCGCGGCATGATGTTTTCGTTCTTCTGCATACAGGCGCTCGACAAATTCGGCGACGCGGGGGTAGCCGGACCGCCAGACCTCGATGTCCTTTTGCATGCCTGCGGGGGCGCGATCGTGCTGCAGGCGAACCGCGTCGGCTTTGCCGCCGCCGTACGCCGCCGGCTGCAGCCACAGACCGGTCA
>JBATHK010000017.1:0-4776 GCA_049666725.1 Woeseiaceae bacterium
CGTGATGGCGGGGGCTGCGGCACGCGATCCGCTGGGTCATCGCTCGATCGTCTATGGCTTCGTCGTGTTGTTCACATTGCGGGGTTTGCAGCGCCTGATAGCCCAGGAAGAGATTGCTACAGCCCTGCAAATCGAAAGCGGTCGCAACATCGGCAACGCCGTGTTCTTCCTGCTGATGGCAGCGGCGCTGCTGTGGTTATTCCGCGCGGCGAGTAAATCGGCCGGATCTGCCGCCTGAGTTTGGACAAACAGGCCTACCTGTTTGTACTTGTGTTCGGGCAGCTGTTGCTGCTCGCGATGGATCTCGGCGAGCGTTATCGGACCCGTCATACGCGAACTCAAAGGCTAAGGCCGGCCGCGCTGTTGTTCCTTGTGGTCACGATCATTGTGTACGGGGGTATGCAGTTCGGCGGCCTCGCACTGGTGCCGAATGCGGAGCAAGTACTGGTCACGTCGCAGGCGTTCATCGATGAAGCGCTGGGACGGGGTGCCGGTGCGGGTCTCGATACGTGGGCGATCGTGCTGGTCGGCATTGCGAGCTTCTACTTTGCGGGACTCGGTGACTATTTGTTTCATCGATTCGCCAGCCACAGCCGGCCCCTGTGGTTTTCTCATGAGAATCACCACCTCACGACCGACGTGTCCGTCTACATGCCCGGTCTCTCCGTGCGCCCGTTTGCGGTCATCGTCGTATTCCCGACAATGGTCATCACGATATTCTCGGTGCAGCTCGCGTTAGGACTGTCCGGACACAACGGCTGGGACCTGATGCCCGTGCTGTACTCGATCGTCATCATGCAAACCAGCATTCTCGGCATCACGCACTCTGCGTTCCTCAGGCGACGCTGGTGGCTGCACGACATGCTGCGCCCTCTGGGCATTGCGACGCCGCAGGAACACTGGTTGCACCACACCTCGGATCTCGAGTGCAACTACGGAAATTTCACAACGCTGTGGGACCGGGTTTTCGGAACCTACGTGGATCCGCGCAGCGTCGACTTTGCCGAGCACAGGGCGGGGCTTGCGTATGACCAGGATTACCTGGGCGCTATAACGCTGGGTAAGTTGAAGCTGCCGCAGAAAATACGGCAGCGCTTTCAACTGGAGAACTTCTGTTATTTAGAGACGGTGGATTCGGACAGCTAATTGTCGCGTGCTGCGACAAAGACCTCATGCCAGAGCATCGCTCCGGCATGAGGTGGGCGGCTACTGCGCCAGATTACTTCATTAACTTCGTCCAGTTATCCATCACGCCGATGCTGCAGCCGAACTTCTTGTGGCCGTTGCCCAGGCCTTGCGCATCGATGATCTGCGTGCACGAACAGCCGGCCGTGTCGAGCGTCGAATAAGATCGCCGCGGTCCCTTGCCGTTCGAGGCGTTTGTATCGAACTCGAAGTCGCTATTGATCAGGGCAAATCGATTCTTGCCGAGATCTCTCTGCAACATCTCCGGTATGACCGTTGCCGGACAAACGTCAGCGTCGTCGTTTACACCGTCACCGTCTTTGTCTTTTGTCAGGAACAAAACAAAGCCGTCATGATCCGAGGATCGCAATGGCGTGGTTCCGTCATTGATCAAATCAACCGCCGCATCGGCATTGCCGCGTCCGTATTCGAAACCGCGTACTGATTCATCCAGCGCCGTGCTTGTCAGCGCATGATCGAGCACCTGCGCGCTGCCGCGGAACACAAACGAGTAACGTTCATCCGGCCCGATCGACATTACCTGGTTGATCAGGTTGGGATCGACGAGATCATCGCCGGCCAGCAGGTTCTCCAAAGGATCGACATCGCCGCGAATCTGCCCGAGGACATCGACGTAGCCGTCGCTGAACTCGAACGCGTTGAAATCGCCAGCGACCACAAGCCGAATGTCGGGGTTGCCTTCCTGGAGCGCCTGGACAATCGCTGCGACGGATTGCGCCTGCGCGAGTCGTTTGGCGCGTATGCGGGGGCCCTCATCGCCTTCAATCCCGCCCAGCGAGCGATTGTGTAAGACCAAAACGGCGAATGGATAGTCGGCTCCTTCATTGATCGAGCGGCCCTCGAGTAGCAGTGGCGGGCGATCGTTCAGTAACGAACCATCGAAGGGGAGGATCTCGTCTTTGCCGAATTGCGTGATCGCGTCAACGGCAATCGTATCGCGTACCAGGAATCCAACGTCGATCGTACCGACGTCGTTACCTTCTTCCAGGTAGGCGGAATACACAACGCCAGGATCGGCCATTGCGATTTCCGCGGCAAGATCTTCGAGAACGCCGAGCTTTTCGACTTCCTGCACCGCGAGGACATCCGGCGCATCAAGGACATTGAGGATGTAGTTCACGAATTTCGCTTTGCGAACCGCGTACTCCGCCTCTGAAACCACCGCGTCGTTTCGCTCACGATCCACCGGGCCATCGGCCGGGTCGTCAATATTATCGAAAAGCCGGAACATGTTGAGGCTGCCAATCGTCATCTCGGCGCGGTCACGGCCGCGTACTGCCTGCGGGATCACCGCCGAATAAACCGTCAGGTCAGTTGGCCAAAGTTCATAGCCGCCAAATTCGAAGCCCATTACGCCGATTGCATCGAAATGCGAGCCCGCCGGAATGATTTGATTGGCCAGGCCGAGCTTGTCAGGATCCAGCTCGAATACTTCGGGGTTGCCATCCCAGGTTGCGATCAAGGGATCACCGAGGCCCGGGAATTCGACGCCGGGCTCGCGGAAGGGCCGCTCGCTGGCCGCGCTGATGTGCACTTCGGCAACCGGGTCGGAGCTGAAGCGCTGGTTCGGGCCTCCAACCACACCGTTGACGATTTCGACGAGCATGCCTTCGAGACACTCGAACTCGATAGCGCAGGTCGGCGCGGTCGGGTCAGGCGTGGGTACTGCGGCATCGAGCGTTATCGCAACAGGCAACAAGCCCGCCGGGCCGTCGTTCGTGACAACAGGGTTACCGGTCAACTCAGTGAAGCCGAAGAATTCGTCGACAGTGGCGAGCACATCGACCTGGTCGCCGACAGCAACCGCTGGCGCGGCGCCGGTAAACACGAAGATGCCGTTGGAGGTGTCACCGCTAAAATCGGCACGCGCGTCCGGCGTCTGCATGAAAAAGCCATTGCCGGCAACCGCGGTGACGGTGTTGTCTCGCGTCTCAACGACGTCGCCGTCGAACGGACTGGCCGAACCGTCACCCTGAATTTCGTAGATCTCGAGGATGGGTGGCGGCTCCGGTGGCTCGACGCCCGCAACAACAACTACGTTCTGGAATACAACCGCTTCGCTGCCGCCGTTGAACATTGCGGTCAACGTCAACGACAGGCTTGTGCCCGTGCCGATGATCGGCGTCGTGAAGCTGGCGAGGTCGTTAGTCAGTATTTCGCCCTGCACCAGCATCGGGTCATTAAGCGTGAAGGATGCACCGCCCTCGAGCGTATAGGTATGCGAGCCGGCCTCGTCGACCGCGCTTTCGAATGCCGTCATTTCGGGTCCACCGTCGATGCTGTAGGCCCAGGTAAAGAAGTCACTCGATTCGAAGTCACCCATCGCACCCATGTCGATGGAGAGACCAAGACCCGTGGCGCCAGAAATATCAAATTCCCAGGTCGCGCTGACCGGCCCCGAGTTGTCGTTATTTTCAGTATCGACAACGCCAAAGAACACGTCGGTGTTGCCTTCCTTGATGATGCCGAGGGAGTCGCCCGTAAAGATGCTCAGGCTATCGTCGAGCACCGAGAACGGAATGCTTGACGAAACGCCACGCTGATATTTCTGGAAACCATCGCCAGCCGAAGAGAACACGCCGTCAAAAGCATTCGTAAAATTCGTTAGTCGCTTATCCGTACTCTCAACCATGTCGAATGCAACCCGCGGGTCGCTTGCACTCCCGCTAATCACAATATTCTGGAATGCAAATGCTTCGCTGCCGCCGTCGGTCTGGGCTGTCAGTGTCAGCGTAAGTTGCGAGCCTGTGCCCGAAAGCGCCGTAGTGATCGTCGCGAGATTGTTGCTCAGTAATATGCCGTCCACGAGCATCGGATCATCCAGCGTGATCACTGCGCCGCCCTGCAGGGTGTATGTCTGCGAGCCGGCTTCGTCGACGGAGTTGGCAAATGCGACCATTGTTGGGCCACCGTCGATGCTGTATGTCCATTCGAACGTGTCGGAGCTTTCGAAGTCGCCCATGGCACCCATGTCAATGGCGAGCTCCAGACCGCTGCCTCCCGTAATATCGAACACCCAGGTTGCGGTGACGGGTCCGCTGTTATCGCCATTTTGCGTATCCGTTACGCCAAAGAACTCATCTGTATTGTCTTCGCCGATGATGCCGAGACTGTCGGGCGGGAAGATGCTCAAGCTGTCGTCGAGCACCGAAAATGGAATGCTCGGCGAAACGCCACGCTGATACTTCTGAAAGCCGTCACCGGGCGAAGAGAATGTGCCGGCCCACGGATTGGTGTAAGACACGAGGTTCTGGCTCGCCGAGCCAACCATGTCGGAGGCGAGCACCTCGGCGCGCGCGGTTAGCGGTAAAGCAACCGACAGCAAAACGGTTACTACGGACACGGTGAACGAGCTGTGCCAGTGCTTGCCGGCGCAGCGACTACGAGAGTTGCGGATTGTCACGGAAGGTCTCCGGGTTGTTATTCTGATTGGTGCGGGAATAATAACAAATTGGCGCGCCCGACAGGGCGTAGTCAGCTTTACATAATCTCTACGGCGGCGATCGATTTCAGGTAGGCAGCAATAGCCTCCCGATCGGTCTTGGGTAGCATCGCCAGGTTCTCCTGTAC
>JBATHK010000018.1:0-28196 GCA_049666725.1 Woeseiaceae bacterium
GAACAGGGTCATCCAGGCGGCTGCCTTGCCGGTTGTGCGGCTTATCTTGTCGGGCAGGGCTGTTGGCGATTCGTCCTTCACGGCAACAAAGCAGCGCTCAGGTGCGCCAAAATGTCGGCGTGATCAGTACCAGCAGCGTGAAAATCTCCAGCCGCCCCAGCAGCATGGCGACAATGGCTATCCACTTGGCCGTGTCGGTAAGCGACATGAAGCCTGCCGCAACCTCGCCGAGTCCCGGACCCAGGTTATTCAGCGTTGCCGCGACCGCTGAAAACGCTGTGACTTGGTCAAGGCCGGTCGACATCATTAGCAGGAGCATTACAACGAACACGATAATGTAGACAGAGAAAAAACCCCAAACCGCATCGACAACGCGATGTGGTACTGCTTTGTTGCCGAGCTTGACGGGAATCTCGGCGCTCGGATGCACGAGCCGCTTTATTTCACGAACACCCTGTTTGTAAACGAGCAGCCAGCGAATAACTTTGATGCCGCCGGCCGTCGACCCGGCGGAGCCGCCGATAAAACTGGAAAAAATCAGCAATACCGGGAGAGCGGCGGGCCAGACCGAAAAGTTCTCCGTCGTAAATCCGGTCGTTGTCGCGATAGAAACGGCCTGGAACAAACCGTTGATAAACGTTGGCCCGGAATTGGCAAAGCCCCGGTGGAAAAAAAGAATCGCAATAACGACGATCGACAAACTGATCAGCATGAAGCTATAGGCGCGGAACTCCGGGTCCTGAAAGTAGTGCTTTACCGCAACGTAGCGCCAGGCGAAGAAATGCAGCGAGAAATTGATGCCGGCAACAAACATGAAAAACACGGCAACGAGATCGACGGTCGCGCTGTCAAAATGGCCGATGCTCAGATCGTGGGTTGAGAAGCCGCCAATGGCGACAGTGGAGAACGCATGGCACAACGCATCAAACCAGCCCATGCCGGCAAGCCAGTAACCAACCATACAGGTGATGGTGAACGCGAGGTAGACATACCAGAGCGCTTTGGCCGTTTCAGTAATGCGCGGCGTGAGCTTGGTGTCCTTCACGGGCCCCGGTGTTTCGGCGCGATAAAGCTGCATACCGCCGACACCGAGCATAGGCAGCACTGCCACGGCCAGAACGATGATGCCCATGCCGCCGAGCCACTGTAGCTGCTGCCGGTAATAAAGTATGGATAAGGGAAGCTCGTCAAGGCCCGTGAGCACCGTGGCCCCGGTCGTTGTCAGGCCCGACATCGACTCGAAAACAGCATCGGTAAATGAAAGGGACAAGCTGTCGGCAAAAAACAGCGGCGCTGCGCCGAAAGTGCCGAGTACCGTCCAGAAAGCCGCGACGACGAGAAAGCCATCGCGCAGGCGCAGCTCCTTGCGAGAGCGATGTACGGGCAGCCAGCAAAAAAAGCCGGCCACGAGCGTCAACACAAAGCCTTCAACGAATGGCAGCCAGGATTGATCGTCGTAATAAAGGCTGAACAGGATCGGCGGCAGCATCGTCAGACTGAACATCATCAGAAGCAGGCCGAGTATGCGCTGTACGACTGTCCAGTTCATTTGTTATGAGGCCCTCTCACTAAACGAAGGAGACGCCGACCTGGAAGAGACTCTCGAGTTTTTCGATTTTGCGACGATCGGTCATAAACAGGATGACATGATCGTCGGCCTCGACGACCGTGTCGTGATGGGCAATGATGACCTTATCGCCACGCACAATAGCGACAATCGCTGTTCCTTTTGGTAAATCGATGTCCTCAATTGCGCGACCAACCACTTTGGAGTTGTCTTCGCTGCCATGCGCAATCGCTTCCATGGCTTCGGCCGCGCCACGTCGCAGCGAATGAACCTTGACGACGTCGCCGCGGCGCACGTGTGCGAGCAGGGAGCCGATCGTGACCTGCTGTGGCGATATCGCGATGTCGATGCTGCCCGACTCGACCAGGTCGACGTAGGACGCTCGATTAATAAGTGCCATTGCTTTGTGGGCCCCGAGGCGCTTCGAAAGCATGGAGCTCAGGATGTTGGCTTCTTCGGAGTTCGTCAGAGCGCAGAAAACGTCGACGTTGTCGATGTTCTCCTCAAGCAGCAGTTCCTCGTCGGCGGCATCGCCAACGAGAACGATAGCCTTGTTCAGCTGCTCGGAAATGTCGCGCGCGCGCTGCTGATCGCGCTCGATGATCTTGACCTGGTTGGTCTGTTCGAGCGCAAGTGCGAGTCGTACACCGATATTACCGCCGCCCGCGATAACAACACGGCGCACCGGATCCTCGAGCCGGCGCATCTCGCTCATGAACACACGGATATCTTTGCGGTCGGCGATAAAAAAGACTTCGTCGCCTTCCTGAATGACGGTGTCGCCGTCAGGCAGCATGGCCTTGCCCTGGCGGTAGATCGCGGCAATGCGGCCCTCGGTATTCGGAATATGATCCTTGAGTGTCGCAATGCGCTGGCCTACCAGGAGACCGTCCCGATCCGCCTTGACGCCCACCAGCCGCACGCGCCCATCGGCAAACTCGAGGACCTGGGATGAACCCGGGTAGAGAATCAGCTGTTCGACGTAGCCACAGACCAGCTGTTCCGGGCTTATGCGCACGTCGATTGGAATCGCGTCCTGCGAGAACAGCTTGGTCGCGTTCATGTAATCGGCAGAGCGGATGCGCGCAATCTTGGTCGGTGTTCGGAACTGCGTGTACGCGACCTGGCACGCGACCATATTGGTCTCATCCCTGTCGGTCAGCGCGACCACGATGTCGGCGTCGCTCGCGCCTGCGCGGGCGAGTACTTCCGGATAGGCGGCGTGGCCAACGACGGTCCGGATATCGAGTCGATCCTGAAGCTCACGAAGCACTTCCGGCCGCCTGTCGACAACGGTGACTTCGTTGGCTTCCTCGCGGGACAGATGATAAGCGGCCGAGGACCCAACCTGGCCAGCGCCGAGAATGAGAATTTTCATCGCGCGTAGTCTACATCAGATGAAGAAGCGTTCTCACGAGTATTCATGAGAGCGTTTCCAGATTTGCATAGCTCAGGACGAGCCACTTTGTGCCCGCGGACTCAAAATTCACTTCCACCCGGGCGTGGGCGCCCTGCCCCTCGCAGTTGAGGATCACACCATCGCCAAATTTCTTGTGGCGGACCCGCTGGCCGAGACGAATGCCAAGCTCGCCGCCTGGCGTCGTCGATAGCCGGCCGCGCTGCGGTGAGCGTGACGATCGCATGGGCCGCGATACCTGTACGCGGGGCCGCACCTCCTCTATATGCTCGTCGGGAATCTCAGCGATGAATCGTGAGGGCTGCGAGAAATTGTCCATACCGTGCAGGCGGCGTTGCTCTGCGTGCGTAATAAACAGCGTCTG
Organism: Woeseiaceae bacterium; assembly: GCA_049666725.1. GTDB lineage: Bacteria > Pseudomonadota > Gammaproteobacteria > Steroidobacterales > Woeseiaceae > UBA1847. The sequence continues at coordinate 3,349 of JBATHK010000018.1, forward strand.
TTTGGCGCGAGTGATGCCGACGTAACAAAGGCGACGCTCCTCTTCGAGGCCGTTGGGGTCGGCGATAGATCGCTGATGCGGGAACAGCCCGTCCTCCATGCCGCACATGAAAACCAGCGGGAACTCGAGCCCCTTTGCCGAGTGCATGGTCATGAGCTGTACGCAGTCTTCCCAGGCATCGGCCTGGCCCTCGCCGGCCTCGAGCGCGGCATGCGACAGGAACTCATCGAGCGGCGCCATTTCCTCCGCCGGATCTGGCTCGAAGCCTTTTGCGGCGCTAACCAGTTCGAGCAGGTTCTCTACCCGGGTCTCACCTTTCTCGCCCTTGTCTTTCTTGAAAAAGTCCACGAGGCCGCTCGCGTAAATGACGTGATCGACCTGATCGTGCAGATCGAGGCCCCGACTCTCGCGCGCCATGCGTTCGATCAGTGACATGAAAGCATTCACGGCGTTAGCCGCGCGACCATTGAGGTCGTTACTGGCAATAGCGCCCGCAGCTCGCCACAGTGGACACGCGTTTGCGCGCGCGTAGGAACGCATGAGCTCGACCGTTCGAGCACCAATGCCGCGCGTCGGCTTGTTGACGATGCGCTCGAAGGAGCTGTCATCATCACGGTTTGAAATGAGGCGCAGGTAGGCGAGCGCGTCCTTGATTTCAGAGCGCTCGAAAAAGCGTAAGCCCCCGTATACCCGATAAGGAATGCGGGCGTTGATCAGGCCTTCTTCGAGCACCCGCGATTGCGCATTCGAGCGATAGAGAATGGCCGAGTCGGCACGGGCGTTACCCTGGTCGATCCAGTCACGCAGGCGCCCAATGACGAAATCCGCTTCATCGCGCTCGTTGTAGGCCGAGTAGACCCTTATCGCTTCGCCCTCTGCTCCTTCGGTCCACAGGTTCTTGCCGAGCCGCGAGCTGTTGTTGGCTATCACGGCGTTGGCTGCGCTCAGGATCGTTGCCGTCGACCGGTAATTCTGTTCAAGTTTGACGACCCGTGTTCCTGGAAAATCTGTTTGAAAGCGGTGTATGTGTTCGACGCGCGCACCTCGCCAGCGATAAATCGACTGATCGTCATCGCCGACAACAAACGGCACACCGCGGTCGCCGGCAAGCAAGCGCAGCCAGGCGTACTGAATAGCGTTAGTGTCCTGAAACTCATCGACGAGCAAATGTTGAAAACGGCGACGGTAATGCGACAATAGTTCGGCGTTGTCGCGCAGCAATTCGTGAGCGCGCAGCAGCAGTTCCGCGAAATCGACGAGCCCGCCGCGCTGGCAGATTTCCTCGTAGGACTGGTACAGGGAAATCATCTGGCGGCGATCTGCATTGCCCTCGTCGTCGAGATGCTGCGGGCGCAGACCTTCGTCTTTTTGCGCGTTGATGAACCATTGAATTTCGCGCGGCACCCATCGGCTGTCGTCGATCTCGAGGTTTTTCAGCAGGCGCTTGATGAGACGCAGCTGGTCGTCCGAGTCGATTATCTGGAAATTTTGCGGCAGGCCGGCCTCACGCCAGTGCCGGCGTAACATGCGATGTGCGAGCCCGTGAAAGGTACCGATCCAGAGGCTTTGAACCGGCAGCTTGAGCAGTGACTCGATACGGCTGCGCATCTCGGCTGCCGCCTTGTTCGTGAACGTAACAGCGAGCAGGCCCTGCGGCGAGAGCCCCTCGACATCGATTAGCCAGGCCGCACGGTGCACGAGTACGCGCGTCTTGCCGCTGCCGGCACCGGCAATTACGAGCGTCGGCTCCGCCGGCGCAGTGACGGCCTGACGCTGCGCGTCATTCAGGTTTTCAAGGATTGGAGTTACATCCATGGGGCGCCCAGCGCAGGGGGAGAAAGACAACAGGCCATCGCTGCAAATCGAGAGCGGGGAAGTCTAGCAGAGAATCAGTGTTGCCAGCGCACTCCGAGCATGTACTGGTAGCGCTCGTACTGGATGCGGATATCGTTGGAGACGGTCTCTCGATAGGTGGCTTCGGCGACGAGACTCAGGCGTGGAGTCATGCGAAAAATACCGATGATGCTGGCATCCGCAGACTCCTGGGTCTTGCGACCGGCGACGGGGTTGTGAAACGCAAAAGCGTTGGGATAGTCATAGAGGCGATAAATCCCGCTGGCTTCCAGGTCGAACCGGTCTCCGGGCGTCCAGTGAAATTCGAAGCGAAAGCTGTCGCGAGTGTAATCGTTGTACCCTAAGTACTGGTCCGTGCGCTCGGTGCGCTCGACGTCCCAGCCAAACCACATGCTGCCGCCAATTCGTTGCCGTGCCCTTAGTTTTAGCGCCAGGTAATCGTAGCGGATGTTCGGATTGCCGATGCGCTGCTGACCGTCGAGATCAAAGGCGGGTCGATCCCCGAAGCGGCGGCTGTAATACTCGGCGGTCAGGCGAAATAGAGATGTCTGCGTGAATTTGTACTGGCCAAAGAAGTTAACGAGGAAATACTCGTGATCGTATTCGGGGACGACGCCGGTTTCTTCGTAGTTCCAGAGCTGGCCTTTGAACTTTGCACCAACGGATAGTCGCTCATGCGCCTGCCGCAGTGACAGCTCCGGCCCATAGCGGAAATAGTTCATACGGTCGTCAATGGCGACGCCGTTAATGATTCGGTTACCACCGTCGTCCGGGTCGTAATAGATCTCGTCGTGCTGGGCTATTTTGAACGCGCTGTAGACTTCGCGCTTTCTTGGACCTTCCTTGCGGCTGTATTCGCTACCGAAGCTAGCTTCGTGAAGGTACTCGTTCGCGTTTTCCAGTACCTTGTCCTGGTAGTAGCGACCGGCCAGGCGATAGGCCCCATAAAAGCCCTCAAATGGCAGGCTGTTGATCTTGTATTTGACGCTCAGGCTAAGCGGCAGGAACGTTCCGGTTTGTGGCACGGGTGTCACGAGCGGCGTAGCGTCGTCGGAAAAGTCGATGTAGTTTTGACTCGGCGTGCGGAAAACATTGTCGTCGCTTCCAAAGCCGACACGCGCGCGAAACTCGAGGTCGGCGAACGCTCGTTTTTTCTCGCGTTCGGCAACGCGGACTTCAAATTCGTCCGGCTTCGCTTCGGTCGCACGAATTCTCGAGATCGCTACTACGGCGTATGATTGCAGCTTCCTGTTCGCGTCCTGATCGCGGACCAGGCGAAACCAGCGCAGCGCTTCTGCCGTTTCGCCGGCGGCGTAAGCGTTCAAGCCAAGATTGTACTGAGCGGCTATGCGCAGGGTTGGGTCCTGCAGCGCTTTCAGCAATGACTCGCGGGCGCGAATGTGCTGCATCGCACGGTAATGGGCAACGCCGCTGTTGTAATGCAAAACCGCCGAATCAAGCCCTTCATCGGCCGCCTGCCGGTAGCGCAGTAAAGCCGCCCAGTAGAGATCGTCGCGGAAAAGCCTGTTGCCATCCTCGAAATACTGCTCGGCCGTCATCGCCGAAGCTGATTGCATCGGTGCCAGGGCTGTGAGCACGGCAATTATCAGGAGCGCAGCTTCGAGGAATGTTTTCTTGGCCATGTAGGTCATGCGAATCAACGTTATGTCAGGTCGCAAGGGTAACGGCTTTATTGGTATGAAAACTATGACGTGGCGCAAGAAAATACCCCCGGATTGTCACCAATCGGGGGTATTTGCTGTTTCCAGGCGTATCGCGACCATTTTCGGGCGATTGCCGCCCGGCGAGTCGTTAGCCGGCTAGTCGTCTTCAGAGTCGTCGTCATCCGGACTGTCGTCGTCTTCCTCGCCTTCGTCCTCGTCAAACTCGTCGTTGTCGACGTCGTCGCCGTCTTCGAAGTCGTCTTCCTCGTCCATCTCGTCTTCTTCAAAGGCGTCGTCTTCTTCGAAGTCGTCTTCTTCGTCCATCTCGTCGTCGCCAAAGTCGTCGCCGGATTCCTCATCGGATTCCTCGTCAGACTCGTCGCGGTCACGAACATCGGATTCATCGCCGTCGCGACGATCTGAATCTTCTTCCTCTTCCGCTTCGTCTTCCCAGTCCTCTTCGTCGACGTCGCCGTCGTCGGGCCCACGCATCTCGGAAATAGCGCCATCGAGCTCGCTCGCATCATCGAGAACGAAAATAGAGACGCCTTCGAGATCATCGAGGTCAGCGCGATCGTCAGCGCGAGCACCCGCCGGGAAAAGAGCGACCACGGTCAATACCACGATTGCAAAAAATACGTTGAACTGTTTCATTGACCTACTCCCTTAGCTCACTTCTATGCGCAGCCTGAACGTTCGGCCGCGATTGTTGTGTTCAAGACGCGCAAGCACTTCACCGCCGGCAGGCGATACGGCGACGAGCTTGAGCGGCAGCAAATTCTTGCCTTCGCGAAGACTCGTTTGCCAGGCGACTTCGCGCTGCCCTGGAAAGCCCGCAAGCTCTATGCCGTCGGGCAACGCGATTGTGAGCAACGCCGAATCGAGTGCGGTTGCCGATGCGAATACAAGGTTGACCGTACGAGGCTCCTCGAGCGTCATCGTTATACCCGGGATGCCTGGCTCGGCCTCCGGAGCGACGGGGGCCGCGAAGAAAAATCCGCCGACAAACCAGAGCGCCAGACCAGCGGCCACGGCAGAACCAAAGCCGGTCATGATCCAGCGCCTGCGCTGTCGGCGCGAGCCTTCATGCATTGCGCGCGCCAGCGCCTGGTCGTAGAAAGCCGCGCCTGGCTCAGGCATCGGGTAGTCCTTCAGCAGTGCCTGGATCTCCCGGTCCTGCTGCTCGACTGCTTGCGTCTGTAAATTTTCGTCCTTCATGATCTGTTACACGTTCCGCGTCAGGAAAAGGTTCCGCTTTGCATCAGAATCTCGCGAAGACGTGCCCTCGCGCGATGCAGCCGCGACTTGATGGTTCCGATCGGAGTACCGGTAAGCTCCTGTATTTCTTCAAGTTTATAGCCTTCTGTATCGTGCAGGAGCACAACCAGGCGTTGTTCATCGCTGAGCTTGGACAAAGCGGCGTCGAGCATGACAATCTTCTCCCGGCGTTCGTTATCGTGCACGGGGTCGTCAGCACCCGCGATCCCGGCAAGCCCGTCGCCAGACATTTGTCCCTCTTCGACCGTATGCAGGCGTCGGCGCGCGAAGCGACGCCGCTCATCGATAAATAGGTTGTACATGACGCGAGACAGCCATGAGCCGGGCTCCTCGATCCTGACCAGCTCATCGAGCTTGCCGTACGCCCGGATCAGGAGCTCCTGGAACAGGTCCTCGGCCTCTGCTTTTTGGCCTGTCAGTCGCCAGGCAAGCCGATACAGCCGGTCGAAGTGCGGCCGGACCAGGCGTTCAAACGTGAGGTTTGCGTTGCTGATGGCCGGCCGCCCTTACCAGAGACTTAGTCGAAACAGCAGGTAGTGATCGATAAGAACAGCTGCAAACAGGAAGCCCAGGTAGCTGATCGAAAACCTGAAGGTTTCCATCGGCAGTTCCTTGTCAGCCGGCACACGATACATGCGTATGGCGTAATAGAGAAAAATGACATCCAGCACGATGGCGGTCAACAGGTAAATCAGGCCGCTCATGCCGATCAGGTAAGGCATTACCGTGACCAGCGCAAGCAGTATTGTATAGAGCAGGATGTGGAGTCGCGTGTAAGCCTCGCCGTGAGTGACGGGCAGCATTGGAATATCGACCTTGGCGTATTCCTCTTTCCTGGCGATGGCGAGCGCCCAGAAATGCGGCGGCGTCCAGACGAACACGATCAGGAACAGCAGCAACGCGCCGCTGTGAACCTCATTGGTGACTGCCGTCCACCCCAGAACGGGTGGCGCGGCGCCGGCCGCCCCACCGATGACAATGTTTTGCGGGGTTGCCCGTTTCAGCCACACGGTATAAACGACGGCATAGCCAATCAATGAGAAGAACGTCAGGACGGCCGTCAGCGGATTGACAATGAACCACAGGATGAACATGGAAATCACGCACAGCCCGGAGGCGAAAATTAATGCCGCTTTTTCCGTGAGCTTGCCCTGTGGCAGCGGCCGGCCACGTGTGCGCATCATTTGAATGTCGATACGGGCGTCGAGTACGTGGTTGAACACGGCAGCCGACGACGCGGCGAGGCCGATACCCAGCGTGCCAAATACGAGCGGCACGGCTCCAGGCCATCCAGGCACAGAAACGAACATGCCGACGATCGCCGTGAATACGATGAGCGTGACGACACGCGGCTTGGTCAGCTCGAAAAAATCGCGCCAGCCAATGTACGTCGCTACGTTCGTGTTCACACTCGTGTCCTGATCAACCGATGCGCGAGAATTTCAACAGGCGCTTGATGTCTTCAACCAAGTCACGCGGCTCGATGTCCGGCGGGAAATACATCACGAGGTTCCCGAGTGGGTCGACAAGGTAATAGCCGCCTGCAGCCATTTCCGCGGGCTTCTTGTTGCTGAGTAAAGCACTGAAACTGCTGTCAGAGAGTGCAATCAGGCCCGCGTGCTCATCGGCAAGATACACCGTATCGGGCGCACTTTCACCGTGCAGGAAGACTCGCACGAGCCGATCCATTTCCTTGCCCAGCATGAGTCGCGACTGCCGCAGGGTATAGAGCGAAAACTCACAGCCGGCGTCGCAAACCGCGTCGTTCGTATAGACCAGCAGCCAGCGATTCTGGTCATGTCCATGTATCGGCGATTCAGGCAAGGCATCGCGAATATTCACAAGCGGCTGCAGCAACGTGCCGTGATTCGTCCTGCCCTCGGGCTGAAACGCACTGCCGCCAAAATACAGCCAGGCTGCAAGCAGCAGCGGCCCTAAAAATACCAGCGCGATCAGCAAGAATTGAACCCGCGCAGCTGTGCCTTTCTTTTTCGTCATGATTGAAATCGCTTCTTTCGGTAATTCCATACAAGCAGGCCTGAGAGTACTGTGGCCATGGCGAACCACTGGAAGGCATACCCAAAGTTCTTGCCGGGACCGAACCCGGTAGGGACCCAGTTGCGTAAAAAGCCGTGTTCTTCCTCGTGGTCCATGAGTAACACAAAGGTCTGAACCGGAACGCCAAGTGCGCTGGCCACCTCCTCGGTCGAAGGATAAACGGCGCGCTTTGGCCAGCTCGAGGCCGGATCGATTGCGGCACCCATTTTGTAGCCCGCGCGCGGCAATGATCCGGCGCGCCCGCGAACGGTCGTGCGCGTCACAGGCACATCCAGGGCGCGGATATCCATATCGCCACTGCCCCTTTCAATCCAGCCACGGTTGACCAGCAAAACCGGCTCATCCTCTTCACCAACCAGGGGCGTCACTACGTAATAGCCGTAGCGGCTGTTGATAATGATGTTCTCGAGCAGGAACTGGTGCTCCGCGTCGTAGCGGCCGCTCGCTTTTAAACGTTGATACGGACGAATTTGCATGCCGTCCTGCCAGGCAGAGAAGCCCGATTCTTGATTAAATGCTGCCCTGTCTGCCCGTTTGTCCAGACCGCGGCTGATCTGCCAGGCACCGAGGCCGGCAAATAGTGCAACCAGGAACGTGCCGACAACCAGGGGCAGCCAGGTCGGTAAAGGCTTCTTCGTTTTCGTGTTCACGTTATAATGGTCGCTCGAGAGGATGCTTCTATGAAATACGTTGTCATTGCGCTTTTGTTGGCCATTGTAATCAGCCTGGGAACCGGGCTTTTCTATCTGCGCCGCGAGGATGCCGACTCACCGAAAATGCTGCGTGCGCTCGAGATCCGCGTCGGCCTGTCGCTGGTCCTGATCCTGTTCCTCGTTGCGTCATACTTCCTTGGCTGGATCGTCCCGCCCACACAGTAACAACAGCACGCGTTATCGGCAGGGCAAAGCGGGCGCCTTGGCGCCCGCTTTGATCACTCGGCTATTGATGCTGTATTCACATCCAGTAGACGAACACGTACAGACCGATCCAGACGACGTCAACGAAGTGCCAGTACCAGGCAACCGCTTCGAAAGCGAAATGTTTTTCGCGCGTAAAGTGGCCTTTCAACACCCTGAAGAAAATGATCGTCAGCATGATTGCACCGATCGTGACGTGCATGCCATGGAAACCGGTCAGCATGAAGAACGTCGAGCCATAGATGCCGGACGTGAGCTTGAGGTTCATGTGCTCGTACGCCTCGACGTACTCAACGCCCTGCATGTATACGAACGTGAAACCGAGCAGGAATGTCGCGGCGAGGAATATGGCGAGCTGTGCGCGCCTGCCGGCGAGCAGCGAATGATGCGCAATAGTTACAGTGATACTGCTGGTCAGCAGCAGCACAGTATTGACCAGGGGCAAACCGAACGGTGGCATTGCCGTGTAGTCGCCACCGATATTGGCAGGGCCGTTAGTCGGCCATGTACTTTCGTAACCCTGCCACAGCAGCAGGTTGGTGAAGAAGTTATTGCTGGATCCGCCCAGCCATGGAACCGACATGTTTCGCGCGTAAAACAATGCGCCGAAAAACGCCGCAAAGAACATGACTTCTGAAAATATGAACCAGAACATGCCCTGCCGGAACGAGTGGTCGACCTGCAGGTTATAGAGACCGGACTGGCTTTCACCAATGACGGTGCCAAACCAGCCCGTAATCATGAAGATGATTACGGCAACGCCGGCCATCATGATGTAGAAGCCGGCATCGCCACCGTTCAGCCAGCCGGATACACCTACCATTAACAGCAGCAAGCCGGCAGAGCCGACGATTGGCCAATGGCTGCCGTGAGGGACGTAGTAGCGCTCTTCTGTGTGTGTCGTCATGTGAGGTTCCGGTTTAAAGCGGGTTGTTCGCCGCCGTTCGGGCGGTATCGAAAAACGTGTATTGCAATGTAATCGTGTCTACGTATTCAGGTAAATTGGGGTCGACTATAAACTGCAGCGGCATCGCTCGCTGTTCGTTAGCGAAGAACTCCTGGCTCGTGAAACAAAAGCACTCGATTTTCGTAAAGTGCTCTGCTGCCGAAACCGGCGCGACGCTCGGAACGGCCTGTGCAACCCTGTCCGCCGTCGTGAGATTCTTCGCAGTGAAGGTCGCAAAGTACATTTTGCCCGGGTTCACGGTCATGCTGTCGACATCAGCCGCAAACTCAAATGGCGCATACGAGTTCACGGTCGTCACAAACTCGATGCGAATCTCGCGCGACAGGTCCGGCGCTTCCTTGGCAACCGCTGCCGTTGCATTTGTCCTTCCGCCGAAGCCGGTAATTTCACAGAACACATCGTAAAGCGGCACCAGCAGAAAACCGAAGCCGAACATTGCAATCGCCATCAACAGCAGGCGGCCGGTGAGCGCGCGATTTTCAGACTTCATGTTTTGCGGTTCTTCGTTCATGTGTCTCAGGAGCGCAGCACGCCGAGCAGAATAAAGCCGACATAGAACGCAACTGCAACCGCGCCGACGATCAGCGCCGTACGACGGATGTTCTTTTTACGTTCGGCGTCGTTCATGCTTACTCGAAGGCTTCGTCAGCGATACGCGCTTTCGGTGGCGTCTCAAACGTGTGATAGGGCGCCGGTGAAGGCACGGTCCATTCGAGACCGTGTGAGCCTTCCCATACGCGATCGGTCGCTTTGCTGCCTTTCCATGCGGTGACAATTACCAGGACGAAGATCAATTGAGACAGGCCGAAACCAACGGCGCCAATGCTGGCCACCATGTTGAAGTCCGCGAACTGGGTCGAGTAGTCCGGAATACGCCGAGGCATGCCGGCCAGCCCCAAAAAGTGCATCGGGAAGAACGTCAGGTTGACAAATATTGTTGACGCCCAGAAATGCACTTTGCCAAGAGTCTCGTTGTACATGTGCCCGGTCCACTTCGGCAGCCAGTAATAAACCGCGGCCATAATCGCAAAAATCGAGCCCGGGACAAGCACGTAATGGAAGTGCGCGACGACAAAATAGGTGTCGTGGTACTGAATGTCAGCCGGGGCGGCAGCGAGCATCAGGCCCGAGAAACCGCCGATCGTAAACAGGAACACAAAACCCAGCGAGAACAACATTGGCGTTTCGAAGGTCATTGCCCCGCGCCACATCGTTGCGACCCAGTTGAAGACCTTCACGCCGGTTGGAACGGCAATAAGCATTGTTGCGAACATGAAGAACAGCTGCCCGGACAGCGGCATGCCGACGGTGAACATGTGATGCGCCCAGACGATGAATGACAGGAACGCGATAGACGCGGCCGCATAAACCATCGAGTCGTGACCGAAGAGCTTCTTGCGTGAAAACGTCGGAATGATCTCTGACACCACGCCGAATGCCGGCAGAATCATGATGTAGACTTCGGGGTGACCAAAAAACCAGAAAATATGCTGGAACATAACCGGGTCACCGCCACCGGCCGCGAGGAAGAAGCTCGTGCCAAAGAACTGGTCGGTCAAGAGCATCGTTACGGCGCCCGCCAGCACCGGCATTACCGCGATCAGCAGGTATGCCGTAATCAGCCAGGTCCATACGAACATCGGCATCTTCAGGAGCGTCATTTGCGGCGCGCGCATGTTGATGATGGTCACGATGACGTTCATCGCCCCCATGATCGACGATATCCCCATGAGATGAATCGAGAAAATCAGGTAGGGGAATGCGTCGCCGGTCTGCAAAACGAGCGGTGGGTACATGGTCCAGCCGCCTGCTGGTGCGCCACCGGGCATAAACAGCGTGGACAGCAAAATGCCGAATGCGACCGGCAGTATCCAGAACGACCAGTTGTTCATGCGGGGCAGCGCCATATCGGGCGCGCCGATCATGAGCGGGATCATCCAGTTGGCAAGCCCGACGAACGCCGGCATAACTCCGCCGAATATCATGATCAGCGCATGCATCGTCGTCATCGAGTTGTAAAACTCGGGGTGCACGAACTGCAGTCCCGGGATCGCGAGCTCGGAGCGAATAACCATCGCCATCGCGCCGCCAACAAAGAACATGACGAGGCTGAATACCAGGTACATCGTGCCGATGTCCTTGTGATTCGTCGAAAACAGCCAGCGGCCGATGCCTTTGGCCGGGCCGTGGTCGTCGTGATGATCGTGCATGTCAGCTACTGTCGTACTCATTGGTTGTTGCTCCGTTTGCGTGTCGTCATGCCCGACACGTCAGAATTCAGTGTTTCTTGAATTTATTGGCTACTGGCGACCTTTGGTGCGCCTTCCCTGCGTGCATCGACCCAGGCCCTGTAAGCGTCCGGCTCTACAACCTCGACCACGATCGGCATATAGCCGTGATCCTTGCCGCAGAGTTCGGCGCACTGGCCCCGGTAGGTGCCGACTTCCTTGGCCTTGAACCAGGCTTCGTTAATGATGCCGGGTATCGTGTCTTTCTTGATGGCGAGCTCCGGTACATACCAGGAATGGACGACGTCGTTCGAGGTTAGCAGCAGGCGGACTTTTGCGTCGCGCGGTACCACGACCGGACGATCAACGTCGCGCAGGTAGTTGTCCACCGAGCTGGGATCAATGCCGGACTCCTTGCGGCGCGCCTCGAGGCTCGGCCGCGCGAGACTCGAGTAGAAATCGATGCCTTCATCCTGATACTTGTAATGCCACTTCCACTGGTAGCCGGTGACGACGATCGAAATATCGGGATCGCGAGAATCTTCGAGTTTGATCATCGTTTCGGCGACGGGTATCGCGATCAGCATCAGGATAACGACTGGAATAATCGTCCAGATAACTTCTGCCACGGTGCTGTGCGAGAATGTTGCCGGCTTGACGCCCTGCGATTTGCGGTGCCGAAACAGGGAGATGATCATTACGCCGAAAACGACGATGCCGATTGCGACGCACCACCAGAAAACCATCATGTGAATATTGTAGGTTTCGACGCTGAGGTCGGTAATTCCCTTGGGCATGTTTAACGCCCATTCCGCGTTCGCCGTACCGGCAAAGCAGAAAGCCAGCAGGCTCAAAAACGACTTTCGTATCATTAGTTGTTCACCCTGCGATTCGCCGTGGCGACCACATTTCATTTCTAGTTCCGGATGTGACGAGTAGTGGAACGATGAGTCCCATGCTGACCCGGTGACCCCGGGACATCGCCTGTCGGCCGGTTTGACCGGGCGCGCCGGCCAAAAAAGCACGCAAAGTGTACTTAAATCGTCATGGCCATGCAAACCGGCAGCGCCAACGCTCTCTGAGATTAATTCTTATTTAACAGCGGCTTATCGATTTCTCCAGGTCCGAAAGGCTGTAATTTAGGATCAGCCCCGCAATCAGCGTCGACGCCGCGGAATTCGGGATGCGTCAATGCGCTGGTACGAAGGGTCGACCCTGGCGCCGCCGCCCCAGCAGTGACCGTAGACAAGTTCGAGCTCGAGCTCGATCCTGGCACCGCCGTCGCCGTCCGTGAGAGCGCCCAACATTTCTCTGAAACGATGCTTTCCGACCAGCGAGCGGTTGCGTTGCTGCAGCGCGTTTCTTGCGCCGACGGCCGTCAGGTCGGCGAACAATTTTTCAGCCTTATCGTAACTCACGGCCAGTCGATCGACGTCCAGGACGGGATCCCTCAGGCCGGAGCGGACCAGGCCGTCGCCGATGTCGTGCATATCCTGGAAGCGATTCACGTGTGCGTGGTCATCCAGGTCGCCCCATGCACGGCTGATTTCGAGCAGGCTGTCAGGGCCGAGGGTTGCAAACGCGAACACTCCCCCTTTGCGCAGTACGCGAGCGACTTCCGCGAAGACAAGCAGAGGACTATCGGTACAGGGTAGCAACAGGTTCGAGAATACGAAGTCGACGCTCTGGTCTTTGAACGGCAGGCTCAGAGCGTTCGCCTGGACAGCGGAAGAACGGGAAAATGACAGCCGGGGGCGCTTGCCAAGGCCCTGCAGTAGCATGTTGTGCGAAAGATCCAGCGAGATAATATGTGCGCCGCGGAATCGCTCTCGCAGCGGTTTTGCGGCGCTGCCGGTGGCCGAGCCGAGGTCCAGTATCGTGTTTGCATCCAGCACTAGAGGCCCCAGGCGGGCGAACAATCCCTCGCGCGTGATGGCGTGTACAAAATCGGCAGAGTCGAAGGTCGCCGCCGCACTGTCGAAGCGGCGCCGGACATCTCGCAGGTTCAACTTCGGTCTATCGTTCACTTTCCGCAGCAGCCAATGAGCTCAGGACAACAAACTAACACGCTTTTCAACGCCAATTGCCGCGATTGGCAGGTCGACTGGAAACGAGGGTTCGGCTACCAATGCCTGCATGGAATGCCCGGCCATACTGCACGCCTGCCGAACGCGAACAGTCCGCCTGTTGCGGCAACTGGACGATTCGATCATGCCGATGCGCTGCGTTTTCTGCGGGACAGGGAGTGATCGATCCGAAGGGCGGATATGCAGCGGATGTCGCCGCGACCTGCCGTGGATCGCGATCGCCTGCTCGCGCTGCGCCGAGCCGCTTGCCGTAAAACCGCCTCGCGGCGTGACCTGTGCCGTCTGCCAGGCGCGCCCATCGCCGATTCAAATGACCGTTGCCCCGCTGCTATACGAGTTTCCGGTTGACGCAGGTCTCAAGGCCCTGAAGTTCGGCCGCAGACTGCACTACGCGCCCGCATTTGGCTGGCTGCTCGTCGAGCAAATGCCGCGGCTTCCCGGTGACGTCGACGCTTTGTTACCCGTGCCGCTGCACTGGCAGCGGCAGGCGTTTCGCGGCTTCAACCAGGCGCTGGAAATCTGCAGGCCGCTGGCCAGGCACTGCGCGCTGCCGATCATGACGGGTGTCGCGCGTTGCCGCGCGACACCGTTTCAGTCGGGGCTGGCAGCCGTGCAGCGCCGCAGGAATTTGCGGCAGGCTTTCGTCGTCCGCAAAACGCCGCTGTTTCGACACGTACTGATCGTCGATGATGTCGTCACAACGGGAGAAACCGCGCGCCAGCTTGCGATGGCGCTTATGAGGTGTGGCGTGAAAAAGGTCAGCGTGCTCGCCGTGGCGAGGGCTGCGCGAGTCAGGCTGCGCCGGAAGGGTTAAACGTGTAGTGGAGAACGATACCGATGAATATAACCATGCCAATCAGATGATTATGCAGAAAAGCCGCGAAGCAACCGGCAGGCTGCCGGTCACGTGCGAGCCACTGGTGCCAACCCATGAGCGCGGCTGCGACCGCAACGGAAAGGTAGTACCAGAAGCCGAGCTCTGCGCGATAGCCGATCAGCACGAGTGCAAATAGCATCAGTACCTGCAGGCCGGCAATCACGAACAGGTCGACATCGCCGAACAGAATGGCCGTCGACTTGACGCCGATCTTCTTGTCATCTTCGCGATCCACCATCGCGTAAAACGTGTCGTATATCACGGCCCAGATCATGGCTGCGCCGAAGACGAGCCATGCGAGTTCGGGGATGGTGCCGGTTTGTGCGGCGAACGCCATCGGCACGCCCCAGCCGAATGCCGCGCCGAGCACGAACTGCGGAATCGACAGGTAGCGCTTGATGAACGGGTACGCGATGGTCAGGCCGGCGCCAACAATGGCCAGCATTCGAGCCGGAGTATTGAGCATGGTTGCGAGCCCGATGGCGATAAGCCCGAGTGCAGCGAACAAGGTCAGCGCCTCCATTGGCGCGACAGCGCCGGAGGCAATCGGACGCGTTCTCGTGCGCTCAACGTAGGGATCGATCTTGCGATCGGCATAGTCGTTCAATACGCAACCGGCCGAGCGCATGACAAAAACGCCGAGAACAAAAATGACGAACAGACCCTGGTCGGGAACACCGTCTCCGGCGAGCCATAGTGCCCAGAGCGTCGGCCACAGCAGTAGCCAGATACCGATCGGTTTGTCGATGCGCATCAGCTTGCCGTAGTTGCGTAACTGGCTGACAAGTTGAGGTGCAAACGTGTTTGCGTGCGTGGGTTTCATTGCCTCAAGTCTACACCTTGCCGTATTTTCGCGTGTCACCAAGCCAGCGACGAACGATTGCGGTCGCGTTTCTGTCCGAAGCGGCGCGTATGGCCTCCGCCGCAAGCTGTACTCGCGGCATAAGGTCCGCATCGCGAACCAGGTTTGCAATGCGATAGTCCGGCAGACCGGTTTGGCGTTTACCCAGCAGTTCTCCGGGGCCACGTAGTTCCAGGTCGCGCTGTGCGACGATGAAGCCATCATTGGTGTCGCGCAATACGGCGAGGCGTTCCTTGGCAATACGACCGAGCGGCGGTTTGTACAAAAGCACGCAATGACTTTGTACGGCGCCTCGCCCTACGCGACCGCGCAGCTGGTGTAGCTGGGACAGTCCCATGCGCTCCGCGTTTTCGATGATCATGAGGCTCGCATTGGGTACGTCCACGCCGACTTCGATAACGGTCGTCGCAACGAGAAGCTGAATAAGGCCCTCTTTAAAAGCCTGCATGCCGCGTTCTTTCTCGGCGGGCTTCATTCGCCCGTGCACGAGCCCCACGTGCAGGTCTGGCAAAGCTGCGGTCAGCACCTGGTAGCTGGCTTCGGCTGCCTGGTAATCGAGTACCTCTGATTCCTCGATCAGTGGGCACACCCAATACGCCTGCTGTCCCGCGCCGCACGCGGAGCGCACGCGTTCGACGATCTCGCCGCGACGGGCATCAGGAACGGCAATGGTCGAAACGGGTTGCCGGCCCGGCGGCAGTTCATCAATGACGGATGTGTCCAGATCGGCGTAAGCGGCCATTGCCAGGGTTCTCGGAATCGGCGTTGCCGTCATTACCAGCTGATGTGGATGACCCTCGGTCGACACGCCCTTGTCGCGCAGGGCCATGCGCTGATGGACTCCAAAGCGATGCTGCTCGTCGATTATGACCAGTCCGAGACTGTCGAATTCCACACCCTCCTGGAACAGCGCATGCGTGCCAACAACGAGTTTTGCACGGCCATCGGCGATCGATTGCAATGATTCGCGACGCGCGGCCGCTCGCTGGCTGCCGCTCAGCCAGGCCGGTTCGATCCCGAGCGGGCGAAACCACTCCGAAAAACTGCGCCAATGTTGCTCGGCCAGGATCTCGGTTGGCGCCATGATCGCCGCCTGGACGCCGCAGGCGATCGCTTTCAGGCAGGCAATCGCGGCAACCACGGTCTTGCCCGAACCGACATCGCCCTGGATCAGGCGCATCATCGGGTGCGGCTCCGACAGGTCCGTGAGAATTTCATCAACGACGCGTTGCTGTGCGCCGGTAAGCTCAAACGGCAGATCGTTGATAAAGCGATCAACCTCGCGGCCCCCGCCTGTCAGTGCCGGCGCATCTTCCGTTTCGGCGAGCGCCCGCAGGCGACGCAGACTCAGGTAATGCGCAAGCAGCTCTTCAAAAGCGAGTCGCCGCTGGCAGGGATGCCTGCCGTGCAGCATTTGCTGCACATCCGCATCGGGCGGCGGCCTGTGCAAGTATTCAATGGCTGCGGCGAGTGTGGGCATGCCGAGCCTGGTCGTGACACTCGCCGGCAATAGTTCCGCGGGCGGAGCCTCCTGCATGATGCGCAGCGCCTGATCGGTGAGGTTACGCAAGCGTCCTTGTTGCACGCCCTCGGTTGCGGGATAGATCGGTGTCAGCGAATCATTCGTCGAGGCATCCTGGTTCTCGCGCAAAATGCGATACTCGGGATGAATCATCTCGAAGCCTGCAGACCCGCGTCGAACTTCACCAAAGCAGGTAACGGAGCAGCCTGCGTGAAACTGCGCCTGTTGCTGCCGCGAAAAGTGAAAAAAGCGCAGCGTCAGTTGGCCGCTGCCGTCGCTGATCCGAACCAGCAGGTTGCGTCGGCCGCGGTAGACGGTCTCCGAGAGCAACACCTCGCCTGTTACGAGACAGCGGCTACCTGCGACCAGCGCGCCGATCTTTACGAGCTGGGTTCTGTCCTCGTAGCGCAGCGGCAGCAGAAACAGCAGATCCTCGACGCAAGAAAGGCCGAGCTTACCGAGCTTTTGTGCAAGCGCCGGTCCAACGCCCTTTAGCTGTGTCAGCGGTGACTGCTGTTGCACGGTTTGTCAGCGTTCCGTAGGAGCGGGCTCTGCCCGCGAAAAAAACAATAGGCCAGAAAGGTCGCCTACAGCGCAAGGATCGCGTCGGCCTCTACGTCGACGCCCTTCGGCAGCGACGCCACGCCAACGGCCGCGCGTGCCGGGAAGGGTTGTTCGAAGTAATCTTCCATGACCGCGTTGACGGTCGCGAAGTTGTCGAGGTTGGTCAGGAATACCGTGATCTTGACCGCATCGTCAAGACTGCCGCCTGCCTTATTCGCGACGGCAGCCAGGTTGGAAAATACCTGCCGCGCGCGCGCCTCGAAATCGCCGTCAACGATTTCCATAGTCTCCGGGACGAGTGGGATCTGTCCGGAAAGAAACACGAGACTGCCCGCACGTATCGCTTGCGAATAAGTGCCGATCGCGGCTGGCGCGCTTTCGGTATGTACTGCCTCTTTACTCATGTGTGTTCCCTGGAATCGAAAAATGTTCGGCTAAGCGCAATCGCGCGACACGCGCAAGACATTCGGCATCTTGCGCACATCGCGCATGATTTGGGCGAGGTGGCTGCGGTCCTTGACACTTAACAGGAAGGAAAGAACGGAGCAATCGTCATGCCGCCCAAGAACTTCAACCTGTTCGATGTTTGAACCGCTGTCGGCGATCGTCGCGGCAACCTCCGCCAGCACCCCGGTACGGTTGCGTGTTTCTGTCTGAATCTGGCAGCTGAATTCCCGCTGGATGTCTTTTTCCCAGGTCACGGCGATCCACTTTTCGGGTTGTTTGCGGAAGTTGCTCAGGTTGCCGCAGGTATTCCTGTGGATCACTACGCCACGACCCGCCGT
Source organism: Woeseiaceae bacterium (assembly GCA_049666725.1). Taxonomy (GTDB): domain Bacteria; phylum Pseudomonadota; class Gammaproteobacteria; order Steroidobacterales; family Woeseiaceae; genus UBA1847. The sequence goes on from JBATHK010000018.1 coordinate 21,012, forward strand.
CAGGTAGCCCATCACCACGTCGCCAGGAATCGGGTGGCAGCACTTGGCGTAGCTGATCACCATGCCTTCGGTGCCGGCTATAACGAGGCCGGTCACCCTGTCCCCGGCCGTGCCGTCTTTTCCCGTACCGACGAGAATTCGGGCCGTCAGGGGCGCCAGTCGTTTGCCGAGGCCCAGTTGCTCGAACAATTCGTCGGCACTGTCGAGACCGAGTTCCTCAAGCGCGCTGGCCATGCGCACCTTGCCAATCTTGCGCAGCGACGAACCCTCGTCTTTAAGGGATTTGTCGAGCAGGCGCTTGCCGATGTCGATGGATTCGGTGGAACGCAGATTCTTCATGTGGTTCCGTATCGCGGTTCGCGCCTTGGCCGAGCGAACGAAAGTCAGCCAGTTGGGGTTGGGCCTGGCGCCACGCGCGGTGACAATTTCGACGGTCTGACCGTTCTGCAATGGCGTCCTCAGGGGCACCAGCGCGCGATCAATTTTTGCCGCGACACAGCGGTCGCCGATGTCGGTGTGCACCGCATAGGCGAAGTCGACGGTCGTTGCCCCTTTCGGCAACGGCATGATGTCGCCTTTCGGCGTAAACACATAAATCTTGTCCGGGAAAAGATCGACCTTGACGCTTTCGAGAAACTCTTCGGAGGTGCCGGACTGTTGAATTTCGGCCAGGTTGGACAGCCATTCCCGCGCGCGCCGTTGCGGTGTTGCATCTGTCTTTTCGTCGGCCTTGTAGATCCAGTGAGATGCGACGCCGGCCTCGGCGACCCGATCCATCTGGCGCGTGCGAATCTGAACTTCGAGCGGAAGCCCCTTGGGCCCGAACAGCGTTGTGTGCAACGACTGGTAGCCATTAATGCGCGGTATCGCGATGTAGTCCTTGAATCGGCCTGGCATTGGCTTGTAGAGCCCGTGAATCAGGCCCAGCGTCTGATAACAGGTGTTTACGTCGTCGACGATGATACGAAAACCGTAAACGTCAACGATGTCCGACAACGGCCGTCTTTTTTCGGCCATCTTTTTGTAAATGCTGTACAGATGTTTTTCGCGGCCAATGACTTCACCCTTGATGCCCTCTTCCTTCATGGCCTTGCCGAATTCTTCGGAGATGCGTTTGACAATCTGACGCTGTGTCCCCTTGCTCTTCTTGAGCGTTTTCTCCAGCACGCGGTAGCGCAAGGGGTGCAGGTGCTTGAAACCCAGGTCTTCGAGTCTGATCTTCAGGCTGTTAATGCCGAGCCGGTTTGCGATCGGCGCATAGATATCCAGCGTCTCGCGAGCAATGCGCTTTTTCTTGGCGGTTGGCATCGCGCCAAGTGTCTGCATGTTGTGTAGCCGATCAGAGAGTTTGACAAGGATGACCCGAATATCCTCGATCATCGCAAGCATCATCTTGCGGAAGCTCTCCGCCTGCGCCTCGGCGCGGCTGCGGAATTGAATCTGGTCGAGTTTGCTGACCGCGTCCACGAGTTGCGCGACCTCGTGGCCGAAACTTTCCTCGATGTCGTCCAGGGAGGCGGCGGTATCCTCTACAACGTCGTGCAATATTGCGGCGGTAATTGCCTGCGCATCGAGGTGCATGTCGGCGAGTTCCTGGGCCACGGCAACCGGGTGAGTGATATAGGGTTCGCCGGACTTGCGGGTTTGTCCCTCGTGGGCGCTGGCGCCAAACTCATACGCGCGCAGAATCTGGTCGATCTGGTCGTCGGGCAGGTAGGATTTGAGCGTTTCAACGAGGCGTCGCACCCCGTGATCTCGCCGCGAGGCGCCGGGGAACCTGGACAGAATTGTCGCCGCGTAATCCATCCCCCGAGCATAGCGGTAATAGCCGCGGAACGGTCAAGCTGGCGCGGCTGTCGGGGCGATTTTTCGTGGGGGTATCAGTCGCCGATCGAGATACCGCGAACCGGCAGGATGTCCGCGGGTACCTCGGAATGAAGCAGCTCTTCTGCGGCGGCCGGCTGATCGATCTCTTCGAGAATTGCCGGGGTCACATGGCCCTCTGCTATCTCGCGTAGCGCCAGCACGGTCGGTTTGTCATTCTCGAGCTCGACCATCGGGTCAGCCCCGTGTGCAATGCGCCGCGCGCGCTTGGCGGCGACGAGCACCATTTCGAAAATGTTCTCGATGTTATCCAGGCAATCTTCGACCGTAATTCTGGCCATGTGTACGTTTCCTGTGCGTGCGGATCCTGCTTGGACCCGTGAATGAGGCTGACGAGTCTAGTCGAGCCGACGGTCAGAAAGCGAAGCTATATAACTAATTGTTATAAGGGCCCCTGGCGGCAGCACTCAGGTGATGATTCTTGAAAGCACCCGCCGCAGGGCGACATTGGAACAGGCGCAAGAGTCGCCCGCACCGGCCAACACATTTTCCAGGTCAGTGACAGCCTGCTCCAGCTTGTCGTTGATGATGATGTAGTCGAATTCATTCCAGTGCGACATGTCGCCGAGCGCGTCGCGAAGCCGGCGCTCGATGACTTCTGCGCTGTCGGTGCGCCGGTCTCTCAGGCGACGCTCCAGTTCTTCGAGCGACGGCGGCAATATGAAAATCGTGACACATTCGGGCATCGATGCACGAACCTGCCTTGCGCCCTGCCAGTCAATTTCGAGAATGACATTCTGGCCGTCGGCCAGGTGCTGCTCCACCTGGCTGCGACTCGTCGCATAAAAATTGTCGAATACTCGCGCGAACTCGAGCAACTCTCCCTCTGCTTTGAGGCGCTCGAACTCCTCGAGGTCGACAAAGAAATAGTCGACCCCGTCCACTTCGGTGCGGCGTTTCTGCCGTGTCGTGTATGAAATCGAAAAACGCAGGCCCGGGTTTCGTGCAACGAGCGCTTTGACAATGGTTGTCTTACCAGCGCCCGAAGGAGCCGCAATCACAAACAGCTTCGCTTTGTTTTTTGCCACTCGAAACTACTCGACGTTTTGAATCTGTTCGCGCATTTGTTCAATCAGGACTTTCAGATCAACGGCGGCCTTGGTGGTTTCTGCGTCAGCCGACTTCGAGCCGAGCGTGTTGGCCTCGCGATTCAATTCCTGCATGAGAAAATCCAGGCGACGACCAACAGGCTTGTTGTCGTTCAGCGCATCCCGAATTTCGGCTAGATGGCTTTGGAGTCGATCGAGTTCTTCATCGACATCGATTTTTTGTGCTATCAACGCAAGCTCTACTTCGAGTCGCGCAGGATCCGCCTCGACGTCGAGCTTCTCGATTCGTTCTTTCTGTTTGCTGCGCGTTGCCGCAAGAACCTCTGGCATACGCTCGCGAACAGAGGCTGCAATTGCTTCGATGTCGCCGCAACGAGTCGCGAGCATCTCGGCAATTCTCGCACCTTCGCTCGCGCGCATGCTGTCGATAGCGCCCAGCGCCTTGTCGAGTAGTGCCGTGGCTTGCTCAAACAACGGCTCCGTATCAATCTCTGTCTGCAGAACGACGCCCGGCCAGCGGAGAATCTCGATCGGGTTGACGGCAGCGACATTGGGCAGTTTCGAGGTCAGCTCGGAAATTCGATGTCCGATCAATTCGACAAGACCCTTGTCGACCTGCAGCTCGTTTTCATGATGGACCGCACGACGGAAATAGAGGGAACACTCGACTTTGCCACGGCCAAGGACGGCGCTCGCTTGCTGACGAAAAAACTGCTCCTGCGGTCGCAGGTCCTCGGGAACCTTGAACTGCACATCGAGGTATCGATGATTGACCGCGCGAATTTCCCAGGTAAGGGTACCGATGCCGGTTTCAACTGACTCTCGCGCGAAGCCTGTCATACTGTGTAACATCAGCATCCTTCTCCCGGTGACGACGCAGTTTGCCGCCTGGGTCACGTTTTTTCGAGGACCGTCATTCTAAGCTGTGCCCGCTGTCGAAGGCCAATCAGGGTTACCTTTACGCCATGCAAATCGAATACGCCAAAGTTTCAGCGCTCGGTGACCGCAAGGACAATCAGGATCGTGCGGCTGTCGTCGTTGCAGACGAGGCCGCGATGATGCTTGTTTTTGACGGCATGGGCGGGCATTCCGACGGGGCTCATGCGGCAGAGATCGGCCTCAAGGTTGTGCAGGACCTGTTCATGGAATCCACATTGCCGGTGTTCGACCCGCAGGGCTTCCTGTATATGGCGCTGTCGCGCGCGCACGATGAGGTTGTCGCTCTGGGCCGCGATCTCGCCGTCGACTTTCGACCCCGGGCAACCTGTGCAATCTGTCTTGTGCAGGAAAGCGGAGCCTTTTGGGCACACATTGGTGACAGCCGCATCTACCAGGTCCGGAACGGGCGCGTGCTGAAGCGCTCACGCGACCATAGCCACGTCGAAGTGCTGATACAGGAAGGCGCCATTACTGAGGAAGAAGCCAGCGACCATCCGATGCGCAATTTTGTTGAGTGTTGCATTGGCGGCGATGCTCCGGTTCCGGACATGAGCATTACGAATCGCATCAAACTCGTTCCGGGTGACGTCCTGCTCGCCTGCTCGGACGGACTTTGGTCGGGACTGAAAGACAAGGATATGGCGGAAATTGGCGCAAGCGACGACAACAATAACGAAAACGAACTCGTCGAGAATCTGAAAAACCTGAGCATCAAGGCGTTGAGCGTTAATTCTCCCTACAGTGACAATACGACAGGCACCGCGTTAAGGTGGCTCGGCTAGTCTGGCCAGAAGCAGGAGAGTAATCATGCGCCCCAGTGGTCGCAAAGTTTCACAAATGCGCGAACTGCGCTTCATTCCGGATTTCACCAAGCACGCGGAGGGCAGCGTGCTCGCGACCTTTGGCGATACCCGGGTGCTGTGCACGGCCAGTATCGAAGATCGCGTTCCCGGCTGGATGCGCAACACCGGCCGTGGATGGGTCACCGGCGAATACGGGATGTTGCCGCGAGCGACGCACACGCGCTCGGGTCGAGAGGCGTCGCGTGGCAAGCAGGGTGGGCGGACCGTCGAGATCCAGCGGCTCATCGGTCGTTCGCTGCGCGCGGTGACAGACCTGGAGGCCCTGGGCGAGCGATCGGTAACGCTGGATTGCGATGTTATCCAGGCCGACGGTGGTACACGAACCGCGTCCATAAGTGGTGCGTATGTCGCACTCGCGATCGCCATGAACCGGCTTGCGAAGGCTGGCCGCATTAAGAAGACGCCGCTTCACGGGCAGGTCGCAGCGATTTCGGTCGGCATCTATCGCGGCACGCCGGTGCTCGATCTCGACTACGCCGAAGACGCGGAGGCCGAAACGGATATGAATATCGTCATGAACGATGCCGGGCGCTTCATCGAAGTGCAGGGTACCGCCGAAGGCCACGCATTTACCGACGATGAATTCAGCACGATGATCAGCCTGGCTCGTGCCGGAATCAGCGACATCATCGTTGCCCAAAACGAGGCGATCGCGTCTGTAAGCTAAGTGACTTCGCTACCCGGTAAAGTCGTCATGGCCAGCAGCAACGCCGGCAAAATTCGCGAGATCGCGCGTCTGCTCGAAGGCTCTGGCGTCAAGATCATTGCGCAGTCGGAGCTGGGCGTCAGCGACGCCGACGAGACAGGCACGACGTTTGCTGAAAACTCGCTGATAAAGGCGCGGCATGCCGCTGAGGCAACCGGTCTTCCTGCTATTGCAGACGACTCCGGGCTCGCCGTGGACGCACTGGACGGGCGACCGGGTGTTTATTCGGCACGCTATGCAGGCGTCAATGCAACGGACGACCAGAATATCGACAGGCTGCTTCGGGAGCTCGCCGATGTCGGCGACGAGTCGCGCGGTGCTGCGTTTCATTGTGTCGCGAGTTTCGTCATGCCCGGAAGCCCGCAAGCGGTTGTTGCCGAAGGCGTGTGGCGGGGAACCATTTTGAGGGCGCGCAGGGGCGAAGGCGGTTTTGGTTATGACCCGGTATTTCGCGACCCGGCAAGCGGTCTGACAGGTGCTGAGCTGACGCCCGAAGATAAGAACGCGCGCAGCCATCGTGGACAGGCATTACGCGGGCTGGTGGCGCTGTTACAGCAACAGTTTTTGTGACGGTACCGCCCCTTTCGCTTTATGTGCACCTGCCCTGGTGCGTACAGAAATGTCCCTACTGCGATTTCAATTCGCACGCGGCGGGAGAGGCAGCGCCGCGGCAAAGATACCTTGCTGCACTGCTGGTCGATCTTGAAAACGAAGCATCCCGGGCCGCGGGCAGAAGGCTACAGAGCATTTTCCTGGGCGGTGGAACACCGAGCCTGTTCTCGCCTGACGAGATTGGACGGCTGTTGGAGGGCATCCGGGGTTGTTTCGACATTGCCGAGAACGCCGAAATCACCATGGAGGCCAACCCGGGTACGGTCGAGTGCGGAGAGCCGGCCGGTTATCGCGACGCCGGTGTCAATCGCCTGTCCTTCGGTGGCCAGAGTTTCAATGACGTGCTCCTGAAGAAAATCGGCCGAATCCACAGTAGCGACGACATCATGCGAGCCGTGAACGATGCGCGCACGGCGGGTGTCGACAACGTGAACATTGACCTGATGCACGGCCTGCCGGGCCAGGGTGTCGCGGCCGCACTCGAGGACCTCGAATCGGCCATCAGCCTGAAGCCCGCACACATTTCCTGGTACCAGCTTACGCTCGAACCGAACACGGTTTTTTATGCGCGTCCGCCGCGCGACCTGCCGGACGAAGACACCCTGCACACTATCCAGGACCACGGGCAGGCGTTGCTGGCTGAAAGCGGTTACCGTCAATACGAAGTATCCGCGTTCGCGCGCGACGACAGAGTCTGCGAGCACAACCTGAACTACTGGCTGTTCGGCGACTACCTGGCGGCGGGGGCCGGCGCGCACGGCAAGATCACCGACGGCATGGGTGTCTTCCGGTATCAGAAGCACGCGAACCCGCTGCAATACATGAAGACCATCGAGGCGCGGGAGCCGGATCCCGCAGTGGTCCAGGTGGCCGGGGCAGACCTGGTTTTCGAGTTCATGCTGAATGCGCTGCGATTGAGCGACGGCTTCAGTGCCGCGATTTTCTGCGAAAGGACCGGGCTGGGCGCGGCCGAGCTGGAGACGGTCATGCGAGCGGCCGGCGAAAAAGGGCTGGTCGCGCGCGTTGACGCGTCGCAATGGCAGGCGACGCCGCTGGGCAGGCGCTTCCTAAACGATCTGCAGGCCGAATTCCTGCCCGACAAGGCCTGAATCCGGTCAACGAGGCAGGGCCG
>JBATHK010000019.1:0-5594 GCA_049666725.1 Woeseiaceae bacterium
AATCATCTTCTCGAAACTGGCGTCCGGCTTCAGCTGCAGGGCCTGAAAGGCGAAGAACGCAGTCAACAAAACGAAAACGATGATGACGGGAATTCTGTTGTCAAACAGAAGCCGCTCAGCTATCGGCGGGCTCTCCTGCGCGGACAGTCCGGTCTGGTTGTTCACAGCTTCACTCATGACGACCCCCCGGATACCGCGTCAATATCAATAGAAGACAGGCCGCCAAAACCCACTAACAGGAGCCGGCCATCGGCGGTCCCCGCAACGCCGCTGTATACCCTGTTTCCGGTGGTCGGGATAACTCTGAAGCTGTTGCCGTTGTCGTCGCTAATCAGCACGACGCCAGCCGAACCCACAAGGACGATCGTGCCGTCCGGCCGCGTCATGCCGCCCAGCAGGGTTCGTTGATCGCCGGTAGCTACTGTTGACCAGTTTGCGCCTTCGTCGGTCGAGCGAAAGACATTGCCCTTGAGTCCGAACACGAGCAGGCTGCCATCAGCCGCTGCAACAGTGCCGAAAAAGGAACCCACGTAAGGCGATTCCGGTCGTTCCCAGGTCTGGCCGTCATCCCGGGAACGCAGCAGCGTGCCGGCTTCGCCGGCCACAAGCAGGGTGCCGGCGGAACTTCGCGTCATGCTGTACAGGTGATACTTGTCCGGGTTCTCGAGCCGGTTGGAGTCCAGGCTCCACGTTGATCCGCCGTCCGAGGTTTGCAGGAAGACGCCATAGGCACCGAGGACGTAGCCGTCGTTTTCGTTGGCAAACCACACGTTCAGGAGCGGCGTTGTGACGCCGCCTTCAATCGCTTCTGTTGCCTCGTCGACAGCGAAAGTCGCATCGTCAAGCGCCCACTCCAGATCTTCCCGGGTTTCCGGCGTCGCTTGTTCCAGCTTCGCTTCGAGCAAGGCGACCCGTTCTTCGGCCGCCGTCACTGACAGGCGCGCGACGTCGACACCTGTCAGTTTTACCTGCCAGCTTGCGCCGCTGTCCGCCGAGTGCAGCAATACGCCGTCGTGTGCCGTTGCCCAGGCTTCATCCGCAGCTGCAAACGCAACTGCCGTGATGGCGAGCGATACGGGCACATCAGCATGGCGCCAACTCGAACCCTGGTCGTCGGAAAACAGGATATGGCCCTGTTCCCCGACGGCCAGCAGGCGTTCGCCGCTCGACGTCGCGTCGAGCAAGAGGCTAGCCTGCGCGGACTCGGACTTGATCGCCGGGAGCATGGGGAAGCTGATCGCCTTGTCCTCATTGGCGATGACGTACCCGGCAATAACAAGCGCAACTACCGACAGGTGTACGGCAAACACTCGTCCCCGATTCATAAGGCTAGCGAACGCCTGCCCGGCGCAATGCGGCAGGCGTATATTCGCGTTCGTCGACCTTGTAGTCCCAGTTGTACTGGTAACCCTTCAGCTCGTTGCCCAATCCAATCGGCAGATGCCGGCCGGAAATCAGGTCATGAGAGGTCTCAGCCGCATACCAGGGCACGCTGACCTGGTAATGAATGTTGTTATGCGCCTCTTTGACGCGCCACATTTCGCCGCGACCATCGTACAGGTCGGCGACGCTGATTTGCCAGGTGTCCTCATCGACATAGAACGTGCGCTTGGCGTAGATATGGCGCTGACCGGCTTTCAAGGTCGCTTCGACAACCCAGACACGATGCAACTCGTAGCGCAAATAGTCCGGGTTCATATGTCCCGCAAGCACGATGTCTTTGTACGTGAGATTCTTGTCCTCAAGCTTGAAGGCATTGTAGGGGATATAGAGTTCTTTCTTGCCGACCAGCTTCCAGTCGTAGCGATCGGGTGCGCCGTTGTACATGTCGAGATCATCAGCGGTACGCAGGCCGTCCGAAGCATTGCCCGGACCATCGTACGCGACATCCGGCGCGCGACGTACACGGCGTTGCCCGGCGTTATAGATCCACGCATCGCGCGGGTCGATGACCTGGTTGATGTTTTCATGAACCAATAAGACGTCACCCTCAAGACGCGCTGGCGCTTTGATGGCCTGCTTGTAATAGAACAAGCGATTGGGTGGCGCACCTTTGAGATACTGTGCAAAGGTGAGCTGGTCCTCAAACACAACCGGGCTGAATGCGCCGCTCGACTGCACGGGAATCTGCGTGTAGCTACGCTTCACGCTGCCGCCCCGATAACGAAGGACGTGATTCCAGACAACTTCAATGCCCGACTTCGGGATCGGAAACGGGCAGTACGAGTCGACGTTCGCAAGGCCGTTGCCACCGTCGGTCGTCGCAGCCGTGATTGCATCTTTCTTAATAGCTTCGTAAATCTCGGTTGGGTACGTTGCCGTGCGATGCGTTGTGTAGACCGGCATGCGAAATGTGTCGGGATAACGCTTCAAAAGCGCGATCTGTCCCGCCGAAAGATTAGCTTTATATTGTTCGAAGTTTTGCGCTGTTATCGTGAATAACGGCTTCTCGTTCGGAAACGGATCAACGAGCGGCTCACCGGCGGTATAGCCCGCCGGCATTTTTGTCAGACCGCCGGTCCATGCCGGAATAGTGCCCGCCGCGTTGCCGGCACGTTCTGCACCAATTGGCGTCAGTTTGTCGCCGCCGAGGCTTGCGGCCTGTTCCGCCGTGAGGTCCGCGAATGCGTTCTGCGCGAACAGGCTAAGCGCAGCCAGGATCGTGATGTTTGTGAGTGTTTTCATGATGTTGTTGCTCCTGGAATTCATGTCAAAAACTGACGGAGACAGACAGGGACAGGAAATCGCGGTCTTCGACGGTATTGTAGTCGCCGCCCGAGAATGCCGTGTAGGCCAGCGAACCAGTATACCGATTTAGATATTCGGCTCCGAGGCTCAGCGTTAGTGCTTTCGCGTCTTCATTGAAGTTTGAGTTAGGCGAGTAACCGTCAACGTCGTGCGACCATGCGAGACTCGGCGTCAGGTTGATACCGGCGAACACGTCGTTGTACGTGAGGACTGCGCGTATGCGGTAGCCCCAGGATGTATCGGTTACGTAGCCATCGCTGGTGCAATTGGCCGTGTTCGTGTTCGGCACGATGGGAACGACCACCGTGGGAGCAACGAAGGCGAGAAAATCCGGCGATGGGAAAAAGGGCTGGTCGCAGGCCAGATCGCCGGCCAACTCGTCGGCCAGCGCGGGGGGCAGCAGCGGCAGCACCGCCGGCGGGATGCCGAAGAGCGTCGTCAGCGGTATGGGCGTGAAGTAACCCATACCGTAGGTCGGGTTGCGGCCGTAGCGTTGCACCGACTGCTCCGGGAGACTGCCGACCCAGTTGGCACCGATCTCGGCGGCGATAGTCAGACGGCTCGCCCCCAGTACCTGGTCAAAAAAGCGGGCGAGCGTAACCTGCGCCTGTGTCACAGGCAGCAGGTCGTAGCCGCTGGCGGATCCCCCGGGCCCCGCTGCTATGACTCTGGGCAACACGGTCGACCAGGGCGCTTCGCCTACGGCACCCTGGAGAATTTCGGTCGTGTTGATTTGCACCGGGAAATCGGGCCGATAGCTAACCTCACCGGATACCGCGAAACCCGCGAAATTGGTCGCGACGCTCACGCCGAACAGCTCGATGTCTTCCGGAAATTCGGCGAAATACTGCGGGTTGCCGCCGAAGGGATCAGTTGGGATAAAGGGCCACGGCGGACTGCCCAATTGCGGAGTCAGTGCCGCAATCAACGGAGCAGGGATTGCCGACACCGGGACCAGTGAGTTTGACGAGGCGAAACCACCGAGATAAGGAATGCGGCTGTGGATGTTCATGTAGTAAAGGCCAAACTCGGAGCCGGCGAGTTTCTCCGCGAAGTAGCGAAATGCGACGCCGAATTGGCCGCCATCGTCCGGCTCGATGTCAGGCTGACGCGTGATGAACAGCCCGTTGGCCATGTTGACTTGATCGCTGAAAGGGGGGGTAGCGCGCAACGTCACGATGTTGCAGCCCGTGGACGCGACATCAGCGGTGGAAAAGTAGGTTCCGCAGCCGTCTATGACCGTCTTTTCCCATTGGAGCTGGTAAAAGGCCTCGATGCTCAGTGCGTCGGTCACGCCGGCAGCAAACGTCAGCATGGCAACGGGCAGCAGACCTTCCTTGATCTCGGCGCCCGGACGGCGGAATGCAGACACGTCGATGGGGTTGACTGAGTTAACGCCGTTTTGAATGAAAAGGCTCTCACCCCAGCTAATCACCTGGCGACCCAGGCGAACATCCAGCGGCGCTCTGTTCTCGCCAAGGTAAAACGTGTTGTAAATAAACGCGTCCAGGAGCTCGATGCCGGAGGCCTGTGCGAAATCGTCGAAGCCGCTGTCTGACAGTTTCTGGTTGGGCGTGTACAGGTTGGCTGAGTTGCCGTGCGGCCGTTTACCGTTGGCAAGCTCTTCGTCGTACCAGTATTTGCCCCGCAAAAACAGGCCAAAGTCGCCGTTCCTGAGCTCAAGGTCGTGAACGCCTTTCAGGATCAACGAAAAGATGTCACCGTCTTTGAAATTGAGGTCACCGTCGTCGGCGGTACTGGTCGAAGCCATACCGAAGCCCGGCGCATTGCCCGGCGTGACCAGTCGTGGCTCGATCTCTGACATGCGCCAGCTGGCACCCAGGGAGATCTGGGAATTGAAGCTACCCTCGAATGCTCCCAACTCAAATTCGGCTGCTACAGCCGGCACGGCAACCATGCTCGCACACATCGCAAGCCCGCCGCAGATCAATCCGCATCGCCAGTTCATTTCGGCATACCTCTTGGTTATTGCAATTATTGTCAGTTCTTCTTGGTTCTGGAAAGTGCGCAGTGACACGCCCTACCAAATTCTTTTTCTCTGTGTGGCGCGTTCAGTGGCCGTCAACCGGTTCTGCCCGTCCCCCGAGAAGCCTCATTCGGACATGCCCACACGTTGCTGTCAATACGGGGTTGTTCGGACCCCGGTTTTGGGAATACGGTTATCGGCCGAAACGGAATTGAAATCCGATCGAGATCACGTCGCTGTCAATGGTATCCAGTTCGTAGCGCGTCCAGTCGCCAAGCAGCGAGAGGTTCTGCGTGACGTCGACTTTCGCGCCACCGCCGTAGTATGAATTTTCATCGTTCGGCACGTCGATCGAGAACCCGTCTACTTTGACGTCGGCATCCCAGAAGAACACGCCGGCACGCCCGTACAGGGAGATCTGGTCGCTCAGCGGTATTCCCAGGGTGCCGCCCAAAGTCCACCCGTCCGCGCTGATGTCAGTTCGCGACAAAACCTGGCCGAGATCGATGGTTTCCGAAAAGTCACCGAAGTTATGGTAGCCGGCCTCGATCCCGAAGTAGTCGGAGAACTGGAAACCTCCGACGAAACGGTACGCGGTCGCGTCAGTGTCTATGTTGAAATCACTGAAATCGTCCTGCAGGTGTGACGAACCGATGCTGGCGCCGACAAAAAGTCCGGTTTCGGCGGTAGCCAGTGACGGCACCAGGAATGTGGCCAGGATCAGCCCCGGAACTATGTGGGTGTAACGTGACATGACAATCTCCCTGCGAAGAAGAACGGCAATAGCCTGAGTGTCACGTCATTAAGCTTGAGCGAAGCTGAAGCTAAGCTGAAACCAAAACCGGGGTCGAACCGAGGT
>JBATHK010000020.1:0-33678 GCA_049666725.1 Woeseiaceae bacterium
CCTCGATGCGCGCGCCCGGGTTCGCGACGAGGTGCGCGTCGCGGAGATCATGGCGGTCGATGCCAATCCTTATGAACACAACCTCATTATCGACATCGGCAGCCGCGACGGCGTCTATGACGGCCAGGCCATCGTGAGCGCCGACGGCGTCGTCGGCCAGGTCATTAAAACGGGGCTGATGACGTCGCAAGCGGTGCTGATCAGCGATACGGATCATGCGCTGCCTGTCGAGATCAACCGTAACGGTCTGCGCACGATCGCCGTTGGCACGGGCGAGATCGACCGGCTCGACCTGCCCTTCCTGCCAAACAATGCCGATATTCGTGCGGGTGACCTGCTGGTCACATCAGGCCTCGGCGGCGCGTTTCCGGCCGGCTACCCGGTCGCCGTGGTCGACGCGGTGACACGTATCCCGCAGGAACCTTTTGCGAACGTTACGGCGAAGCCGTCGGCCGCCCTCGACCAGGTTCGCGAAGTCATGCTGATCTGGTCGGCCGCGCCGGTCATCGGGGAGCAGGACGATGAGTAGGGACCGCGCCTCCCGCCGCCTGCCCGTGATCGGCACGCTGCTTGTCGGACTCATGCTGTCGATCATGCCGTTGCCGGAAATGGTCGCCCCATTTCGACCCGACTGGCTGGCACTGCTGGTCATTTTCTGGGCGATGCAGCTGCCACGCACATGGAGTGTCGGTAGCGCCTGGTTAGTCGGCCTCATCCTCGACGTTTCATACGGGACCTTGCTCGGGCAACATGCGCTGGCACTGTGCGTCGTCGTTTTCATCACGGTGCGCTTTCATTTGCTGATGCGCGTGTTCCCGTTATCACAACTGTCTGCAACCGTGTTCGCGCTGCTGGCCCTGTACCAGTTTCTGCTGTTCTGGATTAACGGTGTTGCCGGCGTTGCAGCACCGGCGGTCACCTACTGGGCGCCCGTGGTCACGGGCACCCTGATCTGGCCACTCCTGTACATGTTCCTGTCGGGCGTGCGCTACCGGGCCCGGGCGGGCGGCTAGCGTGGCCTTGCTGTCGCCGATCAAGGACCACCATTCCGAACGTCGCCTGTTTGTCCGGCGTGTGATCGCGTCCACGGTCATAGCCATTCTGCTACTCGGCTTCGTCATCGCACGGCTCGTGCAGCTGCAGGTCGTCCAGCACGAACTGTTCGCCGAAAAAGCCCAGGGCAATCGTGTCCGCATCGAGCCGGTTGCTCCGATTCGCGGCCTGATTTTCGATCGCAAGGGCCGCGTCATCGCCGAGAACCTGCCGGCTTACCAGCTCGAGCTCATACCCGAGCAGGTCGACGATATCGACGATACCCTGCAACGACTGGCAAACCTGGCGCTGATTTCCCCCGAAGATATTCCGCGCTTCAAGGAACTCAGCCGCAGCGGACCGCGTTTCCGACCCGTCACCCTCAAATTTCGGCTGACAGAAGATGAAATTGCCAACTTCGCGATCCAGCGCCCGCGTTTTCCCGGTGTCGATTTCAAGCCCCGGCTGGTTCGTCACTATCCTGACGGCGCCGCCGTGGCGCATGCCGTCGGCTACGTCGGTGCATTGAACAGCGATGATCTGCGACGGCTTGATGCAGCGCGCTACGCGGGAACCTCGCACACCGGCAAGACCGGCGTCGAAAGCAGCTTCGAATCCAGCCTGCACGGCGCTGCCGGCTATCGACACCTGATAACGAACGCGCGCGGCAGACAGGTCCCCGGCGACCCGAGCCAGCTGCTCGACTCGCTGCCGATGGATGAAAAACCGGCTCCGGGCGCAAACGTCTACCTGAGCATCGACCTTGATTTGCAGTTACTCGCAACCCGCCTGATGGAAGGACGCCGCGGTGCCGTCGTTGCGATCGACCCGCAGAGCGGCGAGGTTCTTGCGCTGGTCAGCGCGCCGTCGTTTGATCCGAACCTGTTCGCAGTCGGCATGAGTATCGCTGAGTACAGTGAACTGGAAGACAACGTGGACGTGCCGCTCTTCAACCGTGCCGTTCGCGGCCGCTATCCACCGGGATCGACAATCAAACCAATGCTGGCCCTGGCTGCGCTGGAGACCGGCGCGACCAACCTGACCCGCAAGACCTTTTGCATGGGCTATTTCATGTTGCCGGACTCGACGCATCGCTATCGCGACTGGAAGCCGGAAGGTCATGGCCCGGTCGATCTGCACGACGCCATCGAACAATCCTGCGATGTCTATTTTTACGAGATCAGCCAGGACATCGGCATCGACAACATGCACGATTATCTTGATCGCTTTGGTCTTGGCAAAAAAACCGGTGTGGATATCGGCGGCGAGCAAGCGGGAGTCGTGCCATCGCGGGAGTGGAAACGCAACAACTTCAGCAATCGCGACGACCAGCGCTGGTATCACGGCGAAACCGTCATCGCTTCGATCGGTCAGGGCTTCATGCTCGCGACGCCGCTGCAGCTGGCCACCGCGGCCGCCGCATTGGCAACCCGCGGCAAGCGTTTTCGTCCTCACCTCGTTGCCGCGGTCGAAAATGCACTAAGTGGCGAGCGCACACTCATGATCCCCGAACGACTGCCCGATGTCGAAATCAGCAACAGTTTTTACTGGGACAACATCATCAACGCCATGCATGACGTAATGCAGGGGCCGCGCGGAACCGCTCGCGCCGTTGGCTCAGGCGCGCCATACAAGATGGCTGGAAAAAGCGGAACCGCGCAGGTGGTCTCGATCGCACAGGACGCAGAATACGACGAGGAAGAAATAGAGGAGCGACAACGTGATCATGCTTTGTTCATTTCGTTTGCCCCGCTTGACGAGCCGCGAATCGCCGTGGCCGTCATCGTCGAGAACGGCAGCAGTGGCAGCGGTGTAGCGGCGCCCGTCGCGAAAGCGATCATGGACCAGTACCTTGGGTATGGTGACAATGCCGTACGCTGACGCCAAACCCTTGCTCACGGCCAGGCCCGCGCCGCTGTCAAAATTTGCGGGCCTGATGCGCCGCCTGCATATTGACGGCCCGTTGCTCGGCGCTTTGATCCTGATCAGTAGCTTTGGGTTGTTCATACTTTACAGCGCGGTCGGAGAAAGTAACCGACTCCTCATAAACCAGGCCGTCCGACTGGGCGTCGCTTTCGTCGCGATGCTGGTCGTGGCGCAGATGCCGCCCGACTTCTTGCGGCGCTGGACTCCCTGGGGCTACGTGGCCGGGCTCATTCTCCTGGTACTGGTGCTCATGGTGGGCGAAGTCGGACAGGGTGCGCGACGCTGGCTGAATCTCGGCATTCGTTTTCAGCCCTCCGAGGCGATGAAGCTCGGTGTACCGATGATGGCGGCCTGGTACCTGCACCACAGGCAGATGCCACCCCGGCTGGGCCAGCTCCTGATGATCGGGGTAATGATCGTCGTACCTACCATCCTGATCGCGCGCCAGCCCGATCTCGGCACGGCACTGCTGATCGCGGCCTCCGGCGTCATCGTCGTCATCCTGGCCGGCATGTCGTTCCGACTGATCATGGGCATGGGATTGCTGGCCGTGCCCGGCGCACTCTTGCTGTGGAACTTCATGCAGGACTACCAGAAACAGCGCGTGTTGACGCTGCTGGACCCGGACAGCGATCCCCTCGGTGCGGGTTACAACATCATCCAGTCGAAAATCGCGATCGGATCAGGCGGCCTGTTCGGCAAAGGCTGGACCAATGGATCCCAGGCTCACCTCGAGTTCCTGCCCGAGCGGGATACCGATTTTATTTTCGCCGTACTCGGTGAAGAATTCGGGCTGTTCGGCGCGCTGACCCTGCTCGTGCTCTACATGTTCGTCATCGGTCGCGGTCTTTACATCGCCGTGCAGGCACACGATACCTACTCGCGCTTGCTGGCTGGTTCGATCAGCCTGACTTTTCTCGTCTACGTCTTCGTCAACACGGCGATGGTCACGGGACTCGTGCCGGTCGTCGGAGTGCCATTGCCGCTTGTCAGTTTCGGCGGGACATCCATGGTGACCCTCATGGCCGGATTCGGTATTCTCATGTCGATTCACTCTCACCGGAAATTATTGCCACACTGATGATAAATCGAACGCTCGTTGTAGCCGCTGTACTTTTGCTTTCGGGCGCCTGCGCCCGATCGGCGGAAGACCCTGGGCCGGTCAATGTCGATGTCGACAATCCGGCCGTGGTTGCATTCATCGACGAGATGGTCAGCGAGCACGAATTTGACCGGAACGAGCTGCGCAGTGTGCTCAGCCAGGCCAGGATCAAGCCATCGATTATCCGCAAGATTTCCACGCCGGCGGAACGCACCCTGACCTGGGGCGAATACCGCAAAATATTCATCACGAAAGAGCGCATCAACGCGGGCGTTGATTTTTGGCGTGAAAATCGCGAGATGCTCGAACGAATTAGCAGGGAATCGGGCGTATCGAGCGAGATGATTGTCGGCATCATCGGCGTGGAGACTTATTTCGGCCGCATCACCGGCAACGACCGTGTCCTCGATGCGCTGGTAACGCTGGCATTCGAGTACCCGAAACGGGCGCGGTTCTTTCGTAATGAACTCGTGCAGTTCCTGATTCTCACGCGCGAAGAAGAAATCGACGCAACGACCCCGATGGGTTCCTATGCGGGTGCGATGGGCCGCCCGCAGTTTATGCCGTCTAGCTTTCGCGCCTACGCTGTCGACGCAACCGGCGACGGCAAGCGCGATATCTGGAATAACTGGGCGGATGTCTCTGGCAGTGTCGCCAACTATTTTGTCGAGCACGGCTGGCGGGCCGGAGAAGAAGTCACGGCGCAGGCCACGCTGAGCGGGCAATGGAAGGGGCCTGTGCCGAAACCGCGCAACACGCTGAAAGCTTCCGCTTCGGTTGAATCCCTGAGCAAGAAAGGCGTCGTCTTTGCAACCGACCTATGCGCCGACAGCAAGGCTGAGCTACTGACCTACGAGGGCGGCAGCGGCACCGAACACTGGGTCGGATTCCACAATTTCTTTGTCATTACGAAATACAACCGCAGCGCCATGTATGCGCTGGCGGCATATCAACTAGGCCAGGAAATTGCATCGCAGGCGGCAAGCCGTGCGGACTAGGCTGCTGCTGACGGCGATCGTGTCGCTATTCGTCGCCGCCTGCGGCAGTGGCAATCTCCGTGGTGACGGCCCTCCCCGATCGGGTAGTACGCGGGTTGATGGTCTGCCAGGCGATGCAACTCCACGACGCGAAGCGCGCAGCCGGTACGGCAACGGTCCGGTGTACGAAGTTCTCGGCAAACGTTATCGGGTTATGCCGAGCAGCCGCGGTTACCAGGAGAGAGGCGTCGCGTCCTGGTACGGAAGAAAATTCCACGGAAACCTGACCTCGAATCGCGAAGTTTACGACATGCACGAGATGACCGCGGCGCACAAGACCCTGCCGCTACCGACCTATGTGCGCGTGCGAAACCTGCAAAACGACAAAAGCATTGTTGTACGAGTCAATGATCGGGGCCCGTTCGTGCACAACCGCATAATCGACCTGTCGTACGCTGCCGCTGCCAGGCTCGACATGCTGCGTGACGGTACCAGCCTGGTCGAAGTAACGGCTATCAATTTTGACGTACCCGCCGGTGACCGCCCGACCAGCAAAATGACGCCAACGGAGGCCGTCGCCGCAGCGCCCGTGCAGCCGTCGGTCGACACAGCGCCTGCAGCGCCGACAGGCGGCGCGCAGATCTTCGTACAGGTCGGGGCATTCGGCGACCGCGCCAACGCCGAGCGTCGCCTGGAGGTATTGGCTGCATCCGGCATCGATAGTGCGTTCATTTACGAGGATTCTTCTTCGAGCCCGGCTCTGCTGCGCGTTCGCATCGGCCCGGTCGCCGGGGTAATCGAGTTCGACATTCTCGTCGAGGAACTCGAGAACATCGGCATAACGGACCCCTATCTCGTTCTTGAATAGGCGTTACAATACGCGCCGATACGAATCACCTGATCCTCAAGAGGCCCCATGTTCCAACGTCTGACTCTGTTATTTGTGTCACTGCTTGTATTTTTTGCCGCGGCTTGCGCTGCAGCGCCCATGCCGGCACCGGCGCCACCCATCATAGGCGCAAAAAGCTACCTGGTTGTCGACAGCCAGACCGGTCGCGAACTGGCGGCGCTTAACCCGGATGTGGCACTTGCGCCCGCCAGCCTGACCAAGCTGATGACCACTTACGTGGTTTTTCATGCACTGCGGCAGGAGCAGATCCGTCTCGAAGACGAAGTCACGATCAGCGAAAAGGCGTGGCGCACCGAAGGCTCAAGAATGTTTGTCGAGGTCGGTTCGCGCGTTTCCATCAACGACCTGCTGCTTGGCATGATCGTGCAATCCGGCAACGATGCGAGCGTCGCTCTTGCAGAACACATTGCCGGCACCGAGAGTGTGTTTGCCGAACTCATGAATCAGTATGCGACATCGCTCGGCATGCACTCGAGCCACTTTCTCAACGCGACCGGCCTGCCGGCCGAGGGACATACAACAACAGCAAGAGACCTTACGACGCTGGCGCGCGCCATGATCCTGGAATTTCCAGACTATTACGCCTGGCATGCGATTAAGGAATTCACCTATAACGACATCAAGCAGAGCAATCGCAATTCACTGCTATGGCGTGATGCATCCGTAGATGGGCTGAAGACCGGCCATACCGATGATGCGGGCTACTGCCTTGTCGCTTCGGCAAAGCGCGACAACATGCGCATCATCTCGACGGTACTTGGCACATCGAGCACCCGCGCTCGTACCGACGGCAGCCAGGCACTGATCAACTATGGCTTTCGCTTTTTTGAGACTCGACTGTTGTTCAAGGCAGGCGAAGAAGTGACGACCGCGCGCATTTGGAAGTCAGCGAAAGAGGTTTCACGGCTCGGGGTCCTCGAAGATCTTTACATTACGGTTCGCCGCGGCGCGTACGATCAACTCGAATCGAGCCTGGATATTCCCGCGGTCATCGAAGCACCGGTCACGGCTGGTCAACCTGTCGCTGAATTGACGGTCCGCCTGGGCGAGCAACAGCTGTTGAGCACACCTTTGCGGGCCCTGGACGACAACCCGGCCGGATCAGTCTGGCAGCGCGCGCGCGACAGCGTCAGCCTCTGGTTCGAGTAAACATGTCTGAGCAGTCCGGCCTCGAGTTTCCCTGCGATTTTCCAATCAAGATGATGGGTCGGGATACCCCGGAGTTTCGGGCAACCGTCCGTGGGCTGGTGGAAGTTCACGCCGGAGCTGTCGCGGACAGTGCCGTGCAGGCGGCCGTCAGCCGCAACGGCCGCTTCGTCTCGATAACGGTCACCATCACGGCGACGAGCCGCGAGCAGCTCGATGACATCTACCGCGACGCCTCTTCGCACGACGACGTCCTCGTGGCACTGTGAACCACGCTACACAGCAACTGATCGCGATTCGCGATCTCGGACGCCAGGACTATGTTCCGCTTTGGCACGCGATGCAGCGATTCACCGATGCTCGCACAGAATCCACGCGCGATGAGATCTGGTTTACCGAGCACCCGCCGGTATTCACGATGGGCCTCAATGCCAGCAAGGAACATCTGCTCGCGCCGGGTGACATCCCTGTCGTGCAGATCGACCGGGGCGGCCAGGTCACGTTTCACGGACCCGGGCAACTCATGGTCTATCCGCTGCTGGACCTGCGGCGCGCTGAGATGGGTGTGCGAACCCTGGTGACGGCACTGGAACAAAGTGTCGTCGACCTGGTTGCCGAATTCGACGTCGATGCTGCGAGTCGCGCCGATGCGCCCGGTGTCTATGTCGCTGGCGAGAAGCTCGCGAGCGTCGGCCTGCGCATTCGCAGGGGCTGCAGTTTTCACGGTATGGCGCTCAACGTCGATATCGATCTCGAGCCGTTTTCACGTATCAATCCCTGCGGTTACAGAGAGCTCGAGATGACGGATATGAAGAGGCTCGGCATCAGTGCCGATCTCGATGAAGTGTGGCCACGGCTATTGCCGCATTTTTTGAATCACTTGGGTTTGTCTGACGCAAACCTCGTACGCGACGACGACCAACTGCCGCAAGCTAGGCGCGATTGAGCGCGTCAAGTCGCGCCTTGGTACCAACGTCAGCCCAAAGTCCTTCGTAAGCCTCACCGGATAAACGACCGGCATCGGCGGCTTCACGCAGCATCGGCGCCAGCGGAAATCTGCCTGCTTCGCATCCGTGAAAGAATTCCGGTCGATAAATTGCGATGCCGCTGAAGGTCAGCGTGGCCGCGTCACTGTTGCGAATCAGCCCGTCCTGCAAATCGAAATCGCCGTGATCAAGATAGGTCGGTGTCGGCACCATCACAAGATGACCAAGGGCGTCGGCAGCCAGTTCGACGCCGGGGACCGGCATGTCGGTGTATACATCGGCGTTCACGACCACGAAGGGATCGCTGCCCAACAACGGCAGCGCTTTGTGAATACCACCGCCGGTTTCGAGGACATTGTCACCTTCCTGGCTATAGATAACCTGCAGGCCGTATCGGGCACCGCAGCCCACTCGCCTGACGATCTCTGCGCCCAGCCAGCCGAGATTGATAACGACAGTCTCGATACCTGCACTTCGGATCCTTGCAAGGTGCCTTTCAAGCAGGCTCTTGCCGCGAATTTCAACCAGGGACTTGGGCGTCTCATCGGTCAGTGGCCGCAGGCGCTCGCCGCGCCCTGCCGCGAGAATCATGGCAATCACGACTTGCGATCCAGTTTCGGCAGTACCCGCTGATCGACCAGGGCAACGAGGAACTGCAGTTCCTCGTAATGCGGGCCGAGTTCGACAATGTACGAAATCGTCCTCGGAATATCAGCAAGATAGGCTGCCTTGCCGTCGCGGTGATTAAGCCTCGCGAATATTCCTGCCGCCTTCACATGCCGTTGCACGCCCATGAGCTCGAAATAGCGTCGAAACTGAATTTCGTCAACCCGCTCGCGCATCGACTGGTCGAGTGCGCGGTAAAATTCCAGCGCCCACTGCCTGACCTGCTCCGCCGGCCAGCGCACGTAGCAGTCCTTGAGCAGTGACACCAGGTCGTACGTCAGCGGGCCTTCGACCGCATCCTGAAAATCGAGAATGCCCGGATTGTTTTCGCTCGTCAGCATCAGGTTGCGCGAGTGGTAATCGCGGTGCACAAAAACCTGTGGCTGGTGCAGCGCGTTGTCTACCAATACGTCGCAACATGCGTTCCATGCCGCCTCATCCGCGGCACTGAACGACAAACCGAGATGTTCGCCGCAAAGCCAGTCATGAAAGAGCGATAGTTCAAACCGCAGCAGCTTGTCATCGTAAGGCGGCAGCGATGACTGGTAAACAGCGCCGCGACGCTGCATTGTTAGCAGGGCAGATATTGCATCGGCATACAGACCGTCGGAAGAGTCCGGATCGTGCTGCAGCTCATCGAGGTACAGGCGAGTACCGAGGTCGCTGAGCAGCAGGAATCCCTCATCAGGATTCGCCTCGATAACCCGCGGCGCATTGAGTTGCATCGCCTCGAGATAACCGGCCACGCGCACGAACGGCAGGCAGTCTTCCTGCTCCGGCGGCGCGTCCATCACGATGAAACTTTCGGCCCCGGCCTGCAGGCGAAAATAGCGGCGGAAGCTGGCATCGCCGGATGCCGGCATCAGCTCGCAGTCGGCCAGCGTGTCGATACCGTTGATCCACTCTTTCAGCGCAGCCAGCCGAACGTCGTTTGCGGCCTCGGTAGTATTGATGCGTGTTCTCCGTAACGCGTTGAAGCACCTCGAAAACTATGCGAAGGTAACACACGCAATGCGTGCTAACATCCCGGCCGTACCAGCTTGGCCCAAACGTGACCCGACCACCGACTTTGTCTGCAAAACCGCTGATTCTCACCTGTTGCCTGCTGGCCGTCACCTGTGCGCACGGAGCGGATCGGCTTGCCTGCGAAACGTCGATCGGCGAACCGCTGGCGCTCGATTCTTCACTGTCCCGCGTGCCGCTCGGCAATTCCGACACTATCGTGCTCGAAGCAGGTCAGCTCGAAGCGCAGGTCGGCAAGGATGCGACGGCGAGAATGAGCGGTGGCGTACTGCTACGAAGGCAGGACAAGCTCGCCGGCGCCGAAACGGCCCGCTACGATCCGCAACAGAAGGCGATATTCCTCGAAGGCGACGTCCGCTACGAGGACCCCGGCACGCAGATACACAGCGACCTGGCCGAGTTCTCGTATGAGAGCGGCCGCATTCGTTTCGAAGGTGCAGAGTTTTCCCTGGGCAGCAGCGAGGCGCGCGGCGCGGCTGATGCACTCGAGATCAACCAGGACGGCAGACTCACACTGGACGGCGTCGAATACACGACCTGTCCGCCCGGATCCGAGGATTGGCTGTTGTACGGCAAGTCCATCGTGCTGGATACCGACAAGGGCGTCGGCACCGCCAAGGGCATCAAGCTGGAGTTCAAGGGCGTGCCAATACTTTACGCACCGTACCTGTCTTTCCCCCTCAGTGACGCACGCAAGTCCGGCGTATTGACGCCCGAGGTCGGTAGCTCGGGTCGCAGTGGCAACGAGATACGTCTCCCCTATTACTGGAATATTGCGCCCAATTATGATGCAACGATCACGCCGCGCCTGCTCACCAGCCGCGGCCTGCAGTTGGAAACAGAGTTTCGCTACCTGACACCGCGTAACAACGGCATCATCGACGCCGACTACCTGGCCGACGACAGTACCCTGAACGCGCCGCGCCACCAGATGCGCCTCCGACACCGCACCTTGTTCGAAAATGGCTGGCGTAACCGGGTCGACTACAGAGAAGTCTCGGACAACCAGTATTTCGAGGATCTCGGTGGCAGCCAGAGTATCTCCAGCATCACGCACCTCAACCGGAGCGTGCGCTTCGACTATTTCAGCGAACGGTTTTCCCTGTTCGGGCAACTGCAGGACTACCAGACAATTGATGACGCAATTCTGCCAATCGACGAGCCTTATCGTCGTGTTCCGCAGCTGCTGGCGAATGGTTCGTGGCCGCTCGCGTTCCTGCGCCTGGGTGCGCAGGCCGAAGTAGTCAACTTCGATCGCGATGTCGGAGTCACCGGCTGGCGAGTCAATGCCGCACCCTCGCTCGAAATACCGATTACGGGGCCCGGATGGTTTGTTACGCCGGCTGTTTCGCTCGACCACACGCGTTATCAACTCAGTGATACCTTGCCCGGAGTGGAAACAGATCCGACCCGGACCGTGCCAATCGCCAGCCTCGATACAGGTATCGTGCTTGAGCGCGCGTTAAGCGGTACCAACCGCCTGCAGACGATTGAACCGCGGCTGCTGTACGTGAACATTCCGTATCGCGACCAGGCGGGCCTGCCCGTGTTCGACACGATTACGCCCGACATCAATCTTGTGCAGTTGTATCGCAAGAACCGTTTCCTTGGCATCGACCGGATTGGAGACACAGAGCAACTGAGTATTGGTGTCACGTCGCGGATTCTTGACGTCGCATCAGGGCGCGAGCTCATGACAGCAACCGTTGGCCAGACGCGCTACTTTGGCGATCGCTTCGTTACCTTGCCCGGCACAACCGCATCAACGCTCGAAACTTCGGACTACATTGCGCAGCTGCGGTTTCTGCTCTGGAAAAACATCAATTTCGACTTTGGTCACCAGTGGGGCACCGGCGAAAGCGGCACGACAAAATCGGAGGCGCGCCTGCAATATCGCCGCGCCGACAGGAAGATCCTCAATCTCGCCTATCGTTTTCGGCGCGAGTCTTTGGAACAAGGCGATCTGTCATGGTCCTGGCCGGTTAGCACAAAGTGGAACTTCGTCGGCCGCTACAACTTCTCCTTTCGCGATGAGGAAGTCCTGGAGCAGTTTTTTGGCCTCGAATATGAAAGTTGTTGCTGGGGGCTGCGGCTCGTTTCCCGCCGCTATATTTCCACCCGCGACGGAACTCGGGATTCCTCATTCGGTCTGCAACTCGTGTTGAAGGGAATGACGAGCGTTGGAACGGCGGCAGACAAACTCCTTGAACGTGGTATTCTTGGCTATTCTCCAGATCTCCGGTAAATAATTGTGATTAAAATCAATACCTTATGCGCATTTGCCGCATTGGTTACAGCGCCCGCCGTGGTCGCTGCCGATCTCTCCGAAACCGGGGAATTTCTGGACGGCGTGGCCGCGATCGTGAATGAAGGCGTGGTTCTCAAGAGCCAGTTCAATGAGCAAATGAACATGATCCTGGAGCGCGCCGAGCAACAGGGCATGCAGCTGCCACCCGCCAATGTACTCGAGGAGCAGGTCCTGGAACGCCTGATACTCAGCGAAATCCAGCTGCAACGCGCGCAACGGATCGGGCTGCAGGTTTCGGATGCAATGCTCAATGACTCGATTACACGCATTGCCAGCCAGAACGGCGTGCGTTTCGAGGACATGCCTGCCCTGCTCGCGAAGGATGGCGTCAATTACACAAGTTTTCGTCGCAGCCTGCGTGACGAGATCACGATCGAACAGTTGCGACGTATCGAAGTCGGCCAGCGTATCAACGTATCGGACCGCGAAATTCAGCAGTGCATTGTCGATCTCGAAACCAATGTCGTGGTGAATTCTGATTGGGTGTTGTCGCATATCCTGTTGCCTTTCGGAACGTCCGCAAGCACCGAAGAGCGCGATGAGGTCGAGAAGCTGGCCAACGAGATTTACGCACAGCTGCAGGAAGGCGCGGACTTCCGCGAACTCGCGGCGCGTTATTCCAAGGGCGCGACCGCGCTCGAGGGCGGTTCGCTCGGTCCGATGCAGGGACAGAACGTTCCGACATTGTTTGCGGATGTTCTTCCAGGCATGCAGGCTGGCGACGTGTCTGAGCCATTTCGCAAAGGGACCAGCTTTCACATTGTAAAAGTCGACAGCCTGAAAAGTGCGGTGGAGCGCAGCGAAATTAACCAGGTCAAGGCACGCCACATCCTGATAACGCCCAACGAGATCATCGACGACGATACGGCCAAACAACGACTGTCCGAAGCACTCGCGAAAATCCGGGCGGGCGAAGACTTTGCCGAACAGGCGAAACTGCTTTCTGACGATCCTGGCTCCGCGAACCTCGGTGGCGATCTTGGCTGGGCGGGCCCGGGGACATTTGTACCCGAATTCGACGCCGTAATTAACCAGGCAGACATCGGTACGGTTAGTGAGCCGTTTCGCAGCCAGTTCGGATGGCACATCGTCGAGGTCCTCGATCGACGCGTCTACGACAACACTGAAGACCTCAAGAAACGCAACTGCGACCTGCGAATTCGCAACAGCAAGATGGAAGAGGAAACGCAGCTGTGGATGCAACGCCTTCGCGATGAGGCGTTCGTCGACCCGCGCATCTGAGTGTGAGTCCTGAAAAGCCACTCGTCGTTACGGCGGGGGAACCGGCAGGCATCGGACCCGAGCTGTGCAGCGCACTGGCCGACTGTGCCTACGCTCGTGACGTCGTCGTGATCGGCGACAAATCCCAGATCAACAGCAAGCTGCGCGTTATCGACACGCCGTATCCTGCGCCCGTGATCCCGGGCAAACCCGACTCGGCCAATGCTGCAACATTGCTCGAAGGTCTGGAGCGTGCCGTGAGGGGCTGTCTCGACGGTGAGTTCTCGGGCCTGGTCACCCTGCCCGTCGCGAAAAGCGTCATTGCCGATGCCGGCATCCCGTTTACCGGCCACACTGAACTGCTGGCGCAGCTGACGAACACCGCGTTACCCGTGATGATGCTGGTTGCCGGTGAGCTGCGCGTCGCGCTCGCCAGCACGCACATACCGCTAAGTGAAGTCCCCGGCTATATAAGCAAGGAGCGTCTTCGCAACGTAATAGAAATTCTCGATCGCGACCTGCGCTCGAAATTCAGGATTTCGAACCCTGAAATCATCGTCTGCGGACTCAATCCGCATGCCGGTGAAGGTGGCCATCTCGGGCACGAGGATCGCGACATCATCGCACCGGTTATCGACGAACTGTCTGCGAGGGGCCTGCATTTGCGCGGACCGCTGCCGGCCGACACGGCATTTACACCGGCTGCCGGTCACAAGGACGCGGTGCTGGCCATGTACCACGACCAGGGTCTGCCGGTATTGAAGTATGCGGGTTTTGGCCACGGCGTGAACGTCACGCTGGGCCTGCCAATCGTTCGCACGTCGGTCGATCACGGCACGGCTTTCGATATCGCGGGCAGCGGCAAGGCCGATACCGGCAGCCTGTTTGCGGCGATCGCGCTGGCCGCAAAACTGGCTGGCAAATAGTGGCCGCTCACAGGGCCCGCAAGCGATTCGGCCAGCATTTCCTGACAGACCCCGGAGTCATCGATGCAATTATCCAGAGCATTCACGCGACAAAGCAGGACGTTGTTGTCGAGATCGGTCCCGGGCAAGGTGCCATTACCCGAGTACTTGCGCGGCAGGCGGGCCACCTGCATGCCATCGAACTCGACCGCGACCTCGCCGCTAAACTCAGGAAGCAGTTCGCCGACAATCCCGACGTCACGATTCACGAGGCAGACGCTCTGACCTTCGACTTCGCAGCACTTGGCGAGCAACTGCGAATCGTCGGCAATCTGCCCTACAACATATCGACGCCGCTGCTGTTCCACCTGCTGAAATTCCGCGAGCGGATTCTGGACATGCACTTCATGCTGCAAAAAGAAGTGGTCGCTCGCATGGCGGCGGGGCCTGGCAGCAAAACTTACGGTCGCCTCGGAATAATGCTTGGCTGTCACCTGAGCGTTGAGGCCTTGTTCGATGTTGACCGCCTTGCATTCGAGCCGCCGCCCGCCGTGACGTCGACCGTCGCACGGCTGGACCCTCTGCCACCCGATACGTTTGTCATCGAAGACGAGCCCGCACTTTCGACCCTGGTAGCGACCGCGTTCATGCAGCGCCGCAAGACCGTGCGTAATTCGCTCAAGACCATCGCCGGGCCGGCCGACTTCGAGGCTGTCGGTATTGATGCCGGACTGCGGCCGGAACAGCTAAGCATCGCCGACTACATTACTCTCGGTAATCACCTGAAACGAAAATCAGCGCGCCAACGTTAATGGGCATACGTTAGAATATCGCCATGGAAGAGAATCAGTTCGACATCCGCATCCAGGTTGCGACGAGTTACATCGATGATCAGTCGGAACCTGATGCCGATCGATACGTATTCGCTTATACGATCACGATTTCCAACAATGGCGCTGTGGCGGCGAAGCTGCTCAGCCGTCACTGGGTCATTACTGACGCCAACGGCAAGGTCCAGGAAGTAAGTGGCGATGGTGTTGTCGGTGAACAGCCGCACCTGAACCCCGGTGAGCGTTTTCGTTACTCGAGCGGCGCTGTGCTTGAAACGCCGGTCGGCGCCATGCAAGGTCTGTATCGCATGGAAACCGATAATGGCGCGAGTTTCGACGCGCCTATCGCACCGTTTACACTGGCAGTCCCGGGCCTGCTCCACTAGGTAACTTGTTCATGGCGGTTTATGCAATCGGCGATCTGCAGGGCTGCTACGACCCATTTCGGCGGCTCCTGGATGAAATCAAGTTCGAGCCGTCGCGAGACAAGCTCTGGCTGACCGGCGACCTCGTCAACCGTGGTCCCAAGTCACTGAAAACACTACGTTTTGTAAGGACACTCGGTGATTCTGTCAGCACCGTGCTTGGCAATCATGATTTGCACCTGCTGGCGCTCGAGGCCGGCGTCGTACGATTCGGAAAACGTTTCGGCACCCTGGAAAAACTGCTCGACGCGCCGGATGTTGCGGAGCTCTGCGACTGGCTGCGTCATCGGCCCCTCGCGCATTACGACGAAGATCTCGACACCTTGCTTGTGCATGCAGGAACGCACCCGGCCTGGAGCGTCAAGAAAACCCTGGAGCTCGCCGCCGAGGTGGAAACGGCTCTGCGTGCCGATGACTATCCGACATTGCTTGGAAAAATGTACGGCAATATGCCAAACAGCTGGTCTGCCAAGCTGTCCGGCTACAAACGGCTGCGCTTTATCATCAATTGCCTGACGCGAATTCGCATGGTGACGGCCGACGGGCATCTTGATCTGAGTTTCAGCGGCTCACCCTGGCGCGCGCGCAAGGGCCTGGCTCCGTGGTATGACGCCGCGCATCCGAACAGGCAGCGCACGCGAGTCGTATTCGGACACTGGTCAGCCCTGGGACTTATCGTACTCCCTGACTTGATCAGCCTCGATACCGGCTGTGTGTGGGGCCGCCAGCTCACCGCGGTACGGATCGACAAGCGCATTCCACGCGTCATTCAGGTGCGGGGGCAGCAAAAGTGAAATCTTTGACGGCGTTCAATCTTGCGGCGTGGATCGACGAGCACAGGGACCAGCTGAAACCGCCGGTCTGCAACCAGCAGGTCTTCGACGAAAACGACTTCATCGTAATGATAGTCGGCGGGCCGAATTCGCGGCAAGACTATCACGTCGATGAGGGTCCGGAGTTGTTCTACCAGATCGAAGGTCACATGGTGCTGCAGGTTATCGACGCTGGCGAACGCAGGGACATCACAATTAGTGAAGGTGAGATGCTGCTGCTGCCGCCCAGGGTTCCGCATTCGCCACAGCGCTTCGCCGATACGGTCGGCCTGGTCGTCGAACGCAAGCGGCTCGAGAATGAACTCGACGGCTTCATGTGGTTTTGTGAGCAATGCAACAACAAGCTGTATGAAGAAAGTGTCTACGTCGATGACATCGTCGAGCAGCTTCCGCCCGTTTTCGATCGCTTTTACAGCTCAAAGAAGCATCGCAGTTGCGATAAATGCGGCACGGTCATGACCCGCCCCGGAATAATCTGATGCGCTACGAAAATACGCGCACTTTTGCGGAAGGACTTGATCGGAACGACCCGCTAGCCGGGTTCCGGGAGCAATTCAATTTCCCGCGCGACAAGCAGGGACGATCACCTGTTTACCTGTGCGGCAATTCTTTGGGTCTGCAACCCCGCCTTGCTGTGGAGTTCGTCCAGAACGAACTGGACAACTGGCAGAACTACGCGGTCGACGGTCACTTTCATTCGAACCGACCCTGGATCAATTATCATCGGCTGGCCACGGCGGGATTTGCCGAACTGACGGGCTCGAAGCCGAGCGAAGTCATTGCGATGAACACGCTGACCGTCAACCTCCACCTGCTGATGACGAGTTTCTACCGCCCGACCGCAGAGCGCCGAAAAATCGTCATAGAAGCCGGCGCATTCCCGTCGGACCAGTACGCAGCCGCATCGCAGATTCGAATACACGGCTATGACCCGCGGTCCGATCTACTTGAGTGGCGACCTCGCAGCGGTGAACTACACCTTAGAATCGAAGACCTCGAGCAGCTGCTGCAGCGAGAGGGGGGCTCCGTCGCACTGCTGCTGTTGCCGGGCGTGCAGTACTACACAGGCCAGGTTCTCGACATGCAGGCCATTTGCGACCTGGCGCGCCGATACGGTTGCAAGGTCGGCCTCGACCTCGCGCATGCTATCGGTAATGTCGAGCTGTCGCTGCACACGTGGGCACCGGACTTCGCGTCCTGGTGCACGTACAAGTATCTGAACGCGGGGCCCGGGGCAATCGCCGGCGCTTTTGTTCATGAAAAACATCATTCCGGTGAAGATTTCCTGCAGGGCTGGTGGGGTAACAAGGAGAGTAGCCGCTTCAAGATGCGCCCGGCGTTCGAGCCCGCGGAAGGCGCAGAGGCCTGGCAAATGAGCAACCCGCCGATCCTGTCGCTGGCACCCGTGATCGCTTCATTGCAGCTGTTCCAGGAGGCTGGCTTCGGAGCACTGCGCGACAAGTCGCGGGCGCTGACCGGTTTCCTGCGCTGGCTGGTCGCAACCCGGTTCGGTGACCGCATCGGTACCATCACTCCTGCCGATGCGGCCGGCTGCCAGCTTTCGCTGATCGTGAACGACAAGTCCATCGATGCGAAAGCCCTGTTCGACACGCTGTGCAAGCTGAATGTCACGGGGGACTGGCGCAACCCGGATGTGATTCGCGTTGCACCGGTGCCCATGTACAACAGTTTTACCGACGTTTTTGAATTCGGGGAACGACTGTCGGCAGCCCTGGCCACGTGAGAACTCCGTGACCAAGAAATCAGTCAACATTATCGGTGCCGGCCAGTGCGGCACGCTGGTCGCAATCATGCTGGCGAAGCACGATTTCAGCGTCAACGTCTATGAGCGATTCGAAGATCCACGCGTCCAGGATGCCGAAGCCGGGCGCTCGATCAACCTGGCACTTGCCGCGCGCGGCCTCAACGCACTGCAACAGTTCGGCATCGACAAGCTGGTCGAGCCGCTGCTTGTACCGATGCGGGGCCGCATGGTGCATCACCAGGACGGGCGCACCGAATTTCTGCGCTACGGCCGGCAGGCTGCTGAAGAAATTTATTCCGTAACCCGGCTCGGCCTTAACCAGGTCCTTCTCGGCGTTGCCGACAAGCTGCCCAACCTCAGCCTTAACTTCGAGCAAAATGCCATTGGCTACGATGCGCCCGATCGAACCGTGCACGTTCGTGACGAGACCGACGGCAGCCTGTACCAGATCGAAGCAGACCCGCTGCTTGCGGCCGACGGCGCCGGCTCGCGCATTCGTCGCTCGTTCGACGGCTCCGATACGTTCGGCGGCATTGAGTCGTTGTTGCGGCACGGCTACAAGGAGCTGTCCATCCCGGCCGGGCCCGGCGGAAAGTACCAGCTGGCCGCGGACGCGCTGCACATCTGGCCGCGTGGTGGCTTCATGCTCATTGCACTGCCCAATCCTGGCGGCGACTTCACATTGACCCTGTTTCTGCCCAACGTCGGTGACAACAGTTTCGAAAGCCTTGGTGATGAGCGCTCTGTGAGTGCGTTCTTCGAAACCTATTTTACCGATGCGGCCGCCTTAATACCCGGGCTCTGCGACGACATGTTAAATCACCCGCTCGGCACACTGGGAACCGTGCGCTGCCGGCATTGGCACGATCGTGGCAACGTCCTGCTACTGGGTGACGCAGCGCATGCCATCGTACCGTTCCACGGCCAGGGCATGAACCTCGCATTCGAAGACTGCGTTCTGCTCGATCGCCTTGTTACGGAACACGGTGATGACTGGGCGAACATTTTCGCACGATTCGAAGCCGAACAACTTGCGAACGCCAATGCGATTGCCGACATGGCGTTGGACAATTACATCGAGATGCGCGATACCGTGCGCGACCCGAAGTTTGCATTACGCAAAGCGCTCGCTTTCGAACTCGAGAAACGCCTGCCGCAGCATTTCATTCCGCGTTACTCGATGGTGATGTTTCATGCCGACATACCGTACCTCGTGGCACAGCAACGCGGCGAAGTTCAAAAAGCGCTGCTGGAAGAATTCACAGCCCACGCAGATTCCATTGACGAGGTCGACATCTCAGCCGCACTGCTCGCCGTAAGGAAACGCCTGCCACGAATAGATGCCGTCAGGAACGACCTGTCCGTTCGTAAGTCCTGAACTCGAACGCAAACTGATTTACGTCATCGGCGTCGTGGGGTTCGCGGTCCACGAGTTGCCAGCTTGTCTCGTCGATCTCGGGGAAAAAAGCATCGCCGTCGACCGAGGCATGCACGCGCGTAACGTGCAGACGGCCGGCTTTCGGCAGGAACAGTTCGTAAATCTGGCCACCACCGATGATCATGATTTCCTCGGCATCGCGGGCAGCGGCCAGCGCGGCCGCCGGTGATGCCACGACGTCGCAGCCATCGGCTGCGAATTCCGGCTGTCGCGTAAGCACGATGTTTTGCCGGCCCGGCAAGGGTCGACCGATGGACTCCCAGGTCAGGCGTCCCATCAGGACGGGCTTCCCCAGGGTCAGCTTCCTGAAACGCTTCAGGTCGTCCGGGAGCCTCCAGGGAAGATCACCCTGTACGCCGATGACGTTGTTCATCGACGTCGCGACAATGATGCTGATCATGATGCGTCGATCAGACCGCAACCGCCGCTTTGATGTGCGGATGCGATTCGTAGTTGAGAATCTCGAAATCGTCGTAACTGTAATCGAAGATCGTCTCCGGACGACGCTTTATTGCGAGGCGCGGCAACGGCAGCGGCTTGCGACTTAGCTGCTCATCCGCCTGTTCGAGATGATTCGAATACAGGTGACAGTCTCCGCCCGTCCACACAAAATCGCCGACGCCCAGATCAGCCTGTTGCGCGAGCATGTGAGTCAGCAACGCGTAGGATGCGATGTTGAATGGCACGCCCAGGAATATGTCGCAGCTGCGCTGGTAAAGCTGACAGGAAAGTTTGCCTTCCGCGACGTAAAACTGGAACAGGCAGTGGCATGGCGGCAACGCCATGTTCTCAATTTCTGCAACGTTCCAGGCGCTCAGGATGATGCGACGAGAGTCGGGCGTTTCACGCAGCTGCTGCATGATTTGCGCGATCTGGTCGATGCTGCCGCCATCCGGCGTTGGCCAGCTGCGCCACTGAACCCCGTAGACCGGTCCAAGGTCACCGTTTTCGTCGGCCCAGTCGTCCCAGATCGAAACGCCGTTTTCCTTGAGATAGGCAATATTGCTGTCGCCGCTGAGGAACCACAGTAGCTCATGAATAATCGACCGCAGGTGCAGTTTCTTGGTCGTGACCAGCGGAAAGCCCTTGCTGAGGTCGAAGCGCATCTGGTGGCCAAAAATACTGAGGGTTCCGGTGCCCGTGCGGTCTTCTTTATGTGTGCCCTTGTCGCGCACGAGGCGCATCATGTCGAGGTACTGCTGCATATCAGGCCTTGTTGCCGGCCGCGCCGGCGGAACGGTAGGCCACGAACAGCAGCACAGCGCCGGCTGCGACCATCGGCAGGCTCAGGACCTGGCCCATGGTCACCCAGCCCAGCGCCAGGTAGCCCGGGTGCGCGTCTGGAACCCTGTAAAACTCGATAAAGAAGCGGAACGCGCCGTACAGCAGCAGGAACATGCCTGATGCGGCCAGGTACGGCCGCGGTTTCGCTGTGTAGAACCAGAGAATTGCAAACAGCAGGAAGCCCTCGAGGATGGCTTCATACAGTTGTGACGGATGCAGTACCTGGCCGTTCACGAGGAATCCCCAGGGCACATCCGTTGGCTTGCCCCAGAGCTCGCCATTGATGAAATTGCCGATGCGGCCGAAGCCGAGCCCCAGCGGCGCGACCGGCGCGACGAAATCCGTCATGCGCCAGATCGAGTGGCCCAGCTTGCGACCGTATAACCACATCGCAATCATTACGCCGGCCAGCCCCCCGTGGAACGACATGCCGCCCTCTGTGATCCTGAACAAGTAAAGAGGGTCGCTCGTCAGCTGGCTCCAGCCGTAGACGAGCGCATAACCGACGCGCCCGCCGACGATGACGCCGAGCATGCCGTAGAAGATCAGGTCATCGACCTGCTCCGCGTTGATCGGTGAATCGCTGCGCCGGCATCGCCGCCGGGCCAGCCACCAGGCGAACAGGAAGCCGATGACGTACATCAGCCCGTACCAGCGAATTTTGAGAAACCCGATGGAAAAAATTACCGGGTCAATCTCAGGATAGGTCAGCATGGAATCCCGCTCGGAATCAAAACAAGACAGGTATCATAGTCAGTTTCAGCAACGCGTCATAGTGGCGATCGCCACGGGGAAACCATGTCCAACCGTCTTGCCCGGGAAACGAGTCCTTACCTGCAACAACACGCAGACAATCCCGTTGACTGGTATCCGTGGGGCGAAGAAGCGTTCCAGGTCGCGCGTGACACCGGCAAACCCGTGTTGCTGTCCGTCGGTTATTCAGCCTGCCACTGGTGCCACGTCATGGCACACGAGTCCTTCGAAGACGCGGCCACAGCTACGCTGATGAACGATTTGTTTGTCAACATCAAGGTCGACCGCGAAGAGCGCCCGGACGTGGACAAGATCTACCAGACTGCGCATCAGCTGCTGACACAGCGCGGCGGCGGATGGCCGCTCACGATGTTTCTCGACGGTGAAGACCAGCGACCGTTCTTCGGCGGTACCTATTTCCCGAAAGAGGCGCGCTACGGCATGCCGGCATTCGGTGAGCTGCTGAAGAACGTCGCCGGCTATTACTCGAACGAGCGCGACGAGGTCCGCTCTCAAAGTGCGAGACTGCTGGAGGTATTTACGAAGCTGGAACCGGCGCCAGCCGGTCCCGGCACCGTATTGGATGCCACCCCGCTCGCAGTCGCGCGCGAAACGTTCGAGCAGACCTTCGATCGCGACTACGGCGGCTTCGGTTCTGCACCGAAGTTTCCGCATCCAACCACGATCGATCGGCTGTTGCGACACTGGCGCGCCAGCGCGAACGATGCCGAACCGGATATCGAAGCGCTGTTCATGGCGACCTTGACGCTGACCCGTATGGCCGACGGCGGCCTCTTCGACCACGTCGGCGGCGGCTTTTGTCGCTACTCGGTCGATCGGTACTGGCAGATACCGCATTTCGAAAAAATGTTGTACGACAACGGCCCGCTGCTCGCGCTGTACGCCCAGACCGCGCTGGCCACGGGCGACACGCTGTTTGCCGATGTGGCCAATGCGACGGCCGACTGGATGCTCGCCGACATGCAGGCCGACAACGGCGGCTTTTTCGCCACGCGGGACGCGGATTCCGAAGGTCACGAAGGTATTTACTACCTGTGGCGCCCGGACCGGGTGCAGGAGCTGCTCGGCGACGACTACGAGGTTTTCGCGCGGCGCTTCGGCCTGAACCGGGAAGCCAATTTCGAAGGCCAGTGGCACCTGGCGGTGCGCGAATCGATCGGCGATGTCGCGAACGCAACCGGGCGCAGGGAAAAAGACGTTATTTCGGCAATCGAGGCGGCCAAAGAAACACTGCTTAATAATCGCCTGAAGCGCGTCGCGCCCGGCCGCGACGAAAAACAGCTGACTTCATGGAACGCATTGGCCATTCGTGGTCTCGCGATTGCCGGCCGCGCACTCGAACGCCCGGACCTGGTTGACGCCGCGGTCCGCGCCACGGAATTCCTGCAGACCACGTTGTTTATCGACGGCCGCCTGCTCGCCAGTTACAAGGACGGCGAGGCTCGGTTCCCGGCCTATCTCGACGATCACTCATTCCTGCTCGATGCGCTGCTCGAACTGCTGCAGGCACGCTGGAATACGACCCATCTTGAGTTTGCCGTGCAGATTGCCGAGCTGATGCTCACGCATTTCGAGGATCGTGCAGACGGCGCGTTCTTTTTCACGGCGGACGATCACGAAGCGCTGATCCATCGGCCGAAACCGCTTGCTGATGAGGCCGTGCCGTCGGGCAACGGCATTGCGGCATTCGCGCTGCAGCGCCTCGGGTTCCTGCTCGGCGAGACGCGCTATCTGGATGCCGTCGAGAGAACGCTGCGCGCGAGCTGGCGGGCTATCAGCGAATACCCGCACGGCCATGTCAGCCTGCTGAGCTCGCTCGAGGAGTACCTCGATCACCCGGAGATCATCGTCATCCGCGGCGAGGCCGACGAAATCGCGCGGTGGCAGCATGCAGCGGCCAGTCTGTACGCACCGCGGCGGCTGGTATTCGGCATCAGCTCCGATGCGACCGATTTGCCCGGGGCGCTGGCGGACCGCGCGGCAATCGACGATGAGACCGTTGCCTATCGCTGCCTCGGCACGCACTGCGAAATGCCGGTCACAACATGGGAGGCATTGGCAGCACAGTTAAGCGGAGAATAAGCGATCACTGGCTGGTATATTCATTTCCCGTGTTGGCCAATGAGTGGTGAATTAGAAATGTCCAAAAAATACGCACTCGTAGTTTTTCTTGTAACCGCACTCTGCGTCGGGTGCAGCAGGTCTGACGACAAGCAGGCCGTCGACACAGGCAAAGGACCGGCCGCTGCTGTAATCGGGCCGGCGGTCACCAAAGTAAGCGACGAGCGGCTCGTCAACGCTGGCAGCGAAACCGCCAACTGGCTGTCACATGGCCGCACCTACGACGAACAGCGCTTCAGCCCGCTCGACCAGGTCAACCGCGACAACGTCGGTGAACTCGGCCTTGCGTGGTACTTCGATGTCCCGACCCAGCGCGGCATGGAAGCAACACCGATCGTTGTTGATGGCCGCATGTACGTGACGGGTTCCTGGAGCATCGTGTACGCGCTGGATGCCGCAACCGGCAAGGAACTCTGGCGCTATGACCCCAAAGTGCCGAAATCCTGGGCACAATACGCTTGCTGCGATGTGGTTAACCGCGGCGTCGCCGTATGGGGCGACAGCGTCTTCGTTGGCACGCTGGACGGTTACCTCGTCGCCCTCGATGCCGCAACGGGCAAAGAGCGCTGGCGCACGGACACGATCGACAGGCAACCACCGTACACAATTACCGGCGCGCCGCGCGTCGTCAACGGAATGGTTTTTATCGGTAACGGCGGCGCCGACTACGGTGTACGCGGTTACATCAGCGCCTACGATGCCGACAGCGGTGAGATGCTCTGGCGTTTTTACACGGTGCCTGGGAACCCCGAGGACGGATTCGAAAGTGAGGTTCTCGAGGATGCGGCCGCAACCTGGAACGGCGAGTGGTGGAAGTACGGCGGTGGTGGCACGGTATGGGATTCCATGGCCTACGACCCCGAACTCGACCTGCTGTACATCGGCGTCGGCAACGGTTCGCCCTGGAATCAGAAGATTCGCAGCCCCGAAGGCGGCGACAACCTGTTCCTGTCTTCGATCGTCGCACTGCGACCGGCTACCGGCGAGTACGTCTGGCACTACCAGACGACGCCCGGCGAAACATGGGACTACACGGCTACGCAGCACATGATCCTCGCAGATCTCGAAATCGACGGGGAAGCGCGCAAGGTCCTGATGCAGGCGCCCAAGAACGGCTTCTTCTACGTGCTCGACCGCAGGAACGGCGAACTGATATCCGCCAGGCCGCACATCGCGATTACCTGGGCAACCGGCATCGACTATGCGACGGGCCGGCCCATCGAGGCGCCGGGGGCACGCTACACCGACGGCCCTGCTTTCGTAATGCCGTCCGGGTTTGGTGCCCACAACTGGCATCCGATGGCTTATAGCCCCTTGTCGAACCTGGTTTTTCTGCCGTCGCAGGAACTGCCGGCGCCGTATGCCGACGAGCCGGATTTCGAATTCACCGAAGGCTTCTGGAACAGCGGGGCCGAATTCGAAGCCTTCGAGACGCCCGATGACCCGGCCGTTGTCGCCCAGATCCTCAAGATGGTGCGCGGCCAGCTGGTGGCCTGGGACCCACGTTCACAGAAAGAAGTCTGGCGCTATCAGCACGCGGGACCCTGGAATGGCGGCGTCCTGGCAACGGCCGGCAATCTCGTGTTCCAGGGCAGCCTTATCGGCGATTTTGCGGCCTACGATGCGGATAACGGTAACCGCCTCTGGCAGTTCCCGAGCCAGACCGGCATCGTTGCGGCGCCTGTCACCTACAGTGTCGATGATAAGCAGCACGTTGTCGTCGCCGCGGGCTGGGGCACGATCTTCGCGCTAATCGGTGGCGAAGGCAGTGCCGCGCTGCGCCACAGCAACCAGAGCCGAATTCTTGCGTTTAGACTTGGCGGCGAGAAGTCGCTTCCCGCGCGAGAAACCGTCGCACTTGCGAACATCCCCGAACCACCCGCGAATAACGCGAGCGCACAGCAAATCGCGGCTGGGAAGGATATTTACTATGAGCGCTGCGTGATGTGTCACGGGGAAAGCGTCGCCAGCGGCGGCGTGCTGCCCGACTTGCGTCGCCTGACACCCGAGAAGCACGCTATATGGGATACGATCGTACTCGACGGCGCGTTGCGCGACATCGGCATGCCGGCGTTTGGCCAGATTCTTACGAAAGAAGACAGTGATGCCGTGCATGCGTTCGTTATTGAACGCGCACGCCGCGCCTACAACAAGCAGGTAGCAGCAAACAAGCAATAAAAAAGGGGACATTCTGTTCTCGTCGGGAGACCGGGATGTCCCCGTTTTTTTACGACCCGAAAGCGATTCGACGCCAGCCGTCGTCGCTCCGCCTGATTTCATAGGCGGGCCAGTACTGGTTATCGAGCTTCAGCGTGATGACCTCGGCCGTGCCGTTCCAGGTCACGGTTTTCAGCCGCACGGACTCGCGATGCTTGATGCCTTTTACGGCATCAATGAACGCCTGTAAGTCCGGCGTCGGCGTTTCGTTAACCTCGACGACCCTGCGGCCGGCCCACAGGCCATAGCGGGTCGACGGTGAGCCATAGCTGAAATAGGCGACGTACACACCGTCGGTGTCAACGCCACGCTGTGCTGCCATTGCGCGGTGCGGATCCTGCAATAAGGCTCCCGCCCAGGAAATCGCCCGGTCGATTCCGCGGCCATCGAGCGCCGCCGTTTGCACGACAATGTCACGCACCGTGTCATCGCGCCAGACGGTTACAACAACTTCGGGTTTTTGCACGGCTTTTTCGAGCGCCCGGTACGAGGTGACGACCTTGCCGTCTATGGCGAGGATCATGTCGCCATTCCTGAGCAGCTTCGCGGCCGGCGTGCCGGCAACCAGCCGCGTGATGCTCAATGCCCGCCTGCGTACCGGGTTGTTTTCTTCCAGTCGGGCCACCCACTTTTCGTCGACGCCCATCTTGCGCGCGGCAAACAGCGGCGCGTATACGAACTCTGCTTCCAGCGAATAGAACGGCCTGCTTTCCCTGACCGTTTCAACGAAAGTCTTTACGACTTCGCTGCCGACGCCGCGATTGAACTGCGCCGAGTCCCCACCCGACTGCAACATGAAGCTCGACCAGGTCGCTGCAACGCGCCCTTTCTTGTCGACGAGCACACCGTCCATATCATTCGGCGCATTGACGAGCGAAATGCCCTCAATATTCGAGTCCCTGAAGCGCAAGGTCCGCGACAGCGGCAACAACAGCGGATCGACAGAAGAGACCGTGCTTTTCTGGTGGACCAGCTGGTGATCGGCCTTGATGCCCACGACCCAGACGTCATCTCCCGGCTTCAACGTCGACGTATTGAACGTCGCCTCCCGGACGGGGGTCGTGCCGATACTTTTCGGGTCATACGACACAATCGCAAAATTGTGCAGCGGATGCAGCTGCTCGATCTTTCCCTTGACCTCGAGCGATCCGGCAAAAGTCACGGTGACGTCACCGATGGCTATCGGCACGGTATTGCGGTCGACGAGAACATAGCCGCGCTCCTTGTCGACGATGAGGCCGGTCCCGTAATAATGACGCTCGGATACGCCGGAGAGCGTGTACGGCAGATCGAAGGTAACGACGACCAGTGACGGCGCTATTGCCCCGACAATGGGGTCGTTGTACTTGGTCAGGCGCGTGCTGCTGACCTCGGCCGGCTCGGGTGCGGGGCCATCGGCGAGATCGCGGCACGGCCAGACTCCCAGACCATCATCTCGTTTGCAGCGCCGCGAGGGGAACCAGGTACGATCCATTTCCAGCAGGCGAACGATGGAGTTTTGCGGGTTTTCCATCGTAACGTAACGCACGCGCGCCCGTTCGCCGTCGGCAAGCCCGTCAAGCACGGCCTCGAATTCATCAAGGCTGCGAACCTCTTCTCCATCCACTTCGACAATGACTGCGCCACGTGGAATAGCGGCTTTCGATAACAGGTAGCCGGGATTCGCCACGTACACACCCTCGGCCGCACGATTGTAGTGACGCGCCTGCTGGTACGACAGCCGGTTCACAATTGCGTCGCCGAACTCGAGATACTCATCGGGGGTGATCGCGTGCAGATCATCGACAAGTACTTTGGCAACCACCTGCTTGCCGCCGCGCTCGAGTTCGATATCGATTTCCTGTCCAACATGACTGTCGAGGATCGCTTCCAAGGGCACGAACTTCGTGATGAGCTTACCGTTGATGCGGATAAGTATGTCGCCCGGCGCAAGCTCGCCGGCCGCCGGCGAATCAGGAATGACCTGGTCCACGACCAGCATTCCGGTTTGCTCCGGAAACGAGGAACGCGCAAGGCGTTC
The DNA here is from genome assembly GCA_049666725.1 of Woeseiaceae bacterium. Classification (GTDB taxonomy): domain Bacteria; phylum Pseudomonadota; class Gammaproteobacteria; order Steroidobacterales; family Woeseiaceae; genus UBA1847. The sequence goes on from JBATHK010000020.1 coordinate 27,910, forward strand.
AGATTCTGCGGTCAGTCCAAGCCGTCGCAATTCATCGTAGGCCTTGTTCTGAAACGTCGTCTGCAGCGTGCCGCGCTCGACGGGCAAATCGCGCTGCAGCTCTTTCAGCGCACGATCGATTCTGTCGAGCGGCAGAAAGAAGCTGCTCGCCGCCGAGCTGTTGGCGCCGGCGTTCAATGCGACGACCCGGCCGTCAATGTTGACGACCGGTGAGCCCGACGAACCGCCCGAGGTGCCGGAAGCGGCCTGCAGGTAAAACGTGTTGAAGTCGTTGTACTTGCCGCGGCCGTATTCCGGCGCTTGGCGATCCAGGCGCGCGATTGTGCCGGCGAGTATCGAAAGCTGCTCGCCGGCATCGTTGCCGATGACGCGAATTTCCTTGCCGATTCCGGCTCCCTTCGGGTCCAGCGGCAGCTCGACGGGCTTTATGTAACGCAGCTCTGCGGGGTCATAACGAAAAAATCCGAAATCGTGCACCGGATCCCGGTATACGGGCGTGAGGCGCACCTCCTCGTTATTGCGGAACACGCCCTCGGCGATGACCGGCCCCGGTGTCACGACGTGCCGGTTGGTGAGAATGAGCCCGCGCTCGGCATCAACGACGAACCCGGTGGCCTGGCTGGAGCTGTTCCACTCGGTATCAAACGCCCGCGTGCTGTCGACCCTTATGGACACGACGCCAGAGGAGATGCGCTCGAGGGTCTCGGTCCATGCCGTGTCCTCTGCGGCGCTCACCGCGACGCTAAGCAACAGTGCAGCGACTGCCGCCAGGTTCCTGCGAAAATTCATAGATATCCTGGTCAATTGCCGGGCCGAATGCCCGCTTGTCCTTACTCTCGACTGCCTGCGGCCGGAGCGGTTCCCTATTTGAGCAAAATCGGTCGCACGATGCGACCTGATTCAATCGGGATGGTAGGCAAGATCGAGTTCACGCGCCGCTTTTACATCATCGAGTCGCCGCACCGGCATTTTGTACGGGGCTTCCTTGTAGTTCACTCCGTCCTCTTTCGCAGCACGCACAATGTCGATCATCGCGGTAACGAATCCATCGAGAGTTTCCTTGCTTTCAGTCTCCGTCGGCTCGATGAGCAGGCACTCGGGAACCAGCAGCGGAAAATACGTGGTCGGCGCATGAAAATTGCGGTCCAGCAAAGCCTTCGCAACATCCATGGCCGTCAGCTGCACAGATTTTGCTTCGTGTTTGAGCGTCACGATGAACTCGTGACTGGCGCGGCGTCCCGGATAGGCAAGCTCGAATCCCGCATCACGCAGGCGCGCCATCAGGTAGTTGGCATTCAGCGTGGCGTACTCTGCGATGCGCTCCATGCCGGCCCGACCAATCATGCGCATGTAGACATAGGCTCGCAGCAGGACGCCGGCATTGCCCATGAAACCGGAGAGACGGCCGATGCTCTGCGGCAGGTCTTTCTCCGTAAGCCAGTCGTAAACTGTTTTCCCGTCGACTTCGGATTTGCCGACGACGGGAATCGGCATGAACGGCAGCAGGCGCTTGTTGACGCCCACGGCGCCGGAACCCGGCCCGCCACCGCCATGCGGTGTCGAAAAAGTCTTGTGCAGGTTCATATGGATGACATCGAAGTCCATGTCGCCCGGGCGAACCTTGCCGAGGATTGCGTTGAGGTTGGCGCCGTCGTAGTAGAGGAGTCCGCCGGCATCGTGGACCATGTCGGCAACGTCCTTGATATGCCGTTCGAAGACACCGAGAGTTGACGGGTTTGTGAGCATGATGCCGGCCGTACGGGGGCCAAGAACGGCCTTGAGCGCAGCGATGTCGATATCGCCATCGGGCCCCGTCGGGATTTCCTTCACAACGCAGCCACACATATTCGCTGTGGCCGGGTTGGTGCCGTGGGCCGCATCGGGAACAATAATTTCGTTCCTGTCGTGGTCGCCGCGCGCCTCATGATAGGCCTTGATCATCGCAACGCCGGCGAGTTCGCCCTGCGCACCGGCCATCGGCGTCAGCGAAACACCCTTCATCCCGGTTACGTCCTTGAGCATCTCCTGCAATTCGTACATGCAGGTTAGAAAACCCTGCCCATGGCTGACCGGCCCCAAAGGGTGACGGCCCGCGAACTCCGGCAGCAACGCCAGCGAATTGCAGGCGCGCGGATTGTATTTCATCGTGCAGGAACCGAGCGGGTAGAACTGTGTATCGATTGAGAAGTTCTTCTGTGACAAACGCGTAAAGTGCCGCACGACCTGCAGCTCCGAGGCTTCCGGCAGACGCGGTTTGTCGCCACGCAGGAACTGCTTCGGAATGGCGGGCGCCGCCGTTTCGGTCGGAGCCTGCGCAAACGCGCGGCGACCTGAGCGGGATTTTTCGAAAATAAGCTCACTCATCGATTTCAATTCCCAGCGCACGGAATGCGGCGCCATAGTCTGGTTCGGTTGTAATATCTTCGATCAACTCACTGTGCACGACCGTGTTGTTCTCATCCAGAACGACAACGGCACGCGAGAACATGCCGGCCAGCGGGCCATCAATAATCATCACGCCATAGTTTTCGCCAAAACCGCCGTGACGAATTGCAGACAGGCCAATTACCTTCTTGAGATCGTGTTCTTTCTGAAATCTCTTGTGAGCGAACGGCAGGTCGTACGAAACCATGAGCAGTACGAGATCATCCCGTTCACCGGCATAACGCTCGAACTTGATGACCGATTCTGCACACACGGCGGTGTCGATACTGACGAAGATATTCATGATCTTTCGCTTGCCCATCCAGTTCGCAAGCGACACGTTTTGCAGGTTGGTATTGACGAGCGAAACGTCGGGCGCACGACTACCGACCACGGGCAGGTCACCGTAGGTGCGATACGACGCACTTTCAAACTGAATTTTTGCCACTATCTTTTCTCCGACCTCATCAGGCCATCACATCGGCGAGCGCCGAAACATAGGCATCGATATCCGCCACCGACTTTGTTTCGGTGGCACAGACCAACAGCGCGTCCGTGCCTGCGAAACCAGTCAGATCATAGCCGCCCAGAATGTTCTGCTCAGCGAGTGCGGCAAGCAGCGGCGCCACCGGGCGATCCAGTTTTAATGCCACCTCGTGGAAATACGGCCCTTCGTACAAGCGCTGCACGCCTTTGACCGCGGTGAGTCCTTCGACCAGCCGGCTCGTATTGGCATGCGAGCGCCGCGCCACCGCCGCAATCCCGTCAAGACCCAGCAACGACATGTAAATCGTAGCGGCCGTGACCATCAGGCCCTGGTTCGTGCAGATGTTCGAGGTGGCCTTGGTGCGCCGGATATGTTGCTCACGCGCCTGCAGAGTCAGGGCGAAACCCGGGTTACCGTCGAGGTCGGTGGTACGTCCTACGATGCGTCCCGGCATCTGACGCACGTGTGACTGCTTGCAGGTCATGAAACCGAAGTAAGGCCCGCCGGAAGACATCGGCACACCCAGCGGCTGTCCTTCACCGATCGCGATATCGGCGCCGTGCTCACCCCAGTGGCCGGGTGCCTTCAGGAGCGCCAAAGAGACCGGATTGACGACCCCGATAACAATCGCGCCCTGCGCGTGCGCCCAGTCGGACAGCCGGTCGACGTCTTCAAGCGTGCCCGGAAATGACGGCTGTTGCATGACGACGGCAACCGGATTCTGGTCTTCACGAAGCTCGCCAAAAGCCACGTTGCCGGTCGCGGGATCCATGGGCAGGCGTTCGAACGTCAGGCCCTGGCTGCCCGCGATCGCCGATGCGACCTGTTCATAGACGGGATTCACACCCGGTGCCAGCAGCACCAGCCCCGTCTTCACGCGCCGGTTTGCGCGCACGGACATCAGTGCCGCTTCGGCCAGTGCCGATGCACCGTCGTAGAGCGACGCATTGCTGACATCGAGGCCGGTCAGCTGCGTAATCATCGTCTGGTATTCGTAAATGACCTGCAGGGTGCCCTGGCTCGCTTCAGCCTGGTAAGGCGTATAGGCACTGTAGAACTCGCCGCGAGTCGCAATGTCCCAGACGGCCGCCGGAATATGATGCTCGTAGGCACCGGCACCGATAAAGCACAGCGGTGAGCCGTCCATCGCCGCGCGCTCCCGCATGAGCCGCGCGATTTCCATTTCGTTCTTCGCTTCCGGCACGCCGTGAAGATGGTCGATACGGAGCTCCGCCGGAATCTCGTCAAACAGATCCTCGATGGAGTCGGCGCCGATCGCCGCCAGCATTTCCTGGGTGTCTTTCTCAGTATGGGGAATGAAGGGCATTACAGGTTACTCAGTCGTCGAGCTCATCAAGAAGCTGTTGGTAGGCATCGGGCGACATCAACGCGCTTTCATCGATGTCATCACTCGGCGTAAGCCTGACGATCCATCCTTCGCCGTAGGGCTCCGAATTAATTTTTTCAGGAACATCAGCGAGATCTTCATTGACAGCGACAACGCTGCCCGCAATAGGCGCATACACATCGGAAGCCGCTTTAACAGATTCCACAACCGCCATTTCACCGTCACTTTCGACCTCTTGCCCGACCTCAGGCAGCTCGACGTACACGAGGTCGCCCAGCGAGGTTGCGGCATGGTCAGTGATACCCACCGTAACCGTGCCGTCGTCCTCACGCCGCAGCCACTCGTGGTCTTTCGTATAAAGAAGGTCTCCCGGCAATTCACTCATGTTGCTACTCCCTATGATTTCTTTTTTGCAACGACGTCAGACGTCGATCAGAATTTTCCCGTTACGCACGAACGGTGTTTTAACGATTCGGACATCCAGGAGCTTGCCCCTGACTTCTACCTGGGCGCGGTCGTAGTCGCCTGCAGGAACACGAGCCAGCGCGATCGAGCGCCCCAGCGTTGGTGAGAACCCGCCGCTCGTGATTTCTCCCTCGCCCACTCCTGCGACGACAACTTTCTGGTGATTGCGTAACACACCACGATCTTCCAGGAGCAGACCGACGAATCGCTTTTTGTCGGCAGAGTTGCGCAGTTTCTCCATCGGCTGCCGGCCGATGAAATCGCGATCGGCCGGTTCCCAGGCGACGGTCCAGGCAAGCCCTGCTTCGAGCGGCGAAACCGACTCGTCCATGTCCGAGCCATACAGGTTCATCGCGGCTTCGAGCCGCAGGGTGTCTCGTGCACCGAGTCCGCAAGGCGCCGCCCCGGCCGCCAGCAGGCGATCCCAGGTGGCCGGCGCACTGGCCGACGGCAGCACGATCTCCCAGCCGTCCTCACCCGTGTAGCCCGTGCGCGCCACGAAAACGTCGCCTGCCTGCAGGCCATTGAAGGGTTTCAATGCCAGCGCCGCATCACGCCAATCTGCGCCTATGCAAGGCGTGGCCAGCGCGCGCGCGTTCGGTCCCTGCACGGCGATCATCGCCAGTTCGGCGCGCTCAACGACCTTGACGTCGAACGGAGCGGCCTGTTGCCCGATCCAGGCGAGGTCCTTTTCGCGCGTCGCTGCATTGACAATCAACCGGTACTGCGTATCGGCAATGAAATAGATGATCAAATCATCGATTACGCCGCCGGCCGAATTTAGCATGCAGGTATACAGCGCTTTACCGAAGTCCTTGAGCTTGGCGACATCATTGGCAACCAGCAGCTGCAGAAACTCGCGTACCTTGTTGCCGCCAAGGTCGACGATCGTCATGTGCGAGACGTCGAAAATGCCGGCATTCTGCCGCACTGCAAGGTGTTCTTCTTTTTGCGAGCCGTAGTGCAGCGGCATATCCCAGCCGCCAAAGTCAACGATACGCGCGCCGGCCTCAACGTGTTTGTCGTATAGCGGTGTCTGTAAACC
>JBATHK010000021.1:0-24369 GCA_049666725.1 Woeseiaceae bacterium
GCACCCAGCGCACCCAGCAGCGTGGCCAGGAGGCTGATGGCACCGGCGACCATGAACGCCGCCGTGCTCGGCCGATAGATCAGTAACGGAAAGCGAAACGTCTGCGCGTACAGCTCGGTGTTTACCCGGCCCAGGTACGCCCCGAGCGCCCAGCCGACGACACTGCCGAGAACGGCAATTGCGATGACGAATCTCGTGTAATGCCAGCCAACCTCGAGATTGCTGTACCCGAACGCCTTGAACAGGCCGATTTCGCTCCGCTCCGTCGCAATCAGCCGGCCGAGCACCATGTAGCAAAGAAAGGCGGCGACGCTGAGAAATATCGTCGGCAGGATCGACGACATTGTCCAGATCTGGTCCAGCTCATTCATGATGAACCAGTTCGAGATCTGGTCGGCGCGTGGAATCGCGCTGACGCCACCGTATCGCTCGAGGAGCACATCGATCTGCTCGATGACGGGTTCCGGCGCTACGTCACGCAGCAGCGTCAGCGAAATTTCATTGAAAGAGTTCTCGAGATCGAACGCGGCCTCGAGCGCTTTGTCGCTCATCCAGATGATGCCGAAGCGCTTGTCGTCCGGCAGCAATGCGCCGGGCCCGAGCGCGTATATAAACTCCGGTGACAGCGCCGTGCCGACAACCGTTAGTTCGCGTTTGCGCCCGTTGATGATCGCCGCGAACCGGTCGCCCGTCCCGAGCGCGTGCGCCTCGGCGAATGGTTCGTTAACGATGACCTCGTCATGACGACCTGGCTCGATCCATCGCCCGCTCTGCAATGCCAGCTGGTTAAGCGTCGGTTGCCGATCCTCGGGAATCGAGGTGAGCCTGCCAATCGCAGGCTCGATGAAGCCCTCGATGTCCAGCGTCGCAAACCGCGCGATGCGCGGCTCGACGAACTGCACCCCGGGAATTGCCGCGATGCGTCTTGCAACCCGATCCGGCGCGCGTGTCGCCGCCGCGAACACGTCGGCGAAACGGTAACGCTCGTAGTAGGCTGTCGTCGTGTCACTGAGCGCCACGTACGTTGACATCGACATGACAAGCACCGCGACACCGGACCCGAGTACCATAGCCACGGCGATGACCTGGCCACGCAGGCGCCACAGGTCCCGCACGAGTTTTCGGCTTAGCGAACGCATCGGCTCACCATGACAGCTCTCGAGCTGGCCGCCGCTCGGCGTTGACGTCGATCGAGGCGATGCGGCCGTCGGCAATGTGGATAACGCGATCGGCCATGCCTGCCACGATCGAGTTATGCGTAATGACCGCCGTGCTTGTACCGAGCTCGCGATTCACGCGCTCTATTGCCTCCAGAACGAGGATTCCTGTCTTGCTGTCGAGCGCGCCCGTCGGTTCGTCGCAGAGCAGTATTTCGGGCTGCTTTGCTATTGCACGCGCAATAGCGATGCGTTGCTGCTCGCCGCCCGAGAGCTGGGCCGGGAAATGGTCCATGCGATTCTCGAGGCCGACAATACTCAGCGCCTCCTCGGGCCGCATTGGTGATTGGGCGATCTCCGTGACCAGCGCAACGTTTTCGCGCGCCGTAAGACTCGGAATCAGGTTGTAGAACTGAAACACGAAGCCAACATGCTCGCGCCGGAACAGTGTCAGGCCATGCTCGTCCGCCCGGGTGAGGTCGTGATCCTCGAAATAGAGTTCCCCGGAGGTTGGCGTGTCGAGTCCCCCCAGTATGTTGAGGAGCGTAGATTTGCCGCTGCCCGAGGGTCCGAGCAGCACGATGAGTTCGCCCGGGCGCAATTCAAAATCTGCGCCGCGCAAAGCATGGATGTCGATCTCGCCCGTGTGATAAACCTTGGTCAGACCCTGCCCGACGAGGCAGCTCGCGTTCCGGTCTATTTTTGTCGCATTGATGTTGTTCATATTTGGCCGGGCACCATTGTCAATCCCCGGCTACTCCAGGTCGAAGCCGGCCGGCAGCTCGACGTGATCAAGGTCAAGCCCTTGCGCGGCCATGTCGAGCGCATAGGTTCTATCTGGTAGCTTTACGATGACCGCGACCGGCCGCAGGCTGCCGCAAAAAAAACACCCGCGCTCTAACGTGCCGCTGCGCAACGCCAGTTTCTCGACGGCCGTTACCGTGAGCGTGTCATCGCAGAAGACGGTTCTCGCGCGCAGCCTCGTCATGTTTCACCCGGATGTCCGCATCAGCATGATGCCTCGCCACATCGCTGGCGAAACAAGGAGCCCGAGCGCGATGATCACGATCTGCAGCGGCACCACCCGCACGATTCCGCTGCTGTCGACCTCGAGAGTGGCGTCGAGGAAATCGGGTTCGATTGCGACGTTGATGTCGCCGGGCCGCGAAAAAATGCCTGACAAGGGGCCGAGCACTGCCCACAGCCGGCCGGTGTCGGCAGGATCGCCAAGGCCCGCACGGATCCAAAGCCGGACGTCCTTCTTGTGAATCGCCGACCACAGGTCGGACAGCAATCGCAGGATTCGACGGCGAAACGACGTTTGACGAATCGCGGCCAGTAGGTTGCTCTTCCCGCCTTTCGACCTGCCCCACCAATCGCCTTTCCTGGCAACCGCTGTGGCCTGGTCCGGGTCGGGACTCGAGAGATTGGGGGATACATCGGCGCGAACCAGCCCGTACGCCCAATTCAGCCTGAGATCAGCTGATAGCGTCCGCTTCCAGGAACACCGATACGTCAGCGTCACCGGCAATGCCAGCAAAATGACGATAAGCGACAGGAATATGACCGTCCCGATTAGCACGACACGTGCAACGTGTTAGTGCTTGGTTTGCCCGGCCTTCGCGGCCGCCGCCTTGCCAACGGTCTCCGCGACCTTCTCGAAGGCGGATGCGGCACCCGACTTTATCGCCTCGACGTGGACACCGTCGCTGTTGATAACGACCAGGGCCACAGGTTTTACACCACCGCCGCCGCCCGTGCCGCCTCCATGACCACTGCCTTTTTCCTGCTCAGTACCCTTCCCGCTGCCAACGCCGAAGCCGAAGCCGACGTTTACCAGGGGAATCAGGGTATTGCCTTCAATCTCGATCGGATCGCCAACCACGGTCTTCGAATTGAGCATGCGTTCTATTTCGCCAACCGTCTTATCAAACAGGTTCTCGATGTTGTCCATCATATTCTCCTGCACCAAGTTGAGGTCAAACGCCTCAAAATATTGTTAACAGTGACGAACGGCTCTGTCTATACGAGATTGCCACACGGCCCTCAACTCCGATGCCCGAAGGGATCGCCGTGACCTGCCCGATCGGATCACTCGCCGATGCGCGCCTTTTCGTTTTTCTTCGCCTTTTTCACGACCAACTATAGCCCTACTTGCTCCGCTTCCCCGGTTTCCTGTTCCGTGGCGCAGACTTCGACTTGCCTCCCGCCTTGAAATTTCCTTTGGGCTTTCCTTTACGGCTCGACTTGCCTTTTCTTTTTCGCGGAGCCCTGGCTTCGCCGTGCAATGAAATATTCATCGCCTGACCGCAAATCCGGACTTTCTTCAGATCCATAAATATGTCTTTCGGCATTCCCGCCGGGAGATCGACCAGGCTGTACTGCGCCTCAATTTCGATACTTCCGATATGCTCACCGTCCAAACCCGATTCGTTGGCGATAGCACCAACGATATTCCCTGGCTTGACGCCGTGTACATGACCGACCTCTATCCGGTAGCGTTCCGCGCCGCCCTCCACATCCCGGACAGGCCTGATCCTGGCCTTGCCCGTGTTCTTGTCGGGACTGAGCAGCATCGGCTTGTCGCCAATAGTCATCTTCGCCAGGGCGGCAGCTATCTCGACGGCAGGAACGTCGTGCTCCTGCCGATATTGCTCGACAAGGCCCTGCATGAATCCGAGTTCACCCAGGTTAAGCGTATTCGTAATACTCTGTTTGAAATCGGCGATGCGCTTATTGTTAACGGCTTCCGTGCTCGGCAGCACCATCTGTTCAATTTTCTGCCGCGTTGCTTTTTCAATCGCCGCCAACATGCGTCGTTCACGCGGCGCCACAAACAGGATGGCATCGCCACGTCGCCCCGCCCGTCCCGTGCGACCGATGCGATGAATGTACGCCTCGGTGTCGTAGGGCACATCGTAGTTGATGACATGACTGATCCTGTCTACGTCGAGACCGCGTGCTGCAACATCGGTCGCAACCAGAATATCCAGCGACCCTTTCTTAAAACGCTCAACGGTTTGTTCACGGTGCTTCTGCGCCATGTCGCCGTTCATCGCTGCGGCAGCATAGCCGCGGGCCTCGAGTTTCTCGGCGAGTTCCATTGTTGCGGTCTTGGTGCGAACAAACATCAGGATGGCATCGAAGGGTTCGACCTCGAGTATCCGCGTCAATGCGTCGAGTTTGTGCAGGCCACTGACCTGCCAATAACGCTGGCGAATGGTTTCTGCGGTTGCGGTGCGCGCCTTGATCGAAATTTCTGCCGGGTTATTCAGATAACGCCGCGCAATTCGTTCGACCTCTCTCGGCATCGTTGCGGAGAACAATGCCATTTGACGTTTGTCAGGCGTTTGATCGAGTATCCACTGCACTTCGTCGATGAATCCCATGCGTAGCATTTCATCGGCTTCGTCCAGGACCACCGCCTGCAAGCCACCGAGCTTCAGAGTACCTTTGCGCATGTGGTCCATCAGGCGACCAGGGGTTCCAACGATAACCTGCACGCCCCGTTTGAGTTGTCGAATTTGACCGCCATATTCCTGGCCGCCGTAAACGGGCAGCACATGAAATCCTTTGATGTGGGACGCGTAATGCTGAAACGCTTCGGCGACCTGAATGGCCAGTTCACGAGTAGGAGTGAGCGTCAGGACCTGGATGTTTTTGTTCTGCACGTCGATACGGGACAGTAATGGCAAGGCGAATGCGGCTGTCTTTCCAGTGCCCGTGGGTGCATGCCCCAGGATGTCCCGGCCGTTCATCAGTAGCGGTATCGCCTGGCTTTGAATCGGAGTTGGTGTTTCATAGCCGATCTCATCCAGCACTCGTAGCAGGGGTTCGGATAGCTTGAGATCGCGAAAACTGGTCGTGCCTGGCTTGGCATCAGACTTGGACATCGTATTGCTCTGGAGTAGGAAAAAGCCGGTGGAGACCCCACCGGCGGGCGGAGCATGATAGCATCCGGCCGCTTATTCACCTCCGCCCGGTCCAAACCCATGATTTCTGCAAATAACCTGTCGATTCAGTTCGGCGCCAAACCCCTGTTCGAGAATGTTTCCGCGACCTTCGGCAACGGCAATCGCTATGGCCTGATCGGCGCCAACGGTTGCGGCAAATCAACCTTGATGAAAATACTGGCCGGAGAGCTGGAGCCCACTGCTGGCAACGTTTCTGTCGAACCCAATGCCCGGGTCGGGCAGCTTTCGCAGGACCAGTTCGCGTACGAGGACTATCGCGTTCTGGACGTGGTGATGATGGGTTACGAGAAATTCTGGACCGTGATGCAGGAACGTGATCGCATCTACGCGCTGCCCGAGATGAGTGACGAAGAAGGCATTCTGGTCGCCCATCTTGAGGGCGAGTTCGCGGAAATGGACGGCTATTCGGCGGAATCGCGGGCAGGCGAGCTCCTGGAGGGCATCGGTATCCCGGTCAATCAGCACCAGGGACCGATGAGTGCTATCGCACCGGGCTGGAAGCTCCGGGTGCTGCTCGCACAGGCACTGTTCTCCGATCCGGACGTGTTGCTGCTCGACGAGCCGACCAACAACCTCGACATCAACACCATCCGGTGGCTGGAAGATTTCCTGGATTCCAGCAAGTCGACGATGGTTATCATTTCGCATGATCGTCACTTTCTAAACCGTGTGTGCACGCACATGGCGGATCTTGACTACGGCAAGTTGCAGCTTTTTCCGGGCAATTATGACGAGTACATGACAGCGGCAACGCAGGTGCGTGAGCGAATGTACGCGGACAATGCCAAGAAGAAAGCCAAGATGGCCGAGTTGCAGGCATTTGTCAGTCGTTTTTCTGCCAATGCTTCAAAGGCGAAGCAAGCCACATCGCGCGCCAGGCAGCTTGAGAAAATCGAGCTCGAAGATATCAAACCATCGAGCCGTGTCAGCCCCTACATTCGTTTCGAGCAGGCAAAGCCACTGCGTCGTCTCGCTGTCGAAGCGACGGGTTTGAGCAAGAGTTTTGATGAGGGTCCGCTCTTTGAGAACCTCGACCTTACGATCGAGGCGGGCTCGCGAGTCGCGATTCTTGGTCCGAACGGCATCGGCAAGACGACGCTGCTGCGTTGCCTGCTGCAGGAGATCAATGTTGATAGCGGCGAGGTCAAGTGGGCGGAAAATTCCCAGCCTGGCTATTTCGCTCAGGATAACGCGCACGAGTTTGAACACGACATCAGCCTGTTTGACTGGATCACACAGTGGCAACCGACCGGCTCTCCCGAGCAGTTGCTGCGAGCCACGCTCGGCCGAATGTTGTTTTCCCGCGACGACAGTGAGAAATCAGTGAAGGTGGTATCGGGCGGCGAACAACGTCGCTTGATGTTCGGCAAGCTGGCTTTGCAGGAACCGAATGTGATCGTGATGGACGAGCCAACGAATCACCTCGACATGGAATCAATCGAGGCCCTCAATCTCGCGCTCGAAAATTACCCTGGCACGCTGATCTTTGTCAGCCACGACAGGGATTTCGTATCATCGCTTGCAACACGAATCATCGAAATGACGCCGCAGAAGATCATCGACTATTCAGGCACCTACGATGAGTACCTTCGTTCGCAGGGACTGATTGAGAAGACGCGCGCTGCGTGAGCGAATAAAGACTCATCCGGGCCGGGCCAGGCTTATGCTGAAACACACCATGGTAATCCTGATACTCGCTGGTACGAGCGTCGCGGCAGATACCGAGATCCATCGTTGTTTGCTGGCGGATGGCACGACCGCCTTTCAGGAAACCCCCTGCGCCGCGCCCGCCGTGCATGTCGACAACGGCAGCGAAGCCGACGAGAGTCATAGCCAAAGCGACACACCCGCTGCTGAGGATAATGCCTCTGACTTCGTTAATCCCGTCGACGAACCCGCAAGCCCGTCGACGCCCGCCGAAGCAACGCTACCCGAAGCGGTGTCACAGGGCCGTGCCGAGTGCGAGAAAACGACGCGGGATGCGATCGATGCGATTGATCTCGAGATGCGAGGGAATGCCTATACGAAGGAACAGGGCGAGGAATACCTCGCGGAGCTGCTTGCATTGACGCAGCGCCTACGTGCCTGCAAGCAGCTGTAGGCCTGTTTCATATGGGTTCGACCCTTGCCAGGGATGAACCCCGCTCGCATGCAGGGAAAACTGTTGATAAACAGTCTTTATCAAACATACTACTTTTTTTAGTTTTACTTATTATTGTATTGGTCCCAGACTTCCAGGTTCGCTTGGCCCGAAAGGCCATATTTTTTAGAACTCGGGAGATATTCCTATGCGTTTTCAAAATCACTCTGCGTGGCGAGCAATCGCCACCGCTTTGCTGTGTGTGATTGCCTTCGGTGCTTCTGCACAGACTGACCTTCGCGACACGCTGTTCGAACAGGCAGACGCCGCGTTAAAGGCGGCAAACGAGGCACGCGCTAATGTGCTCGCGCCGAAGAGTTACGGCGAGGCCGCCGAATATTATCGCGCTGCCGAAGACAAGCTTCAACGCGGGCGTAGCATTGAAAGTATTAAAAAGGACCTGGCATCGGCCGCAGCATCGTTACGAATAGCCGTTGACGCTACGCGCCTGGCAAATGTCACTTTCTCAAGCGCCATTCAAGCGCGCGACGACGCTGAAGCGGCTAACGCTGCTCAGTTCGCTACTGAACAGTGGCGCGATGCCGAAGAGCGATTCGCGTCGGCCGCTACTCGACTCGAGGATGGCAACGTCAATTCCGCACGTTCGCGTGCCACTGATGCCGCCGACATGTATCGCAAAGCCGAGTTGACCGCCATCAAGGCAAACTACCTGGACGAAACGCGTCGCCTTATTGCACAGGCCAAGAAGGATCGTGTTGATCGAGATGCGCCGAAAACCCTGGCACGAGCAGAATCGTTGTTGATGAAGGCTGAAAAGTCTCTTAACGAGAATCGCTACGATACGGATGAGCCGAGAAGCCTTGCCCGTGAGGCGAAGTATGAAATCAAGCATGCGATGTACCTTGCACGTACGTTGAAGCCTGTTCGCGACCGCGACGTCAGCCTTGAGGACTTTGCGCTGGCTGCAGAACGTCCAATTGCCCGCGTCGCCGGAATGCTCGACCAGGTCGCCGAGTTCGATAACGGATACGAGGTACCAACGACTGCCATCACTGCCAGCATCGAGAAACTGCAGAAAGACGCCTACGAACTCAGCGAGCGTCGCTCGCAGATTCTCGAACTTGAAGGCGAGATTCAGCAGCTCGAGGTTAAACTTGGCACGCAGTCAGAGCGCCTCGCTCTACAGGAAGAGCAGCGCCGTCGCTTCAGGCAGGTCGAAACCCTGTTTGGCCCCGGCGAAGCATTGATATTTACGCAGGGACAGAATGTTCTGGTGCGACCGATCGGCCTGATCTTCCCTTCCGGCAGCGCTCAGATCGAATCCCAGTATTTTGCTCTTCTGCGCAAGGTACAGGACGCGATCAGGGCATTCCCCAACAGTCAGGTTGTGGTTGAAGGCCACACGGACTCCTTTGGCGGTGACGAGACAAACCTGACCTTGTCGCGTGATCGGGCTCAGGCGGTACGGCAGTACTTGCTCGCAAATATGCGCGATCTGTCACCCGACGACGTCGAGTTCGTTGGCTTCGGCGAATCACGCCCGGTTGCTAACAACGAAACCGTGGAAGGGCGCGCCAAGAATCGTCGCATCGACCTCGTGATTCGACCCAAAAAGGAAGACTGATTATGACCAAGAAAAAGAAAACTGCTGACCGGACAAAGAAAACCGCCTATACCCGCAAGACGGAAGCAAAGCTTGAGGAAGCGCAGGGCAAACTGGCTGTCGTGAAAGCGAAGATCAAGGGCGCTGTAGCGGGCGGCCAGATCGAGGCCGTCGAGTTGCTGCAAAAGGCAGAAGCGAAGGCTGATTCACAGCTCGCTAAGGTTCAGCGCCGACTGGAACGGTTGAAGGCCGCCAGCGATGACTCCTGGGAGGATCTTAAGGACGGCACCGAAAGTGCCTGGGAAGACCTGTCGGAGTCACTCAAGAAAATTGCAAACAGGCTTTCCATCAATAAGAAACCATAGCGCTGGTTGCGGCAAGCCACGATCGCCACGTTAACGTGTTAGCAGAAGCCAGCAACGCCGATCAAGGCTTGGCTGGAAAGACATCGTTGGGGATTACGTTCTGTTCGATTCCATGGAATCGTCCGAAAAGTTAACTTGTCGATATCGTCGCAGGAGATGAGAAGATGCAAAAGCTGAGTACGCAATTGAACATTCTGCTAGCGTCCATGACCCAGGGGGAATGCCTGCAGCTCCTTGCAAAACCCGAACAAACCATGGAACGGATGCAGGCATTGGAGCCGAGCAAGAAGGTGCTGAGCCACGCAGCTCCCGTACTCGCTTACATTTCGACGTACAGCCGGGAGACCGGCGACGTGTTCCTGGCTGAGTTGCTAAAGAATGACTTCCTGGCCAGAACCAACACCTCGAAAAGCAACGGTTGATGAAGGAGGGAGTCGAACTTCCGCTTCGTTGACCCTGCCCTCCCGATCGGCAGAATTTACTTTTGATTTAAGAGGTGGTGGCCAGGGGCAGACCGGTTCGCAAAGCGAATCAGGACAGCGTAGCTGCCCGGAGGGTCTGCTTCATTCAGTAGCATCTCCCGATGCGCACACATTCTGACGCTTGCGGTAAGGTTGATTGCACTCCCAGTCATTTCCAGAGAAATCCAGATGTGCATTTTTAGGCAACTCTACGACAACGCATGCCGCCTGGACTCTCCGATATCCGTGATCACATTCCCAGCCTTGCCCGTAAGGCCGCCCGGACACGTAGCCGTTTTCAGGCACAGTAATGGCGTCGCACCTGCCATCGACTTCGATATGGCCGCGATCGCATTCCCAGCCGGAATTTCTCGACGTAAAGGCCAGGTGTCCATTCGACGGCACCGCGATGGCCGCGCAGTTGCGCTTCGTCGCCTGGTATCCGCGTTCGCAACTCCAGCCTGATCCGCTCGAGTTTTCCGTTAAATAGCCGTTTGCCGGCACGTCGATGGCCGCGCAGGTCGCACCGTCTTTTCGGTAGCCCCTGTTGCATTGCCATCTATCGCCGGACACACCACTCAGGCGCGCATTTGCCGGCAACGCAACCGCGTTGCAGGTATCTCGATTCTGCTTGTAGCCATAGTTACAGCTCCAGCCGTCCCCGTAGGACGACTCCGTCAGGTACGCGTTTTCGGGTAGATTCACAGCGGCGCAGTTGCCATCTTCGGGGTGAAACCCCCTGTCGCACTGCCAGCCGCTACTATAGGGCTTCGCGCTCGCGTTTGCGGGTATTGCGGCACCAGCAGCCTGCGCCTGGGCGAGCGCCGCGGTGCCGGCGAGTACCGCCAGCTGAATCAAGGCAAATGTGATCACTTTGATTGTCGGTTTTCTTACGTTCATCGAACGTCTCTTTCCTTTGGATCCATGCCTTTCATAAATTTGAACAGGTCGCTGTCCGTTGACAGAACAAGGGTCGTGTTTTCGGCGATGATGAACTTGTAAGACTGCATGGTCCGTGTGAATTCATAGAACGCAACAGCCTCGGGGCTTTGGTTATAGGCGCTGGCATAAATTTCCGTAGCTTTCGCGTCGGCCACACCGCGAATTTCTTCGACCTGCCGATAGGCTTCGGATTCGATCTTGTTCAGGTCGCGGATACGATTGCCACGAATTCTGGCCGCTTCGCCGTTACCTTCCGACAGGAAGCGCTCGGCGATCTGACGCCGCTCGCTGATCATTCGATCGTAGATTTTCGGGCGGACACTCTCATTGTAATTAATTCGCTTGAAGCGTATGTCCAGCAGTTCGATGCCGAAGACCTGGACCTTCTCCGCGGCTGCGGCGAATATTTCCTGTTCGACCAGCTTCCGTCCTTTCTGGATCGGCACCAATGTCCCCATGTTCAGGTTGCGTTCCGCATCCGTCAACAACGCATCACGCAACGGCACGCGATCCTTGGTAGTGCGAATAATTTCGATGAGTTCGTGCTTGGCCACCGCATTGCGGGTCTCGCTGCCCAGAATATCGTCGAGACGGGATTGCGCGCTGCGTTCGTCGCGAAGCCTCAGAAAATACTGCAGCGGATCGGTGATCCGCCAACGGGCGAACAGGTCGACCGAGATATACAGCTTGTCCTTGGTTGGCATGTCCGAGGGGTTTCCATCCCATTCGAGCACGCGCCTGTCGATCGAATTCACCTGTTGAATAAAGGGCGTCTTTATTTTCAGCCCGGCCGTGGTCACGGGCTCACCCACCGGCTTGCCAAACTGGGTGATGATAATCTGCTCGACCTCGTTGACCGTGTAGATAGAACTGAGCAAGACAAAGGCCGCAGCCGCCAGTAACACCAGCAAAGTAGCAAGTTTGCTCATGGCCGATCACCGTTCTGAGTATCGAGGTTCAGCAGCGGCAGGATGTTGCGTGTCTCATCATCGACAATGATTTTGGAGCGAATCCCAGGCAGGACTGACTGCATCGTTTCGACGTAGATTCGGCGCCTCGTGACTTCCGGGGCTTTCGTATACTCGGTCAACAGTGCGCTGAATCGAGCAACGTCACCTTCCGCTTCATTGATGCGCTTCAGGCGGTAGCCGTCGGCCTCGCGAATTCGTCGGTCTTTCTCGCCCCCCGCCAAAGGAATCACCTTGTTGTATTCGCGCCGGGCTTCGTTGATCAATTTTTCTTTCTCCTGCTGCGCCTGGTTAACTTCGTTGAACGACTCCTGCACAGGTCTTGGAGGATTGATGTTTTTGAGCTGCACCTGGTCGATGTTGATGCCCATCACGTACTTCGTCGACAGGGCCTGCATTTTGACGAGCGCTTCCGACTCGATCTCCTGGCGCCCGATGGTGATCACCTCGTCCACGGTGCGATCACCGACAACTTCCCGCATGACCGACTCGGAAACATATCGCAGGGTCGCGCGCGGCTCGCGGACTTCAAACAGGTACTTTGCCGGATCCGAGATGCGGTATTGGACGACCCATTCCACCAGGGCAGCATTGAGATCGCCCGTCACCATCTCCGTTTCGCGCCTGCCGTCGACGGGACTTTGGTAGAGGTCCGTTGCGCCCGGGGTTGTGAATCCGAATTCCTGCTTGAGCTGACGCTTGACCGGCACGATGGTTGCGGCATCTATGCCAAGGGGAAACTTGAAATGCAGGCCGGGTTGGACAACTTTCAGATACTTGCCGAAGCGCTGCACCACCGCTACAGAGTCACTCGGCACCGTGTAGTACGCGGTCCATGCGCCGAACAGCAATAGTGCGATCGCGATGATCACAATGCCTCTGGTTGAGCCGCCGCCCATGATTTGCTTCAGACCCGCCTGACCTTGACCGAGCAGTTGCTCCAGCTCGGAGCCTGGATTTGCGCCGCTTCTTCGCGAACCGGACTTGCCGTTGTTACCGTTTTGCCATGCCATTCTGTTGTCTCGTTGTGGTCCTTGGGGAAGAGCTGTTGGCTGTCACGGATCAACAGTCCTTCATTTTCGCCGGCTTCGACAGCAGCTTGGTCACCTCGGTATATGAAGCCCGGCCGCAGTCTTCGGAAGCTCGGTTGATCGGTTAACCATAGTTAGTTAATTAGCTTGAATAGTCAAGTGAATTCTGTAATCATTTCTTTACTTAACTATCTTTGTGAATCAACTGAGGGCGCCAATGGACGTTTGCTCTGTAATAAAGACGCGGCTCAAGGAACTCGGGCTCGAGCAGAAGGACCTGGCGGCGGCCGCCGAAGTGACGGAATCCTACATATCGCAGCTGCTCAACCGGAGGAAGTTGCCACCGGCTCCGAACAGAACCGATATCTACGAAAAAATGGGCAAGTTTCTGCAGCTATCCAAAGGCGAGCTCGCGACACTGGCGCGCGAAGAGCGGTTGGATGAACTGCGGCGCGGCTATGAAGAACCGCAAGGTGCGTTGCTGAAAGAAACCCGGGAACTGATATTGCGAAAGTGCAGGCCTGCCCGACGGCAACAAATCCGCGCGGTATTCGAAAGACAGGCTTTCGGCGAACTGGAGCAGCTGATAACACAGAAGCTCCTCGATGTTGTCAGGCAGGCCGCGAGATCGGAGCTGGACAATGAAGCCTGGCTCCACCGGGTTGCAGAGCTTAGTAACAAGAGCTATGCGCAGATGCGCGTGATCTTACTGGAGTTCCTCGACACCGATATCTTCAACGTTTCAAACGAAGACTGCATCTCCTTTCTCGATCCGCTAATCGCAAGCTGGGACATCGATCTGATGACGTTCGATATGGAAATCGTGCTGAACGAAAGACTGATCCTGGGCAAACCGAAGAAATTCGCCTTCATCGAAACAGACTTCGACGCTCCCGGCGAGGGCGAGCCGGGGTTAACAGCGTTTCTAAGTGACGCTGTGCTCAGCGGCGATGTGTCCGACGAAGAAGTGGGATTTCTGAAACAGTTGCGATTCAAGGAAAAACGACCGAGTGCGCTGTTTTATTACAGGGCGCTGCAGAACTTGAGGGATCCGCTGCACTTCCAGCCCGCCAAAAAATAACCGCAAGTGTGTTCCGCGTGCTTGTTTTATTCAATCGAAAGGAACTACTGTGAGTAAATTGAAAATGGGAGTCATTGGAACTTCCAAAAAGATCGATGAGCGTCGTGTGCCTATCCATCCCGATCATTTGCGGCGCCTGCCTGAATCCGTGCGTCGCCGATTAATTTTTGAAGAAGGCTATGGGGAACGGTTCGAGCTCAGCGATGCAGACATGGCCAAGCGGTCGGGGGGCGTCGCCCCCCGTCACGAACTCCTGGCTGAGTTGGGCGCGATCATTCTGAACAAGCCGATGCTTGAGGATTTCGAGGAACTCATGGAAGGGGGCATCCTCTGGGGCTATCCGCATTGCGCGCAACAGCGACCGATCACACAGGCAGCAATTGACCGCCGACAAACACTTATTGCCTTCGAGGACATGTTCGTCTGGAGCCCCAACGGGGCCATCGGACGACACACGTTTTACAAGAACAACGAAATGGCTGGCTACTGCGCCGTGCTGCATGCGCTGCAACTCAAGGGCATTGACGGGCATTACGGCAACCAACGCAAAGTGATTATATTCAGTTTCGGTGCGGTGAGCCGCGGGGCGATCTACGCGCTCAAGGCCCACGGTTTCCGGGATATCACGATCTGCATACAGCGCCCTGACCACGAGGTGCGGGAGGAAGTGCTGGATTGTCACTATGTCCGAATCGCCGCCGGCGGGGAGGGAAAGGCACGCATGCTGGAGGTCGAGCACGACGGGAGCACGCGCCCCTTGACCGATCTCATCAGTGAGTCCGATATCATCATCAACGGGACGTTTCAGGAACCGGACCACCCCATGATGTTCGTTACGGAGGCTGAAAAAACCTGTTTGCGTCCAGGCTGCCTGATCATCGATGTGAGTTGTGACGAAGGCATGGGGTTCTATTTCGCCAAACCTACGACGTTCAGGAAGCCGATACTCAAAGTGGAACAGACCGACTACTACGCGGTCGATCACACGCCCTCGTATCTTTGGGAAAGTGCATCGCGCGCCATCTCCGCCGCCCTGGTCGTTCATCTCCCGTCAGTGTTGGAGGGCCGGGAAAGCTGGCAACAGAACGAGACCATCAGGAGGGCAGTGAACGTCGACGGCGGCGTCGTGGTGAAACCCGCCATCCTGTCGTTTCAGAACCGGAGGCCGGAGTATCCGCACGCCCCGATGTGATCGTTAGTGCTGATTGACAAATAGCAAAGTGGTAACCATGTGGATCGGCGTTTTTGCAGACTACTTCGGCACAAATAGGATCATCTTGGCTGATACGCCCGCATGATCCGACGGCCACAAGGCGGACGAATTTGTGGGACAGACCTGTGCCCGATTAGAAGTCAATACGCTCCAGCCAGACTTTCTGCAGCCCATCATCGGTTTTGCCTATACCCAGTACCCACACGCCACCATCACCAGCGACCATTCCGGCAGGGGCAATTCTTTGGCCAATGGCGGCCTTTCCGTAAGCAGCAACGCGGCGATCCTTGTCAAGCTGAACCACGTAAGATGACGAGCCTCGACCGTACAAGAACACGTTATTGCGGCTCGACGCGGCGAGAAACTGGAAATTGGACTGCAAATGCTCCGCTGCAGGATTCAGATAGGTCTTGCGAACATCGCCATTGATCGCATATTCATACAACCAGCTGCCGTGCACAGGAGACAACTCTCTGTTGCTAAAACTGTTCTGAACTAAAACACCATAGCCATCGGCAACAGACGCGACAGCATTATCCCCAAGGCTAATACGCGCCCCATGCTCATGTTCTGTTTCCCCCATAACCCGGAGCACCTCTGCCTCCTCTTCCATTATGGTGCTCAAGCTACGTTCGGACAGGCCAAGCCATATGAACGTTCTCGCAATCGCCGGTGATTCCCACGCAGGTGTCGAGCCGTTGCCCGTTACCAATAGCCGCTTCTCACTCCCGACCACGGCGGTGATCTCACGGGCCCCGACGCGTCTCGCGAGCGCTGCAAGCTCGCTGTTCATGCCATTTTCCGTACTCGCAATCTCATCAATAACGAATCCACCGCCACCATTTGGCGTGGAAAACCAGTTCGACGTCGAAAGCTTGCTGATATCTGACTCACGAGTTCCTCGCGCCAGTATCTTTCCCTCAAGCGATACTTTCATCCACGACACAGAAGAATCTTTTCCCTGAGAATAATTTTCGCCGACGAACAACACGTTGCCGTCACTCGTGCTTAATCGAAACGGTTGCACCGATGGCGCGCTGACTGACGACAGCTTCTTCTTGTCGGATATTGACCAGCGCTCAATATCGCCTGCCTCACCTGCAGTCCCGGCAACGACGTGCTGAATTATCGCCTCATCGTGACCATGGCGCAGGCCGGCTGCGGCGATTCTGGCTGTCGGCTCGCCTGTCACGTCATGCTGAGTGACGCTACCGTTGGCGTCGGCCTCAATTACATAGACAAAGTGTTGACGACGATCCCGGACATATTGATCGCGTGATGGGTTCGTCACGTAAAGGACCCGCAGTTTGTCCCGGTACAAATCCCAGTCATAGATATTCGCGTAGTACATCCCGTCACCGCGACCAACATATTCGCCTCCCAGCGAATTTGCAGTCGGTGGCCGCTTGAGCACTTCGCTGACCGGCTGCGGTTTGACCGCTGCTTCTCTCTGCTCGCGCTCAGCGCGCTCTCTGCGCCTGACTTCCAACTCCGCGCGTTCGATGTCTTGCTGTTCTTCGCGCTCAGCGCGCTTGGGGTCACTGGCGGCCTGACGCTCCGCTTCCGATCGAGTCGGCAAAAGGTTTTCAAAGCCCTCCATCATCTTGTCGACAGTCGCGCTGTCAAGAAAGGCGCAGGACTGCAGAATACTGTCTCGCATCTGTTGGGCCATTTGCACGTTATGTGCAGAGTATTTGCCCGAAGCAATACGATCGTCGACGGACTTTAGGCGCTCCTGGCACGCCTCCGGCTCCAGCGCTATCGCCAAAGGCATGCAGGCGGATAAGACAAGCAGTAAAAAGCCTCTAGACAACGTTTCCTGCATGATGGAAGTTCCTGTGTAACATCGGTTCCGTTGCTAAGGCATACCTTGGCTATTCGGGCGAGCTTGAAGCGGTGCAAGGTATGCGTGAAGTCTCACCCCGAAATCATCTAACTTCAGAAAGGCATCTTGCTCCTCGCCGAGCAATGTCGCACATGCCTGCACGTTCTCCAGGTGATTGAGTCGTGCCCGAATCGACGACATCAAGAAACGCTTGATATTTCTTCGACCGAATTCCTCTGCCGCACAGTGGAGGGCTAGATCGGCGAAAACATCATACTGATTGCTGATCAGGTAGAGGTTCAGAGCACCTCTTGGCACGCCGAAGAGGCCACTGGTTGAATCACCCGCAAGCAAGCAACGGCTTCGGACAAGCTTCAATGCGTATCTGCTCGCAACCACTCTTAGCTTCTGCGCCGCTTGTGCGTACAGCTCTATCGGCGCCGCGCGACGGAGTCCGAGGACAGAATCACCGCACAGATCGGGCTGAAAGATGCTGTAGTAGGTACGAATGGCTTCTGCGTCTTTGCCCAGTGCGGCTTCTTTGTCACCGATACGAATCAACTTGAGTAAGAAATCGGACTGCACGGTCCGATCGGCTTCTGCCGGGTCAATTTCAATCGCTGGCTGAGCGGCGGCGAACATCGATCGGCTAGTCCGACAAGATCAGGTTTACGTCGAATTCGCCAGCCTCGAGGACAACGATGTTATTCACATCGGGATTGTCGCTGGAGTTGCCCTTGTAGGGTAACTTTCCACTGAACGTTCCAGTAAGGCGGGTCTCTCCACCGGAGTTGCTGATCGTGTCGAACGTAACAACTGCTTCGCCGCCATACTCGGATCCGTATCGCCCTTTCCACAGCTCCTGTCCTGCGAACATGATCTTTGCAGTCTGCGCCGTGGGGCCGTCGCCAGCGTCATTCACACTCGCCGTAATCACGAGTAAATCGACTGGGTTACTGGCACTGTCAGCACCAACGTGGCCGGTAATAAACACCGTGCCGGTACCGCGAAAGTTCTGATCGCTTTCTGAGGTCCAGCGCCCGTATTTGTATTCGCGAGTTACGTACCAGGTTCGCGACTCACCATTTAGCTCCGCCGAAATCTCGCCCAGCACTTCGACGCTCGACGACCCCGTGGACGCCGCGGGTGTGCCGATGTTATCGACTGATCCTGCTTCCGAACCGCATGCCACGACTAGCGCTGCGAATACTACAAAGCACAGCCTACGCATATTGATGACGAATTTTTCAGACATCACACTCACGCTATTCCTCCAGATCGAAGCCAAACTCCTTAGCCATTTTATCGGTCTCTTCCTCGAAGGCCGCTTGCTCATCGTCACTCTTCTGCATCTTCTCGATATCCGTCTTGATCGATGCTTCCACCTTCTCGACCCACGCGTATTGCTGCGTCTCGGCAAGTTGCCCGGCTTTGGCCGCCAGGTCGTCATTTCCGGCAATTTCGAAATACACTTCAGCCGGTTGATACTCCTCTTGTCTCATCAGCGTATTGCCACGGGTGTTTGAGCGTCTCTTCAGCCGCGCCACTTCCTCCGGATGTTCGCGCAGTCGCCTAATGCCGCGCTCCAGTGCGTCAGTCGCACGACCAAACATCATCCCCTTGGCAACCATTCCATCGGTTTTGATCGCATCACTATAGTGCCGCTCTTCTTCGGCCAGCCAGTGGTCGGTGATCCTGGGATACAGCGGCGCGAGATGCGCCCTGAGCTGCCTTTCGAACCCGGCCAGCTTATCGAATGCCGCAAGTTCTTCGTCAAGCAGTGGCGTCAGGTCATTTACAGACCGTCTATTGTGGGCTTCGGTGCCTATTTCACGTATGCGCTCAAGTTCGTCGAGACGGCTTTTAGCGAGGTTAACGAGTTCGCGATAGGTATCCCGCTGCTGCAGTTCGCTTTCTGCATACGAAATTGCTTGATCGATGAAAAGTTCATACTGATTGCTAGCCAGGTAAAGCCGCAGGGCGCCACGTTGAACGTCGCCGCCGTATTCGTGCGGTTCGTCGAGTAAATGGCCTTTTGCCCTGCGCTTTTCGGCAAGCTTGGATGCCACGACACGAAGTTTGTCTGCAGCACCCTGGTAGAAGTCCGTCGGCAGGCAACGCCTGGCATCGGAGTAGAATCCTGCATACTGATAGCCCCTGAAAACGTCGGCATAGGCTGCCACCGCTGCGGCCAGTTTGCCCTCGCCTGCCAGCTTGTCGCCGGCGGCTACGAGGCCTGGCATCATGCGGGCCTGCACTTGCCGCGTGCTTTCGCGTTCGTCCATGGGTATTGAGCCGTCCGGACCCCGAATCAACTCCGTGCAGAGGGTTTCCGCAGACGCGGTTGTCAGAAGGCTGATCAACAGGCCCGCCGAAACTATCGCGAACGGCGTATGGATCGTTTTCCTGATACTCATGCTGGGCATCACCTCTTGAACAACTTACTGAGTCCTTTGCGGACCGAGCTGCGAGCCTCATCAACGACGGCCTGCTCGGTTTCATCTTCAACCGCATCGCCGACCTGTTCGCCCAGACCAGGTTCCTCGTAAGTCTCGCCCGAAACTTGTGCATTCTGCCCCGGGCGAGCGCCGCCCATTTGGCTCATCATGCTGCCGAATCCCATCTTCGAGTAATTGGCAGGTACCTCGAATTCGTTCGGGTCCTGAGGACCAATCTGGACGTCGCGCATCTCGAAAACCATGCGTTGTCCCTTTTGCTTGCGACTCTGGTAAATCATGTCGACTTTCATCAGGATGCCTTCATCGCTGACCCAGTAGTAGCCACCGCCTTTGCCGCCCTGCTGATCTTTGAACTTCGCTTTGTACTTGGTGCAATCAAAACCATTAATGGTCTCCCTGCCCACTTTGCTCGCTTCCGAGAAGTCGACGTCGGAGCTGCCCGCCTCTTGCAGCCCCTTGATATCCATTTCCCGGTACATGCTCATTGACGGCATCAGCATGTAGTTCTTCCCCGTATCCTGTCGGGTGATAATGACCGCGGACATACCGCCGGTGCTCATTTCCATGCGCATCTTCCCCGGCGCCTGTCGCACGAAGGAGTCGATCTGTCCTTCTTTCATTTCCATGTGGCGCGTCCCGCTAAACGACGCGTTCTGATCAATACCGAACTGTTCCAGATATTCCTGCATTTCGTTTGCGTGGGCAGGTATGGCTATCAGGGCGACTATCAAAGCGAAGGTAATTGTGCGCATGCTGAAATCTCCTGGGAATTGGGTTGGGCTGAGCCTGCTTTCGGACAGACTAGAAGCCTTCATACCCGGGTACCTCGGTATGCCCGCCCATTTTTGGGCAGGCATACCTATTTTTCGCGCCCTGTTGCGGCCCGTATTTCGATGATCAGCCATGCGTTCGCACCGAAAAAAGCGGTCCCAGGGCGGCCATTTACGTATTTTCCGGGGCGCTGGCAGCGTTTTTGCCCGCCGCCGGGTTACTTGTCTGTTGCGTCCGCAGGTGATAACCATGCGTATGCCGCACTTTTCGGGCGCAGGTTTTTAGGGACAAATAGTCGATGCTGGTCGAACGAGAACAACCCGTTCAGGAATTGCTCGATCTGGCGAAAACCGCCAGTAGCGGTCGCGGTGCAATCGCACTCGTCGGCGGCGAAGCAGGAATTGGCAAGACAACGGTACTCGAGGAGATGCGACTCAGGGCCAGCGCGGATTCTACCGTTGTCTGGGGCGGTTGCGATGCCCTGTTTACGCCGCGCGCGCTCGGGCCAATTCATGACATGGCCCAGGCATTGGGTCAGGAAGTCATGCAGCTACTGGCCGCTGGCAGTGAGTCCTCACAGCTTTTTGCTGCTGTATTGAGGTATATCGAATCATCACGTGAGCCAATGGTTCTGGTATTTGAAGATGTGCATTGGGCCGATCACGCCACCCTGGATTTCCTGAAGTACCTTGGCCGACGCGTATCAATGCTTCGGACACTACTGGTGATGAGCTTCAGGGACGATGAGATCTCTTCTGATCATCCGCTAACCCAGGTATTGGGCGAATTGCCTCCATCCTGCACACATCGCATCGACTTGCTGCCGCTCACTCCCGAAGGTGTAACCACGCTCGGCGCGCTCTCCGGCTACGTTGATGAAGACATTTACCAGATTACCGGCGGCAACCCTTTCTTCGTCACCGAATTGCTCGCTTGCCGCGAAGACTTTCACGAAGGGGTTCCGGCTTCCGTCAAAGATGCCGTCGGCTCGCGATTGAACCGGCTGGCACTGGTCGAGCGCGGGTTTCTTGAAACAATCAGCGTTATCCCAGGACCGGTGCCAAGACGAATCCTGCAACCATTGTTTGGTGACAGTGGTGAAACACTTGCAATGGCATGTGTTGGACGAAATTTGTTAATGCAGGACGTGAATCGGTCACTGCGTTTTCGTCATGAACTTGCGCGCCTTGCGACCTTATCTCGAATCTCCGCGAGTAAACAAAAAGACACTCACGCTCGAGTGCTCAATGCGTTGCTTGAAGACGAGCAAGAGCCCGCATTGGATCAGCTGGTTCATCATGCGGCCGGCGCCCTGGATGGCAAACGAGTACTTCATTACGCGCCCCGCGCCGCGGCGAGGGCAACGGCGGTCGGCGCGCATCGCGAGGCCGCCGCGCACCTGGCAACGGCATTGAAATTTATCGACGAGGCCGATCCCGAAATAGCGGCCCAACTATACGAAGACTGGGCCTATGAGGCTGGGCTCGCGTTACGCATTAACGATGAGGTTCTGGAGGCACGACGACACGCCATCACACTCTGGCGCGCAATTGGTCGCATGGATAAGGTGGGTGAAAACCTGCGCTGGCTGTCGCGACTGCATTGGTACCGTGGCGAGGCTGCCGAGGCTGGACACTTTGCCGACGAAGCAGTGCGGGTACTCGAAAACACGCCGCCATCTTCAGAGAGAGCAATGGCATACAGCCTCCGCTCGCAATTGCATATGCTCAATGACCGCATGGACGAGGCGGTCGAATGGGGCAATCGAGCACTGGAGCTTGCCGCAAGATTTGAGAACGATGAAGTTCGCATTCACGCGCTCAACAACGTTGGCACCGCTCTCATCTTTCGCGACAAGCCGGAAGGCATCGAGTTGCTCGAAGAGAGCCTCGCGCTGGCACTGCAAGTCGGCCACCACGAACATGCGGCGAGGGTGTATACGAACCTCGCAGAATACGGTGTCGACTTCAGAAACTTTGAGCTGGCGGAGCGAATCATCCGTGATGGAATTTCATTCGACACGCAGCACGATCTGGACTCCTGGACACATTACCTTGTTGGCCGGCTTGCGCAGTTACGCATGGAGCAGGGTCGCCTTCGCGACGCCGAGACGATTGCACGTGGTGTACTGAAACTCGATCGTCTAACGCTGCTCATGAAGCTGCCAGCGCTCATCGTCTTGGCAAGGGTGCGTCTGCGCCTTGGCGAGCCCGATGCAGCAGAGCTTGGCGCGAAGGCGCTGCAGGACGCAATGGCAACCGACGAATCCCAGTATATTGTTCCTGCATTAGCTGGCTTGATCGAAGCCGCGTGGCTCGACGACAAACCTCGCGTAGCGGCAGAGCATCTTGAGCGCCTGACGAATGTTGGGGCTGCGCAAATGCACCCATGGAATATCGGTGAAGCAGCGGTCTGGGCGCGGCGGTTGGAAGTCGAACTGCCTGATGACTTCCACACTGAAGTACCTGCGCCTTACGCGGCGGAACTTCAAGGGGATTACGTTGCTGCAGCAGATGCCTGGGACTCGCTGGGTGCTCCTTATTCGGCAGCGCTTTGCTTGATGCAAACGGGTTCAGAGATTACCGGGCCGATCGTTGCTCGCGCTATCAAACTCCTTGAACCAATCGAAGCGAGGGCCGCAGCGATGAAGGTCCGCAAGGTTGCACGGGCACTGGGGCTCGCCAAGCAATTGCCGCGATCGCGCCGCGGTCACTATAGCGCTGCGAAGAACCACCCCCTGGGCTTGACCAAGCGCGAACAAGACATCCTGGCATTGGTCGCAAATGGTGCCAGCAACCGCGAAATTGCGGAGACTTTCGCACGCTCACAAAGAACAATCGAACATCACGTTTCGTCTGTGCTTTCAAAGCTAAACGTCGCCAACCGCATGGAAGCTATGCTGCGTGTTCAGAACGAGCCGTGGCTGCTGCCTGACGAGGCCCGCGAGACCGGTCGTTAGTGTCCTGACTAGTTCGCTGACAAAATTCGCACAATTAACACCTTGAGCCGCCGATCTTTGTCCGCTCTGCCTGATCGATTTCTCGACTCGTGCACTCGTTCGGTACGTACAAGCACTGATTCATACCGCTGGCCGAGTGACGTAGATGAAGACTCAAAACCACCATTTCGGAAAGTCGGGAGACAGCAGTGAAAGTCAGCATCGTTTTTACGCTTCAGTCAGCACTGGTTTTTGTTCTTATCGTCTTATTGTCACCCGGACAGGTCGAGGGCGCCGACCTTGGCGCAGGTCAGAAAATCTACGCTGCGCAATGTGCCGTTTGCCACGGAGCGAGTGGCCGGCCGGACCCGGATAGCCCGGTGGTCAAGGGGCTCGGTGTCATGCCGGCGGATTTCTCCGATCCTCTTTTTAACAGCCGCGAGCCCGCGGGTGACTGGGAGATGGTGATCAAGCACGGCGGTCACGCGCTGGGGCTCGCCGAGCAGATGCCGGCCCAGGGCGCGGCACTGAGTGATGAGGATATCGCGAACGTCACGGCGTACATCAAGTCGCGCGTCGATACCCTGGCGTATCCGCCAGGTGAAATGAACCTGTTCCTGCCGACCCGCACGAAAAAAGCGTTCCCCGAGGATGAGGTGGTGTACAAAGGCCGGTTTACCGACCAGGACGGCGAAAACTCGCAGAAGCATGTGCTCGAAATCGAAAAGCGCATCGGCAAGGCCGGTCAGGCGATAGTGGAACTGGTCTATGAGTCTGAAGGCGATGTCTCGGAGCTCGCAGAGGCCGAGATTGGCTACAAGCAAGCGCTTTCGTTCAGCCAGCAACATATTCTTTCAGCCGCCGCGGTCTGGGCCATTCCGGTTGAGGCCCAGGGCGATGGTGAGCTGCAGACTTATCTCGCCTACGGGCGAGTGCTGTCGGATGCCTGGATATTCCAGAGCAGCCTGCGGCTGAAGTTCCCGTTCGAGGGCGCCAGCGACGGCGAGGCCGAGCTCGCGGGCATCGTGCACTGGGTGCACACGCCGTGGCCGCGACGCATTTTTCCCGCTCTTGAAGTCACGGCTACGAACCCGTTCCGCTCGCGCAACGGCGATCTCGAGTGGACCGCCCTGCCGCAGGTCCGTATCGGCCTGACCCGCGGCGGCCATGTCGCGCTGAACCTGGGCGTGGAGATGCCGCTGTCAGATCAGAGCTGGGATACGCGTTACTACGTGACGCTGCTTTGGGATTTCGCGGACGGAAGTTTCTTCCAGGGCTGGTAGTTTCTGCGCTCTGCTGATAACACGCGTATTTTCAGTCTGGTAATGCAGCAGGAGTAAACGAAGAGCTACGCATTGGGGCGATTTCGGAGAATTGTCAGAAATCCGTCGCCGTAGCGGTCGAACTTGATCTGTCCGACACCACTAATCTCGAGCATTTCCGCTGCGGTCTGCGGGCGATAAGCCAGCATCTCATGCAG
>JBATHK010000022.1:0-88393 GCA_049666725.1 Woeseiaceae bacterium
GCCTGTCACGTAACAACGGCATGGTCGCCAGCTTCTCTCGCGCACTGTCGGAAGGCCTGACGGCGCAGCAAAGTGAAGCCGAGTTCGACGCAATGCTGGACGCCTCGATCGGCGCCATCGCGAAAGCATCCGCGACCTGACCGGGCTGAGCCGATCCGGCGTGTTGTATCAGCGCTGCAAGATCCGCAGCACGACACGCCGGTTCTGTTCCCGTCCTTCTGCTGTTTCATTGTCGGCGATCGGATTACTTTCGCCATAGCCTCGCCACGTCAGCTTGTTCGCGTTGACGCCCCGGTTAATCAGGTAGTCGCGCACCGTTTTCGCGCGCCGCTCCGACAAACCGCGGTTGTAGTTCGCGTCGCCCCGACTGTCGGTATATCCGGCGACTTCAGTCAGAAGGTTCGGATTGCGAATCAACGTATCGGCCGCGTCGTTTAGCGTACGTTCGGCGCCAGGCCGTAAACGGTCGGAGTTTGTTTCGAAACGCACATCCGGCAGTCTGATTTCAGCCTTGACCTCGCAGCCGCGACCATCGACCGAAGCTCCCGCTCGGGTGTTCGGGCATTGGTCTCTTTCATTGAGCACGCCATCGCCGTCCGCATCCGGGTTAGGTAAGGGCTTGGGCGGCGGCACAGGTTCGGGTACAGGCGCAGGTTTCGGCGCTGGCGCGGGCGCGACATAGGGTCGGGAATCGGGCTTTGGACCAAAGAACAGGCCCACCGAAACGCCCGCATACCAGGCGTCGCGATCGTAAAAATCGACATCACCGCGCAGGAACCACGGGCTTCTTCCGAAGTCGTAGCGCAACCCGGCCCCGAATGCGATTTGCAACGAGGTTTGTTCCTCGAACGGCACGGGACCGCCCTTGGCGCTGTTGCTAATGTTGGAAAGGCCGATCTTTGCAAACGGTTTGAAGTCTTTATCCACGCGCCACTGGTAGCCGGCCATCAGCGAAGGGACTTTGTAAGTGATCGCTGCGTTCGGATACAGGGCAACAATCGCGGGATTCCGATTGGTGATGCCAGCCTCGCCGAGGTCCGCATACTTCAGTTCAGCGAACCAGTGTGGCGTGAGTTGCTTGCCTATGAAGAGGTGCCAACCACCATCGTGATTTTCGCTCGTATCGTGGAAGAAATTCTGCGCCTCTTCATCGGGCGATACATACGAGTAGCCAAGGCCAAGGCCACCGTACCAGCAAGCCTCGAATCCGGCATCGTCCCGTTCAGGATCGTTTCCGCCATAGTAGTAGTCGCCGTTTCCAGGTTCGGTGTAGTGTCCGCACAATGAATCGGCGCTTGCCTCTTCCATCACCAGGACGTTCAGGCCCAGGCCGGCTACGACCACCATCGCTGCGGCGCCGGTCCTTGCACGCCGCATTACGATGACCGCTGCCAAAGCGAGCAGCAGCAGCCAACCCGCACTACCCGAACCCGATACGGCCGTCTCGAGAACCCCGTCGACGTCGATGTAGTCAGGAACGCCATCGTTGTCGAAATCGTTGGTGCCTTCGAGCTCATCGTCAATGCCGTCGTTATCACTGTCCCTGTCGATGTAATCCGGCAGGCCATCACCGTCGGTATCCACCGGCGTGTTGGGAATCGGTCCGGCCTCGGTGGAGTCCGGGATGCCGTCGTTGTCGCTGTCGGTGTCCTGGAAGTTCGGCAGGCCATCGCCGTCCGTATCGATCGTGCCTTCGGTGTTGTCGAGGATACCGTCACGATCCGAATCGGGCGCGGTACCAAAGCCATCCAGCTGATCCACGACATCGGCAATGCCGTCACCGTCGGTATCGGTGATGTCATCGACAACACCGTCACCGTTGGAGTCCTCGGCCGCAAACGTCGTGCCATCGATATCGTTGACGCCGTCATTGTTGCTGTCGACCTCGCGCCAGTCACCGATGCCATCGGCATCGCTGTCCGTCGGCATCGTGAGCGTCCCCTCGTTGAGAGCGAGCGAGTCGATGATGCCGTTGCCATCCGCATCGACGCCGCCGGCTTCCGTAACATCCAGCAACGAATCATTGTCACTGTCGAGGTCGCGGTAGTCGGGCACCGCATCCAGATCGGTGTTGGTCGGGCTGATAGCATCATCGACACCGTCGCCGTTGCCGTCGGTTCCCAGCGTCACATCGACATCGTAAACGTCATTGATCTGATCGCCGTCGCCATCGGCCAGCACGTCGAGGTCTGCTTCCACCGTGTCGGGTATGCCGTCGTTATCCGCGTCGATATCGAGATAGTCTCTCTTGCCATCGCCGTCCGTATCACGCGGCGCGATTGCATCATCGACACCATCGTTGTCGGTGTCGCTGCCGAGCGTTATGTCGACGTCGTATCCATCGTCGATATTGTCGCCGTCGCTATCGACACCAATCGCGATGTTGTCTTCGACCGTGTCCGGAATACCATCGTCGTCGCTGTCAGGATCGCGGTAGTCAGCGAAACCGTCATTGTCGGTGTCACCCGAGCCTTCGACACCATCCGGAATACCGTCGTTATCGGAATCTCTGTCGACGTAGTCAGGCGCGCCATCGTTATCAGAATCGATCGGCGTGGCAGGCATCGGTCCGGCTTCGATCACGTCGGGGATACCGTCGTTGTCGGAATCCGTGTCGAGGGCATCGTCGATGCCATCGTTGTCGGAATCGCCATTTTCGGAACCGTCGGGAATGCCGTCACCATCAGTATCGGCATCGTCCGGGTCCGTACCGTTGGCGATTTCGTCACCGTCCGATATGCCGTCGTTATCGCTATCGCAAGCGGCTACGGTGTTGCTCGGCACGCAGGGATCATTGTCAGCTGTCGGATCGGGCTCGACCGGGACAACCGTCGTCGGTGTACCGAAATCGGCGGCGCCGTCGTTATCGCTGTCCGGGCAAGTCGGGCTCGGGAAGTTCGGCGAGCAGGGGTCCAGTGGATCCACATCGCCGAAATCGAATATGCCATCACCGTCCGTGTCGATCCGATCGTCGCCACCGTTACCTGCGGTCGGGTTCGTCAGATCGGTCAGTACCTCGGTGCCGTCGTCGATACCGCCATCGTCGGTGTCGGTGTCGAGCGGATCCGTGGCGCCAATGCCGTCAAGAACGCCGTTACCATCTGATTCGTTGCCGTCGCTGAGGCCATCGCCATCACTGTCGCGATTGTTCGGGTCGGTCTCACCCGAGCCACTGCTGCCCGTGCCGCCGATCACAACCGGTCCGGTCGCGCCGTCACCATTGCTGTCCTCGACGCCATCCTGCAGGCCATCGTTATCAGTATCAGGGTCGGTCGGGTCCGTCGTTGTACCGGGTTCGGTGTCGGCCACGAAATTCGGTGAACCGGTATCGGTACCGGCGAACGGCGTGTTATTGCCGTCGCTTGTGCCCGCTGCAACCGGCGTCGTAACACCAGACTCGAGGCCATCGTTCAGGCCGTCCGCATCGCTGTCCGGATCCAGGGGATCCGTTTCGTCGCCGGAGTTGGGTAAGGCATCAGCGCCGAGTACTTCGTCGCCATCACTCAGGCCGTCGTTGTCAGAATCGGCGTCGAGCGGATTGGTATCGCCGAGATTGAGCACGGCATCGTTGCCAACTTCGTCACCGTCGTCGATGCCATCGTTGTCAGAATCCGGATCATCAGGGTCGGTGCCGAGCACGCCTTCCTGTCCGTTGCTCAAGCCGTCGTTGTCGAGGTCGAATGCAGCGTCGTCTCCCTGCACGGTAGGATCGGTGCCGTCGGCAAGCACTTCGGTGCCGTCTTCCGTGCCACCGTCGTCGGTATCCGTATCGAGCGGATTCGTCCCGAGAGCGATTTCATCACCGTCACGCAGGCCGTCACCGTCCGTGTCGGCATCGTTCGGATCCGTTTCACCGGAACCGGCAGAACCAGTCATGCCAATCGTGTTGGTGACCGTGCCATCCGCATTGGCGTCTTCGACGCCATCGCCGAGCCCGTCGTTATCGGAATCCGGATCAGTCGGATCGGTTGTCGTCGATGGATCGGCGTCCTCCACAAAATTCGGAGAAGCCGTGTCGGTACCCGCGAACAGGTTGCCGTTGCCGTCACTGCTGCCTGCCGGCACACCGGCGGTTACGCCAACCTCGGTACCATCGCTGATGCCGTCATTGTCGGAATCCGGGTTCAGCGGGTCGGTTTCATCACCGTTGTTCAACACGCCATCCTGACCAATGATCTCAGCGCCGTCGCTCAAACCGTCGTCATCGCTGTCGGCATCGAGCGGATCGGTATCGCCGGCACTGACGAAACCGTCGTTGCCGACTTCGGCACCGTCATCGATACCGTCGTTGTCCGTGTCAGGATCATCCGGGTCAGTGCCAAGAATGGCTTCCTGCGCGTTGCTCAGGCCGTCATTGTCGGGGTCGGCCGCGGCGTCATCGCCGCCATTTCCGACCACCGGGTTGGTGCCGTCAGCCAGCACTTCGGTACCGTCCTGAGTGCCGCCATCGTCGGTATCCGCATCGAGCGGATCGGTAGCGCCAATGCCGGCGAGTGGTCCGGTAGCGTTGACTTCGTCGCCATCGCCTAGCCCGTCGCTGTCAGTATCGACCAGGTTCGGGTCGGTCTCGCCCGTACCCGATGACGTGCTATCGCCTATCGTGTTGACCGTTTGTCCATCCGCGTTCAAATCTTCGACGCCATCGTCCAGGCCGTCGCCGTCCGAGTCCGTATTCGTCGGGTCCGTCGTCGTGCCGGGATCCGCGTCGCCCACAAATCCAGGCGCCGTACCATCGTATGGAATACCTGCCGTATCACTGTTGCCGGGATTCAGTCCGTCGGTCGATACGCCAGCCTCGACGCCGTCGTTGATGCCGTCACCATCGGTGTCGACGTTCAGCGGATCGGTCGGCGAATAGGTTGCCAGCAAACCGGTTCCGTTGACTTCGTTGCCATCGGACAAACCATCGTCATCGCTGTCGGAATCCAGCGGGTTGGTCTCGCCCGCATCGAGCACGCCGTTGCTGCCCGCTTCCTGGCCGTCTGTCAGGCCGTCGTTGTCGGAGTCGGCGTCGTTCGGATCGGTGCCAAGCACGCCCTCGAGGGGATCGGTTATGCCATCGCCGTCAGAGTCAATTGCGTCATCCGTGGGATTCGTGGGATCGGTGCCGTCCGTCAGGACCTCGGCGCCATCCTGTGCGCCGCCGTCGTCCGTATCCCTATCGAGCGGATCGGTAGTCAAACCGCTGCCGGCCAGTGGGCCTGTGCCGTTGACTTCGTCGCCGTCGCCCAGCCCGTCGCTATCGGTGTCGGCGTTGCCCGGATTGGTTTCGCCGCTGCCCGGCGCGCCGCCCGAGCCGCCGATCGTGTTCAGCGTCTGGCCATCGCCGTTGCTGTCTTCGATACCATCGTCGAGACCATCGCCATCGGTGTCAGCATTGAGCGGATTCGTCGTTGTTGCAGGATCCGCGTCGCCAACAAACGACGGATCGGTACCGGCGAGCGGCCCCGCGCCGTCAGGATCTGCGATGCCTGTAGTAACGCCACGTTCAAGGCCGTCGGTCAGGCCATCATCATCGCTGTCCGCATCGTTTGGATCGGTCTCGTTAGCCTGCGTGACGCCATCGCGATTCGCGTCTTCGGTGCCGTCAGAAAGACCGTCATCGTCAGAATCAGCATCGAGCGGATTGGTGTCACCCGCATCGATCGTGCCATCGCCACCTGTTTCAATACCATCATTGATACCGTCACCGTCGGTATCCGGATTATTGGGGTCCGTACCGAGGCCTGCTTCAACAGGATCGGCGAGCCCGTCTCCGTCACTATCGGCCGTGCAGCCGGTGCCGAACGTCGACGGGATGCAGGGATCGTTGTTGCCCGGATCGGCTTCGTCGTTGACGCCATCGCCGTCCGTGTCGTTCAGCGAGGATTCCTGGTAGTCCGGAATGCCGTCACCGTCCGTGTCCGTGGTTTCGCCTTCCTCGGCGTCGGTCTGGCCATCGCCGTCCGTGTCGGTCGTGCACCCCGCGCCAAACTGTGACGGCACGCAGGCGTCGGCGTCATCCGGATCGTTCTGGGCGGTGAAGCCATCGCCATCGGCATCTGCGGTCAGTGATTCGAGGTAGTCGGGCGTTCCGTCTGAATCCGCGTCATCATCCGAAAATATACCGTTGGTGTTAGCGTCCTCACCTGACGTCGGAACGCCGTCGTTGTCGTCATCAGCATCGCGCCAGTCGCGGCTGTCGGTGCCGTCATTATTTTGCAGCGTGCTGTTGCTGCCGGTCGAATTGCCGGCTGCCGGTCCTGCAACCGTATCGAAACTATCGTTAAGGCCATCGCCGTCCGTGTCGTCGTTGCCCGACGGACTGACATCGGCAATACCATCGCCGTTGGCGTCATGACCTTCGATGAGGTCGGGCACGCCGTCATTGTCGGAGTCGCCGTCGAGGTAGTCCGGCTGATCGATGCCGTCACTGTTGACAATGACGATTGCAGTGCCGCCATTGTCGGTGTCGTAAGCGTTGTCGAGTCCGTCGTTGTCGCTATCAAATCCTGTCGGTGGTACGTAAGCCCCTTCGGCCTGTGCTTCGACATTGTCAACGATACCATCGTTGTCGGAGTCAATATCGAATGAGTCGTCGACGCCGTCTCCGTCACTATCGCCGGCGAATTCGAGCGTATCCGGGATTCCATCGTTGTCGTCATCCAGGTCTGTAGCATCATCGATGCCATCGCCGTCCGCATCGCTGAGCACGGTGCCGGTGTCTGTCCTTGTGACCAGGTTGCCGTTCGAATCCAGCTGATCCGTGTAGTTGGCGCTGACAGTGTCACCGCTCTGTACATTCAGCGTACCGTCGTTGTTGGCGCCGGCCGATCCTGCCGCCGTGGCAAGAGTACCGGTGAATATTCCCGTGTCCTGCCCGGTCTCTGTAAGAATAATCTGCTCGATTTCACCGGTAGCATCGTTGAGGACGTCGACGCCCACCGTCTCAACCAATCCCGAATTACTGTTGAGGTCTACATCTGTAACCGTGATCGTCAACGTGCCACCCGGAACTACCGAAGTGCTGATATCGACCGCACCGTCTGCGCCGATCAACGGCGTGTCGTCAGCCGTTATCTGGCTTGCTACAGTCGTCGTTGACGTCAGACCGTATACATAAGTGTCGATATACCGGACGTCACCGAATCCGGAGCCTGTGAAATTACCCCAGGTATGGCGACCGGCAGACGTGCCCGAGTCCTCGCCGTCCGGCAAGGTAGAGGTTCCGGCCGGATCTCCGAGAACCGTGATGTCGTCCCAGTAAACGTTCGTGTTGGTCGGATTGCCGGCAAGGTCAGACAGGAAGATCGTCATTCCATCGTCATTTGGACCGCCACTGGTTTCAACGTCGTTCGCGATGAAATGATATTCACCCATGCGAATGCTCACCCTGGCGTTATACGTGCCGACCGGAAGGACGTTATCCAGCGCATCCCGGCCATCCCATGGAACCGTATTGAGGCCAGCAACCGTATTGCCAAGCAGCAGTACATCCCCGGCATTGCCGAACACGCCGTTCTGGTCGATATCGATGAAGACGGCGTAGGTGCCCGACACATCGGACATGAACTCGAAGACACCATCATCCTGCACGCCGAGCGTTCCGCCCGGCGAAATGCCGCTGTCGACTCCCTGGTTGTCGATGAATCGCAGGCCGGTGACAGAAGGCGGGTCGGTTGGCTGTGGGTCGGCCAATGCCGGAATCCCGGTATAGACCGGGAATTTGTAGCTAACGGAATTTCCCGCTGTGGGCGTGGAATAGCCAGAGTTTGGCGCGTCAACACCGAGGTCATTCGCAAGAATATTATATCCGTAGCCAGCAAACTTGTTGAGATCGAGAAGCCAGGTGTAGTTGGTATTCGGCCGGCCGCCCGGCACGAGGACAAAGTAGTCCGCATCGGTCGAGGACGTCTCCGCGAATGAGCCGGCATTGAAGTTCCAGCTGTACGCCCACAGGCGGCCCGCCGCAATCGTCGGATCGGGGTTAGTCACCGCGTCAGGCGTCACGGATATGTCGTAGCGGCGGAAATTACTGCCCGCAAAAGTCGAGCTCGACGTATTCTGCAAAACAAGGCGATAGGCGCCGACAGCAGTCGCCGTATATCGTACCGGGTTGGTCAACGGCGCCGTCATCGGATCTGTACAAGAGACGTTGCTGTCTCCAAGCGACGTTGTAAAAACGGACGTGTCGCTGGGGTCGAAGATTTGAATGGAAATATTATTCGTATTTGCCGCACCACACAGCGAGATATTGATCACCTCATTGGGGGACAGGATGTCGACGAACACGGAGGCACTGTTTGCGTCGCTGGCATAGCCCTGCGCGATGCTCATGTTGTAGTCGAGCAACCACTGGTTCAGGCCGATTTGTGCGGAGCCTTCGGCCTGCACCGGCGCCGCCGGTATGCCCAGCAGAAATACGCTGCCGAGAATTCCAAGCAGCCCTCGAAAAGTGGTCAGGGGCGTAGAGCTGTCACTGTGCGTCATCATGTCTTCCTGCGTAAATTGGTCCATATGCGCCCACGCGCCGTTTCGGCGTTGCCGGGATCAAGCTCGACACCCCGCATTGCTGAACAAGTAGCCAGACGCGCGCAGCCCGCCGGCGGAATTCAGGGCACGCGCAACTATACGATTTTTCAGTAGTTTTCCGTGGTGACGTGGGTCACATTATGGTAATTGCCCGCACCAGTTGTCTATCGTGATGCTGTGAACAATTGTCACAACATTGGCCTTCTTCCAGGGCCGTGGGCGTCCCCGCGATGTTATACACTCCTTGGTACGCAGCCCTGATTTCGGGCGCTGAAGGAGCCTTCAATGAACAAGATTCGTGTCGGCATGGCCCTGGTCATCGCCGTACTCGCTGCCGCAGCCTGGTCGGCCGAACCGCGAACCGAGCACACCTATCAGCTGGCGCCTGACGAGACACGCCCGGCAGCCACGCTCGATGATGCAAGCTGGCTGGTTGGTTCCTGGTCGGGTCCGGCCTTTGGAGCGACATTCGAATCGGTCTGGAAT
This sequence comes from Woeseiaceae bacterium, assembly GCA_049666725.1. GTDB lineage: Bacteria > Pseudomonadota > Gammaproteobacteria > Steroidobacterales > Woeseiaceae > UBA1847. Next base: position 8,998 of record JBATHK010000022.1, read on the forward strand.
CCGCCGACCGCCGGCACGATGGTCGGGCTGTTCAAGCTTTATGGGGACGACGGCGTCGCCTTCTACGAGATCCTGGTACTCAGCGTTGAGGACGGCACGCTGAGCCTGAAAGTGAAGCACTTCAATGCGGATTTCTCAGCCTGGGAAGACAAAGAAGACTACGTGGAATTTCGCCTCGTCAAGAGAGAGGACGATGCACTGCACTTCGGCGGCCTCAGTTTTTACAAGCGAAGCGACGATGTAATAGATGGCTACATCGTCATGCGCAATGGAGAGGACCTCCGGGAACATCATATGAAGTACCAGCGTCGATAATTAAATTTTGGCCGACTAGTCCGAACGCACCAGCTGCAGACTTTTCTCGATCAGGGCCTGCCTGGCTGATCGCACCGGAAACGTGGCGTACGCCTGGCGCGTAAAAACAGGCGCTTCCGCAACCTCGTAGAGCAAACCCAGCTCTACGTCCCTTTTGATCATTCGTCGCGGCAGGTAGGCGCTACCGCCGATCGAGCTCAGGTATTCGAGCGCCATTTTTGCGTGCGACACGCGTGTCATCGATTCCCGGGCATCGGGAAACATCCGACGATGGTCCAGCGCAAATGAGAGACCCCAGTCGACATAGACGTAGTTCTGTTCAAGGGCGGATTCGACGCTCAATCCCTTGGTGGCGGAGACAAGAATGAAGTCGATCGTCGCAATCTCGCGAATCTGCATAATGTCGAGCTGCGCCGGCTCCAGCATGATCGCGATATCGAGCGTGCCGTCAATCAGTTTTCTTGTCAGGACATCGGGTGACTGGGACTCGGCTATGATGGCCAGGCTCGGATAGGTCCGGCGCAGGTCATGCAGCCATCGCTGCAACAGCACGTCCCACAATCGAAGACTCCCGCCGATGACCAGCTGCTCCGTTGCATGAGCCAACGAGACGTCCTGTCGGGCCGCGCGCCATGCGGCGATCATGCGTTCTGCGTGCCGAACCAGGCGGCCACCCTCGGGCGTCAGTCGCATTTCCCGGCGGCTGCGCTCGAAAAGCGTAACTCCGAGCTGCTGCTCCAGCGACTTGAGGCGACTGCTAACGGCTGCCTGGGTGACAAACAGCGCTTCAGCAGCGCGGCCAAAATGACGCGTGCGATTAAGTTCGAGAAAGGTGCGCAGCAGCTCGAGGTCCACGGCTAATTTATAAGAAAAATTTGTTGAATTAGCAAGTATTTTTAGTTGTCTTTATGAAAAAACACCTTGTATAGTCGCGCCGGCCAGTTTCGACCGAAGGGATTACAGGTGTCCAGAGAACAAACACAGGACGCAAATCGCCGGACATCGATTTTAAGAAAAGCAGCCTTTTCGAAAGCCGCGCAAAAGCGGCTGCACGATGCCAGGGTTAAGCTCGTTGGCGTGAAAGCCAGGATTCGGTCTGCGACAGTCGCCCGGCAAATCGTTGTCAATCGCCAGCTGGAAGATGCTCAGCGCGCCGTCGATGCGAACCTTGTTGCTGCGGAATCGAGTCTTGAAAGACTGAGGAAGTCCGGTGACGAAGTGTGGGAAGATTTGACTACCGAAGTAGATTCCACTTGGGAGGATCTGTCGCAGTCCATAAAAAAACTTGTCGCCGGATATTCAGAAGGTAAAAGACGGTCAGGAGCTTTGGATGAACAAGATGACTCTTAAACTGGTAATTACGACAGCGCTGATCCTATTGGTGATGATTTTCGCGGTACAGAATGCCGCTGTCGTTGATATCAAGCTGTTGTTCTGGGATGTCGCGATGCCGCGCTCGCTGCTTATTTTTATGATGTTATTTATCGGTATGGTGATCGGCTGGTTCCTGCGATCCGTATTCAGAATATTGAAAAAATGATTATTTCACTGTGAAAGAACGCTCACGATTTTGTCCTTTGGCCGCGGTAACTGTGAGCCTCGAACCTTTTGTTGATCTGAGGGGTAAGGACTGGGGCTTGCAATATTTTAAACTGAAGCACTGACAATCCGCATGAGAGAATTCGATCTGAAAATCTCCGCAAGGAGCGTGCTTCGATTTGCTCCGCGCCAGCGATTTTTTGCCCTGGCCATTTGCCTCATCACCACAGGCAGCATCGAGGCTGCTGAATTCGCCTGGGAAGGAGGAGTAACGTCAGTTTTTCAGTACGCAAACGACAGTCGTGTCGATTCCGAACTGACGGCATCGGCCGATCTCTTTGTCACGCTGCCGCGGAGCGACGGGGAGTGGTTCCTTTATATAGAAGCAAGCACCTCGCCGGATGATGACGGTGTCTCGGCTATCTACCCGACATCCAACGGTGATGCTGGCTCAGTCCTGGATCGGGATGGCAACAGCCATTTGCAGGTTTCCGAATTCCACTACACATTTCATATGAGTGATGACCGCCGGCTGATGCTGGGTCTGGTCAACCCCTCCGCGTGGCTTGATCGCAGCCGCATTACCAACGACGAGAACACGCACTTCCTCAATGGGAATTTCAAGAACAATGCAACGATCCAGTTTCCCGACTACACCCCGGGCGCTGTAATGCGATGGCTGGGCTCCCGGTCCCGGCCCGAGGTGTCGCTGGTCGTTGCAGGCTCGAAGGGGATTTCCGATCTGCCGGACCGGTCATACCAGGAACTGCTGGATATTTCCGGGGACAATCGCGGTGCTTTTGTCGGCGCGGACGCGAAGTGGCTCCGCGGGCAGACAACATTCCGTGTAGGTGCTTGGTTTCGTAGCGAGGATCATCCCGTCGCCGGCAGCCCGAACGAATCCGAGAAGAACTACGGCCTTTACGGTGTCCTGGGCTGGCACGGTGCCGGCAACGCGTTGAATTTCCGCCTCGGGATGGCGAATAAAGACGTATCAGTCACCACTCATTTCGCAGCGCTCGCCTACGAGCGGTCGACGCCAATAGGCCTGCTCGGGCTTGGGGTCTCGAAAACACGCATTTCCAACAGCTTTCGCCAGGCGGATCTCGAGGATGTTGCCGCTGCCGAGGCGTTTCTTCGCATACCCATCGGTGATAGCAACGGACAAATCACTCCGTCTGTACAATATGTCGAGAACCCGGGATTCGACGCTTCCGGCGCAACATCAGGTTCCAGCGCGGTCGTCGCAGGCGTACGATTGAACTGGTCATTTTGAATAATCAGGGGCGAGTCGTGAAGAAATCCGGCAAATTGCTCACGTTTGGCTGGCGTGAATGGGTCAGCCTGCCGGAGCTCGGAATAAAGAGGATCAAGGCAAAAGTCGACACCGGCGCGAGAACATCGGCGTTGCACGCCTTCGAGCTGCGAGCCTATTCGGAAAACGGGCGTGACCGCGTTGAATTCAGAATGCACCCCGTGCAGAAGGATAATGACACCGTTATAACCTGTACGGCCGATGTCCTCGACAAGCGAAACGTGACGGATTCCGGCGGCCACAAGGAAGAACGCTTCGTGATCCGCACTGAACTACAAATCGGCGAGCATCGCTGGCCTATAGAGGCCACGCTGACATCACGTGACGACATGCTGTTTCGGATGCTGCTGGGCCGAACGGCGCTGAAAGGGCGCGCGCAGGTCAATCCGGCGAGATCCTACGTCGTCGGCAAAAAAAGAACAAAGTCAAAGGACGTGAATAAGAATGGCCGTTAATAAATCAATAGAAATTGGTGGAACAACCGTATCACCCGGCACGCGTGTGAACATCGACCTGCCGGTCGCGGATTTGTACACCTCAACTTCGCTCAGCATGCCAGTGCAGGTCATCTGCGGCCGTAAAGCCGGGCCTGTGCTTTTCGTATCCGCCGCTATTCACGGCGACGAACTCAACGGCGTTGAAATAATTCGCCGACTGCTGAAGCGAAAAGCGTTGCGATCAATTCGGGGGACGCTGCTCGCCATACCAATTGTAAACGTGCACGGCTTCCTGAATCAGTCGCGCTACCTTCCCGATCGCCGCGATCTCAATCGCTCGTTTCCGGGCAGCGCCAAAGGGTCCATCGCTTCGCGCCTTGCGCACCTGTTCATAAAACAGATCGTTTCCAAAGCCGACTACGGTATCGATTTGCACACGGGCGCAATCAACCGATCCAATCTGCCGCAAATTCGAGCAAATCTCGACGAGCCGGAAACTCTCGAAATTGCCAGGGCATTCGGCGTCCCTGTGATCATCAATTCTGACATTAGAGACGGATCACTTAGGGGATGTGCGGCGGATCGCGGCATGCCGGTGCTTATTTACGAGGCCGGTGAGGCGCTGCGTTTTGACGAGGTCAGCATTCGTGCGGGATTGCGCGGCGTACTCAACGTAATGCGGCAGGTCGGTATGCTGCCCAAGCTCAAGAACCCCAAGCTTGTCGAACCCGTTATCGCCAAGTCAACGAGCTGGGTTCGCGCGCCTGATAGCGGTATTTTTTCGGCGAAGATCGCCCTCGGCAAAAGCGTTCAAAAAGGCCAGCACCTTGCGCTTATCAGCGATCCCCTGGGCGACGAAGAGGAACATGTCCTCGCGCCCTTCGACGGGATTGTTATCGGCCAGAATAATTTGCCTCTCGCTCATGAAGGAGACGCTTTGTTTAACCTGGGATCCTTCAAGAGCATTCCACGCGCCGAGAACCTGGTTGAGAATTTTGCGGCGACGCACGACGGCGACCCCACCCCGACATAAAAAATCATCACAAAACCACAGCGCTGAAAAATCAAAACTGTGCAACTGAGGATCCAAAGATGAAAATAGGAATTCTGTCCACGAACAAGAACCTCTACTCCACGCGACGTTTGGTAGAGGCCGGCGTCGAGCGCGGTCATAAAATGCCGGTGATCAATCACAAGCGTGCTTACATGAACATCACGAGCCACAATCCGAGCATTCACATCAAAGGCGAAAATATAACCGGGATCGACGCGATCATCCCGAGAATCGGCGCCTCGGTCTCGTTTTATGGCACAGCGGTAGTGCGCCAGTTCGAAATGATGGGCGTCTATTCAGTCAACGAGTCGGTCGCAATCACACGGTCACGTGACAAGCTGCGGGCCGTACAGCTGCTTTCAAGAAGGGGAATCGGCCTACCTGTCACGGGTTTTGCCAATTCGCCCGACGATACCGAAGACCTGCTGCAGTTTGTCGGTGGCGCGCCCGTGGTCATCAAGCTGCTGGAAGGCACACAGGGCGTGGGCGTGGTGCTTGCCGAAACGAAGAAAGCGGCCGAAAGCGTGATCGAAGCATTCAGCGGTCTCAAAGCCAACTTTATGGTCCAGGAATTCATCAAGGAAGCGGGCGGTTCCGACATCCGATGCCTGGTCGTCGGCGACAAGGTAGTCGCCTCCATGAAGCGACAGGGCAAAGAGGGCGAATTTCGATCCAACCTGCATCGCGGCGGCAGCGCCAAGCTGATCAAGATTACGCCGGAGGAACGTTCGACAGCCGTGCGCTCGGCCAAAGTAATGGGTCTGAATGTCGCCGGCGTCGACTTGTTGCGTTCCAATCATGGGCCGGTAGTTATGGAAGTGAATTCGAGCCCCGGCCTGGAAGGCATCGAGAAGGCTACGAACAAAGACGTGGCCGGCTTGATCATCGAATTCATCGAAAAGAACGCGAAGCAAGGCAAGACTCGCACGCGCGGCACAGGTTAATTCCGCAGGACGGTAGGCAACGATGCTTGACGATCTTAAAATCGTATTGGATGCGCAGCTATTCACGTCGCCAGGTGGCAAAGTCATTACGCTTGGGCAAATGACCGAAGTCTTCCTGCTATTGCTCTTTGGCTATCTCGGTAGCCGCCTGGTGGGCTACCTCCTCGGCAAGCGACTGGCAGGAACGAAACTGCGGCCTGACGTCATCTATGTGCTGAAGAGAATCGCTTTTTTTGTGATCCTGATACTGGTCGTCATTACAGCGCTGGGCCTGCTCGGCATTCCACTGACGGCATTTGCTTTTGCAACCGGCGCACTGGCGATCGGCGTCGGCTTTGGCGCGCAGAATATAATTAACAACTTCATCAGTGGCTGGATACTGATGGTCGAGCGCCCGATTCGAATTGGGGATTTCATCGAGATTGATAGTGCCCAGGGCGTCATTGAAAATATCGGTAACCGGTCTACGCGAATCCGCCGCACGGATGGCGTGCATCTGCTTGTGCCCAACAGCCTGCTGCTCGAACGCACAGTCGTCAACTGGACCCTGGTCGACCTGGAAATTCGATCCATCGTGCGCGTCGGCGTTGCTTACGGTTCGCCCGTGCGATTGGTGGCGGACCTGATTCTCCAGGCCGTTAAAGAGCAAAACGAAACCAAGGAAAAGCCGGAACCGAGCGTCATTTTCGACGACTTCGGCGACAACGCACTCGCTTTCGACGCGTATTTCTGGTGCGACGCTGGCAGCGAGAGATTTCTCAGGGAGATCCGTAGCTCGATCCGCTTCCGGATCAACGAACTGTTCGAACAAAATGGCATTGTCATCGCCTTTCCGCAGCGCGACGTTCACCTCGACTCGAGCAGCCCACTGGAAATACGCATGATCGGCAAGGAGACGGATGATGAGTAACTACAGTATTTTACGAGGACGGCTGCGATGAGCACGCTCGGTTACTCGCTGGTTGCGGTTATTTTTCTGCTGGCAGCCAACGCGTTTTTTGTTGCCGCGGAGTTTGCTCTCGTAAAAGTTCGTGGCTACCAGCTCGACCAGGCGGTCATCGCGGAGCGTCGTAGTGCCGCTCTAAGTGTGCGCATGCATAAAAACCTTGACGCCTACCTGGCGGCCTGCCAGCTGGGAATCACCATGGCATCCCTGGGGCTCGGCTGGGTCGGTGAGCCGGCGGTCGCCGCAATTCTTGAGCCACTGCTCTCGAAGGTGGGCGTGACCGGACAAGCACTGCATACCATATCTTTCATCGTCGGCTTCCTGCTGTTTTCGTCCCTGCATATCGTTATTGGTGAGCAGGTACCCAAGACCTACGCTATTCGCGAACCCAAGCCCGTCACGCTTGCACTTGCCTACCCCTTGCACTGGTTCTATCGACTTGTCTTTCCGCTGAACTGGCTGCTTGACAGGGCGAACGCCGCGATTCTGAATTTGCTTGGCGTCGGCGGCGGCAGTCATCATGAAGTCATATCGGAGGCGGAAATCAGTGCGATCGTCGACGAGTCGGAGGCTCACGGCGAGCTGGAAGGCAAGACGGCGGAAATCATCCGCAAAGCGTTTCGCTTTGACGACCAGACCGTTCGCGAAGTAATGATCCCCTGGAATAGTGTCGACAAGCTGCGCCTGTCATCTGATGCCGGTGCAAAGAAAAAGACCATAGTGGAGACCATGCACAGTCGTTATCCTGTGCTGGACGAGAACGGCGATGTGGTCGGCATCCTGGCCACCAAAGATATGACGTCGGCATTGATCGAGCAACAGGACAATGTGTGGGAGTCGCTCACGGAAAAACTTCATCCACCTGTTGTAGTACCCCCTTCGCTGCTGATCTCGTCGCTGCTTGAGCGCATGCGGGCCAAACGTACTCACATGGCGATTGTGGTCGACGAACACGGTAACTACATCGGCCTCGCTACGCTCGAAGACATGCTTGAGGAAATCGTGGGCGAAATTGCCGACGAGTGGGATCACGAAGACGTCAGTATCCCCATCGAGGCCGTGAAGTCCGGCTGGCGGGCCATTGGCCAGCTGCCAATGCCAATGCTGGAGGAGGTTGTCGGCGGCGGCTTTGAGCAAAATCCCCACATTACAACGCTGGGAGGCTTTGTCATGCAAAGGCTCGGACGGCTACCAAGGGAAAACGACAAATTCGTCGATTCCGGCTACGACTTTTATGTGGCACGAATGCATGGACGGCAGGTCCATACTGTTATGATTTCTCCTTCGAAAAAGACCAAACAGAATCTGGAAACTGCTCCGGTTGACGGCAACACCAACTGACGCGCGGACTACCCCGCCCGTCGATAATGCCGCCAATGCACTCCTGGAACCGAATTCCGTTTTTGCATCGACAGTTATGCTGTTGCGCACTCCTCGTGCTCGCTGTCGCATCGCAGCCCAGGGCAGAACTGCGGGTTGACGGCGTTAGCGATGAACTTGCCCGAAACGTCTACAGCTATGTTTCCCTCGCCAGTGAACCCTGCGACGCCGAGCCGTGGCTGATTCGACGACGATTTCGCGCGATCGCGTCGGAGGTGCAGAGGGCGCTGGAGCCTTTCGGATACTACGACGCGGCCGTCGAGACAAGGCTCGAACAGGACGAAAGCTGCTGGCTCGCCATTATCGACATCGACCCGGGAAAACCCGTACTTTTGAGAAACGTCGACCTCTCGCTGAGCGCTGCTCCGGATGAAAACGCGAATTTCATCGACATTCTTGATTCGACAGCACTGGTCGCCGGCACGCAACTCCGCCATTCCGCCTACGAGGCGTTAAAAGAAGCACTGCAAATTCGCGCGGCAGAGCGCGGTTACATCGACGCGAGTTTCCTGCAGAACAAGATTGAAGTCTGGCCGGCGGAAAGAGCCGCTGACGTGACGCTGAATTTCGAGAGCGGTCCCAGGTACAACTTCGGCGAAATAACTCAGGAGCAGGATTTTCTCGATGACAGCCTGATCAGCGCCTATTTTGACTTTGAAACGGGCATGCCATACGACAACCGGCTGCTCACGAAGGCCTACAGCGATTTGTCGGTCAGCGGGTACTTTGGCCGAATCGAACTCCTGCCTGATTATGAGCTGGCGGACGACGGCCAGATTCCGGTTCGTGTTTTACTCGAGCCGGCTGACCGTGTTGAGTACACCGTCGGCATCGGTTTCTCGACGGATACCGGGCCCAGGGCACGTGCCGGCTACTACAATCGGCGCGTCAACAAACATGGCAATCGCTTCAAAACCGACATAAGCCTGTCTCCTGTTATTCAGGGAATAGCCGCCGAGTATCGCAAGCCACTGACGGATCCGCGCAGCGAGTGGCTGAGCTATTCGAGCGCGCTGACGAATGAAGACACGGATACGTTTAACAATGATACGGCGCGCGTTGGCGTCCGGCGCACCAAGAAAGTCCGCAGCAACTGGATCCGCACCCTGTCCCTCGATGTGAGCTACGACCAGTTCGACGTTGGCCTGGAGTCGAGCAGTTCCCGGCTGGTGCTGCCTGGAATTGCCTACGACCATAAACGCGCGGACCGCGACGTATTCCCGACCCGCGGCCGTCGTTTGACCTTCGAGCTTCGTGGTACAGGCCAGTTCCTGGGATCGGATACCTCTTTCCTGCAGGCGACTACCAGCTTGCGCCTGGTGCGCAGTATCAGCGACGAGAGTCGTCTGCTGGCAAGGGCGACGCTGGGATTCACGGCCCAGTCGGAGTTCTTTGAACTGCCGCCCTCTGTGCGATTTTTTGCGGGGGGCGATGAGTCGGTTCGCGGTTTTGCCTATAACACGCTGGGGCCAAAGGACGAACTGGGTAACGTAGTTGGCGGTAGTCACCTGTTGGTTGCAAGCGTCGAATACGAGCATCGACTGCGCGGCAATTTCTACGGCGCCGTTTTCCTGGACGCCGGCAATGCGTTCGACGGCTTTGATGTTGATCCGGCGATAGGCGCCGGGCTGGGTCTGAAATGGCAGTCGCCCGTTGGTCCGCTGCGCTTCTACCTCGCACATCCGGTCAACAAGTCCGACCGCAGCGTGCGACTGCACATTCGCCTCGGGGCAGACCTGTGAGCCGCCGGGTGTGGCGCTGGACGGGCGGCGTTTTTGCGGCAGTTCTGCTGCTCGCCGTTGTCGCGTCTTTCTGGCTCTTCGCGACGACCAGCGGCACCCACTGGTTAATGGCGCGCGTGTCTCCGCTGCTGCCGCCGGCCCTGCAAATCGGTGAGGTCGATGGCACGCTGTTGGAGGGCGTCGATTTTCGCTCTGTTAGCTGGACAGACGAGACCGTTCGCGTTTTCGTCGACCGGCTGGATACGGAGGTCGATCTGTGGCCGCTGCTCCGACGACAGGTACGAATCAGGAATCTCAACCTGCGCAACGTCGACGTCATAGTTAGCGAGGGCCCACGCGATAACACCGGCGGCGGAGAATTTTCACTCGATCTTCCGATCACTCTGCGCATCGACACGGCTTCCATCCGGAAAGTGCATATCGTCAGCGGTGACAGCGAATTTGATGTCGAAGAGGCCTGGCTCGCCGGTCAGCTGTCCGGATCGGCGCTGCAAATTGACCGCCTTGAAGTCCACAGCGAGCTGGCCGATGTCAGCCTTTCAGGAAACGCGGCACTGGCCGGCGAATTCCCGGCCAGTGCCAATGCCGCATGGGAGCTTCGGCTGCAGGATCAGCCCCCGTTGTCCGGCATGCTGCATCTGCGCGGCAATGCTTCGCGCTACGTTCTCAAGCATGATCTCGATGCGCCTTATGAAATCGGCACGCAGGGTACGCTCGCGCTTGTTGATGACGACATCGTCGTCGACCTCGTCAATACCTGGCAACTGGTGCATGTCGAAACGGGAGATGCCGGTGCGATCGACTCGGTGGACGGCTCGTTACGTATTTCGGGCACTATGGCTGCGCTGGCATTTGACGGCAACACCACGATTCTGTCGGGTGACATGCCTGCCGTTGCTGTTGTAACGCGCGGCACACGTGAAGCTGAGCGTATTGTTTTCGAGACGGTGTCAATTTCGAATGAATGGGGACAGCTGCTCGCGAACGGTGAGACCGTTATTTCGCCGGAACTGGCCTGGAAGTTCGAATTCGCGGCTTTGGAGCTGGATCCCGGCGCTGCCGATCCAAGGCTGGATGGAAACCTCGAGCTAACGGGAAAGACGTCCGGGCGCATCGTCGCTCAGCAGCCGATTGTCGATGTACGAATCGACGACATGGGCGGGAATCTTAATGGCTATCCCGTCAATGGCGCGGGAAACCTTTCGTATGCTGACAAGCGACTGCAGGTTGACGGCGCGGTTGCACGCGTCGGCGATAACCGGATTAATTTCGATGGCTCCTACGGCCAACGGCTGCGAATCAACGCAGCGCTGCGCTTTTCCGACATCAGTCAGCTTGGCATCGGTGCGGCCGGCCTGCTGCAGGGCGACATTCGGCTCAACACGAATTTCAAGACCCTCGAAGCAACCGGCAACCTGAACGGAAAGGGTCTTGCCTGGAAAGACTACTTCGTCGATGCACTAGTAGCCGACTTCAAGGTACCAGCCACGGGGCGCGGCGACGTGGCGCTGCAGCTAACCGATACCCGCATCGGAAGCCTGCTGCTCGCAACGGCGCGCCTGAATGCAACGGGATCAGCGCCGTCGCATACGCTTCAGCTTGATTTGTCGAACGAACAGGGCAGTGCCGCGTTACAGCTCGAGGGCAGCTTCGCCGACGAGCGCTGGTCCGGGGCTGTCGAAAAGCTCACCCTCTCCGGCGAACGGACCGGAGAGTGGGCGCTGCAGGAAAAGGCAGCTCTTTCATTGTCACGATCTGAGCTCAAGCTAGGGAAAACCTGCCTGAGTACGAACAGCACGGCTGGCCTCGTGTGTAGCCTGCTCGACTATGACTTTTCCGGGCCACTGCGTTTTGACACCTCTGTCAAAGAACTACCGCTCGCCGCGATTGCCGTCGGGCTACCCGAAGGAACGACCGTCGAGGGGACCATCGAGGCACACGCCAAAGGAGAGTTTGTGAACCAACGCCTGACGGCGGAGGCGGCCCTCGATATCGAGAACCTGAATTTGAAAGCGATCTTCGAAGGGGATGAACTTTCGGCGAGTTTCGATCGCGCCTCTGCGAAAGCGTCTGTCCTCGACAACCACCTCAAAGGCGACCTTGAGTTTCGCCTGACCAATCAAACCGACCATATTCGAAGCAGCATCGAAATTTCCGATTTGTTTGACCCGAATTCAGCGCTTCGCGGGCAAGGCAGCCTAGCGTTCACTGATCTGGGCGTACTGTCGTTCTTTGTTCCTGACCTGGCCAATCCCGCCGGCACGATCGCCGGCAGCGTCGATGTCGCCGGCAGTCTCGCCGCTCCGGAAATCATCGGAGAAATAGGGCTCAGTGACGGCTCTTTCGGCATCCGGCGAGCCGGCATCGCGGTTACCGAAGTTAACGTCAAACTACGCCAACCGGATGTCGGCCACCTCTCGCTACTGGGTAGCGCACGCTCGGGTGAAGGGCGGCTCGATATACGCGGCGAAACCGAACTGAGCTCAGCGTCGGGTATTCGCACGGAATTGACCCTAAATGGCGAAAATTTCACGCTGATCCAGCTGCCGGACTGGCAGGTCACGGCATCGCCAGACATCGCTGTAGTTTTCGACGACAACGCCATCCGGGTCAGTGGCGAAGTTCGCATCCCGAGAGCGAGCATCAACATTCCCAGCATACCGGAGACGGCTGAGCGGCCATCGTCCGACGTCGTTGTTTATCGCGCCGATGAGCCTGAGCCGGAGAAGCGAAGAATACTGTATGTCGACATCCGGACGGTTCTTGGTAACGCCGTCGTCCTGTCGGGATTCGGGCTGACGACGGGTCTCGAGGGGTCCGTGCGTATCACCGGCAACAGCAATACGCCGTACACCAGCTCCGGTCGGGTTGTGTCGCGCGGCGGACGCTACCAGGCTTACGGCCAGAACCTCGCTATCGATAGCGGCGAACTGATATTTAACGGGCCGTTGACCAACCCAACCCTCAACATACGCGCAACCCGCAAGGCAAGCGACGGCACGGTCGCCGGCATACACCTGACCGGAACACCGACGGCTTTAAAATCCCAGGTATACAGCGAGCCTGCGAAAAGTGACGCCGAAGCGCTTTCGTACCTGTTGACCGGCCGGCCACTCGGCAGCGCCGATTCCGCGGAGGGCGCCATGCTGAACCAGGCCGCGTTCGCTCTCGGGCTGACTTCCGCGGGCAGCATTGCGTCGGTAATTCGTAACGAACTCGGATTCGAAACGCTGGGTATCCAGGGCGGCGCCGAAAACAGGCAGTTTGTCGCCGGCAAGCGCATCGGCGAGCGCCTGCTGGTCGAATACGCGTATGGCATGATCGACAACCTCGGCACGCTGTTGCTGCGCTACCAGTTAACCAACCGAATCATCCTGGAGTCACGATCCGGCACGGCTCGTATGTTGGACATCGTATATAGCGTCAAGAAACAGTAACGCTGCGGCCGCCCACGGAGGCTATTGATCCTCCTCGCCCACCAGCCTGACTTTGCGCAACAGCTCGGCGAGCTCCTTGCGTTCCCTGGAATTAATGCTGCACAAGCTCTCGTCGGCGGCTTCCAGGCGGAGTTGAATCGCTTTGTCGATGGTCCTTCTTCCGCTGGCCGTGAGCGATACATCGACACCGCGTCGGTCATTCCTGTCCCGGCGCCGGCGCACGAAGCCTCGCTCCTCGAGCCTGTCGACACGGTTGGTCATCGCCCCACTGCTGAGTCCGGTTGCTTTTGCCAGGCGGGTCGCGGCTAGCGCGTAGGGCTTGCCCTGGCGCCGCAGCGCGGAAAGCACATCGTACTCGAACAGCTCCAGGCCGAGCGGCTCCAGGGCCTCGGTCGCCTGCCGGACGAACGCCCGATACAGGGACATTACCCGGATCACTACTCCGAGGCTGGCCGTATCGAGCTCCGGGCGCTGCTCCGACCACTGCTCCAGAATGTCGTCAACGGCGTCTCTCTTCATGGGTTTTCCGGTTGTATTATTTTGATACCAAATTACTTGACATCGAAGTAAAATCAAAGATACTTCGGTTCATTGGAAGCTCGAACGGAGATTAGCGCTCTGACCCTTTCAATGATAGGAGGCACCAAAAATGCACCAGATCCCTGACGACTACGACGAGTTGGAGGAGTTCGACGACTCCAGCTTTGAGAGCTTCGCAGCGACTCGTCGCCAGCTCGGTCCGAAGAGTAAGCTGCATCAAAAAGACGCTGGCCGAAAACGTCGCGGCCGCGCCCATCACGATCGTTGGGCGGACGACGACCTGGATAGCCCTGACGATAGCAGCGACAAATTTGACCGGTATCACAAGTTGAGATTCGACGACTAGTCAAACCAGCCGCGGCAGCACGAGGCTCGCAAGGCTCAGCAGCAGGAAGAATCCGCACATGTCCGTGACCGTCGTCAGGAGCGGACCCGACGCAACGGCCGGGTCGAGCTTCATGCGCCGCAGCACGAGCGGAACCGTGCCGCCGATCGATACGGCGATAATCGTATTGGCTGCCAATGCGCCCCCAACGACCAGGCCGAGAATCAGGTTTCCTTTCCAGGCCCAGGCAGCTGCACCGAGCAACGCGCCAAGCGCCAGCCCGTTAATGAGTCCTACAATTGCTTCCTTGCGCCACACCCGCCACACGTCTTTCGGCACCGCCGCGCCGAGCGTCAATTCGCGCATGCTGACGGCGACAGCCTGGTTGCCCGAACAGCCGCTCATGTCCGAGACAATCGGAAGGAACACGGCGAGTGCAATAACCGCCGTTAGCGTGTCTTCATAGATAGCAATAATGCTGGCCGCCATGATGTTCAGCCCGATGTTGATACTCAGCCACGCCAGGCGCCGTCGTGAGCGCACCATCACGGGCATACTTCGTAGTTCGTCGCCGCCGATAATACCTGCGGCCTTCAGGCTATCCGCCTCCGCATGCTCGGCAATCGCCTCGAGAACGGCACGCCTTCGTACGATGCCGAGCAACAAGCCGCGATCATCAACGACCGGGACCGCAGCAATATCATGCTCGGCGAAAAATTCGTCGAGCTTTGCCATGCTCGTCTCCGGCGATACCGTAAGAGCCGGTATCGCAACCTCCCCGATCGTCTTGTTCGGGTCGGCAAAGACCAGGTCACGAAGGCGAACAACGCCCTTGAGTTTTCGCTTTTTCACGACCACGTAGATGTAGTGCACGGTCAGGAACTGGTAGTCGATGTCGTCGGCCGTCAGGTCATGAACGACGTCGCGCACCGAGCGGCTCATCGGATAAGACGCGAACTCCTTCATCATCAGGCCACCGGCCTGTTCCGGCTCATAGGAACTCAGCTCGCGAACCTCGAGCGCATCCTCCTCGTCAAGCTCCGCGATGATTGCTTCCGCGTCATCGCTGTCCAGCTCCGCCAGCACGTCTACGCGATGGTCGCTCGCCAGCTCCCCTACGATCAGCGCCGATTCTGCCACCGACATTTCCTCGATCAGGTCTGCTGCATGGGCATCCGGGAGATCCTCAACAATCGATGCTGCCCTGTGCGGCGTCAGCGCCGCCAGCAGTGCGCGCTGACCGTTGGGATCAAGCGCAAACATCGTATGCAGCAGAACAGACGGCTCCAGTCCGTCCAGGACCGCCTCGATCTCTGCCGGCGCAACGCCTTTCTGCAGCATTTCACTGACTTTGTCGCGAATGTCTCTTTGCTCTTCCTGCATGTCTTCTTCCCTGTCGAGAATCGAAAATAATCGCTTCGCTTATCAGCGAAACCAACCTAGAATAGCGGCGCCTGCCCGCTTAAGTTCTCCATATTTGCTGCCATTTTTTGGCCAGCGTCAATAGACATGACAAAAGCCCTTGCGCCCGTCGCAATATTACTAATCAGCGTCTCGATACTTCTGACGGGGCAGGGACTGCAGGGCACGTTGCTGCCGGTCAGGGCTTCGCTCGAACACTTTTCCACGATTGCTATCGGCACAATGGGCGCGGCCTACTTTTTCGGCTTTACGGTCGGCTGCCTGAAGGGCGGAGAACTGCTGCGCCGGGTTGGGCATGTCCGGGTGTTCCTTGCGATGAGCGCGCTGGCTTCAGCCTCGCCCTTGCTGCACGGCCTGATTATCCAACCGGTCGTGTGGGGGTCGCTGCGCATGCTGACCGGTTTTTGCTTCGCGGTGCTGTACGTCGTTATCGAAAGCTGGCTGAACGAACTCGCGGATAACGAGAACCGCGGCGTCATCTTTTCAAGCTACGCGATGATAACGCTGACGGTATTTGCCGCGGGCCAGATGATGACACTGCTGTACGACCCTTCCGGATTTCAGCTCTTTATCATCGCTTCCGTCCTGGTTTCGATCGGTGCGGTACCGATCGCGCTGTCGACATCGCCGACCCCGGAACTGCCGCAACGTGTCTCGGTCGATGTGAAGCGCCTCTTCGAAATTTCTCCCTCGGGCGCGCTTGCCTGTCTTGTCACCGGACTCGCCAACGGCTCCTTTTGGGCGCTGGGCCCGGTTTATGCGACCAGCCTGACCAACACGGTGGAAATAGCGGCCTGGTTCATGACTTCCGCGGTCATCGGTGGAGCGATCGCGCAGTGGCCCCTCGGAATTCTGTCCGATGTGATCGGTCGGAGAAAGGTCCTGGTCGCAGTGTCGCTCGCCGGCGGTGTGGTCGGCCTGCTGCTGTTCCTGGCCGTGCCGGTATTGAATTTCACGACTGCGAATATCCTTGCCGCGTTTTGGGGCGCCCTCGCTTTTCCGCTGTATACATTAGCCGTCGCTTACGCCAACGACTTCGCCGAAGCGGGTGAATATGTCATGGTCTCCAGCGGTTTATTGCTGATGTACGGCATCGGTGCAACGATTGGACCGTTTGCCGCTTCGGCGGTGATGACCATGCAGGGCACCGGCAGCCTTTTTCTGTTTACGGCACTCGTGCATGTCGCGCTCGTCGCCTACGTGATGATTCGGTTCATGCGCCGCCGCACTCAGGCCACCCAGCAAATCGCATTCAGCGACGCACTGTCCGCCGCTCAAACCGCGTCACAGGTCTTCGAAGAAGACATCCACCCACAGGCTGCGGACGACGAGTAAAGCCCGGAGCATTGTTTACAAACTGCTGTAAAGGACCGCGAGAATTGCAAGTGGCGCGACAACCCGAATCATCCACAGCCACACCTTGAATAGCGCCGTACTCCCGAATGAAAGGTCTTCAGCCAGGACAGCCGGCTTTATGAGCCAGCCGACAAACACGGCCATCAGAATTCCACCCAGCGGCATCATCAGGTTGGCGGTGACGTAGTCGATCAACGCGAAAATGTTCATGTCTGCGAACGGGCGTACCGCGCTGAGCGGCGTGAAGTCGGACCAGACATTGAATGAAAACACGGTCGCGAGTCCTATCGCCCAGGCGATGACACCAAACACAATGCAGGCGCTGCGCCGGCGCATTCCCCATCTATCTTCTGCGTAGGCGACGATAGGTTCGATGATTGCGATTATCGACGTAACCGCTGCAAACGCCAGCAACAGGAAGAAGAACGAACCAAAGATCGCGCCGCCTTTCATACCGGCAAATGCAGTTGGCAAGGTGCGGAAAATCAGTCCTGGCCCCGAACCAGGGTCAAGATTGTTGGCAAAAACGAGCGGAAAAATCATCAGCCCTGCCAGAATTGCAACCAGCGTATCGGCGCCGGCGATAATCAGCGCGGACTTTGTCAGGGATACTTCCTTTGGTACATAAGAGCCGTAGGTCATGATCAGCCCCATCGCAACGCTGATCGAAAAAAATGCCTGACCAATGGCAGTCAGAACGATGGTGCCGTCAATTTTGCTGAAATCGGCGCTGAACAGGA
Organism: Woeseiaceae bacterium; assembly: GCA_049666725.1. Classification (GTDB taxonomy): domain Bacteria; phylum Pseudomonadota; class Gammaproteobacteria; order Steroidobacterales; family Woeseiaceae; genus UBA1847. The sequence continues at coordinate 26,490 of JBATHK010000022.1, forward strand.
AATCGACACCGGCCGCGAAGTCGCCTTCAACTGCAGCATAGCCGATCATGACAATGAGCATGACAAACAGCGCCGGCATGAGAAACTTGACGGCGCTCTCGATACCGTCGCGCAGGCCGCGACCGACAATCAGGAGCGCGATCGTAATGAATGCCGTATGCCAGAACGCCATCGCGCCGGGATTTGCCAGTAGCTCGTCGAACTGTTGGGAAACGGTCGCGGGGTCCGCGCCGCCGAAGCCGCTCCCGGCCTTCACGATGTAGGCCAGCGTCCAGCCGGCAATCACGCTGTAATAGGTGGCAATGAGATAGCCCACGAGCATGCCCATCCAGCCGATGACCGCCCAGGCCCTCGAGCGGCCGGCTTTGCCGGCAACGACCTGCATGGCTACGGGTGGACTCTGACCGCCACGGCGGCCCAGCCAGAGCTCCGCGATCAGTATCGGAACTGCGACAAAAACGACACAGGCCAGGTACACGAGGACAAACGCCCCGCCACCGCTGACGCCTACAACAAAAGGAAATTTCCAGATATTGCCCAGGCCGACCGCGGCGCCAACTGCCGCAAGTATGAACGTGAACCCGGAGGACCAGGTCTGATTGCTGTCGCTCGGAACCGCATTTCTCATCGGCTTCACCCCAGAATGCCTCATTATTTTGCTACGATTGCCGGCCGCGCACGCAAAAACAAGCAATGGCAAGACATGGCGGACTCTGCAGATAAAATAAGCCAGCTGAAGATCGATCGCAATGCGCCAGCTTCGACCGGCCGTGGCTGGATGTGGCCCGCTGCCGCCCTGGCCGTCGTCGGCATCATCGTGATCTGGTGGCTGTTCTTCAGCCCCGGATCCTCGGCCGTGCTCGTCGAATCCGATATCGCGCGCAAGCCACCCAGCGTCGCGGCGGCCAACAGCGTGCTCGACGCATCCGGCTACGTCGTTGCACGACGCGAGGCAACCGTATCCTCGAAGGTTACCGGCAAAGTCGTCGAGGTCCTGGTCGAAGAAGGTATGCGCGTCGAGCAAGACCAGGTTGTAGCCAGGCTTGACGATACGACTCAGCAGGCACAGCTCTCGCTGGCACGAGCGCAAGCGCAGTCGTCGCGCGCCGCGCTGCAGGAAATTGAAGCTGGTTTACGCAATGCCCGGCTTGAGCGAGACAGGCTTCGTGACCTCGGAAAACGGAAGCTGACCAGTCAAGCCAGTGTTGATGCAGCGGATGCGACGTTCGACCAGTTAGCCGCTCGACTCGAAACGGGGCGCGAGAACGTTACTGTGGCGGAACGTAACGTCGAGCTGGCCCGCGACTCACTGTCCAACATGACCATCAAAGCACCGTTTGCCGGCATGGTCGTGTCGAAGAATGCGCAGCCGGGCGAGATGATCTCACCGATTTCAGCCGGTGGCGGCTTTACGCGAACCGGTATCTGCACAATCATCGACACCGACTCGCTCGAGATCGAAGTCGATGTCAATGAAGCCTATATACAGAGAGTGAAAGCAGGCCAGTCGGTTTCGGCAACTCTGGACGCTTATTCGGATTGGCGCATCCCTGCCGAAGTGATCGCCATAATACCGACAGCCGATCGGCAGAAAGCAACGGTCAAGGTTCGGATAGGTTTCCTGGAACGGGATGAACGAGTGCTGCGCGACATGGGCGTTAAGGTCGCGTTTCTCGGTGCCGAGACGCCGGCCGAAACGCCGCAGGAAATCGGCGGCGTAATGATTGCCGGTGAGGCGCTGCGCTCTGATGCCGGCGGCGACTTCGTGTGGCTGCTGCGTAACAATGTTGTCGAGAAACGTGCCGTACAGCTTGGCGGTCAAAGGGACCGGCCGCGGGTACTGATCGTAAACGGACTAAGCGTCGGCGATACGATCGTTCGTTCGTCCGAGGCGCCGCTGGTCGAAGGCCAGCTGATAAAAACCAATTAAGAGGAGCAGACGATGTCGGATATTCTGGCGCGACTTCAGGGCGTAAGCCGCATCTACCAAAAGGGCAAGGAAAAGGTCGAGGTGTTGCATGAACTCGATCTCGAGATTCCCAAAGGCGACTTCATTGCCATCATGGGACCGTCCGGCTCTGGCAAAACAACTCTCCTGAACCTGCTCGGCGGACTGGATAAGCCCACCGCGGGCACGGTCAATGTCGGCGGCGCTGAGCTATCGTCCATGTCGAACAGCCAGCTGTCACACTGGCGCTCGACCAACGTCGGCTTCATTTTTCAGTTCTATAACCTGCTGCCGGTGCTGACGGCACTCAGAAACGTCGAGCTGCCATTGTTGTTGACGAACTTCAATGCCAGGGAACGCGTCAGGCGTGCATCGATTGCGCTGGACATCGTTGGCCTCGCCGATCGCGCCAAACACTATCCGCGCGAGCTGTCGGGTGGCCAGGAGCAGCGCGTCGCCATCGCTCGCGCAATCGTGTCAGACCCGTCGCTGCTACTCTGTGACGAGCCCACGGGTGACCTCGACCGTGAAACGGCCGACGAGATTCTGCGCTTGCTTCAGGTCCTGAATCGCGAGCACGGCAAGACCATCGTCATGGTCACGCACGACGCCCAGGCTGCCGACTACGCCAATCGGACCCTGCACTGCGACAAGGGCACGCTCGAGGCCAAGGAGGCGGCATGAAGTACTTTCGCCTTGTCTGGAAGAACGCCTGGCGCAAGAAGATCCGCACTTCGCTGACTATCCTCTCGGTGTTCGTGGCGTTCCTGCTATTTGCGTTGCTCTCGGCGATTGGCTATGCATTTCGAGGCGGCGTTGACGTCGCCGATGCCGAGCGGCTGATAATTATTGACAAGATCTCGCTCATCAATCCGCTGCCAATGAGTTACATGAACCGCGTCGCTGCCACCGACGGGGTGGAATCGGTCACACACGCAAGCTGGTTCGGCGGCTATTACCAGGAACCCCGTAATCAGTTCGGGCAATTCCCCGTGGATCCGCAGTCTTATTTCGACATGTACCCGGAATTCAATATGCCTGCCGAGCAGCTCGAGGCGTTCAAGCGCAACCGAACCGGCGCTGTCGTCGGCAAGGAACTCGCGGACACCTACGGCTGGAAGGTCGGTGACCGGATCCCGCTGCAGGCCACGATCTGGACCAAGGCCGACGGTGGTCGAACCTGGGAGTTTGACCTGGAGGGTATTTTCTCGGCGGATGACGCACGCGGCAGCACGGCGCTGATGCTGTTCCAGTACGACTACTTCGAAGAGGCCAGGGCGTTCGCCAAAGGAACCGTCGGCTGGTACATCCTGAGGGTTGCCAAGGGCGCCGACCCTGTGCGCGTAGCCAACGCGATCGACCTGCAGTTTGCGAATTCGCCCAACGAGACCAAGACCAGCACCGAGGCTGCCTTCGCGCAGTCTTTTACCAAGCAGTTCGGCAATATCGCGCTGATCGTAACGCTGATCCTTGGTGCCGTGTTCTTCACGCTTTTGCTCGTGTCCGGCAACACGATGTCGCAGTCGGTTCGCGAAAGAATTTCCGAGCTTGCGGTTCTGAAAACGCTGGGTTTCGGCGATCGGACAGTGCTCGGCATCGTATTGTCAGAGTCTATTCTGATCATGCTCCTGGGTGGCCTGCTTGGCCTCGGCCTGGGATGGCTGATTGTGCAGGGGCTTGCAAAGGAGATGGGCGCGTTTTTACCCGGCGTTTTCCTCTCCCCCACCGCGATAGCCGGCGGGGTGGCCATGATGATCGTCGCCGGCATACTCGCAGGAATTTTTCCTGCGCTGAAAGCGATGCGCCTGTCGATCATCGAAGCGCTGGCACGAGCCTAGGAGACCCAGTATGCGCGGACTAAGACAAATATTTGCCGTCACCTGGCTAAACCTTCGTAACCTCCCGCAGCGTACCGGCTCATCGGTGGTTGCCGTGATCGGCGTCGCGTCGGTTGTGCTGGTTTTTGCCGCAGTCCTGTCGATGGCCAAAGGATTTGAACGGACGTTAATTTCTGCCGGCTCCGACGATACTGCGATCATCATGCGCAGCGGTTCGACGTCGGAACTCAACAGCGGAATTTCCAATGATCAGGCACTGATCATCGCCAATTCACCGGGCGTACTGAAGGACGGCGATACTGCGGTCATGTCTGCCGAACTGTATGTCATCGTGGACTTAAAAAAGAAATCCAGCAAGAGCGACGCCAACGTACCGTTTCGCGGCGTTCAGCCGGGCGCATTCGCGGTACGCAACGGCGTGACCCTCGTCGAGGGCCGCATGTTCGAAACCGGCAGGAACGAAATTATCGTTGGCCGCGCTGCGCAGCAGGAGTTCGAAGGGCTCGACACCGGATCGACAATGCGTTTCGGCCAGACCGAGTGGCGTATCGTCGGCGTATTCGAGGCTAATGGCGGCGTGTCCGAGTCCGAACTCTGGACCGACGTCATTACCCTGCAGAACGCCTATCGTCGCGGCAACTCTTTCCAGTCCGTGCGCGTCAGGCTGCAAAGTACCGGCAGCCTGCAGGAGCTCAAGGACTCCCTTGAAGCGGACCCGAGAATCGATCCGGATGTCATGAGCGAAAAAGAATACTACTCCAGCCAGGCTGCTCCGTTGAGTCGGTTCATCAAGCTCATCGGCTATCCCCTGACGATTTTGATGTCGATTGGCGCGGTATTCGGTGCGCTTAATTCGATGTACTCATCGGTGTCAGTGCGTGGCAAGGAAATTGCAACACTGCGGGCATTGGGATTCGGCCCGATCTCGATCCTGTTTTCAACAATGATCGAATCGACGTTGCTCGCGCTGGCCGGCGGTGTGTTGGGAGGCATACTCGCCTACCTTGTGTTTAACGGCTTCCAGGTATCGACTTTGGGTGCCAGTTTCAGCCAGGTCGTTTTCGACTTTGCGGTGACACCCGACCTGCTTGTCGACGGTCTCTACGCCGCGTTAATTATCGGCGCATTCGGCGGCCTGTTTCCGGCGATTCGTGCCGCGCGGTTGCCGGTCGCACAGGCGCTGCGCGAACTTTAGGCCCGCCTGTATCGCGCTTCAGAATGACTGACACTGCGGACAGACGAATATATTGCGGCTGCCCATCGTAAGTCGTTCGATCGTCCGGCCACATTCGTAACAGGCGAGACCTTCGCGACCGAAAACCTGGAAACGATACTGCTGGTAGGTCATGCCACTGGCTTTGCGTCCTTTCGCTGCTTTAGGCGGCGCCGTCACGCCGCGCGTTCTGTAGGAGCGGCGAGATATTGTCAGTGTCTGGCTCGCGACCTTGCGAAGCGATACAGCGTCGAGTTGCGCCGGTTTCGTCGTCGGGTCGAGCCGCGCTGCCCACAGAATCTCCGATCGCAGGTAGTTGCCAATACCGGCAAGAAATGCCTGGTCGAGGTACAGCTGCCCCAGCGCACGATTGCGGAAAGTCGGCGACCGGAGGCGCTCGACAACCTGGTCCGCTGTAAGACTCGGATCGAGTATGTCCGGACCGGCACGATTCAGAAACGGGTGGAGCGCAAGGCCGCGCTCTGTCAAAACCTCGATATCCGATGCGCTGTACAAGAGCGCGCTGTGCGTCGGCGTATGCAGCGCGACGCGCAGCTGTCGACCGGTTTCGGGTAGTTTCGGCCGCCGGGTCGTATACCACCGGCCGTATAGCTGGTTATGGCTGTACATGGTGAGTCCGTTGTCGAAACGCGTCAGCATGGCTTTGCCGCGCGTATCAATTGCCGTGACAGAACTTCCGGTCAGACGGCTCTCAAATCGACTGATTTTGGGAAGCAGCAGGGATGCAGCGACGATCGGCTGGCCAACCAGCACCCTGGCAACGCGGTCGGCTGCGAGCCGGATTTCGGGACCTTCCGGCATCTAAAACCCGTCCAATCCGCCAGTCGCCCGACACTTGATAGTTTTTTTGGCACCAGCCATGCTGTGCTCCCCTGGCAATTCAAAGCGCTGACGCATCAGCACAGGAATTACAAATCGTGGATTTACTCAATAACTACCTTGTCGAAGCGTCCAGATTCCTGCCTGTGCTCGGTGCGATCATCGCGGTCGTGGCGGTCCTGTTTTTCGTCGACCGCATCCTGAAACGTCGCTGGAAAGATAACCCGGACGCACAGTTTCGTTTTCAACTCATCATGCTGGCACTGACGTTCGCCGGCTTGCTTTCGATTATCCTCGCATTACCGGTAAGCGTAGAGACTCGCGGTCAGTTGCTGAGTCTGATCGGCATTTTGCTCAGCGCCGCGATAGCACTCTCCTCGACGACGTTCATCGGCAACATCATGGCCGGCATCATGCTGAAAGCTGTGAAGAGCGCCCGGCCGGGCGACTTCATCACGGTGGCCGAGCTTACCGGACGAATCACCGAGATGGGCCTGCTGCACACCGAAGTACAGACCGAGTTCCGGGACCTTGTTACGGTGCCCAACCTGTACATGGTGACGCAGCCGATGCAGGTCGTGCGTGCTTCCGGCACGATCATCACGGCCGAGGTCTCGCTGGGCTACGATGTGTCGCATGTCAACGTCTCTCGAATCTTGTGTGAAGCCGCCACTCACGCCGACCTCAAGGATGCCTTCGTGCACGTGCGGCAGCTGGGCGATTTCTCCATAACCTATCGCGTCGCCGGCGTCCTGGAAGACGTCAAGAGCTTGATCTCGGCACGCTCCCGACTGAGAGAGGCCGTGCTCGATTCGCTGCATGCCGCCGGCATCGAAATCGTATCGCCGAATTTCATGAATACCCGCGCGATTGCCGAAGGGAAGATATTCATCCCCGAGCCAACGCGCAAGGTAGCGGAAGAAAAGGCCACGCAAGCCGAGGATGTGGTATTCGACAAGGCCGAGGAGGCCGCCTCAGCCGAGCAAATTCGCAAGTCGATCGAGCTCGTCGACGTCGAGATCAAGGCGTTAAAGGAGCAAAAGACGGATGTCGCCGACGCCAGCGTGGAAAAACTCACGGCGAGGAAAGAGCACCTGATTCAGCGGCTCAGAAACGCCGAAGAGCAGCTCAAAGACTGAAGTCCATCCACCTCGTCCGCAGCGACGCCGAGTCTCAGCCGCCGAGCGCCGCCTTTATTTGCGCGACGAGCTTCTTATCTTCCGGCTGCGTGCGTGGGCTGAATTCGGCAATGAGCTTGCCGTCGCGGCCGATCAGGTACTTGTGAAAATTCCACGTCGGGTAGGTACCGGAAGCGGCAGCCAGCCGATCGAACAACGGATGGGCTTTACCCTCCTTCACGGTGACCTTTTCAAACATCGGGAACTTGACCTTGTACGTCAGGCGGCAGAACTCCTGGATCTCTGCCTCGGTACCCGGCTCCTGCCCGAAAAAATCATTCGAGGGAAAACCAAGCACGACAAAACCGTCGTCGCCATAGTCCTGGTACAGCTTTTCCAGACCGTCGTACTGCGGCGTGTTGCCGCACTTGGACGCGGTGTTCACGACCAGTACAACTTTTCCTACGTAGGCTTCACCAAGATTTACGACTTCGTCGGACGCCAGGCGACGAAAATCCTGGTCAAGCAGGATGTTGTCGGACGCTGCGGAAAATGTTGTAGCCATGAGTAACAGTACTCCTGCCAGGTAACGCATATTGGAAACTCCAAAAAGTGACGCGACCGATCAAGGACGCAGTTGGTTCGATGCTTGTATAGTGCTCTCTGACAGCAGTCTGTGCCAGCGTATCACTGTAACAAGTCGTAACAGCATTAGATCTGGCGCGTAACCGCCGGTAGGGTAAAAAGACCATGGAAAACAAAAGGCTCTATACGCTGTTAGCCCTCGCGGGTACGTCCCCCTTCGTTGCCTGTGCGTTACTGCCGCTGATCGGGATCGATTCCTTGCCCGGGTTCGGGGCGCTCGACGTACTGGCAAGCACCTACGGACTGGCGATTATCTGCTTCCTGGCAGGCGCTCACTGGGGGACTTATCTGCTCAGCCAGTCTGCGACACCGTTTAACCTGTTTGTCAGCAGCAACGTTGTGTTTCTCGCGGTCTGGTTCGCTTTCATAGGCGCGAACCTCGCATGGTCCATTGCGGTACAAATCATCGCGTTTCAGATCCTCTTGTTCATCGACTTTCGATTGAATCAGGACGCGATAATCTCTGCCGCGTACTTGCGAATCCGTCTCATCGCAACGTTGATTGCGACTGTTTCCCTGCTCGTCATTCTGCTGTTCCGGTGACGACTGTCGCCGTCATCGGCGCAGGTCTTTCCGGCTTGGTCGTTGCCCGTGAATTGCAGGACACTCACGCGGTCACGGTATTCGAAAAATCGCGTGGCGTCGGCGGTCGCATGGCTACGCGCTACGAACACGGCTTCGAGTTTGATCATGGTGCCCAGTTCTTCACGGCCCGATCGCCCGATTTCCGCCAGTACCTGCAGCCTTCGATCGAGCGCGGGATCGTCGCAACCTGGCGAGCCCGCTTCGCCGAACTGGAACGCAACAAAATCGTCTCTCAACGCGATTGGGATGACGATTACCCGCACTATGTCGGTGCTCCGCGCATGAATGAAATTGGCAAGAATCTCGCGGCGGACCTCGACGTTCGCTGCAATACGACCGTGAGTAAACTCGAAAGAAAACCCGGCGGCTGGTGCCTAACTGGCAGTGGCGGGAAAAATCTCGGTCGCTTCGACTGGGTTGTCTTGACGATGCCGGCGGCGCAAGCGGCAGCCCTGGCGCCCGAGGGATTCCGTCTCCGCGAGCATTGCGATTCAGCAAGGATGCGAGCCTGCTTCGCCCTGATGCTCGGTTTCGATGCACCGCTGCCGTTGCCCTGGCAGGCCGCGCTGGTCCGCGGGGCCGACATAAGCTGGGTTTCCGTCAACAGCAGCAAACCGGGACGACCTGAACCCTTTACCCTCGTTGTGCATTCAACGAATGCGTTTGCTGACGCCAATATCGGTAGCGACGCCGACGAGCTTGTCGGCCGGCTGCTGGCCGAGACAAGCGACGTTCTTGGCGAGAACGTCGAGACGGCGACATTTTGCAGGCTGCAACGCTGGCGCTATGCCAATGCAGACGATCTTGACGGCGCGGACTTTTTTGTTGACAAATCGGGTCAGCTGGCCGCTTGCGGAGACTGGTTTAATCGCGGCAGGGTGGAGGCTGCGTTTACAAGTGGCTTTGGTTTGGCGCAGGAACTCAAGCGGCCAGAGCTGCAAAGCTAGGCGCTGCGTTAACCGGCCTCGCTGCGGGATCCCGCAAACTCACCCTGGGTTTCGATGCCGAGGCTGTCGAGAAAACCCGGGATCTTGTCTTTAAGCTTGAAGTAACCCTGCCGGGCATGCGGCCAAACGACACTGTCGTAGGTCCGACGGAGTTGTAGCAGCCGAATGCCGTGCTTTTGCAGTTGATTTCCTGTCGCGGCGAGTATCTCCGCGACCGGACCGACGGGCGCATAGGCGGTAACGATAGTGCGGACGTTGTTCTGCGCCGCCCATTCCGTTAGCAGGTTGCCCCAGTCTTCGGTTTCGGCGAGCTGACCGTCGACGGCGAAGTGCTGGGTAGCCCGTTTAAGGGCATCGGCGACGGCGCCAGCGGCGAAATCACGCGCGGGCGTACCTAAAGGTAGCGGTGACCGCTGCCGTGTCGCGACCGCAGCCAACACGAGTTTCGGTTTGCCGGGAAGCGACAGCGTTTCCGGGCAGCCATCTTCTTCAGTTATAAGCAGGCCGTAGTCCTCGTCGTTCGGAAGCGCCTGCGTCAGTGGCAGGTCGCGCAGCGGAAATACGCAAGACTCCACCAGGGCGGGTGCGCTGGTAGCCAGCTTGCCGTCGGGGTTGAAGCGGTTGTCAGTGTAGCGGGCGATGTTTGTGCTCAGCGCAAGGTAGGTCTTGCCCTTGGTGTGCAGTCCTGCAACCCAGCGCCAGCTGAGCGTGTTCGATGCGGGGTCGCCATCGATAAGGTGGCGCAAGAAAAGATCAGCTCCGAGCTGCCAGGGAAGCCGTAGTGTGAAAATCCAGATGGACGCGAACCACATGCGGGCATGGTTGTGAAGGTATCCGGTCTCTTCAAGCTCGCTCGTCCAGGCGTCAAAGCAATCGATTCCTGTCTTGCCGCTGACGGCGGCACTGTATCGCCGCATTAGATCTGCATCAGAGTCGAGTGATTTGACCAATTGGGCGACGCTCGCTCTGTAGTCCAGCCAGACGCCCGGCCGTTGTTCGAGCCAGCCTTTGAAGTAGGCGCGCCAGAAAACCTCCTGTACAAACTTGTTCGCTGTCGCAAGCGAATGCCGTTGAAGCGCAGTGTCCAGCAACTCCTGCTCGAGGACGAGTCTGTGGCGGACGTAGGGCGAAAGCAGCGATACGTTACTGCGCCGCTGCGGCCCAAAGTCAAAATTGCGCGCCTTTGAATAGTGGCTCAGCGATTTCGCGTTAAAGGCCGCTAGTCGTCCGAGTCCGGCGCTGCGACTGGGCCCTGGGTTCGTCTCCATGAGCGTGTGCTTTGCCCTCCCTAAGCGCGGCGCTGTCGCTCCGAAGAAGAGTCTCGTTCGCTACGGGATTTGACGAACTGCTCCTTCGCGCTTTTCTTCTCAATAAGCGCCAAAGCGGTAGTTCCAAGTAATACCAATGCAACCATTTCCATTAGAGTTCTCCTGATTTGCTATGAAGTTTGTTTGGCCGCCCAAACGGAACACCAGCCCTCGCTGGCGACGGCCTTGCCGGGAAATATTCCGCAGCCCGCCCACTCGTCATCACTGTCGCCTGTAAACAGCACACAATTGCTGCAGTACTGGTCCGAGAAGCGCTTCGCGGCATCAACAGTCTTTGCGTCGTGAACGTAGTTCAGCGCTTTCGCTGTGGGATCGTTCTCGTCCAGAGGGACGAGATCGTCTGCTGCGGCAAGTCCGCCGAAACCGGTAGTCGCTACGGCAGCCGCTGCGCCGGCCGAGGTGAAGAATCGGCGGCGTGTCATTTTCGGCAACCATCGTGCTTGCAGATTTTTCTCTTTCATCTCTGGTCCTTCCCTCGATCCTGCTTTCTGAAAAAAATCCCGGCCGACGCAGAGCGCCGGCCGGTAACGGTCAAAGGGGATAGTCGGGGGGAACCTTGGCCCTTTGCGTACAACGCTGAGTAAGTCAAAGCTCAAGCGAAACCAGAGGATACCAATAACAAAATAATTGTCAATGTTTTGTCTATGTATTTTCTAGACAACAATGTAACCAAGTGTAACGACCACGGGCAGGCTTAGTAGGTCAATCCCTCGGCATCGGCGACCTTCTTCAGCGCAACCTCAACCAGGGCCCGCGCCTGCGCCGTTGTCTGATGCAGGTAACGGTGCAGCGCCGCATCGTCATCATTACGATTTGCGCAGTTTGCGCTGTACATTTCAAACGCACTGAGATCGCCGACGAGCTGCGCCAGGTGCTTGGGGCACTCGCACTCGATCGTGCTCGAGGTATTGGCAAGGCGGGCGATCTGCTGCTGGTTGAAGAGCCGCGTTGTGTTGGCACCTGCGAATCTCCATCCCGCAGATTCTTCGACCTCCGGCTTCTTTGGCTGCGCCTTTCCAACCAGCGGCTGCGTGTAGGCGCGAACGACGGCCGCATGAACCTCCTCGATATCGACTGGTGCCCGAAGCACTACGATATTCGACTTGCGTGCCCTTTCGACATCGCGACTGCTGCCAAAGCCATAGATGATCACGCCGCATTTTGCACCACATTCTTTCATATAATCAATAAGTTGGGCCGCTTGATCAGGGCCCAGGATCGGGCTTTCGAGGATAACGACGTCGGCAGCCTGGCAACGCAGGTCAGCCGCGAAGCGATCGCGGTTACTTTCCGCCACCCGTACATTGATCGGGGCAATATCGCGGTCATGCGCGAGCAGCTGCGCAGGCAGGTAATCTCCCAGCACGGCTACACTGATCTGCTCCGGCAACGAGGCCAACGAAATATCGCTGAGGCTCTGGCACTGGTCCCTGAGCTGATCAATGCTGCTTGAAGCGATCTGTCCAATCGAGAACCCGGCGTCGGTGAGTCGCTTGAGGACACCGAGTTTTTCGACGTCTCTGTCGCTGTAAACGCGACGACCATTGGCTGCCCGCTGGGCAACAACCGCACCATAGCGGCGTTCCCATACTCGAATCGTGTGATCTGTCAGCCCAGTCACTTTGGCGACGGCGCCAATACCGTAGTTGTGTTCTTCCTTTTTCTCTTTTTTGGCCATTTTTACCACCCTTCGTTGACGCGTGCTGTAGACATCAAAACATTGTTCATATATTGTGCCCAATCTTCTTAGACATTATATAGACATCTTATCGACATGGAACCCCTTGCCACCACTTTAAACACGATTGCGACAGGAACGCGGGTTGGCGCCATCGTTTTTCAGTGCGCCGTGCTCTCGGGGGGCTGATACAGATGCCTCGCTCAGCACATTTTGGTGACTGGGTCGCGCTGCTGGCGCTGACCCTTTTGTGGGGTACAGCTTTCATGTTCAACGAGCTGGCCCTGGCTTCGTTTCCACCCGCAGTGTTGGTCGCCGGTCGCATTTTGATTGCGACTGCCGTGCTGTTCGCCTTTATGCGAGCCAACGGCATTCGGCTGCCACCGCTTGGGCGGGCCTGGATACCGCTGCTCGTCATGGCGGTTCTCGGCAACGTGCTTCCGTTTCAACTCATTGCCTGGGCACAGCAATACATCGACTCGTCCCTGGCCGGCATATTGATGGCCGTTATGCCTCTGTTCGTGTTGACGCTGGCACATTTCCTGCTGCCGGGGTCGAAACTGACGCCCTGCCGTGTTGTCGGGTTCGTTGTCGGATTCGCCGGCGTCGTAACCATTATCGGGCCGGAAGCGCTGCGCGGACTGAACAAAAACACGGCTCTTTGGGGCACAGTTGCGGTTCTAGGTGCGGCACTGAGCTACTCGTTGAACAGCATTTACGCGCGCCGCCTCGGTGCTGCGAACCCCTTGCAACTGTCGGCCGGCATGCTGGTTGCCGCAAGTTTACTGTCACTTCCCGGCGCTGCGGTCGACGTACCCGGCATCGTTTCCCCGAGCCTTGCAGCAACGGCATCGATGGTTGTGCTGGGGCTGCTATCGACGGGCCTTGCAACCATTCTCTATTTTCGTCTTGTGCAGGGCCCCGGACCAGCCTTTCTCTCTTTCGTGAACTATCTGGTTCCGCCCTGCGCCGTACTTGCCGGAGCGCTGTTCCTGGACGAGACTGTCTCGTCATCTGTTTACGTGGGTCTGTCCCTGATTTTGTCGGGGATCGCTTTTAGCGAACTTGGAGCGCGCTTTAACGATGTGCTCCGCTTCCGGCGACTGGCGGCGATGCGAACCGGCACTGTGAGGGGTAAGGCATGAGTGACGACAAAACGGTCGACGAGCGTGAAGTCGAGTTCTACTCCCGGATCGCTGAAACGTGGTGGGATCAAAAGGGTCCATTCTGGCCACTGCACAAGCTTAACGAGCTGCGGCGCGCCTATATTATCGAGAAGCTCAGCGCGCATTTTCAGCGCAATGCGGCGGCCGCCAAACCGCTGCACGGGCTCCGTGTGCTGGACGTAGGCTGTGGCGGAGGCATTCTGTCCGAGTCGATGGCCAGATGCGGCGCTAAGGTCACCGGCATCGACGTCGTCGAAAAGAATATCGCCGTTGCCTCCCGGCATGCGCGCCAGCAGGGCCTGCCTGTCGACTACAGGTTGACAACGGCATCGGCCCTGGCAGCCACCGGGGCCCGGTTCGATGTCGTACTCAACATGGAAGTTGTCGAGCACGTCGCCGATGTCAATGCCTTCATGCAGGATTGTTCGCGCCTGACCGACAGCGACGGTGTAATGTTCGTGGCAACGATAAATCGCACCGCGAAGGCGTGGCTGTTCGCAATCATCGGCGCGGAATATATTCTGCGGTGGCTGCCTAAAGGTACGCATCGGTGGCGACTGTTTCAGAAACCGTCTGAAATAGTCGCGCATCTCGAACGTGGCGGCTTGTCCCTTCTCGACGCCGTCGGCGTAGCCGCGAACCCCTTCAGCCGAAGCCTTCGAATCACACGGTCGCTGGCAGTCAACTACATGCTGTTTTCTGCACGGCACGCTGACTGAGCGACTGCAGCCATGCTTGTTATTCTCGGCAATCAGCTTTTTCCGCTTGCGTATTTGCCGCCGCCGGATGAGGGCCCCGTGTTCATGGCAGAGGACGTAGGGCTCTGCACCTACGTAAAACACCATCAGCAAAAAATCGTGCTGTTCCTCGCGGCAATGCGATCTTATGCCGACGCGCTAAAAGTCGCTGGCTACGACGTTATTTATCACGAGCTTGACGTCGCCAAACCCGCAAGCTACGAGGACAAGCTCGGCGCCGCGCTGCGGGCCAGGGGCGTTACGCAAATTCAACACTTCGAGATCGAAGACAAGCCGATGGAGCGACGACTGTTCGAGTTTGCGAAACGCGATCATCTGCAGAGAATCGAACTGGCATCACCGATGTTTGTCTGCACTCGGGATGCGTTCACGTCGTTTGCAAACGGAAAAAAGCGGCTGCTCATGGGCGACTTCTACAAGCAGCAGCGTCGTTCCCTGGGCGTGCTTATCGAAGATGATGGGCAGCCAACCGGGGGCCGCTGGAGTTTTGATGCGGATAATCGTAAAAAACTTCCCCGTAACGTATCGCCGCCCGAACTAACCTGGGCAGCACCAACGCAGCACGTCAGCAACGTCATTGAGCTGGTTTTTCACGAGTTCGCGGATCATCCGGGTGACGCCAGGGAGTTCTGCTGGCCGACGACGCGCGAGCAGGCGTGCCAATGGCTCAACGAGTTTGTCGAGAACAGGCTGGAGCAGTTCGGCCCTTACGAAGATGCCATGACGTCGCGATCAACGACCGTGTTTCACAGCGTATTGAGTCCGTGCCTCAACCTCGGCCTGCTGACGCCCGACGAGGTTATCGAAAAAGCCCTGGCCAAGGCCGACGAGATTCCGTTGGCAAGCCTCGAGGGATTTGTTCGACAGGTTATCGGCTGGCGCGAGTTTGTGCGCGGCATCTATCGTCAATACAGCGAGGAACAGGATACGAGCAATTTCTGGTCGCACGAACGCGAACTGACAAGCGCGTGGTACGAGGGCGCCACCGGAATTCCACCCCTGGATGATGCGATCCAGACAGCGCAGCGACTTGGCTGGACACATCACATACCGCGCCTCATGGTGCTCGGCAACCTAATGACGCTGTGCGAAATTCGCCCGGCCAGCGCCCACCGCTGGTTTATGGAAATGTTTGTCGATTCATCCGAATGGGTAATGGGTCCAAATGTCTATGGCATGGGTATCTTCAGCGACGGCGGCATCTTCGCTACCAAGCCCTACATTTGCGGCTCCAACTACCTGCTCAAGATGAGCGACTACCGCAAGGGCCCGTGGTGTGACGTTGTTGACGGCCTGTACTGGCGCTTTATCGACCGTCACCGCGAGTTCTTCAGCGGCAATCCGCGGCTGGCGTTGATGCCCAAGGCGCTCGATCGACTGGGTGCCGAACGGCGATCACGGATTACCGCGGCTGCCGAGGATTTCCTGGAGCGGCACACGATTCCGGCCTGACTTGCAGTGACTGTCATCGAATTGGCTGTTACGAAAGTCAGCTCTTGGAGTAGATCGCTCACTACGTGGAAATTCGAAGATATGCGTAGCCAAAATAAGTCAGCAGCAGAAAAGCGCCAATGTTCCTGCCCAATCGTGCATCAGCGAAGACGAAGATTGGCACCAGGATCGCCGTAAGAAACAAAGACAGCGACAGGTCGCCGACGCCACCACTCGGTACCGGTATCTGGCTGATGAGGCTGCTCGCCGGCAGCACGATCAGCGAATTGAAAATGTTGGATCCGACAACATTGCCCAGGGCCAGGTCAGCCTCGCCGCGCATTGCTGCGACGATGGACGTAACGAGCTCCGGCATGCTCGTTCCCACGGCAACCAGGAACAGGCCAACAATTGTCGGCGAGACGTTAAGGTTTTCAGCGATCGTAACTCCGTTTCGAACGGTCATTTCACCGCCAATCAGCAACAGGCCCATGCCACCGATCACGAACAACCATCGAAACTGGCTGTGCGGGTCGGATGGTATGAGGGGATTATGCTCGATGTCCGCGATCAGCTTATCGGTATGACGCGTCTCGACAAAATCGAGCACATTGACGTAGGCAAAAATACAAAAAAGCGACAGCAATATGATGCCCTCGGACCTGCCAATCATCGAGGGTAGCCCTTCCAGCTGCTGGTCCATCGCCATTACAACCATTATCGTTGTAGCAAGCAGCAACAGCGGCACTTCCCGCCGGACGAGCTGTCCCTGGATCTTGATTGGCGCGATCAGCACCGCTGCGCCAAGAACAAGCGCCAGGTTGGTGATGTTCGATCCCACAACGTTGCCGAAAGCGATCTCGGTTTCGCCGCGCAGGGCACCGACAACGTTGATGATGAGTTCCGGTGTGCTGGTGCCGAACCCGACCACGGTCAGACCAACGATTAACGGCGACACACCGAGTCTTGTTGCGATTTCGGACGCGCCGCGTACAAGCAAAGTACCGCCGCCAATCAGCGCCACGATTCCCACAATCAGACCAGCGAAAGAAAGCATGCCGGCCGTCTACCTCACCGCGAATGGCAGCAGGGTTTCAAGGTCGCGATTCAGCAACATATGCAGCCAGATGCTTAGCGCGTAACCCAGTGCGATCGCCGGCGTCCAGCGAAGGTGCGTGAAAAAAGTGTATTTGCCGCGCGCCTGTCCCATTAATGCGATGCCGGCGGCTGATCCGATTGAGAGGAGACTACCTCCCACGCCGGCAGTTAGCGTGACCAACAACCATTGCTGAACGTCCATCGCGGGGTTCATTTCCAGCACGGCGACCATGACCGGTATGTTATCGACGACGGCAGAAATCAGTCCTACGAGCACGTTTGCAACGGTTGGGCCAAGCTCTCCATAAAGGTACGCCGAGAGATGATCAAGGTAGCCGATGAACCCAAGGCCACCAACGCACATGATGACTCCGAAGAAGAACAAGAGCGTATCCCACTCCACCCTCGCGACCTCACGAAAGCTGTCAAACGGCATCGTGTCGCCAACCTCGCCGTAATGTTCCCCGTTGTACGTTGTCTTGGCGTGCGTTTTTCTGAGGTAATAACCATAAAATTTGAGCGCCGCAAGGCCGGTCATCATGCCGAGAAAGGGCGGCAGGTGAAGAAAGTTATGAAACGACACAGCTGTGACTATAGTGCAAGCGAACAGAAACATGATTTGTCTTGCACCCCGCTTCAGGCTAACTGCATTATCCGGGCCGGATGCCGATGGCAGGCCCTTTGGAACCGCAAGTGACATGATGGCAGCCGGCACGAGAAAATTGACAACGCTGGGCAGGAATAGTCGGAAAAAATACTCGAAACCGATAACGCCCCGCTGCCAGACCATCAGCGTTGTTATGTCGCCAAAAGGACTGAACGCACCGCCGGCATTTGCTGCCACGACTATATTGATACAGGCGAGGCCGATAAAGCGGGGGTTCCCTTCACCAATGGCCAGTACAACGGCGCACATAACGAGCGCCGTCGTCAGGTTGTCGATCACCGGAGACAAAAAGAAACTCAAAATTCCGGTAATCCAGAACATGGTACGGAAGGTGTACGAACGTCCTGCCAACCGGTCCCGTAGCGCTTTGAAAACGTTGCGCTCACTCATGGCATTGACATAGGTCATCGCGGCCAGCAAGAACAGAAACAGCTGAGCAAATTCGGTCAGATATTCGTTGACAGCCTCTGCGGGGGCATGTGTCTGCTCAGTGCCAGCATACTGGTATGCGATCAGGCCCCAGATAATGCCGGCTGCGAGTATGACCGGCTTCGATTTCCGCAGATGCGTGAACTCCTCGGAAATCACGAGACTGTAGGCAGCCACGAACAATACTATTGCAGCAACACCCACCCAATCTGCAGTAAGATCCATTAAACCGTTACTCCATTAATTCTCAAGTACACTCTTATGTTCATCGACACAACTGTCCCACGTTCGATAGCTTGTTGCGAGCCTTGGCGTCTTTCTTGCCAAATAATGCAATGAAATTTCCGATTTTTCGACAAGCTGACCTGGCGAAGTGACTCAGCACGTAATATTCGCCGCGCCCTTTTTCATGGACGCGACCGTGCGCTTCCTGCGCGGCGCCTGCCAGTTGCCGGATGTCGCGCTATCGGTCGTGAGCCAGGATCCTGCGGAGCAGCTGCCCGCAGACATTCGGGCCCGCATCGCCGGGCACTGGCGCGTTGCCGACGCGCTAAACCCAAACCAGTTGATAGAGGCCGCGCAGCAGCTGGAGGCCCGGCTCGGCAAAGCCGCTTGCTACCTCGCAGCGCTCGAACAATTGCAGGTGCCGCTGGCGCTTGCTCGGGAAGCGCTTGGCATCGACGGGCTGTCGTCCGCTGCCGCGAGGAACTTCCGCGACAAATCGCGCATGAAAGATGTCCTGCGCGGCGCGGGGGTTCCATGTGCACGTCACGCACTTGTGGGCGACCGTGCAGCCGCGGAGGCGTTCATACAGCGCGTCGGATTTCCGGTCGTGGTAAAGCCCCCCGCCGGCGCCGGTGGAAAAGGTACTTTCAGGCTCGATCAGCCGGCGGACCTTGGCACCTGGTTGCAGCGTTTTCCACCCAATCCCGACCACCCCACCCTGTTCGAGGAATTCGTGTGCGGCACGGAACACTCATTCGACAGCGTATTCATTGATGGTCGACCGGTCTGGCATTCGATATCCCGATACATGCCGTCGCCCCTGGAGGTGCTGGAGAACGACTGGATACAGTGGTGCGTCATGCTGCCGCGCGACATTAGCGGCGCCGAGTTCGATCCCATTCGCGAAGCGGGATATACCGCTATCGAGGCGCTGGGACTGCAGACCGGGCTTAGCCACATGGAGTGGTTTCGGCTGGCGAACGGCAGCATCGCCATTTCCGAGGTCGGCGCGCGTCCGCCTGGCGCACAGTTTTCCTCCTTGTTGTCGTATGCTCACGACATCGATTTTTACAGGGCATGGCCACGCCTGATGGTATTTGGGGAATTTGAACGGCCGGAGCGCCGTTACGCGGCCGGTGCGGCGTACATACGTGGCCAGGGACAGGGCCGCATTCGCAGCATCAGCGGAGTTGACGAAGTGCAGCGCCGTTTCGGCTCGATCGTTGTCGAAGCCAAGCTACCGCACGAGGGCCAGCCTCCGAGCGACAGCTACGAAGGCGATGGCTACATCATCGTACGCCACCCCGATACCGACGTCGTGCAGGATGCGCTGCAGCAGATCGTCAGCACGATTCGCGTGGAGCTGCGATGAATCCGGAAGCGCCTTTACGATTGCTGCTCGGCCCGCAGCGCCCCGTTGTGAATTTTGACAGTGCTTTGGCGCGCTCCGGGATTGGCGACGGACCGATCGGCGTGATATCGGCCGCGTGGCAGGAAGCCGAAGGCGATATCGATGGCATGCAACGCCTGGTAAAGAATCCTTTGTCGGATCTGCGCCTTTATCAGAAGACTGAAGCGCTGTTTGCCGCAGACCCGCGTCTTCATGAAGCTTATCGGCAGCGGCAGGAACGCCTCAAAGAGCAGCAGCGCTTCTACAGCCTTCGACTGCGGCAGCTGAAGATCGCCGCACGGGTAATTCTGCGCGCCGAGGGTGAGCCGTCCGTCGTGGCGGCAGAGCGCCGGCATGCCATTTCGCAACTGCGTGCACTCGACCAGCACCACCTCCGCCAGGTGGACAAGATTCATGCCCGCTTCGACAAGGATTTTAACGTTGATTGTCACGATCTCCTCGCCGATCAAACCGCCGCGCTTGTCGAAGCGCTGTCACAATTCGAGACCTTGCTGATCACCGGCGGCAATGTCGTCGTTCTGATGAACCGGCTGCGCCTGTTCGGACTTGGCCCACAGCTTAAGCGAAAGAACATCGTTGCCTGGTCAGCGGGCGCGATGGTGCTGGCTGATCGCATCGTGTTATTCCATGAGCGCATGCCGCAGGGTCGGCGTGACGCCGAAATTATGTGCCGTGGCATGGCAATCGTGCCGGACACCGTGCTGCTGCCGAACGCAAGCGGACGGCTGAAGCTAGGGGACTCGCTGCGCATCGGCCTGTTTGATCGCCGCTTTTCGCCGGCCAATTGTGTGACTCTCGAAAACGGCTCATACCTGCTGTTCGAGGGTGAAACCTTGCGCGACTCCGAGGCGGCCAGGCGCATGACACGAAGCGGAAAATTCAAACGGATGCGCGCGGCATGAATCCGGCACTACGCAAACTGCTCCGCAAAGCCGCTCCGGACGGGGCTGATATTGATGCGTTGATCCAGGAGCTGGATTTTCCACTCGTCGATGGCACGGACGTCACCTTCGTTTTTCGCGGCAAGGCCGATGCCGTTTACCTGCGCTGCTGGATTGCCGGGCTCGATACCGCGCAGCCGTTCCAGGCATTGGCCGGCACCGACCTGTGGGCGACGACGATTGAGTTACCCAAAGGCTCTCGCATCGAGTACAAGTTCGAAGTTGCGTCTAACGGCAATAAGGAACTCATACTCGACCCCCTGAACGATGTTGTTGCGCGCGATCCGTTTGGCGCCAATTCAGTATGCCAGGCAGCCGGCTACGAGCGGCCGGAGTGGACGTTGCACGATCCGCAGGCGCGCGAGGGCTCTTTGCAAACTAGAAAAATTGAAAGCAGCGTGTTCCGGGAGTCTCGCGATATTGAGGTTTACCTTCCGGCAACGTTTCGCAAGAATCGTCGTTATCCGTTGCTTGTCGTTCACGATGGCGTCGACTACCTGCGCTATGCGGAACTCAAGATCGTGCTCGATAACCTCACGCACCGGCTGGAAATGCACCCCGTCATCGTTGCGTTGATCCAGTCGCCCGATCGACTCAAGGAGTACTCCGGCGATAACCGGCACGCGCGGTTCCTTGTCGAAGATCTTCTGCCTTTCATGAACGACACGTTTCCCTTAATGGATTCGGCTGATTCACGTTGCATCATGGGCGCAAGCTTCGGCGGCGTTGCGGCGCTGCACGCGGCGTGGCGCTATCCGGAACATTTTGGTTCGCTGTTGCTGCAGTCAGGCTCGTTCGCGTTCAGCGATATCGGCCGGCATCAGCGCGGGCCGGTTTTCGATCCCGTCGTACGATTCATGAACGAGTTTCGTGAACATCCCGGGCGCCCGGCGGACCGGATATTCATGAGCTGCGGCATGTACGAGTCACTGATCTACGAAAACCGCTCGCTCGTGCCGCATCTGCAGTCGAAAGGTGTCGAGCTGCGCTTCGAGGAAGCGCGCGACGCACACAACTGGGAGAACTGGCGGGATCGACTGCGTATCGGTCTGTCGTGGGTACTGCCGGGTCCGGCGTGGATGGTGTACGAATGACCGCAATAAAACCGCGCTTCGTTCTTTGCTCACCTGCTATATTGATGAAGACGGCTTACCAGACTAATTGCTTTTTTATTCAAGGAAACGCAAACCGTGGCCAAAAAAACCAAACACATCGGCTTGTCTCTCGGCGCGGATATTTGCTGGCCCATTTGCTACGAGGGACTGCTCAAGGAACTCGACCTGGAAATACCGATTGGCAATGACACGCTGACATTTGAAGTCGAGCGCATGGCGATTGAACCGTTCAGCCTGACGCAACACTGCAAATACGATGTCGTCATCGACCGTTTGACACACTGGTACCACACGTCGCGCGAGTGGATAAAGAAAGCCATCATTACTGACGACCTTTACGTGTTCAACAATCCGTGGTCGCTGCAGTCCATGGAAAAACAGACGACGTATTGCGCGATGATGCGGCTCGGCATGCCGGTGCCGGAAACCTGGATGATACCGCCCAAGTCGTACACGGAATCATCCGATCTGCAGCCGACGCTGAAACGTTACGCGAAGCTCTTTAATCTCGGCGACATTGGCGACAAGATCGGCTATCCGCTGTTTATGAAGCCCTACGACGGTGGCGCGTGGGTTGGCGTTACCGCGATCAAGGATCGCGAATCGCTGCTCAAAGCCTATAACGAGAGCGGCATACGAGTCATGAACCTGCAGAAAGGCATTGTGCCATTCGAGGGCTTCGTCCGCTGCGTCGGCCTCGGCGCGCAATGGCGCTGCGTCAACTACGATCCCGACGCGCCGCTGCACGATCGCTACCGCATGGAAACAGACTTTCTTTCGACAGAGGAAGAACAGCGCCTGATCGACATCACGATGGTGATCAACGCTTTTTTTGGCTGGGATTTCAATTCCTGCGAGTCCCTGCTGAGCAATGGCGTGTGGCATCCGATCGATTTTGCCAACGCCTGCCCCGATTCGCAGGTCACGTCGCTGCACTTTCACTTTCCGTGGCTGATCAAAGCGAATATTCGCTGGTCGATTTTCTGCGCCGCGACGGACCGAAACATGAAAACGGACCTGAACTGGCGCGCATATTTCGACATTGCGGACCAGGACAAGCCGTTCGATGACAAGCTCGCCGACTACGTGCGCATAGCGCGGCAGCACTTCGACATTGAAAATTTCGAGGAATTCTGCGAGCGGCACCTCGGGCATCTGGATGAAGTAGCGCACAGCTATTTCGCGACGGACGCCGTGCGTTGCGCAATCCGGGAGAAAGTCGAAGCGCTGTATCCAGATTATGAATACGACGAATTCACCGAGCTGTTCTGGAATCGCATCCAGCAGTGGCGGCAGCTGCAGGGCGGCGTCGGTCCCCTCGCATGAAGGACGTGTTTCGCTGGTATTCGCCGAACGTCGAACAGGAAGTACAGCTGGTGCGCTGGGGCACCTTCGGCACGCCGGTGCTGTTGTTTCCGACGGCGGGAGGCGATGCCGAGGAAGTCGAGCGTTTTCACCTGATCGGCGTTTTGCAGCCGCTGCTCGACGCCGGCCGCATCAAGGTTTATTCGACCGACAGTGTCGCCGGAAAAGCGTGGTTCTCCGGAGAGCATTCGGCCGAATACTGCTCGCGACTGCAGAACTGCTTCGATGCGTTCATCTATTCGGAGGTAACGGCCGCGATCCGCAGGGACTGCGCGTCAGAGGATATCGAAATCGTTACGGCTGGCGCATCGATCGGCGCGTTTAACGCGTTGGCGACGGTGTGCCGCCACCCTGACGTCTACAGGCTCGCAATTGCCATGAGCGGCACCTTCGATCTTTCGAAATATCTCGAGGGTCGGATGAACCAGGACTTCTATTTCTCGTCACCGCTGCACTACCTGCCGCGCCTTGAAGGCCCGCAGCTCGAGATGTTGCAGAAGCGGCTCATTCTGCTACCCACCGGAGAAGGCGATTACGAAGACGTGGGCGAGTCGTGGCGCGTCGCACAGGTGCTCGGCGCGAAAGGCGTCCCCAACCGCGTCGACCTCTGGGGGGCGCACTATCACCACGACTGGCAAACGTGGCGCGACATGCTTCCCAAGTACCTGGCCGAGTACGCCTGAGCCGTTCTATTCGGCGTACATCTGCAGTTCCGAACCCACGGCGTCCGCCATCGCCATCGTGTCTTCAAGATCCGGGTGGCGCAGCATGATAAAGCCGTCAGAAACCAGCGTCTTCAGCCAGTCGCGGCGCGGAGTCCCCGGCGGCAGCAGCGTATTCCAGACAACGTGCTCGCCAAATCTCGCTTGCAGTGACTCGCTACCCTCGATGCGCGTAATACGCCCGACGCCGCGGGCACGCTTGAAAATTGTCGCCACGTTGTAGCGTCGCTCGAATTGTTCTTCCACGCGACCGTGGGTCACTGCCTGCCCCCAGGCCTTGAACACGTCGAAGTCACAGGCATATTTCATCTGGTCGACCTGGTGCGCGCCGGGAGGACGTCCGCCGATCTCGCCGAACACCACTTCGCCGTCCGACTTGCGGTACCACTCCATGTGGGTAAAACCCGTGTCGAACTTCAGGGCCTTGATGACATCGAAGCCCATTTGTATGCCGCCGACCAGGTCTTTGTTATCGACGTCCCTGAGTGCGATCACCTGCGGGCTGATCCACTCGTTGCTGCGCGCGATCAGCGGCCGGGGCCGGTACCAGGCGACATTGTAATAAGCGATCTCGCCGCCGACGGTAATCGTGTCGAAGGTATATTCCTCGCCGTCAACAAATTCCTCGACGCTGATGAGCGGCACGTGCCGCAGTCGCGGCAGCACGGCGCGCAGCTCTTCTCTCGACGTCACGCGGTAAGTATCCGCGGAGCCCGCGCCGTCGATGGGCTTGAGGATGACCGGAAAACCGATGTCTTCGACGGCAGTCCAGCATCCGGCGACGCTGTCGACAGCCGCATGGCGGGGCGTGCGGATGCCCGCTTTATCAAGCGCGACTTTCATGGCTTCCTTGTCGCGAAACAGTCGCGCGTGCTCGATGCCGAGACCGGGCACGCCAAAATGTTCCCGCAGCTCGGCCGCCAGCATGACGCCCGGCTCCCAGAGACATTCGATGCGCTCAATCTGGTGACCGCGCAGCTTCTCCGAGAGCTCCGCGATTACGCGCTGGCTGTCCCACAAAGACGAGACCTGGACGTACTCCGACAATGAGCGGCGCACGAGTTCCGGCAGCCCCCCGACATGTTGGTCGCCGACGCCATATACGCGCGCGCCGCTTGCCGCGAGCCCGCGCGCGAACTCGGGCATATCCGCCGGATAACCGGGAGAAATCATGAGGACATTCATCGTGCGCGCCTTCGGATGGAAATGAATGAATACAGCGTGCGCTGGTACACGTAGAATAGTACCTCAACACAATAACCGGTGGACCCGAATTGGCGACCACGGACAAACGGAAAATCTGCCTGGCGACGGCCGAGCTGGCGCCGCTGGCAAAGACAGGAGGCCTTGCCGACGTCAGCGCTGCACTCTCGGCCTATCTGCATGCCGAGGGACACGATGTTCGCGTGCTGATGCCGTTCTACTCGCAAATCAGGCGTGAGAATCTCAAGGTACAGCCCGTCAGCAACCTGCAGAACCTGACCATCAGCGTCGGTCTCTGGGATATCGAGTACTCGATCGACGTCGCGACCTTGCCGGCCAGCGGTCTCCCGGTCTTCTTGCTCCGCTGCCCGGCCCTTTACGACCGCCCGGGCATCTATTCCTCCGAGGCCGACGAGCACCTGCGGTTCATCGTCCTGTCCCGCGCTGCGATCGAGATGTGTCAGCGCATGAACTTTGCACCAGACATCTTTCACTGCAATGACTGGCACACCGCGCTGATACCGCTGTTCCTGCGCACGATTTACTCCTGGGACAGCCTGTTCGCCAGGACCCGGTCAGTCATGACGATCCACAACATCGGTTACCAGGGTGTGTTCGGCTCCCACATCGTCGGCGACCTGAGCCTTTACGGCGGCGAACATCTTCTGCACCAGGACGACCTCGCCCAGGGTCGCATCAATTTTTTGAAGACCGGTATCCTGCTGGCCGATGTGCTGACGACAGTCAGCCCGACCTACGCGCGCGAGATCCAGAGTCCTGAGTACGGTATGGGGCTCGACGGCTATCTTCGCGCCCGTAGCGATTCACTGATCGGCATTCTCAACGGTGTCGACTACGACGAGTGGAACCCGGAAACGGACGCGCTGATTCCACAGAATTTCACGAGTCGCGATCTCAGCGGCAAGACCGCCTGCAAGCTGGAACTGATGCGCGAACTCGGCCTCGCCGGAGGAGCAGACCAGCCCGTTATCGGATTTGTCAGCCGACTCGTCGGCCAGAAAGGCATCGACCTGATGGTGAGCGTCCTGCCGCGGCTCCTGGCGCGACGCAACTTTTCGCTGGCATTGCTCGGCAGCGGCGAGCCGCACTTCGAACTGTTTTTTCAATCGTTGCAGCGAGCGGTGCGCAAGCGCGTCGGTTTCTACCGGGGCTACAACAACAAACTCGCTCACTGGATCGAGGCTGGCAGCGACATGTTCATGATGCCGTCCGCTTACGAGCCCTGCGGCCTTAATCAACTGTACAGCCTGAAGTACGGCACGGTACCAATCGTTCGTGAAACAGGCGGGCTTGCCGATTCAGTACAGCAGGTTAACCGGGCTTCCGGAACGGGTACCGGTGTCCTGTTTCGTGACTACGACGAAACTGGCTTCCGCTGGGCAATTTCGAGGGCACTCGATTTGTACGAAGACCAGCCGCTTTGGCGTAAGATCATGGCTAACGGCATGGCTATGGATTTTTCCTGGCAACAGCAGGGGGCGAAGTACGTGAAACTCTATCGATACTTGTCCGGCTCATGAACGTCATATTCGTCGAGCCGTCTTTTCCGCACAATCAACGCGAATTCGTGCGCGCGCTGCACGCGGCTGGCGCCAATGTTATTGGTATCGGCGAGCGGCCGCTCGACTATCTCGACTCCGAAGTGAAAGGCTGGCTGCACGACTACGTGCAGATCCGCTCGGTTGTTCACGAGCCATCCTTGCTTAAGGCCGTGCAGTACGTCCAGGAACAGCTTTGGGTCGATCGCCTGGAGGCGACAATCGAAGCTCATATCATGCCGACGGCAGCTGTTCGCGAGGCGACCGGCATTCCGGGAACCTCGACCAAGACCGCGTACCTGTGTCGCGACAAGCCGGCAATGAAGGAAGCCTTGCGCAAGGCCGGTATTTCCACCGCGCAGTCAACGCGTGCATCCACCCCGCAGGACGCCCGCGATTTCGCCGCAGCGGTCGGCTACCCGCTGATCGTCAAACCGCCGGCCGGAGCCGGCGCATCGGGCACCTATAAAGTGCGGGATGACGACAGGCTGGAAAGCGTGATCAACGAGTCAGGACTCGCGGACGGCCATGCCGTGGCAATCGAGGAATTCATCGAAGGGCATGAAGGCTACATCGACACGCTGACCATCGACGGCAAGGTCCGGCACGAGTTCATCACGCACTATTATCCGAATGTCCTCGAAGCCATGCGCGAGCGCTGGATCTCGCCACAGATGGTAACGACAAACCGCATCGACGCACCAGGATACGCCGAGGTACGCAAAATGACGCGCGACGTCATCCGCATCCTGGAAATCGGCACGTCAGCGACGCACATGGAGTGGTTTTTCGGTCCGAAAGGCCTCAAGTTTTCCGAGATCGGCTGCCGTCCGCCCGGCGTCGGCCAGTGGGATGTATACAACGCCGCGAACGAATTCGATCTCTATTTCGAGTGGGCCTCGGCGATTGTAAACGGCGACACGCACACGCGTCCCTCGCGTCGCTATGCCGCGGGCATGATCGCACTCAGACCCGACCGCGATGGTCGCATCACGGGCTATTCGGGAGCCAACCGCATTCACGAGCGCTACGGCGACTGTATTGTTGCGGCTCACCTTCCGGATCCGGGCACGCCGACACAGGCGGTCGAAGCGGGCTACATGGCGAACGCCTGGCTGCGCGTGCGTCATCCGGACTACGACCATTTGCGCGGCATCCTCGACGATATCGGCCAGACGCTGAAGGTGCACGCCGGATGAGCGGCACGGAATCAGAGGCCGGGCAGTTCAAAGACCTGCAGCGGCAGCTGAAAAAAGTCTGGCACGAATTTCAGGAAGATCCTTTATACGCGCACACCTCGGTCATCGTGCCTTCGATGACGGTGAACCAGGAGGAGCTTTCGAAAGTAACCGGCGCCGCGTTTTATGAAGAGCGACTGATGTTCGCGCTGATCCGCTTGCGAAACCCGAATGCGCGACTGATCTATGTTACGAGCCAGCCGGTGCATCCGGACATTGTCGACTACTACCTGCAGCTGCTTGACAGCGTCTCGGCCAGTCACGCACGCAGGCGCCTGCACATGCTGTGCGTGTTTGACGCCAGCCCGCGCCCGCTGTCGGAAAAAATTCTCGAGCGGCCGCATCTGCTGAAGCGGCTGCGCAAAATCATTGGCAATACGGATCGCGCCTACCTGACCTGCTACAACTCTACCGTGCTCGAGCGGCAGCTCGCGCTGAGTCTCGGCATCCCGTTAAATGGTCTGGACCCTGAGCTGCTCAACTTTGGCACAAAGTCCGGCAACCGCAAGGTCTTTGCGGAAGCGGGCGTGGATTATCCGGCCGGTTTCGAGGACCTGCGCAACGTTGACGATATCGTACGTTCCTTGCTGGCGCTCCGCGAGCAGCGCCCGGGGCTCAAACGCGCCGTTATAAAGATCAATGAAGGCTTTGGCGGCGAGGGCAACGCCGTCTTCAGCTATCCGGAGGGGACCGTTGACGACAGCAGCGTGCGGCAGGCACTGCAAAAACTTTCGTGGCTGTCGGGTGTAGAAACCTACAGCAACTTCCTGCGCAAGTTCGATGAAATGGGTGGAATTGTCGAGGAGCTCATCGTCGCAACGGAGACGCGTTCACCGAGCGTGCAGATGCGCATTCTTCCTGACGGCAGCACCCACCTCGTCTCGAGTCATGAGCAGGTGCTTGGCGGATCGACCGGGCAGGCCTATCTCGGCTGTCGTTTTCCGGCCGACGACGATTATCGCAAGACCTTGCTGGATCATGCCAAAAAGATCGGCGCAGTGCTGAGCGAGCACGGCATCCTCGGACGTTTCGGCATCGATTTTTTCGCGTCGCGTAACAACGGTCGCTGGGCCACGCATGCTATCGAAATCAACCTGCGCATGGGCGGCACGACTCCGCCGTTTCACGCGCTTGAATTTCTCACGGGCGGCGAACTGAACGACGACAGCGGACTTTTCGTGGCGCCGAACGGCCAGGCGAAGTTCTACACCGCGACCGATAATCTGAAATCGCCTGCTTACCGCGGGCTGCTACCCGAAGACCTGTTCGAGATCATCTGGCAGCACGGCATTGGTTTCCGGCATGCGACCGGCACGGGTGTGCTTTTTTACATGATTGGCGCTTTGTCGCAGTACGGCAAGCTGGGCGTGACCTGCATCGGCAACAGCCCCGAAGAAGCGCAGCAGCTGTTCAAGCGGACCGTCAAAATACTCGATGAGAGCACGGCCGGGAAAAGACAGGGCATTATCGCACCGATGTCTGACCGCTACTTCGCAATGGAGTAGCGACTGCGTTCGAGCTAAAACCACTTTCGGCTGCGGAAAAAAATAACCATACCGATCGCGATGGCGATCATTACAATCCAGACAAACAAGTAGCCCAGGGGCTGGCCAAGTTCCGGCATGCTGAGCGGTCCGGCGCCGCGATCGAAGTTCATTCCGTAGACGCCCACGATAAAAGTCAGCGGAATGAAGATGGTTGCTATGACCGTCAGTACGCGCATCACATCGTTCATGCGGTTGCTGACGCTCGACAAATAAATTTCCAGCAGGCTGCCCGCCATGTCACGGTATGTTTCGAGCAGGTCTATGATCTGTATGGTGTGATCGTAGCAGTCGCGCAAATACAGGTGCGTATCCTTCTGGATTATTTCGTTGTCGTCCCTGATCAGTGAGTTGATCACCTCTCGCTGTGGCCAGAGGTTACGCCGCAGCAGGATGAGCTCCCGCCTGATCAGGTGAATCTGCGCCAGTGAATCGCGATCGGCAGACTCCAGCACCTGCTCCTCGAGCTCTTCCAGCTGCAGACCAAATGTCTCCAGCAGCGGGAAAGCCCGGTCTATGACGGCATCCAGAAGGCCGTACATGAGGTAGTCAGCACCGCGCGTACGCATACGACCGCCGACCGCCTGTAGCCGCTTTACAATGGGCTCGAAAGGCTTGAAATCAGCTTCACAAAAGCTGATGACGTAGTTAGTGCCAACAAACAGGCTTACCTGGTGTACTTCAACAAGGCCATCGACCAACATTGGAAGGCTCATGACAACAAAGAGCTGGTCGGGGAAAGGTTCAACCTTGGGTCGCTGGCCGATGTTAAGCACGTCTTCGAGCGCCAGTGAATGCAGACTGAAGGACGCACCAAGCTCGCGCAACGCGGCTTCTGTCGGCTGGCCCTCTACATGCACCCACGTAACCGTATCGCGCTGCAGGTAAGGCTCACATTTTTCTACCGACGTGTCATCAAGGATAGAAACCTCCCTGGCGTCGTAATCGATAAGCCGAATTCGCAGCGGCGCTGCGTCGGCCGCGCGCGCTTTCGTCAGCGTCCCGGGCGCCGTGCCAGCAGGATGATACTGTTTGTTAAATAGAGCCATGGCGGCTGTCCTTTGCGCTCGGCAGCAATTACCAAGGTGCAGTGTTAATACATTTGCCGGATTGCGGCCGTCATGCTATCAGGGGCCAGCGTAGCTATACAAACCAGTTCATTGCGATGACAGCAAACGTGACACAAAATGCCCTTAAGCTCTCTGACCAGAAAATGACAGGTTTTCTGTCGCGACATAGGCTGCCCGCTGAGTTTCGGAGCATTGCAAAGCTGCACTACTTGCCGCTCGCGAAGCGACTGCGACAGATGCGCGACGGCAGGCGTCTGCTGCTGCTCGGCATCAACGGCGCCCAGGGTACCGGCAAATCAACGCTCGCCGATTTTCTCTGGCTTGCGACAGAATCGATGTTCGATTGGAATGTCGCGGTTTTGTCGATCGACGACTTCTACTACACCCTTGCGGAGCGGAAAACCTTGGCCGAGGAAGTGCACCCGCTGCTAAGGACTCGTGGCGTGCCGGGCACGCATGACACCGATATGCTCGCCGGCTACCTTGAACGACTGCAGCGGCTTGGCAAAAGTGAGCACATGGCCTTGCCGCGATTCGACAAGGCTGTCGATGACCGTGCCGACGAGTCGCGATGGCCGGTCGTTAAGGGCCCTGTCGACCTCGTTATTCTCGAGGGGTGGTGTGTTGGCACCGTCGCGCAGTCCGATGCCGAACTGCAGCAACCGGTGAACGCCCTGGAACGTGACGAAGATCCTGACGGTACCTGGCGTCGCTATGTCAATGACCGGCTGAGAGCGAAATACGAACCGATTTTTAAAAAGCTCGATGCGCTGATATTCATTGGTGCCCCGAATTTCGATGCGATTCTCCGCTGGCGGCTGGAACAGGAAGAGAAACTCGCCGCGTCCGCGCCCTCGGGCTCGTCAGGCGTCATGAACAAGCAGCAGATCGTTCGGTTCATTCAGTTCTACGAACGACTGACGAGGGCCAACCTTGCCGCGCTCCCGGAAAGAGCCGACTTCGTTTTCAGACTGGATGACTCGCACGCGATAGTTTCATGACGCGCATAGCCCGGTTGCGTCGTACAATGGGGCCTCCGTGTTCGACGAAAAGGTGACTCGATGAACTTGCAAAGACCCATTGCGGTTCTTGCTTGCGTTGTTTTAACAGCGTTGGCGCTGGCTAGCCCCGCCCCCGAGCGCGATTTAAAAAAAATAATGCAAGACCTGCGCAATAACACCGTGGCAATGCTTGACGGTCTCCTGACGGATGACTTTGACGCCGTCGCTGTTGCCGCGAACGGTATTGCCCATCATCCAAGCATACCCGGTGCCCAGGTACAGCTGGTTGCCCAAGAACTGGGCGCCGAAATGCCGGCGTTCAAACAGCTCGATCAGCAGGTGCACGATCTGTCCCTGTCGATACTGGCCGCGGCCAAAGAACAGGATCCGGCCCGCGCCATTGCGGACTATCAGCACATGCTCAATGGCTGCCTGGCCTGCCACGCAGCTTATAAAGACCGCGTGTCAAAGGTTTTGAGTGCTGCCGATGAAACGGAAATGAAAAGCAACGATCCGTTGTGAAAACCGCGCCTAAAGAAAGCGCATGAATATCGTTGCAATGCCGAGGAACGAGAAGAAACCCGCAACATCGGTCACGGTCGTGAGCAAAATCGACGAAGATGTAGCAGGATCCTGACCGAGGCGTGTCAGAATGATGGGAATGACCGCACCCGCGAAGCCGGCCGCGATCATTGCCAGGACCATCGAGGCCGCGATGACGCCAACCAGCGCGAGAGAGCCGCTCCAGAAATAGACTCCCAGCCCGCAGGTGATGGCGATGCCGATGCCGTTCATGAAGCCGGCCAGCACTTCCTTGCGCATGACGCGCAGCCACTGCTTAACCGTGATCTCTCGCAAAGCAAGACCGCGCATGGTCACTGCCAACGCCTGCGCGCCGGCGTTGCCCGACTGGCCCGCGACCACGGGTAACAAAACGGCCAGGGCCGTGACCTGTGCAATCGTGCTTTCGAATATGCCGACGACGGCCGCTGCAAGAAATGCGGTCAGCAGGTTGACCTGCAGCCACGGCATGCGTTTTTTCACGGTGAATACCGGGCTGGATAACGCCCGCTCGTCCTTGCTAGCACCAACCATCGTTTGCATGTCGACCGACGCCTGCTGCTGCATGGTCTTCGCAAGCCGATCATGTGTCACGGCACCGAGAAACACGCCGTCCAGATCGACGACCGGGATGTCGAGTACCTTGTGAGTTTCAAACGCCGCCGTAATTTCCTCGAGCGGATCTACCGGGCGCAGGGCGACGCTCAAAGGCTCTTCCAGTTCGCCCAGCGTCGTATGCGGGAACGCCAACGCCAGCTGCTGCAATGCTACTTTGCCGATGAGCTTGTGTTCGTTGTCGACGAGAAAAAGGCTGCGCGCCGTTTTCATTTTCTGCTTGCGCAGCTGTTTCAAAACCTGCTCGACAGTCATCGTGCGCCGGTAGGTGGCGACGCCGACGTCCATCAGCCGACCCGCCGTATTTGGCGGGAACGACATCATCAACTCGAGGTCCTCGCGTATCATCGGTTCGAGTCGCGCAATGCGCTGCTCGCGCTCCTCCTCAGACATACACCCAAGGATGCGCACGGCCTGTGGCGGCGGCAGCTCCTCCAGCAGTCGGTCCGTGAGCGCGTCCGGCATTTCCCGCATCAGCATTGCTGCCCGGTCCGGCAGCAAACGGCGCCAGACCGGCGTCAGAATTTTCGCCGGCTGCCGCGCCGCGGCCTCCGCCGCACTGCTGATACTGATTGATTCAATTTCGCGCGCCGCATCGAGTGGATACTCGACGAAAAACTGCCGATTCATGGCATCGGCAACGCGCAGCAGGTCAACGCTCATCGAGATCTCCCGGGCCGGACGGGCTCGTGGATGCAGGGGTTAGCAAGTCCGCCAGGCCTGTCGCGCTTGCCGCCAGCGCATCGATCATCGACTCAGCCAGTGACGGTGCGCGGGAATCGCTGTCCGCGTGCTCGAGCAGATGGGCGCGCGACAGTACCTTTCGCGACAGGGTTCCGACAACTTCACCACGCCGGGAAATGACGGGAAGCTGGTTGTAATCGTCCCACGCCTCCAGGCTCGCAACAGCGTCGAGTCGTGCGTGTGCGGAGAGCGCTACACACGACGTATCGATCTGATCGGCGAGCGGAATATGTGTCGGCCGCCGCAGCAGATTGGTCACAGTTACTGCGCCGACCAGCCTGTGCTTATCGCTAACAACCAGGACAATGTCGACGTGATCGCGCTCCATCTGCTTGATGAGTTCGAGCGCATCCGACGTTTTGTCGTTTTCCGATAGCGTTGCAATTGCTGTGGTCATATGAGCGCCAACGGAATCAATCGGAAAGGCAAGAGACATTTCAAAATCGCGTCGCAGCCGGCGCGGCAATTCTTCGAGCAACTGATTTCGAACAGCCGGATCGATCTGGCGCAGGATCGCCGACGCTTCCGCAAAACTAAGATCACGAACGAGCGCGGCGGCCGACGTTACGCCCATTTTCTGAACCAGCTCAGACGCAGGACGCGGATTCATGTGGGCAACCGCGTCAACCGCAAACCGGGTCGGAATTGACTCCAGGAATGCAGCGGCAACGGCCGGCCGCATGGCGGCCAGAACGCGGCCAGCGGACGCCGGACGCTTCCTCATAAACGCAATGGTCAGGTCGGATGTATCAGACATCGTCCGCGTCGCGCCCTGCTTCCGGCGTCAGAATCGTGACGGGTAGTTCGTCAATGAGCCTGCCCGGCAGCAGGATCTTGCCCTCATCGTTGGTGAGCGCGATCTGCGTCGGCGTTATTTCGAGTATTTCACCTTCGATGTCATCGATGCGGATGCGCACACCGGGACTCAGCTGTCGGCGGGCGGAGCGCATCCCGATGAGGTTGCTTACATGGCTGCGCGCACCCAGGGCAAAAGCGACTGCCAGTCCGGTCAGCAGCGCGGCGACGCTGACGACAGACAGCGCGACCAGCAGGGCAACGTCGATACCAACCTGGTCGAGCCCGACAATCAGCGCCGTGGACATGACAAGGCCCTGTGCGACTCGTCCAAGCAGCAGGCTTTGCCTTGAACCGCCCGGCTTTGCCTGAGGAGCCACCTGTTCGCGCAGATAAACGCTCAGGAAAAAGCCGATCACGACGATTGCGATGCCGGCGACAAGGTTCGGCAGGTGCGCCGTGATTCGGTCGAGCCACTCAGCGACTGCGCTCAGTCCGGCGATGCCCGCGGCAATTGTCACGGTGATCAGGATGATCACCCAAAATACGATCTCGCCCAGGAGGGTTGTTACGAGCGTCGATACACGTGCTTCGGCCAGGAAGCCACTCGGGAACGCGCGCTCAAGAAAACTGTTGGACGCCTCCGCCAGTTTCCTAACGGCGTGCCTGACGAGGCGGGCAACGATCCAGCCAAAAACGAGCAGCAGAATTGCAGCCAACAAGCTCGGAACATAGTCGGCGCCAACCCTGATTTGATCCCAGACCGCGTCGAGGTAAGAGCCGAACCAAGAGCTTTTGGATTCCATGGCGAAAGCATAGCGCGACGACCCATCGAGAACCAGATTGTTGATCACTACTTCCGTTCGGCCAGGCTGTCGTTTTCCCTGCTATCGAACGCCCGGCCCAGCCGTGTGCCAACCCAGGCCCAGGTTGCGGCGATGGCCGAGCCGACCAGAGCAACCGCTGCAAGTCCGAGACCGATCTTGTCCGTCAGGATTGCAAACAACGATCCGCTCACTGCATCGCCGCCACGGTAGACAACAATATCGATCACCGGCTTGGTCTTGAAACGATCTTCCTTACTGACATGGGTATACAACATCTCACGGGCCGGCCGCGTCAGGCCATAGTTACCGCCGCGCCGTACTACCTGCAAAGCGAGCAACACCGTCAGCACCGGCGCAAACGCGAGGATCAGCATGCCGATGCAAACCAGCACCGGCATAAGCGCAAGCCCCACCGGCATGCCCAGCTTGTCGACAATCCGGCCCGTGAAAAAAAACGCCAGGCCGAACGTCAAAAGATTTACGATCCAGTCGATGCCTCCCAGGATCTGGGTGCGTTCTGCCCGAGTGAAATCGGCGAGCAGGTTCTTTTGCTCAAAATAGACGAAAGAGCCGATGAACACATACAACAAAATGAACGCGCCGATGCCGAGCAGGTATGGATTGGCAACGAACGACTTGAACCCGTGCCACCAGTTGCCACCCATCACGGCGCGGCTTGTATCCGCGGCAAGATCCTCGTTGCCGAGCTCCATGCTTTTCAGGCGGTACAGGTAAAAAACCAGCGGTATGACGAGCAGCAAGCCGGCGGACGCAATCAGCAGAAGATTATCCGTGCCCAAGGTGCCCGCGAACAGGGTCGGTATCGCCGGGCCGACCAGCGCGCCGGCACTTGCACCGGCACCAATAATTCCGAACAGCCGTTTGGCCTGACCTTTGTTGAACGTATCGGCCATGAATGTCCAGAAGACGGACACATGGAACAAAGCAAAAACGCTCACCCAAAGATAAAACGCCTTGTCGATGAGTACACGATCCGACAGCGACGCAACGCCGAAATAGAAGCTGATAAAGGTCACAGCAAAAAAACCGTACACCGTCGGTATGATGCTTTTGAGCCTGATCCGCGATACCGCGAAACCATACACGGCGACGATGCCGGCGCTGACAAAGAAGTTGATGTTCCACAGGAAGCTGACTTCCGTGTCCGTCCAGTCGCTGGCCATCGCATCGCGAACCGGCCTCAGGATGTAGTACGACGCCATCAGGATGAAAACGAACAGCGTCGAAACAAACGTCGCCTTTAGCTCATTCGACTCGACGCCCGAAAGCGCTTTGGCGAGCCTCGTCCCAAAACCACGGCCCTTGTCTACATTCATCAGCTTGTAGCCTGTTGTTTTCTTATGCGGATAGGCTAGTATACCGCCGCTTTTCCCGCAGGATCGTCCGCTATCTTTTCATCAGCCATCAAACTGTTTTTCGCCCTGCTTGCTGTCTTCGCAATCGCCATTGGCGTGCTGTGGCTGCGCTCCTATCTGCCGGCCGATATGGAAGCTGCCCGAATTGATTGCCCGTCAGACGCCCCGGCATGGAATGCTGAGTCACCGCTCAAAGTCATGACGTACAACGTGCAGTACATGGCCAGCAAGAACTACGTCTTTTTCTATGACGTTGACGTTAATGACCAGGCGCGGATTGATGCCGTGGAAAAGGCCGGCAAGGCCATTGCGAGTCGGCCGACCGCAGAACATGTCTTCTGGACGCTGGACAAGATTGCGGACGTAATAAAGAAGGAAAACCCCGACGTCGTCCTGCTACAGGAAATCAATGGCAAAGAGGACAGCCGAACCTACTACACCGACCAGGTTGATGAACTCTTGAAGAGGCTTCCCGGCGATCTTTACCCCTGCCAAACCGAGGCGCCCTACTGGAAAGCCGAGTTCATTTTTCACCCGGCAATACTGGGGCCGGTTGACATGAAGCTGTTGACGTTATCGAAATATCGCATTACGAAATCGGTGCGCCACCAGCTACCGCGTATGTTGAGGAATTTTCTCGTTACGCCATTTCATTTCCAGAGAGCTTTACTCGAATCTCACATTGCCGCGGGCAGCGATGACACGGTGGCGTTGATCAATACGCACTTCGACGCCTGGGGTGCCGGCACCGGGATCATGGACCGACAAATCGCCAGGACGCAAGAGCTGTTGCAGTCACTGGACGGCGCAAACATCCCCTGGGTTTTGGGTGGCGATCTGAACTTGTTACCGCCGGACAACAATCGGCAACGGCAAAAAATCCATGCAGCCGGCACCGGTAATTATGATGAGAAGTCGCAAATCGAATTGCTGTACGAAAAGTATCGCGGTATCCCTGCTTTGCAGCATCTCAATTCGAACGACGCGCAGGCCTGGTACACGCAGTTCCCTAATGATCCGACGGTCAGCGCGCCCGATCGCACCATCGACTACCTGTTTTATAGCGACCAGTGGTCATTAATAGATGCTTATATCCGGCAGGAGGATACACTGGACCTTTCCGACCATCTTCCGGTTGTTGGTGTCTATTCTCTATAGCCGGCGAAGCGCCTCGATCCGCTCCGGGATCGGCGGATGACTCATGAACAGGCGTGACATCTTCTTCTTGGCGCCCCCCGAAATACCGAACGCCTGCAGCGCTTCGGGCAATTCGCCTGGCCTGCCTCGCTCGAGCCGCGCCAGTGCGTTGATCATGGGCTCGCGGCCGTTGAGCTTGGCCGAACCCGCATCGGCCCGGTACTCACGCAGACGCGATACCCACATCACGATCATGCTCGCGAGAATCCCGAGCAGTATCTGCGACACAATCACGGCAGCAAAGTATCCGATACCGTAGCCCCGGTCGTTTTTCAGGATCACGCGATCGACGAAGTGGCCAACGACGCGCGAGAGGAAGATGACGAACGTGTTAACCACGCCCTGAATCAGCGTCAAAGTGACCATGTCACCGTTGGCGACATGAGAGATCTCGTGGGCAAGGACCGCTTCAACCTCTTCCTTGGGCATGCTGTTCAGGAGACCCGTGCTTACCGCAACGAGTGCCGCATTGCGGCGCGCACCGGTCGCAAACGCGTTCATGTCCGGTGAGTCATAGATCGCGACCTCCGGCATTTCGATGCCTGCCTGGCGCGCCTGGCGCTCGACCGTGTTGAGCAGCCAGGATTCCGCCGCATTGGACGGCTGCTTAATGACGCGCGCGCCCGTGCTGCGCTTGGCCATCCACTTCGAGATGGCGAGCGAGATGAACGAGCCGCCGAAACCGATGACCAGCGACAGGATCAGCAGGGACTGGTAATTGATGCCGATATTGCGCTCGTCGAGGATGCTGTCGACGCCGAGCAGCCGCAGCACGATACTCAACACCAGTATGACGGCGAGGTTGGTCGCCAGGAACAGCGCTACGCGCTTAAACATCGTCGGATCTCCGAATTATATTGAGGTTCGATTCTGAGTCCTTTTGAGCCGATTTCAAGGCCTTGAGTTCCCGGGGCGGTCTCAAAGCACGCGCCCAAGGTCCTCGCAAAGGTCTTTGGCGTCCTCGAGGCCCACGGACAATCGGAACAAGCCATCGCCGGCCGTCGCACGGTAGCTCGCAAGCTCCTCACCTTCCAGGCAATAGGAGGATCCGATCAGGTCCTCGGTCTGCATCAGGTAAATCAGGCTGCGGTGGTGCCCGAGGGAAACGGCATAATGGATGACCTCGAGATCTGACATCATGCGTTCGGCGACCCGCTTCGCGTCGGCCACACGAAAAGCAACCATCCCGGAAAAATTGTCCATCTGCCGTTTGGCGAGTTCGTGCTGCGGGTGCGAGTCGAGCCCCGGATAGATCACGACTTCCACGCGCGGATGATTTTGCAGAAACTCGACGACAGCAAACGCATTCTCTTCGTGTGCCCGCATGCGCATTGGCAACGTCGCCATGCCGCGCATGATAAGCCAGGCATTAAACGGACTGATTACTCCACCATAGTGCGTCAGCGCCTCGCCACGGAGCGCCGAAATCAGTGCCTGCGAGCCGCAAATCGAGCCGCCCATTGCATCGCCATGCCCACCGATGTATTTCGTCAGTGAATGCACCACCAGGTGCGCGCCGAGTTCCAGCGGTCGGGTCGCAATCGGCGTCGCAAACGTGGAATCGACGACCAGCAGCGCACGCTGTCTATTCGCGACGTCTGCCGCCGCTGCAATATCGGCCAGCCGGAGCAGCGGATTGGACGGCGTTTCGAGCCAGATCATCTTGGTTTCACTGCGTATCGCGTTTTTAATGTATTCCGGTTCTCGCGTGTCGATCGGCGTCACGCTGATGCCAAAACGAGGCAGCGTTTGCCGTGCAAATTCCGCCGTTCCCGGGTAGTTGGTGCTGCTGATGACCAGGTGATCGCCCTTGCTCAGGAACTGCAGCAGGACCGCGGTCGTCGCCGCCATGCCCGAGGCCAGAGCAATGCAGGCTTCTGCCTGCTCCAGTGCTGCAAGTTTTTCTTCGAGCTGCGCGGTCGTCGGGTTGGACCATCGTGTGTAGATGAAGGGTGAGTCTGCGTCCAGGTTGGTGGCCGAGAAGCTGACTTCCTCGTCGATCAGGAACGAGCTCGACATGACCAGATCAGGGGCGGACGCGCCCGTGCTGGAGCGGCGCTCTTCGCCCGCGTGAATCGCTTTCGTGCTGATGCCCTTGTTTCTACTGTTACTGGTCATGTCCAGGTCACAACGCTGTTTTCATCTGGTAGCGATAGTGTATATCTCATTCAATGTAGCGGTGCACGATGCGGCGATTGTTTTTCCGCTTGCCAGGTAAATGAAATCAGGACTATCGCCAGTACGCAGGCAGCCGCGATCAGCTCGAAGCCCGCGTCCCAGCCGGCCGCGTCAACCACCATACCTATGACAATGTTGGCGGCGACCGCACCGCCGACGTAGCCGAACAGCCCGGTAAATCCGGCCGCGGTTCCAGCCGCCTTTTTCGGTGCAAGATCCAGTGCATGCACGCCGATGAGCATAACCGGTCCATAGATAAAGAAACCGATACCGATCAGCATCGCAATATCGACATTTGGGTGGCCAACCGGATTCCGCCAATAGACCAGCACGCAGACCAGCGTGAGCAGCAAAAAAAGTATCGATGCCGGCGCGCGACGCCCCTTGAAGACCTTGTCTGACAGCCATCCGCAGAGCAGGGTGCCGGGAATTCCGGCGAATTCATAAAACGCGTACGCCCATCCGGAATCGGCAAACGCAAACTGCTTCACCTCACTCAGGTAAGTCGGCGCCCAGTCCAGCACGCCGTAGCGCACGAAATAGACGAAAGCATTCGCCAAAGCAATCGTCCACAAGAGTTTGTTGTTGAGCACATATTCTAGAAAGATTTCTTTCGCCGAGAATTCGTGTTCGTGAGTTTCGCTGTAAGCAAAATCCCTGGGGTAATCGTCGCGATGTTTCTCGATATTTGGCAAACCTGCCGACTGCGGCGCGTCACGGACGGTCAGCAAAATGAACACCGCAATCGCGATCGCGAAGAAACCGTGCAGATACAGAATCGCATGCCAGTCCGCGAATATGGCCATCGCGAGAATTGCGATCGGACCAACCATGCCACCACCAATATTGTGCGCAACGTTCCAGATGGCCATCTTGGTGCCGCGTTCGTTGGTCGAAAACCAGTGCACCATAACCCGCCCGGACGGCGGCCAACCCATACCCTGAAACCAGCCGTTTATCAGTAGCAGCCCGAACATGAAGGTAACCGAGCTGGTGGCAAGCGGTACCGTGCCCATCACGATCATGACAAGCGCGGAACAAAACAGCCCCAGCGACATGAAAACCCGCGCATTGCTGCGGTCGGAGACGCTGCCCATGATGAATTTGGACACGCCGTACGCGATAGCCACTCCGGATAACGCCAGGCCGAGGTCTGTTTTCGAGTAGCCTTGCTCGACCAGGTGGGGCATCGCGAGCGCAAAGTTCTTCCGCACAAGGTAGTAGCCGGCGTAGCCGACAAAGATACCGAGGAATACCTGTAGCCGGAGACGCCGGTAGGTCGCGTCGATCTTGTCATTTGGTAACGGGCTACGATGCGCAGCCGGTTTGAGAAAACCGATCACAAATTAGACTCGATGTACTCAACCGTAGAATCGGGGAAATCGGTGAACACGCCGTCTACGCCGATATCGTCCAGGAAGATTTTCAGGAGATCATCGTAGTCATCTGCATATGCCGGCAGCAGGTCACGACGAAACGTGTATGGATGGACAGCGAGGCCCAGCTCGTGTGCGAGCTCAACAAGGTTGGTGATCTGCAGTTTTCCCGCGACTGAACCGGGCGCCACAATCAACTGCATCGACGGACCGATGCCGTCAGCGTACGTGGCAACTGATTTTATCCCCGCCGCTGTTAGCGCCGGCCGAAATTCGGGTTCCGTACCCAGCAGCTGAACCAGCGGTACGGTCATATTCATGGCAGGAAAAAGCTCGCCACGAATGCGCTGCAACTCGTTGCCATCGAAACACTGCAGAAAAACGCTGTCTCGCTGTTCGTCATAGCCGTAGGCCTTCAGAACCTCGAGTACTGCGGCGGAGATGTCCTTGCCTTCACTGCGGTGGAATGCCGGGCT
Source organism: Woeseiaceae bacterium (assembly GCA_049666725.1). Classification (GTDB taxonomy): domain Bacteria; phylum Pseudomonadota; class Gammaproteobacteria; order Steroidobacterales; family Woeseiaceae; genus UBA1847. The sequence goes on from JBATHK010000022.1 coordinate 67,718, forward strand.
CTTAATCTCCGGGTAAATTCCCACCGAGCGGCCAGTCGACTGGTTGAGACCCTGGATTAATTCTATTTCTTCCGCGAACGTACTGATTCGAAACGACGATTTCTCGAGCGGAAAACGAGATTCGAAAATCGCGGTTTTCACTCCATCAGACAGCCTGAAGCGTTCCGACACCGCCAAAGTCCTAAGTTCTGCCAAGGTAAAGTCGATAACGTAATAACGGCCATCTGCCCTGCTCCTGTCCGGGAATACATCACGGACATTGGTGACTGTATCGAGATAATGATCGTGCAAGACCACCACCTGATCGTCCCGGGTCATGACGAGATCTTGCTCGATGAAATGCGCCCCCTGAGCGTAGGCCATCGCTTTTGCCGCGAGCGTGTGCTCGGGTAAATAGCCGCTGGCTCCGCGGTGTGCAATCACCAGCTTGTTTTGCCACAGCGTCACGCGATCCTTGCCGACCAATACCCGATCATTGACGGTCACCACACAACCGACGAGGAACACCGTGGCGAGCAAAGCCGTCGCCCTGACTGCTTTCATATTTCGCGCCTTCAGCTGCTTGCGGCTATGTACTGGTCGACAATCCTCTCGAGGATATCCATTGGCACCGCACCATTCTTCAAAACGACATCGTGAAAGTCACGAAGATCGAACCTGTCCCCCAGCTCGTTCATCGCCTTCTGGCGTAATTCCAGGATCTTCATCATGCCGACCTTGTACGCGGTCGCCTGGCCCGGCATGACTATATAGCGCTCAATCTCTGCAACGACATCACTCTCGGCCATGCCTGTATTTACCAGCATGTAATCGATGGCTTCTTCACGCGTCCAGCGTTCATGGTGAATTCCCGTGTCGACGACCAGCCGCACGGCCCTGAAAAGTTCTGCGGTGAGGCGGCCGATATTGTCGGCGGGCGTTGGCATCAGGCCCTGCTCCCACGCGACGCGCTCTGCATAGAGCGCCCAGCCTTCGATGTAGGCGGTAAAGAGCGGGAACTTGCGAATCAACGGCACGCCCTCCAGTTCCATCGCGATCGCGACCTGGAAATGGTGCCCGGGAATACCCTCGTGAGCCGCCAGCGTTCGCATACCAAATTTGGGCGTGGCCTTGATGTCATACAGGTTTGCGTAAAAACGTCCCGGTCGGGTCCCGTCGATCGAAGGCTGTTCGTAGTACGCGCCTGGCGATGTCTTCTCCTTGAACGCGGGGATGCGGACAACTTCGAGACCGGCCTTTGGGCGGATATTGAAAGAAGCATCCAGGCCCGCGTCGATTTCGTCGAGGATTTTCTGGTAGTCCTCGAGAATCTGAGCACGTCCCTCGTCGTTGTCATCGTAGTAGAACTCCGGCAGCGCCGAATAGGCGTCCATGGCGTCCGTGAAGCCCAGCGAAACATCGATGCCTTGCGAGGCAAATATTTCCAGCATCTCGGCTTGGATACGTGCGACCTCAGACAGACCGATCTGGTGTATCTCATCCGCCGTGTAGTCCGTCGTCGTGAATAACCGCAACGCCATTTTGTACGCCGCCGCCCCGTCCGGCAGGTGCCAGTAACCATCGTCGTTACCGGCTTTCGCTTCCAGCTCGCTGAAGTAGTTGATGAACAGATCGTACGAGGGATAAACGTTCTCGTTTATCGATACCTCTACCCGATTCAGTATGTCCTCGGCCTGGCCCTCATCAATCTCGTCTGCTTCGCTGAGTTTTTCGGCCAGTGACGTGTACAGAATATTCTCCTGTGCCGGCGTCGCCACGAAATCACGCATTTGTTCGAGGACACGATCGATCACGAAACGCGGCGGAATGATGTCCTTGCCTTCGCGAATCTTCAGACCGAGAAGGTACTGCTCATGCTTGCGTGGCAACTCGCTCATGCGCGAGAGGTAATGCTCTGCATCCTCAAGCGAGTGAACCTGGTGGCTCGAGTCCATGAAACTCGGAAACGCGCTCTGGATGCCCCTCATCTGGTTGGCCGGATAGGTGTGATAACGAAATGGCTCTGCATCAGCGATCATGCTGGTCAGGTACAGGACGATCTCCTTCGAGAGCCTCTGGTCAGCATCAAGGTCTTCGTCATCGTATTGCAACAGGCCATCGCCAAATACCTTCATTTCGTCGAAGAACTCGTCCGTCCTGTCCGGATGCACGTCATCGAGGTGGGCGTTGTGACCGTTGATGCCCATCGACTCGAGAAAACCCAGGGACGTCAGCGTTTCAGGATCTTCGAAAGCGACTTTCAGCATCTGCCGGTCGAGATAGGCGCGGAACATGAACGGCTTTTCGGCATACCACTCGTGCGCCGCGAACGATCCGCCCAGCACGATAACGACCAGCAGCGTCAGGCCGATCCACTTGAATATCTTCTTGATCATTAAACTACCTTTTCCCGGCGCTCGATTTTCTCGTGATGATCACTATACCTGCGATCAGGATCGCTCGTATGTGCCCACGAGTCGGTTCATCGCAATGACGTCAGGCTCGATCTTCTCAAGGAGATCCCACATAGCAAGTCCCGGCTCGAGCACGGGCTCGGAATCCAGGGCGAGCAGCCAGAAAAAATAGTGGTGAGGCCCGTGACCCTCGGGCGGCATGGGACCGCCATAGCCGTTGTTGCCGAAGTTGTTGACGCCCTGCGTGTAGTCTTCGGTTCCCTCTGCCAACTGAGATACCGACCCCGGGATGCCGTACAGCACCCAGTGCACAAAACCATAATTGCCGGGCGAGACGAGTGGCGCGTCCGGATCGTGGCAGATCAGCGCGAAGGAAGCCGCGCCGTCAGGTGCACCCGACCAGGACAGTGCCGGCGAGACATCGGCGCCTTCGCCGGTATGGCGCGCAGGAATGCTTCCGCCATGATCAAAAGCGGAGCTCGTCAATTTCATGTCTGATAGCGCGAATCCCATGGTGGCTTCTCCTCGTTCGTTATGTGAAAACTCATCTTCCCATACACATCCCTCTGCCGCATAGGCAGATTCCGAGACTCATTTTTGCGGCCGAAGGGCGTAGGCTGATGCCTACCGGGCACGCCTGATTCGGGGGAACGACGTGTCTGTGGAAGATACAAGGAGAGAATCATGCCTGGGTCACGACTCAAAGAATTTCTCGACAAAGAGCACGTCAAGTACGTCACCATCGCTCACTCGCCGGCCTTCACGGCGCAGGAAATAGCCGAGATGACGCATATTCCCGGCAAGGAAGTCGCGAAGACTGTCGTCGTTAAAATCGACGGTAAGATGTCGATGGTGGTCACGCCGGCCTCCGAGCACGTCAAGCTGAACAAGCTCAAAGAAGCGCTTGGCGCCACTAAGGTCGAACTCGCCAGCGAGAGTGAATTCAAAGGTTCATTCCCGGATTGCGAGACAGGTGCCATGCCGCCGTTCGGCAACCTTTACGACATGAAGGTATTCGTCTCGCAGACGCTCAGGGAAGATGAGCAGATTGCTTTTAACGCCGGCTCGCACAGCGAGCTGGTACGTCTGCCGTATACGGAGTTTGAGCGCCTCGTCGAACCGATACCGTTTGCTGGATAGCCGGCATCATCGACAGATACTGTTCCTGATGGTTGAAATCCACCGGGTTTTGCCGGTCGGCTGACCGCAAACATCTTAGTCACCTTTTACGAACTGCGACGGAGTTTTGTCGATCTTGGGCAGCAAAACGAACACGAGAATCGCGGTCGCGACAACCATATACAGCGGGCCGAACAGCCAGAATATCAGCGGCACAAGATAATAATAGGCGCGCACACCGAGACTGAAGTACCTGCTCCCGCGATTTAACTGGCTCGCAACCATGTGGTGAGAGAAATGTGTTCTGCCCGGCGCTTGTTGGATCGAAATCATGTAGCCCACATGATTGGTTACGCGAATCGAATTTATAAAGTTGAAAAACGCATAGAAGAGCAACAACAGGATGCACAGCAGTTTGGTCAGCCAGAGCGCCGGACCCAGCGTCCCGAACACGTTGAGAAAGTGCCAGGCTTCTTGAAGGGATTTGGCCTGACCGGTCAATGTCAAAACTCCAACCATTAACAGTATCGCCGTCGACGCCAGAAATGATGATGCCATGCTGGTGTTCCGCAGGGTCTGCACTGCAAGCAGCGCATCGCCATGGTCGCCCATTACCGTCTCTACCCAGGCCGTGCGCGCGAGTGTCGCAGCTGTCGAGAAAACAGCGGCGGAATTGCGCCGCGCGAGTCTTCGCAGGTACATCTGGTAACCCGCTATCATAGCGACAACGAGCAGCGCCGCTATGAGATCGTTTGCGTATTCTGTGAAATTAGTGGCGTTCATGCGGATCTTCCTGGCGGTTTGGTCCTAGCCGCCTACGGCTCGTGTAGATGTTGGTCCTGCGCTACTTTCCGAAACGGCCTGCATCACAGCCTTGTGCGCCGTCCTCACAACGACAATTTCGACGATCAATGTCACGGCGAGGCCGGCAAGTAACGCTATTCTACATCACGATGACAGCCTTACAGACCTAACCCCCGGGGCGCTGAGGATGAACAGTCCACGATATCGTCAGCGATGAGTTTCGGCGGTCACCACCCAATGAAATAGCCCCGCGTTGAGCGGGGCTTTTATTACTTCATGTATCGATCGGATCAGTCGTCCTTGCTCTGACGTTCTGCGCGGCGCTCTGCCGATCGAGCCTTCATCATGGCATGCATTTCGGTCGGATCGAGTTCACCACTTCCATCGGAATCCGCGGCCTGGAAGGTATCGGCGTCCGGGCTGAAGGGCTTGCCGTCCAGCTCCACCAGCGACACGCCGCCACTGTCGTCAGCATCGAGTCGTTTGAACATCTCTGCGGGGTTTCTCTTCCCCTGGCGTCGATCGCCATCACGCTTTTTGTCGCGATCGCCCCGACGGGCTTTCTTTGCGGCTTTCATCTCTTCCTCAGAGAGCAGACCGTCAGCATTGGCGTCCATGCGGACGAACTGCTCTTCAATCCGGGCGCTGTGCGCTGACTTGAACTCATCAAGTGATACAAAGCCGTCACCACTTGCATCAGCGTCTTTCATTCCTTTTTCGGCGTACACTGCCGTCGCGCCAAGTGTTGCCAGGGCGAATATTGCGAAAACTGTCTTGGTTCTCATGTGTGTGTCTCCTGTCGAAACCAAATTGCGTACTAACTGAGATGAGATACTGCCAGAGTCGTTCGCAGAGAAGTCTTAAGTTTGCTCAAGTAGCCTCGTTTTCGCGCCGAACTCAATAAATCTTAAGGTTCAGGCTCGACTGGAGGGCTTTTCGGGCAAGATCGAAAGGCCACGCTTGTATAAGATGAGTCCATGGGCCAGGCAAAGAAGATCTTACTCGTTGACGACGACCGCGCGTTGACCGAGATGCTGTCCGAACTGCTGCAGACGGAGGGTTACGAATGTTCTGCTGCCGCTAGTGGATCCGAGGGGCTCTTAAAGGAGCGCGAAGAAAAACCGGACCTGGTTATCCTCGACGTCATGATGCCCCGCGACGACGGTATTTCGACTCTCCGCAAGCTTCGCGAGACCTCGGAGGTGGCAGTGCTAATGCTGACCGCTATGGGTGAGGATGACGACCGTGTGCTCGGCCTGGAAGCCGGCGCCGACGATTACCTTGCCAAGCCCTTTGTCGCCCGTGAGCTCGTGCTGCGCATCCAGGCAATCCTCCGCCGGCTGACCCAGGCAAAACCTGTTGAAGCGGGATCGACAATTCAAGCCGGCCCGCTAACGATCGAGCCGTCAAAAGAGCGCGCTCAGCTGGACGGAGCCATCTTGCCGCTTACCGGCGCGGAGCTGCGCATACTCGAATCGCTGGCATCGACCCCGGGTGAAATTGTCAGTCGCGAAGAACTGACACGAATCGCGCTGGGACGCGAGTTGAGCCCCTACGATCGAGCGCTGGATACACACGTCAGTCACCTGCGGAACAAACTTGGCAAAGCAGGCGATTCGCCTGTCGCTATTCGCAGTGTCCGCGGCGCCGGTTATCGCCTGGTGATCGATTAGCATGCGCTCACTGTTCTGGAAACTGTTCGGCGCGTTCTGGCTGACAACATTGGTCATCCTCGCGGTTAGCATCTTTGTCAGCTTCAGGATTGCAGATGAACAGTCTCCCTACTCGTTCGCCGATCCACGCGAGATCGATGAACAGCTGCAAGCCATTCTGCAGCTCGAGGGTATCGAGGGACTTGAAGAACATATTGCCAATCCTGACAATTTCCCGCCCGGGCAAACCGTCTATTTGATCGACAGCAACGGTAGAGACCTGCTTGGTCGCACGCTTCCCGAGCGCGTGCACAATCGTGCCAGACGTATCTGGTCCTCGATCTCGGAGCGTAAACGCGACCGGCGCGATTCGGATCGACGGTCACGATGGTTGCGTCAATCCTTGCTGGTCACCGCCGAAGGCCAAATGCTGCTGGCCATGCCCGGACCCGCGCCGCGGGAGCGATTCGGATTTCTCCTCGCCGGTAGCGGCCGCTGGGCGGTGCTCGGGCTGGCCGCTGCGATCAGCTTGCTGAGTTTCTGGCTGCTGAGCCGCTCTCTCGCGCGTCCCGTAGCACGTATTTCGGAGACCGCCGCCCGGTTAGCGGCGGGCGACATGCGTTCGCGAGTTGGTGAGACTGCCTATACGCGTGACGAGATCGGCCGGCTCGCCGCACAGTTCGATCGCATGGCGGCAGAGCTCGACCAGCAGTCGCGAACGCGCCTTGAGATGTTCCGCAACATCGCACACGAGCTGCGCGCGCCGCTGACGCGTCTGCAGATTGCTACCGAACTTCTGGAGCGAAAGCCCGGCAGTTCGCCGCAGCAGCTAAAACGCATTCGATACGAAATCGAACGCGTCGAAGCGCTTGCTTCCCAGGTGCTGGCGTTAGCTCGTGCGGAGCAATTGCCGGATTCGGAAGAATTGACTTCGCTCAATGGGGTCGTCAAACAAGTCATCGCTGATGCCGGATTTGAGGCAGGTGCGCGCAATGTCCGGGTCGAGTGTCCGGATCCCGACACCGATATAATGGTCAAGGGCAACCCCGATGTTGTTTCCAGCGCCATCGAAAACGTCGTTCGCAATGCGATTCAGCACACACCTTCCGGCGGCGAGGTGATGGTAACCACTAGTGACGGCCCGCCCGGTACCGTTACGATTACCGACGGCGGGCCCGGCGTTCTCGCCAAGGATTTGGATAAGATTTTTGAACCTTTCTTTCGCATCGACACAAACCGGCCGGGCGCCGGGATTGGCCTGGCAATAACGAAGCGCGTACTACAACAATTGGGTGGGACACTGAACGCAGTCAATCGACAGGGTGGCGGTCTTCGAATTACGATGCGCTTTCCCTTGTCCAAGAGAACACCGTAGGATCCCGCGACGTCGCCAAGACTATACTCAAGCTTCAACGTCAAATGGTGTCAGGCGACCGGCGGCGGTGCTTCCGGATCTTTCTTGCGCTGTTTGCGCCACAGCCACGTATGCGTCGTCTGGACAACTCTTTTTTCTACTTCGTAGCTGATCGAGACCATCCATGGCTTGTATTCGGGATCGAGCGCGGTGATTTCGGCGAGCAGCTCCTGGAGAAATGTTGTCTCTATGGGCTGCTGGCGGCTCGGCCAGATACGAAATTTGACTCTGAGTATCTCTTTTCCGGCGTCGAGGCTGATGCGGCCCTCGCTCGAAGGTGGAATCAAGTTTATCCGCGGAAACTGCTGCTGCAAAAGGTTCATCTGGCGCAGTGCAACTGCTTCGATTGCAATGCGCCGCTCTTCGTCGCCGCGAAGCGTCACGTCAACAATGCAGCGAATGTAGCCACGCGGATAATTGGTAACGTTACTGATCGTCCTGTTCGGTATAAACACGACCGCGCCCATTGCGTCCTCGAGTTCAACGAATCGCATGGTAATCGCCTTGACCATGCCTGTCTGACCCGAAACCTGAACGAGGTCGCCAACATCAATTAGATCGGAGAATATAAACGTCAGTCCCGTTACGACGTCCTGCACAATGCCCTGCGAGCCGAAACCAATTGCAAGGCCAACGACTGATGCGCTTGCAAGGTATGCCTTGAGCGAAACGCCGAATTCTCGCAGGATCAGTCCAATTGCAAGGAAATACAGCGTGAACACGACGGCACTTGTCAAAAGGGTCGCAATAGAACGCAGTTTCTGATGGCGCTTTACCTGCCGGCTCACAGCCGCGGTGCTGGCCAGCTGCCGAACCAGAATGACACCGAGATGGGTCACGATAGCAAGACCGGCAAAGGCGGCGAGTCGCCAGGGCAGTTTCGCGCTGTTGATGGTTGTTAGCAGATCTTCCAATCCGGAATCCTCCCTATGCGGGTGCTACTATCGTAGTCTGCGAGTTTTCGTCATTCCAGGGCAACGACTTTGAGCAGTGTCTTAGTATACCTGCTGACCCTTGCGCACATCGCGCTTGCGTCCTGGAGCATCTATCACATTTTGCTTTACAAAAGGGATTCCAGGGCCGCCATGGGTTGGATTATGGCGTGCCTGTTTATTCCTTACGGTGGGCCGATCGCCTACTTCATTTTTGGTATCAACCGGGTCAGGACGCGTGCGCGCGGAATGCGGCGGTCGCTGCTGGCAGTCGACTATGAGTCGAGCCAGACTCTCACTATACCTTCATCTGCGATTGGCAAGGGCCTGGATACCGTGGGGCAACGCATAACCGGGCGAGCTCTTTCGAACGGTAATGCCTTTGACGTGTATCACAATGGTGAGCAAGCTTATCCAGCGATGCTTGCCTCAATAGAGGAAGCCAGACAACAGGTCCTGCTGGCTACTTACATTCTGAAAACCGATCGAACCGGTGAGTTGTTTCTGGACGCACTGAGCGCCGCCGCCGCGCGTGGCGTCGAGGTAATGGTTCTCATCGACGGCGTTGGCGAAATGTACTCATGGAAGAAGCCCTCAAAGCTTTTGAAGCGTCGCGGCGTTAACGTGGGTCGCTTTCTCCCACCGCGACTGATTCCGCCGAGTATTTACGTCAACTTAAGAAATCATCGCAAACTGCTGGTCGTGGATAACGACATCGCTTACGCGGGTGGCATGAACATCAGTGACGACCACACCACCGTGCCTGGTAAACCGCGAAGAGTTACCGATGTCCACTTCAGCCTGCGTGGACCGGTCGTTGCTGAACTTGCCGCCGTGTTCCACGACGACTGGCTGTTCGCGACCGGGCAGACGATCAAAGCGGATGAGCCCCAGGTACCATTATCGGACGGTACTGCCCGATGCCGCGTCGTCCCTGACGGGCCCGACGACCAGCTGGACGCTCTCGCACTAACGATTCAGGGGGTAGTCAGCGGCGCCTCGGATTCGATCAACATAATGACCCCTTACTTCTTGCCCAGCCGTGAGCTCATCGCGTCGCTGCAGGCAGCCGCGCTTCGCGGCATCCGGATTCGCGTCGTACTGCCGGCCAAGAACAATCTTTTCTACGTTCACTGGGCTAACCGCAATCTACTGGCCGAACTAATCGAGTGGGGTATCGAGATTTGTTATCAGCCCGCGCCCTTTTGTCATTCGAAACTACTTTGCGTCGATGACGAGTACTGCCTGATTGGCTCGGCCAATCTGGATCCAAGAAGCCTGCGTCTTAACTTTGAACTAGGGGTCGAAATTTTTTCTGCACCCCTCAACGCTGAGCTTCGTACGCACATTGACGAAGTTGCAGCCAGGAGCAAACCAGTGACTATCGAAGAACTAATGGCGCGTTCCACACCGATTCGGCTCCGGGACTCCTTTGTAAGTTTGTTTTCGCCGTATTTGTAACCAGGATTCAGCGGGCTCAGACCCACGGGTCTGACTCCTGTCCAGTGCGTTATGCCTGGCCCATGGCCTCGGCACCACGCATGATCATGCGCAGCTGAATAATGGCAGTCTCGACGTGACGGTCGCGTTCATCGGCCGGCGTATCGAGCAGTGCGATGCCCGCCGTGAACAGGATGGCGACCATCGAATCAGCGGCAGTTCGCGCGTGCCCCAGCGGTACGCCACGTTCACGAGCTTCCTCTTCCAGGAAATCCGCAAGGTCACCGGACATGGTCTGCATGAGTCGCTCCGCGGCGCGTCGAAACTCCGGCTGCCGTGACATGCTCTCCTGCAATATCATTCGCGACATCCCCTGGTTGCGAAGGAAGTACTCGAAGAGTGTCTCAACCGAGGCACGGATCAATGACCGGCCGTTCGATGCCTGGTGCAGCACGTCGTGGATGAGCCTGCGCAATGACTCACCGCACTGCTCGACAAGCGTTAGCCCGAGCCCTTCCATGTCGTGGAAGTGCCGGTAAAAGGAAGTCGGCGCAATCCCGGCCAGCTTGGCGACCTCGCGCAGGCTGAGCGTATCGAAACTGCGGCCCGAGGCCAGCTCGGCGGCGGCCGCATCGAGCAATTTCTGGCGCGTTTCCGCCTTTTGCTGCTGTCTTGAGACCTTCTGGAGCGCTGTTGTCATGGCCGGTGCGAGTTCATTCGTCGGGAAGTTGTTGCATTCTAGCAGACACGTGGTACGGTTGTGCGTACATCTGTACGCTGAAAAGAGCTTGCTATGACGACCTATAAAGCTCCCTTGCGGGATATGCGGTTTTTGATGGAAGACGTGCTCGACTACGAGCGTCACTATGCTTCATTGCCGGGTTGCGAAGAGGTGAATCTGGACCTCGCCAACGTGATCCTCGAGGAAGCCAGCAAATTCTCCGAGGAAGTCGTGGCCCCACTGAATGCCGTGGGCGACCAGGAAGGCTGCCACATGAGCGAAGACGGCGAAGTCACTACACCAACCGGCTTCAAGGAGGCCTACCAGCAATACATCGAAGGCGGCTGGACGGCGCTGGACCAGCCCGGACGATACGGCGGCCAGGACCTGCCGATGTCCATCGGCATGCCGGTTCGCGAAATGAACGGCACGGCCAACTGGTCCTGGAGCATGTACTCGGGTCTGTCGCATGGCGCCGTAGAAACAATCGAGGAACACGGCACCGAGGAGCAGAAGGCTATCTACATGGAGCCGCTGGTCAGCGGCCGCTGGACGGGTACGATGTGCCTGACAGAAGCGCATTGCGGCACCGACCTGGGCTTGTTGAAAACCAAAGCCGAGCCGGTTGACGATGGCACGTATCGAATTACCGGTTCGAAGATCTTCATTTCCTCCGGCGAACACGACCTGACCGAGAACATCGTGCACATCGTGCTGGCACGCCTGCCCGATGCGCCACCGGGAACCAAGGGCATCTCGTTGTTCATCGTTCCCAAGTTCATTCCGAACGACGATGGCTCGGTTGGGGACAGAAACGGCGTCCGCTGTGGCGCCCTCGAGCACAAGATGGGCATTCGCGGCAATTCGACCTGCGTGCTCAATTTCGATGGCGCTACCGGCTACCTGCTCGGTGAGATCAACAGGGGCCTGAACCACATGTTCACCTTTATGAACTTCGCCCGCCTCGGCACCGGCTTGCAGGGCCTCGCGCATTCAGAGCTGGCATTCCAGCACTCGCTGGCCTACTCCAGGGATCGTCTGCAGATGCGTTCCCTCTCGGGCCCAAAGAACCCCGCAGGACCGGCGGATCCGATCGTCGTGCATCCGGACGTGCGCCGTATGCTGCTAACGCAAAAAGCCTTTGCCGAGGGTGGCCGTGCATTGATCTATTACGCCAGCGCCCAGGGCGACATCCTGACCCGGTCGAAGGATCCGGAGGCACGCAAGAATGCCAACGAAGTGCTCAACCTGCTGACGCCGATCATCAAGGCGTTTCTCACTGAAACCGGCTTCGAAAGCGCCAACCTCGGACTGCAGTGTTTCGGCGGGCACGGTTACATCAGTGAGTGGGGCGTTGAACAAAATGTTCGGGACGCAAGAATCGGCATGCTTTACGAAGGCACCACTGGTATCCAGGCGCTGGACCTGCTCGGCAGGAAGGTGCTCGGTACTCGCGGTAAGGCGCTGGACCCCGTCACGAGTTTCATCCTGGCTTTCTGCAAGCAAGCGCGACGCCGCAAGGAGATCCGGCCCTTGGTCAAGAAGCTCGTCAGGCTCACCCGTCAGTGGCGGTCGCTCACGCGAAAGATCGGCTTTGCGGCCATGAAAAATCGCGACGCCGTCGGCGCGGCCTCGGTCGACTACATCATGTTCTCGGGTTACCTGTTGCTGGGCGTGGCCTGGGCCGCCAGCGCGAACGCGGCGTACAAGCGACTGGAACAAGGAACGAAGGAAGAAGCGTTCTATCATTCGAAGATACAGACCGCAGAGTTCTACTTCGCCAAGATCCTGCCGCGAACGACTTCGCTGCTGCAGACGATGCTGGCAGGCCCCGAATCGCTGATGAAGATCGACGAGGACCACTTCGTTTTCTGACGGCAGTACGGCCTAGAGCAGCCCCGATAAAATGGGCGCAGTCCGCTATGCCCCTAATACCCGCCGCTCGAACGACTGCTTTCGGGTTATCATTGAGTTCCGCTCCTGGCCGTTCTGAGGCGCTCGCCATGAGTCAGACCGAGGGGCTGCTTTGCTTCGCATAGCGGCCGCCCGAGGATTCTGAGTTAAAATGTCGGCTGATGACCCAATCCGTCCGGTCGCGTTCGATTGTCTGAGGCTCAATTCTAGAAATGTACGGCATCGCATTTATCGTTCTACTGCCGCTTTTCGGTTGGTGGCTAATCCGCACAACACGCTCGTATGAGCGGTTGGTAACAGTAGTTAATGACAACGATGTCGATCTAGGTTTTCTGAGCTTCCGAGGAAAGGTCAACACGTTTTTGTTGTTCTCTGATGTGACTTTCGTTCTTTGGCTGGTTCGTCGAAAGTACGTAGATCAGGCTCTTCCACCGGTGGTTGTAGAAGCGTTAGAGGAATCTCGTCGAAGCTATTTGCTTGTTCTCTTCGGTTTCGCCGCATTCATTCTCGTTGTTATTGGTCTGCAATTCGGCTCGGCGAAATAGCATGTTCGAATGGCTGCTTCTGGCCGGAAGCGGCCGCTTGCTATTCGCGATTCAGGTGTAAGTGATTCTGATGTTTTGCCGGATAATTTCTAGGTGGACGACCGCTTGAAACAACGAGTGCATGTCGGAACTGATGTCGCATTGCTTGGGGTTTGGGACGAGGCATGCGAAGTCGTGGACTTCTCGAAGCTAAAAATGAAAGAGGTTTCGAGCCTGCTGTATGAAGATTCAGCTGCAGGAAAGCTCTTTCTTATGGAGCTAGGGGCAGATTGGAGTGGAACGGTTGACGTCTACGTAAACGGCGAGATCGAACCTGAGGTGATGCGCCAAATGAGCCATGTTCCAGGAGAGTTCCTGATTGCGCTCCCCTCCGGGCGGACTGTTGTTGGTGGTGCCGAGGACTACAGATCCGCCGAAGCAAAGATTACATCCGAATCGAGCGTAGTTGCTGTCAACCCAGGCGACTATGGCCTGCAATGCTTCGTCCAAAGTGAGGCAGCCGAGGTTCCTGACATGCCCGAACCTGAGAAACTTGAGAAGGCGGTGGGAAGCGACCTATTCGCCCGCTACCAAAAGTGGAGTCAACTGGCTGCAAGAGGATTCTGGCTTCTCCTGCTCTTCTTCCCGATAACCTATTGGTTCGGTTGGATTGCCGGGATAATTGCGACAATCGTGCTCGTTCTCGGCTATTTCCATCTTATCGAAAGGTTGCAGAAAAAAGACCCGAAGTATGTTGAGGCAATCGCTGCAGTCGAAGAGGCAATCCGCGCGGGTGAGAAGGACGCATTACCAAATTTCGCGCTGATCCTTCGCGGTCCATTGGACGCACACCGACTGGCGGGAGGTCACGTCGATATTTCGAAATTTTGAAGACCGTCGTGTTGGCGGCCGGACCCCCAACAAATCGCTGCGCTGGTCAGTCCACTCAGACTACCGACTGAATGGCCGCGCCTGGCCGTAAGGCGACGGTCGCCTGGCTTGGGCTATAATTTCCGCTACTGACCCGAACCGGCCTGTCACAAAATCGATGTTGGTACGCGCATGGAACTGTATTCGACAATCACCTGCCCAGAGTGCGGGCACTCCAAGCGAGAATTGATGCCGACAGACGCGTGCCAGTTCTTCTACGAATGCGAAGGCTGCAGCAAACTGCTGAAACCGCTGAGCGGCGATTGTTGCGTGTACTGTTCATACGGCGATACCAGGTGCCCACCGATTCAGGAAGGGACCACCTGCTGTGCGTAGCAGAGATTCGGTGGCCGACCCCAGTCGGTCGCTAGGTGGTAGACTCAGAACCTGTTACTGACCCGTCGCGGGCCATCGGGGCACTTGATGGATTTGAATCAAGTTTCAGTTCCATGTAGCGACTACGATGCTTCGGTATCGTTTTACAAGGCGCTCGGCCTTCGTCAAATCGTCGATAGTCCACCGCGGTACGCTCGATTCGAAACAGAGCGTGGCACGACATTTTCCATACATGCCACCGATTCAGCTCCGGGCAACCCTGATTTCGTCATTTACTTTGAAGTAAATAATGTCGATCAGACCGTCAGTCAGCTCAAAGATAGGGGGCTCACTTTTGACGAAGAGCCTTTTGATCAGTCGTGGCTTTGGCGAGAGGCATATTTGCGAGACCCCTCAGGCAACGTGATCTGCATATACCATGCTGGAGAACATAGGCGGTTCCCGCCATGGAGGCTTGGAGACGAGAACGACTGACGGAGGGCGTAAACTCGTCCCCATATAGCCGGATGGTTTGGCCCCGTTACATCGGACCAGTCAGCCAAGTCCTGATGTCCAGTTATGGATGCACTGAGTCAGTCGACTGGAGCTGCTAGAATCGTTTCCTGATGAATCAAAGGAGACACCGGTGAATGATGACCACGAAGCGAAAGCAGAATTTCATGAGGGCGGTGTTCGAGGGTTCCTCTCATCACTTCTTCTCGGAATTGCCAGAGATGCCATCAAGTTCATCGTCGCTTTCGCTGTCGGAACCGGCGCGGGCGCGATTGCCTGTTGGTACTACGGCATTCCTCTCGTCTTTTCCTTGCTCGGTGGCATTCTCGTACTTGCGGTAGCGTTGGCTTTAACGACAGACAGTTTCTTTTCCTAGAGAGACGCGTGTTCGGGCTGGCCCCGATATGGTGCCATTATCGTGGCGAGCGTCTTGGATGCCGAAGGATCGTGGCTTGGGAGCACTACCAGGCCGGGCAGCGCCTCTTCTAACTCGCGGACCTTTGCAAATGAGGCTTTGAGTTGCTCGGCGTCACCGACGCCAGGAACTTGGTCGTTGTGCAGCGGTTCGAGCTCGTACGTCAGATCTCCCACAAACAAGAGCGGCGGCAGCCCGTTGCTTCGAACCAGCATAGACATCGAGCCGTCGCCACTCGTCCTTGCTCACCAGTAGTTCTGCCTGTGGCGTATGCGCAATGCCACCGATGTGATCGAAGTGCAAGTGTGAAACGACGACTTTGCTGACATCGGCAGCTGCAAGATTGATCGCTTCGAGTTGTTTGTCGAGCGCGTCCTTCGGGCCAATTTGGAAACGAAAGATCTTCTTCAGCAGGAATCGTCCAACCGGCGATGAAATGTAGTCCGGATCCGAAACGAGAGCGGGGTCCCGGGGTCCATACCAGTATCAAACAGAACCAGGCCATCGCGGTGCTCAATTGCGTATGCAGTGATCGGCGCCCTGACCCAGCTCCTGGACGTCAGCACCCACCACATTAAGGGCTTCGCAGAGCCATAACGATGCTCCTTGTGCTGCTCCACGTATCCCGTCGTGATTTCATGCACCGCCTTGATCGTGGGGCTGCAGGATTCTGCTTGCGCACTCATAAGAGCTCCCCCCTTCGGAAGGCCGGAAACCTCTCATCCGAGAGGTTCCGCTGAATGCGGCACGCATCAATCCGTAGTTGCCCTGACGGCCGCTATTGGCCGACCTGAGTCGGCTGTCCGGAGTCGCTGGAATCGTCGTCTAACAACCAGAAGCAGCCGGCGGCCGCATCACTGTCCGCCCATCACGAGCGCTTCCAGCGCTTGCGACAATGAGCGCATTTCCGGCGAGCGGCCTTCCCCATTTATCAGTAGCATGGCTTCTGCATCTTGGTCACGGAATACGTGAAACATGTAAAACCCACGTTCCGAGCCGCCCATACTTACGAACTCACCGGACCAGCGGCGCGCATGTTCGGGTTCGAATCGCTTGTTCGAGCGGACGAATGAATAGAAACGCAACATGTCGGTGAGCGTCGAATACATGCCGCCGCTGCCCATCACCAGCCACGACGTCGGGCCCCAGTTTGGTGGAATGTTGGGAATGCCAACGGCTCGAGCGCCGCGCCCTTCAGCGAAGTCCCGGATGGCAAATCCCGCACGGTCGCCGTACATGCCTGTTCGCGTCATACCGGCCGGTATGAAGATTCTCTCCCGCAGGAAGTCGAAGTAACTTTTTCCGCTCACTATTTCGACAATTGCAGCGACGAGACCGTACGCCGAATGTGAATGGGCCTCGCCTTGTCCCGGAACGAATCGAAGCGGCTGGGCAAGAATCCTCGCGACCGCCTCGTCGCGGTCAATCCAGCCGAGGTCCGGATCCCAGTCGCCGGGCACGTCATGAAAATCCTGTAAACCGGATTGACCCGTAATGAGTTGGGTGAGAGTCATGTCCAGCTTATCGTCCGGCACATCGGCAAAGTACGCTGTGACGCGGTCATCAAGCCTCACCTTGCCATCCTGCACCAGTAAAAAAAGGGCAGTAACAGTGAAATCGATCGGGGTTGAGCCGATGCCGTAAATCGTATCTAGCCGGGTCCGGAATCCAAGCTCTTCATTACTGCTGCCGTAGGCCTTCTCGACGACGATGCGTCCGTCTCGCGATAAATGCACGACGCCAGAAAATCCCTCGCTCTCCAGCTGCCGAAAGGTTGCCTCTGCATTGTCCCAGCTGAGCTCAATTCGCGGCGGACTCTCGTCAGCATCCTCGACGCGTAGCGCGTTGATCGCGAACGGCGGCGACGGCTCAACCCGGAACATGATGGCAATCGGCGTTGGCCCCAGCAGCGACAGCCGGATCTCGTCGCCGGACTCGTCGAGCATCGCACCGCCAGCATCCGCCGCAGCGCCGGCGATGATTGCCAGCAGTTCGCGACGTTCGTCACGACCGGTTTCTGCAAGAAACTCCGCCGAGAAATGATGCTCTTCAAAGGCGTACAGAATCTCTTCGATTGCACCGCGGCCCGATGCTTCCAAAGCCTGCACATGATCTCGAACAGCGTCATCACGAGACGGCGCGGGTTTACTCAACGAATCGGCCTGGGATGTGGTAGCTATCGTTATTAGCACAACGGCAGTGAGGTATTGAAAACATTTTCCTGTTGCTAACATGGTTGGCGAGCTCTCCATCGAGTGACTGGCAATAATTATTGTCGAATTCTTGCAGGCTTTCCCCAATAGATGTGCGAATTGCAGATATAGTCGCAGTGCAGACGTTGGGTGATTGTAATCCTGAATCCATTCTTGGCGATCGTGCATCATTCTATGTAGGTGCCGAAGCTTTGAGGTCTTTCATGGTATCGAGAATAGTCTTTACCGCCTTCGCAACGCTGTTGCTGATGGGATGCAATATAGCTGATCCAGTGACTCTGGGGACCCTGATCGAGCACCACACGGAATCGCGTGGTGGTGCAGAAGCAATTGAAGATGTCTGGTCTCTCCGCCTTGATCTCGAGATCACTGAACCGGGCTTCACGGTTCGTGGCGATTACATTGCGACGCGGGACGGCTATATGCGCATCGACATATATGCTGGTGACGAAAGAGTTTTCACCGAGGCGCTCGGCCCGGATGGCGGCTGGCAGCTGTTGCGGGGCGAAACAGTCGCCACCGGCTTGTCGGCAGATGGAGAAACAGCACTAAGGCGAGGCCTCATAGGGAACCTTTACGGTTTGCACGAACTGCCGGCCCTTGGCTATGAATTGTCTTTTGCCGGACTCGTGACGCAAGGTGTTGAGGAGTTCTGGGCAATTGATCAGGTCGCACCGAACGGATTTTCAAAACGACGTTTTTTCGACAAAGCGTCATTTTTAATTGCTCGCGAAACGGAAACCAGCGCGCTCCATCCAGACTTGGATTCGACCCGGACGCCGCAGGAAACATTTTTTGTAAATTACAGGGTTTCCGCAGGGGTTTTGTTTCCCCGGCAATCACAGAAGATCAACTCCGCGACGGGAGAGATCGTTCAGACCGTCATTGTGAAGAGCGTTCAGGTCAATCCCGAAATTGACACAGCCGAATTCAAGCCACCTGGCTAGTCAATTATCTTTGACCAACATTGGCCCCATCAGCTTTGTCCTATGAATGACGGCTGCTGGCCGGAAGCAGGCCGTCGAGTGATCAACCTCGTAGAGCTCAAAACTGGTATAGGATAGCGACTCGTATTGACTTGCAGAGGCCGGATTTCTGATGAAAACGATGCTCGCGCTCGCCACCGCTTTGCTAGCGACAGGCTTTGGCCAGGCAGCCGCCGAGTCCCCGCCGCCGGATTGGTACCTCGAAGAGATCGAGTTACTCACATCCGGGAGCGGTCGCTGGGAAGCCGACAATGTTGCGTACAAGAGCGACGAAGAGCAGTTCGATACCTATTCGATATCGCGGACGGCCAGTGGACGGAGCGCCGTAGCTATACTTGGAAAAAGCTCGCGCCGCCAGAAACCGATGGATAGCGACTACTCGGGGATCGGAGCCGTGATCGGGACCGAACCCCGACGTCATTATGAGAAACAGTCGTAGGCAGTTGCGCGTATGGCGAATCCGCACTCGACTGCCACAATACGTGCAACGAAAGACCACACTTGGAGATTTTGACGTGAAAGCAGCTCTTTCCATGCTCGCTACCGCAACCCTTGCTGCCGGCTTACTGCTTACCGTGGCGGCGTGCACCGACACGGCCGAGGAACCCGCGGACGAGAACCCAGCCCTCGCCGCCCCGGTGCCAGAGGGCATGATCCGCGGTACCGTGCTAGAGACGATGGACGCGGCCGGCTATACCTACATGCTGCTCGACACCGCCGAGGGGCAACGGTGGGTCGCAACACAACAGACACCGGTCACTGTGGGCGACATCGTGCAAACAGACCAAGGCATGGCGATGCATAAATTCACAAGCCCGTCGCTAAACCGCACTTTCGAGGTCGTCTATTTCTCCGGCGCCTTACAGAACCTGTCCGCGACAACACTGCCTGCAGGGCACCCAGCCACGGCCCTGCCTCCCGGCCACCCGACGACCACGGCGGCACCCGGCCCTGCCGGGACTATGATCGCCGATACGACTGTTGCCCCCGTTGAAGAAGACAAGGACATCGCCTGGGTATATGCCAACAAGGATTCACTCGCCGGCCAGCCCGTCAGCCTGCGCGGCAAGGTCGTCAAGTACAACGCCAATATCCTCGGCACTAACTGGCTGCACATCCAGGACGGCTCGGGTAGTGTTACTGAAGGCAGCAACGACCTGCTCGTCACAAGCGCAGCCGGGGCCGCTGTCGGCAACACCGTGGTCGTCACCGGCAACATCGTCCTCGACAAGGACTTCGGCGCCGGCTACAGCTACGCGGTGCTGATGGAAGACGCCAGCCTCACGGTAGAGTGAGAGACGACAGGTGCTTTAAAATTCTCTAGTGCCGCCGTCGGAGATTCAACCCAGCCCGAGGCCTTACACTGATGGTTTGGACCCTGAGTAACAGACTGCTTTTTACAGCCATCTTCATCTCGGGCGCTTCCGCCTTGATCTACCAGCTGATCTGGGTCCGGTTGCTGGGCCTCGTGTTCGGGGTCAGCAGCTTCGCCGTCGCCACGGTGGTCGCGGTATTCCTGCTGGGCCTTGGTCTCGGGAGCTATTTCTTTGGCCGGTGGTCAGAGCGAGCCCGTGACCCGCTGCGCATTTACCTGTACGTGGAATTGGGGATTGCTGCGACGTCAATCGTCGCCTACCTGGTGATTGAGGCCCTGCCGATTTATGGCTATCTCTACGAGTACGCCTACAACAACCTCGGCTTCTATGGCCTTTCGGTCGCTCGGCTGCTGCTGTCGATGCTTGTACTGCTGCCCCCGGTATTCCTCATCGGTGGCACCATGCCCCTGCTCGCCAAGTACTTCCTCCGCGACCCTGCCAACCTGGGCTCCAGCTTCAGCAAAATCTACTACCTCAACACGCTCGGGGCCTCAGCCGGCGCGCTGCTAACAGGCTTTTTGTTCGTGCGCTACTTCGGCGTGATCGGCACGCTGATGATTGCCGTCGGCGGCAACTTAGCGGTCGCCCTGATCATTGCGCTGAGCAAACGAGGCACCGGATTCACGCGTCCCGCCACAGGCGAACGGTCGCCCTACTCCTACATGCTGGTCTTCCTGTTTCTGACCGGCTTCATCAGCCTGGGCTACGAGATGCTGTGGGTGCGCATCCTCTCGACCTACGGGCTGTCGACCTCCCAGGCCTTCGCGCTCATCCTCGCGGGGTTCCTGTTGGGCTTCTCGGTCGGGGCGTGGATCGTGGCGCGAAAGGTGGATCGCCGCCGGGATCTCGAGGCCTGGTTCAGCGCCGTATCCATCGTTACAGCCTTCAGCGGCGCCATCGTGCTGCTGTTGTTCCGCCAGTTCGAGGCCATCACGACCCTGCTCGCAGACGCCACGCCGATAAGCCAGCTGACGCTCGGCATGGCCCTGGCGTTCACCGTGTCTTTCATCCCGGC
>JBATHK010000023.1:0-2262 GCA_049666725.1 Woeseiaceae bacterium
TATTTAATCTTCGTCGAATACCATGCCCATAATGTTCGAGCCTGCATCGACGAACGTCGTCTCGCCCGTGATGCCGCTGGCGAGATCGGAACACAGGAACGCGGCGGCGTTGCCGATTTCGTCGATCGTCACCGTGCGCCGCAGCGGCGCCGATTTTTCCGCGTAACTCAGCATCTTGCGGAAGCCGCTGATGCCGGCGGCCGCCAGCGTTTTCACGGCGCCGGCTGAAATCGCGTTGACGCGGATGCCCTGCGGACCCAGGTCGGCGGCAAGGAAACGAACGCAGGACTCGAGGCTCGCCTTGGCGAGGCCCATGACGTTGTAATTGGGCACAACCTGCGTGGCCGCGTTGTAGGTCAGTGTAAGAATTGCGCCGTTGCGACCCTGCATCATTGGCAGCGCCGCCTTGGCCAGCGCGGCCAGGCTGTAAGCCGAGATGTCGTGTGAAATAGCGAAGCCCTCGCGCGTGATGGACTCGACGAAACCGCCGGCAAGCTGCTCACGCGGGGCGAAGCCCACGGAATGCACGAGGATGTCGAGGCCGTCCCATTCCTTGCCGAGGTTCTCGAACACGGCGTCGATCTCCGCGTCGGAGCTGACATCGCAGGGATACAGCAGGTCGGTGTTTTGCCCAAGCCGCTCGGCGAGCTTGGCAACGCGGCTTTTCAGCTTGTCGTTCTGGTAGGTGAACGCGATTTCGCAGCCTTCGCGGGCGAACGCCTCGGCGATGCCGGATGCAATGGAACGATCACTTGCGACACCGACGATCAGTGCCTTCTTGCCGGCCATAAAGCCCATAACGTTTCCCCGATAGCTTGTTCTTCTGCGGGTATTCTAGCTTGACTGTGCGGTCACATCGACATACATGGTGAGCTTTTGCCCCGGCCGCAGGATCTTGTTTTCGTCTATTTTGTTCCAGCGTGTCAACTGCGCGATCGAGACGCGGAATCGACTGGCGATGAGATACAGCGAATCCCCGTTGCGCACCGTGTAGCGTAGCTTGCGTGTCGTGTTGCCGAGCGCTGCCGTGGGTGACATGCGAGGGTCGTCGAGCGCGGCATTCGTCCAGACAACGAGTTTGCGGCCGACAGACAATGTATCGCCCGGCGCCATGCCGTTCCACGCAGCGAGCTGGCGGTGCGTGACCTTGTAACGGCGTGAGATCGTCCAGAAACTCTCACCGCTTTTCACGACATGTTCGATCTTGCTGCCCGCGCGCGGCTTGTTCTGCGTTTTAGCCAGGCGCGCGTCGGCGCTTTTGCTGTAAGCGCTCAAAGGCTTGGTCGCGACCGGGATCATCAGGTGATGACCGGCGCGGATCGTGTTGCCCCTTAAATTATTAGCCGAGCGAATCGTCGATACCGTGGTGTTGTACTGCTCTGCAATCTGCGAAATCGCTTCGCCGTTTTTCACTTTGTGACGTTTCCAGCGCACGCGGTCGCTGACCGGCACTTCGGCGAGGGCGGCGACAAACTGGTCGGCAACGTCGATCGGCATGACGAGCGTGTGCGGTCCCGACGGGTCGGTCGACCAGCGGTTGTAGCCCGGGTTGTACTGGTACACGGTATCGACGTCGACGCCGGCAAGTTCTGCGGCTAGCGCGAGGTCGAGCTGGCTGCCGATGTCGGCAACCATGAACTGCTGCTCATCGGGCACGACCGGCAGCGTCAGCTGGTACTTTCCAGGATCCGAAACGATCTCGACGAGTGCGAGCAGCTTGGGCACGTACATGCTCGTCTCTTTGGGCAGCTTCAGGTGCCAGAAGTCAACGGGCTTGTTGGCTTTGCGATTCTTGCGCGCCGCGCGCAGTACGTTGCCTTCACCGGAATTATAGGAGGCGATGGCATTCAGCCAGTTGCCGTCGTTGAGGCCTTCGAGGTGTTCGAGGTAGTCGAGCGCGGCGCGGGTCGAGTCAACAACGTCGCGTCGGCCGTCGTACCACCAGTTCTGCTTGATACCGAAGCGCTTCGCAGTACCTGGAATCATCTGCCAGAGGCCGGCGGCACGTCCGTGTGAATAGGCGAACGGGTCGTAGGCACTCTCGACGATCGGCAACAGCGCGAGCTCGAGCGGCAGGTTGCGGCGCTCGAGTTCGGCAACGATGTAGGGCAGGTAGCGCTGTGCCCGCGTGAAGACGCGGTCCAGGTAGTCGGGATGGCTTACGAACCACTTGCGCTCGGCCGCCGTACGCGGGTTGTCGTCGTAGGTGAGCGCAAAGCCTTGCCGCAGCTTCTCCAGGACGTCATCGGGCGAGCTCGGCGT
>JBATHK010000024.1:0-8781 GCA_049666725.1 Woeseiaceae bacterium
ACCATCAAACCAGGCGCACCGCTCGACCTTGAGGGTGCGAGACTGGTCGCCGTTCGCGAAGGCATCAAGCTCGTCATGTCAGGTTCGATCGAGCAGGACGGTAGCAAGTATCGACTGCGCGCCGCCGTGATTAAACCCGAAGATGGCGAGGTGTTGTCGCAATCCTCCGTGACGGCGAAGAGTAAACTCGAGGTCCTGAGCGCGGTCAGCCTGTTGGCCGAGGACGTTCGGGAAGATATGGGTGATACGTCGACCGATCAAGAGCTTGCCATGACCGGAGAGACCTTCACCGCGACCTCACTCGAGGCGATGAAGAATTACACGGTCGCCCAGGATCTGGCCGTCTCCGGCAAATACGAGGGGTCGTTGCCGTACTACGAAGCCGCAGTTGCAGACGATCCCGATTTCGGCCGCGCCATGTCCGGCTGGGCGCTGAGCCTCTACTACCTGGGTCGGCAGGACGAAGCGGCTGAGTTGTGGGAAAGAGCACTGTCGAAATCGGCAAGCATGACTCCGCGCGAGCGTTTTCGCACCCAGGGGCTTTACTTCCTGGCGGTGCAAGGCAACTACGCCAAGGGCATCGAGAGCTTCAGGGCGCTGGTCGACAAGTACCCGGCAGACAGTGCCGGCTACAATAACCTCGCAGTCGCTTATTTTTCGACGCTCGATTTCGAACAGGCCCGCGTTACCGGGCGGCTGGCGCTTGAAATCTATCCGACCAACAAGATCATCCTGTCGAACTACGCCCTGTACGCGATGTATGCCGGCGATTTTGAGAGTGCTGAAGCAGGCGCTCGTGAATTGCTTGAAATCGATAATGACTATTACATGGCGTGGCTGCCCATCGCCATTTCAGCGGCTGCTGCTGGTGATATTGAGAAAGCGAAACTGAGCTACCAGTCCATGAGCAAGAACGGCGGGCGCGGCGCTTCACTCGGCATGCTCGGACTTGCTGACCTCGCATTGTTCCAGGGGCAGTTCTCCGCGGCTGTGGAATTGTTGCGAGCGGGCATAGCGGCTGACGTAGAGGCCGACAACAAGGAAGGAATCGCAACGAAGACCATTGCGCTGGCGCAAGCGCTTGCGGATATGGGTGACGTGGAGGCCTCGCTGAAGGCTGTACGCGATGCGTTTGATGTTCACGGCGGGCTTGCACGCCAGGTACCGGCGGCCCTGTTGTACGTGCAGCTCGAGGATGCAGAGGCGGCAACCGCGATAGCCAACGAACTCGGCGAGAACCTGCAGCCGCAAAGCCGCGCCTACGCAAACATGATTCTCGGTATTACCGATTCACGAGCGGGTCGCCATATTGACGCCATCGACAAGCTGAAGGCCGCGACCGCGCTATCGGACTTCTGGCTGGTACGGTTTTACCTCGGCCAGGCGTATCTCGCGGCTGGCGCGAACGTTGAAGCAATGGATGAATTCATGAATTGCGCGATACGGCAGGGTGAGGCCAGCGCTCTTTTCCTGGACGATCTGCCAACCTGGCGATATATGGCGACGCTGCCGTACTGGCTGGGGCGCGCGCAAGAAGAGCTCGGAATGACCCACGCTGCACGAGAAAGTTATCGGAAATTCCTCGACAATTACAGGGCCGATAATGCACTTGTAAAGGACGCCAGGGGACGCAGGCCTTAACGGGGAAAGTCTCTCTGTTAAGACCTGCGTTTCGTGTCCTACTTCAGCACCACACACTCGGACGAATCGGTATTAGAACCATCGTTGGTTCTTGGTGGCGAAACCGTCACGACGTAACTGCCCGGCATGTTCGGCGTCTGCCAGTTGAAGCGCCAGGAGTCGTCGGCATTCGAATAGCGGAAATCGCTGTTACCCGAATCTGAGCCTTCCATGGTGCCCGGCGTTCCAGTGCAGTTGTTACCCGAATAGCGCGCCCAGAAAACGGCAACATTAAAGGCTGAACTATCGATCACCTGCGATGTGCCCGCAAGCGAATAGGTCCAGTCGATCTTCACGGTACTGCCGGCCTCGGCGCGTCCCTTGGGCACGATGAGATCGATGTCGTAGGGGAATTCGACAAGTACATCAAATGTAACGCTGCTGGTATTGCCGCCGGCATCTGTCGCCGTGCAGGTCACCGGTGTGTTGCCCCAGTCGAATAGCGTCCCCGAACTGGGCGTGCAGAAGGGCGTAATCAGCCCATCAACTACGTCGGTTGCAAAGACGTTACTGCTGAAGTCGACCGCGAGCGGCACAACCGCCGTACCGGGATCGGGCACTGCAACAACATAAGGGTCAGCGACAACGGTGAATACCGGTGGCGTTGCGTCAGCAACCACGACATCAAACGTAGCGGTTGTCTCGTTCGGTTGACCTAGCGCATTCGGACCATCATCGCTTGCCGTACAGGTGACGGTTGTTGTGCCGATGGGGAAAGTGCTGCCGCTTGCCGGCGTGCAGATCACTTCCGGATCAGGGTCGATGATATCCGTCGCGGTAACAACATAGGTCACCTGGGCCGTTCCGGTCAGTGGATCTGCATCGGCCATGACGTCCGCACCGGGTACCGTCAATACCGGCGCGACAAGGTCCTGTACGTTCACGAATATCCCGATGCTTATTGCCACCGTCGAGCCGTCCGACGCCGTGCAGGTGATGTCGTAATTTCCGGCGGGCAGGATCGCAGGCAGGACCACCAGCGGCGACGTGCCGTCGACCGTACAGGTTACGGGGATTGGTACCCCCAGATCTGTCGCTGTGACCGCGGAACCCAGGTCTACATAGGAACCGGGAGGGTCGGGGGGCAGCGTTGCTTCGAAGTTAAACTCTTGTCCCGGCACTACGTTGAATACAGGTGGTGTCGTATCCGTAATGGTCACGAATTGAATATCTGTTGCAGAATTTCCTGCTGCATCGCGGGCGGTCCACGTTACGGGCCAGTTATCGCCAACCGGGAATCCACCCGGGTACGTGGTATCCGCATCATTTGAAATGTCCGTCACACCGACCGCGTCCGTTGCCGTGGCAGCGCCCAGAGCCAGCGAATTCAAAACAGAATCGGCCTCTTGGCTGATATCTGCAGGGGCTGTAATTGTTGGTGGCGTTGTATCGACAATTGTAACCAGTTGACCGGCAGTCGCGGTATTTCCCGATGTGTCCGTGACAGTCCAAGTAACGGTTGTTTCGCCAACGCCAAATGTGGCTGGCGCGTCATTTTCAACCAAAGCAATACCGACAAGGTCAAAAGTTGTTGGCGTACCCAGTGGAACATCGGCGATCGGCGTAAACTCAGCCGTCGCTTCTTCGCTAACTGGTGCCGGTGCCGTGATGGTCGGAGCCGTTGTGTCCTCCACGGTAATTGTGAACGACCCCTCGCTGGTATTACCTGTCGAATCGGTTGCAAAGCAAGTTACCGTCGTTTCTGCTGGAACAGCAAGCAACAGCGGGGAATCCATGTCGCACATTACGACCGGGTTCGGATCGCTGAGGTCTGTCGCTGTGACGGTGAACGGTACCGTGGTTATTGGTCCAGTTGCTTCAACGGTTTCGGTTGGCGGCAAGGCAAGAGATGGTGGCAAGGTATCGAGCACAATCTTTTCGATGCCCGTGCCGAGGTCGGCAGAGCAGAACCATTCGCCGCTCTGGCCTGATGGCACTTGCCGCGTACAGTTGGCGGCCTGTGAGGCGCTTGTGAAACCGGAGACGCGCAAAGTTTCGAGGTCTTCGCGATCGCCAAACACGCGTAGCGTGAAGACCATGGATTCGCCGGCCCTGGCAAGGCCGCTTGTTTGCCCGGCAAACGGTTCACCGATATTCGCGATCTTGAGAGCATCATCGGTAACCGGATTATTGATCGTCGAAAAAACGTTCGCCTCAACCTGCAGTTGCTGCTGGCAGTCAACCGTCGTCGTAGTGAACGACGGCGCCCATGCGATCAGCTGCGTGTCGATAGGGGCATTGGTGGGGTTTTCCAGCGATACGTCGGCGTTGTAGGCGGTCGTCACATTGCCGATGTTTTGCACGATAAAGTTGTAATCGGTATAGGTCAGGTCGTCGATCTCTTCGATCGGATCATTACCGTTGAGCGTCGTGTTAATCAGCGTCGGATTAATGAGGTTAGGGTTGATCAGGTTAGGGTTGATCAGGTTCGGGTTGATCAGGTTCGGGTTGATCAGGTTCGGGTTGATCAGGTTGGGATTGATCAGGTTCGGGTTCTCGAGGTTGTAGTTGATCAGGTTCGGGTTCTCGAGAAGCTGATTGATCAGGTTAGGGTTCTGCAGGTATTCGTTGATCAGGTTTGGATTGATCAGGTTAGGGTTGATCAGGTTCGGGTTGATCAGCGTCGGATTAATCAGATTGGGGTTGATTAACGTCGGATTAATCAGGTTCGGATTGTGGAACTCGTCGCGAAGCACGTCACATTCGCCGGCGCTCAATCCGGAGCAGGCCAAGCTGTCAAAATCAGGGTTGCGAAAATCCTCGTTGCCGCCCAGGACGATGCTTGCGATCGGCATCGCGCAGACGTCGGGATTGGCTTCAGTGCAGTCGTCGTAGAAAGCCTGCACCGTCACCTGTGCATCCTCGCTATCTGCGACGACGAATACGGTACGCATGAAGGATGAACTGGCGGGAACGGTGATCTCTTCATCGAGGTCAGGCGCGGGCGTACCATTAAACGGCGGTAGCGAGGGTTCCTGCCGGAACGAGGCCCGACACAATTCCGATGCCGTACAGGGTTCCGGCTGCGTGGCGATTTCGAGCTTGTACTTGCGCTCCACGTCCTCGGTATTGGCAATGACGAATGCGAACGCGCGCTGCAGGCCGCTTAACGGCTTCGAAGCCGTTGGTGCGTACAGGCGGACCTGGTCTTTGATGACAGCGCCGTAGATATTTGAGTCACGGCTGCGATCCAGGGGCACCCCGGGAGTGCAAACCTCGATCGTTGCAGCGTCATCCGCGCCGGCCAGCCCCTCGGCCGTTTTCGATCGGTCCACGGGTGGGCCGGTTTCCGGTGACGGCGTCTCCGAATCCGCGAGCATTATCGGGTTTTCGCCCGAGTTTTCAGTAGTCTTTGTGTATTCGGTGGTCTGCGTCAGATCCTCTTCGCTCGGAGAGAACGGCAGTACATCCTCGATATTGGCGATGTTGCCGCGAACGTCGCGGTTACTGGTCCAGGCTACGAAGAAGTCAACCTTGTCACTTTCCGGGCTGACTACAGGCGACGCGTTACTCTCCCACTTGCCACTCGGAAGCTGACGAAAACCTTCTGCGGCCATGGTGATGTAATCGCCCACGAAGGGCAGGGATCCGGACGCATACAGTTTCTTGTTGGCGAAAGAGGCTTCGCCCTCGATTTGCAGCGTGCCATCGAGTACGCCGCCCTGGCCATCCGGAAGAGTACTCTCGACTTCCGCCGCAATGCGGTATTGAGAGACGCGCACGGGTGTGAGAATTGGCTGAATGGTCCCGTTCGAATCGGAGGTGACTCGAGTGGTGTAAACGTCTACTTTGCGCTGCACCAGATCGCCGTTGGTGCTGACATAGTCGCCGACTGCGGCCGGCAGGTTAACGCCCGGAATCGTGTCTGCAAAATCGGGCGGTAGGTTGATCTCGCGCCGCGTGTCGTACCAGGCGACCTGGACCTTGCCATTGGCGCCGAAAGCGGTTGGCATGAACTGAAAACTCTCCGGGTTCGACACGCCAAACTCATCGGTCGGGGCGTCATCGATGGCCATCGGCCCGCTCCAACTTCTGTTGCCGGCGTTATTGGCATAGCTCATGACGATTCGCGGGTGACCGGTCGCGCAGTCGCCACCGTCGCTGCCG
Source organism: Woeseiaceae bacterium (assembly GCA_049666725.1). Taxonomy (GTDB): domain Bacteria; phylum Pseudomonadota; class Gammaproteobacteria; order Steroidobacterales; family Woeseiaceae; genus UBA1847. The sequence goes on from JBATHK010000024.1 coordinate 5,788, forward strand.
AAGGCGCGATCGGAGTAGAAGATGTAGAAGTTCTTGCCGTCGTTGGCCGCCCACGGGAAATCGTTGGTCCTAAAGGTCACCTGCAACGGGGACGCGCTGCTCGCCTGGTCAAACGTACAGATGTCGGCCAGTACCTTGCCCTTGGTTGCATTTTTGCCGCCCTGCGTGATGAACGAATACAGGATCGAATCGAAATCATTGTTGTCGTTCTGGCGTCGCCAGGTCGCGAGCACGGTTTCGCCGATGGCGGTCAGCGAAATTCCGGAGACCGTGTTCTGGTCTTCGGACAGTTTCAGTGTCTGGTTTGTCCAGGTCTGGCCCCAGTCCCTCGACGTATTGACCAGCACCTTGACGCTCTGGGTACCGGATTCCTGGTTGCCGGTAAAAGCGGCGTAGGCGACGTACAGCGTGCCGCTGGGGAACTCGCGCACAATATTGCCGAGTTCGGGGTTTTCCATCTCCGTCGTCAGACTGGTCGGTGTCTGCTGCGCGGGCGGGTCGAGCACCGGCAGCATGTCGGGTTTATCCAGGAATTTGCCGCTGGTGCCGGTGTCAACGATGTAGGTGAATTTGCCCGGTTCGTAATGGTCCGCGTCTTCCTTGTTGACCTCCAGCCAGTGCTGCACAGCCACGACACCATCGTTGCTATCCCGGAAGCCGGCGATGAAGTTGAGGATGGCCATGCCCGGTATAGCCTTCATGCGAGGGTCGGCTGCGAAAGCGCCGTTAATGCGCGCGTTCACAGGCAGATACTCCGGGTGGCCCGGCGCGATGCGGCTTGTCCAATTGTAGCCGGCGTCGCAGCTCATCGAGACGCCTTGCCAGCCGTCGCCGAACAGGTCGATCGTCCGATAGTCGTTGTAACCGCAGATGATGCAGGCGGAGTTGCCCGGCCTGATGGTGCAGGACGGCTCGTTTTGCTGACGCGATTTGTCGTCACGGATATCCGCAGGGTCCGGCGTGAGACCGATCAGGTTGGTATTGGGACCGGGGTCTCCTTGCGCAAAAGCCGGGAGTGAAAACAACGACAGCGCGATGAGTACACCTACCCGTGCCGTCATCTGCCGAAACAGACGTATTTTGCTCATTTGGAACCTCAATTCTTTATTGTTTGTTGCTGACGCTGGCGATCTGGCACCAGGCCGGAGAGGTCAACTTCTCTAAGTATGGCCTGATTATAGTACAAATCGTCGTTGTGCGCCTTTTCGGCGGTGCTCGAACCCGCCGCAACCGTATTATGTCTACCGGCTTCGCCGGTCAGCTTCGCTCCGGCGCCACCAGGTCTTTGAAGAAGTCCGAAATGGACACCGTGGAAAGATCGCGCAGCTCACCGGCATCGAGAAACGAGCCCTGGCAGGAACTGCAGGTTTCGAACCAGATGTGCGGTTGTCGCGCATCGACCACTCGTACCATCGCACCGCTGCAGCGCGGACACTGGTAGCGATCCAGCGTATTGCTCTTTCTTCCGACAGCAGCGCTGCCGGTATCGAGAGTGGCCGCCGCTTCCTTGCCTCGCACGGCTTCAATTTCCCCGGCATCGAACCAGAGACCTTTACAGGTACTGCAACGATCGATTTCGGTACCTTCGTAGTCAATCTGTTCCATGTCGGCCCGGCATTTCGGGCAACGCATCGCACCCGACCAAAAAGCACCGGCTTCCGCGCCCGCAATTCCGACCGTGTACCGCCGCTTGGGTTTCTTGTCGCTGCTGTGCTCGTCATCTTCCATTCGATGGTGGTGAAACAGGAGCACGACAACCATCGCTGCAACCAGCACGCTAAGCATCGTGTAGGACTGCACGTAGCTCGATTTGTCGGCGACCATCCCGTAGACCTTCGATCCCAGTGCATGCCCAAGGTTGGCAACCGACATGTAGATCGCAAACTGTGTCGCAGATATGGTGCTGGAACAAATTGCCATCGCCAGTGCGATAGTCGCAACCATGACGATCGGCAGCATCATCACGTAAATCGATAACATCACACGCACGTACAGGGTGTCCTGCCAGAGGTGCTGTGTCTGGGCGAGCACCAGGGCATGGATGCCAACCAGCGAAACCGTGAAGATCAGCATGCGCTTTGCGCCCGCGCGGTCGATTGCAGGGCCGACGCCGAGCGCGATGACCGCGCCGAACAACCCCATAACCGCGACCAGCTGCGACCATTCGGCCGTCGTGTAACCAAACAGGTTGACGGCAGCAATCGGCATCAGTGCCTGGCCGTAGCCGTAGATCAGGCCATCGAAAAACATGATCGCCATGACGATCAGGCTGCTGCGCAGCCAGATCACTTTATTGAGACCACGGAACACGGCAGCGAAGGATATTTCGGCGCGCGGCACGATTGCAGCTTTGCCTGCTGTCCATGGAAGCGTGCGCTCACCCTCGCGTTCAAGCACGAAAATGACCGCGAGCAGAGCCGCGCCGGAAACGACCGCCGCCACTATGGCGGTGGCCTGCAAACCCCAGGTCGTAAGGAGTACACCGGACACTGCGGCCGTCACGCTCCAGCCTATGGCTTTGCCGAAGCTCATGAACGCGTTAAGGCGGCCCTGCTCCCTGACGGGCGTCAGGTCGATCGACATGCCGTCGACGGCCACGTCCTGGGTCGCGGCAAAGCTATTTACCAGCAAACCGATCAGCATCAGGCGACCGATCTGTTCGGCCGGTTGCTCCACCAGCATGAGGGCAAGCAGCGAGAGTGACAGACCGAGCTGTGCACCCATCACCCAGGGGCGGCGTCGGCCCATCGGCAGAAATTCGTAGCGGTCCATCAACGGACCCGTCACCAGCTTGAAGGCCCAGGGCAGCACGATAACGGCTAGATACGATGCAATGTCCGACGCCGAAGCGCCTTCGCTCGCAAGCCAGGCGGGAATGGCGATGGCAAGCAGTCCCTGTGGGATACCCTGCGCGAAGTACATGAATGAACCCGTCGCGTAGCGCACGCGTGAGCTGTTCGAGAGAACAAGAGAGCTGCTCATGGTTTGAATCCC
>JBATHK010000025.1:0-1610 GCA_049666725.1 Woeseiaceae bacterium
CCGGCAAGCATCCGCGGCATGCGCAAGGCGTCCAACCTGAGCAAGAAGTTCAAGGGCTGGGATCTTTACGCGAGGCAGGTCGAAATCCTGAGAAAACACCACCTGCAGACCTGGGCCGCGTTCACGCTGGGTCACGACAACGATACGATCGAGTCCATCGAAGCAACGTTTCACTTCGCCGAGGAAAACAGGTTCTGTTTCGCTGCCTTTAATATCCTGATGCCATACCCGAGTACGCCGCTTTATGATCGTCTCGAAGCGGAGGGACGGCTTTTGTGGGACGGTAAATGGTGGCTGCACCCCGACTACCGCTTCAACCATGCCGCGTTCATACCAAAAAACATGACGCCCGACGAACTGACCGAGGCCGTTTGGCAATGTCGCGACCGCTGGAACTCGCCGAAGTCCATCCTGAAACGCCTGTGGGACTTTCGGACGCACCTGAACTCGCCGTACCGGCTTGGCAACTACCTGGTCTACAACAAGCTATTTGCTTATGAGGCCTTAACGAAGCACGGTATGTTTTTCGGTAATCACCACGACAGCGTAATACCGGATCGTAAGGCGAGCTGAGGGTGAGAGGCTTCTACAACGTCTATCAGTTTGTGGCGCCCATAGTGTTTTTTCCGCTCGCGTACTGGCTGTGGTGGGAGCGCTTTGATCAAAGGCATGACGTCACGCTGCTGGTCATGTTTGTTCCCGTAGTCTCGTACTACGTGTTCGTTCTTGTCGGCGTCCTGAAACTGAAGCTCTGGCGCATGAACACGCGACCCACGATTGGCGGCGTGCGACCACACCACGGTTTCGTCATTGCGACGGCATCGGCGCTGTTCTTTTATATCTGTCTGCGCATGGTGCCGGTCGATCACACGGGATTCTTGAGCGTTCTGACAGCGATGTTTCTCGGGGCGTCTGTATTCGGCTTCTGGAACTGGTGGTACGAGACCTATGCCATCAAGTCCGGTTTCATTTCCATCTACACGAAAAGGGCGGCCGAAGGTGCGACGGCGGAGGAAGCCGTGACCGACTATGCGCCCATCTTTTTCGGCAGCATGGGCGCCTGCTACGGCGGCTTCGTTAAGACCGCAGAAAATCTGCTCATGGCGGAGCACAGCCTGGCGCTGTACTGGTCGATCGCGATACTCGGCGGCGTGTCGATGATTGTCGTGCCCGTCGGGCTTTACCTGCTGGCGCATAAACACCGCCACGGCGAGTCGGGACTGAAGACCTACGTCGATGTCATCGAGCGCGAAAAGGGCGCATAATGATTTTTCGAGGAGGACGCCATGAATTCCAAAATTACGGGCGCGCTGCAGGCTTTCCTGTGGTTCATATGCGCCTTTCATGTCATCGTCGGGCTCGGACTCAACGTCTCACCGGCATTCCCTCAGCTAATGGCAGGTTACTACGGGGCACAGGTTAACTGGACGCCGGAACTGCTGTATCTCGTCAAACCTATAGGTGCATTCATGCTCGCTTTGGGCGTGATGGCGGGGGCTGCGGCACGCGATCCGCTGGGTCATCGCTCGATCGTCTATGGCTTCGTCGTGTTGTTCACATTGCGGGGTTTGCAGCGCCTGATAGCCCAGGAAGAGATTGCTACAGCCCTG
>JBATHK010000026.1:0-3130 GCA_049666725.1 Woeseiaceae bacterium
CCTATCTCGCGGCGCTCGGGCCGCACGACATGGTGCCCATGGGCAGCTCGCTTAAGTTCTGCGTCATCGCCGAAGGCGGTGCCGACCTGTACCCGCGGCTTGGGCCAACCTCGGAATGGGACACGGCAGCCGCCCAGGCGGTCGTCGAGCAAGCCGGCGGGAGCGTTGTTACGCTGGACGGAAAGGCAATGAAGTACAATACGAAAGCCGACATCCTGAACCCGCATTTCTTTGTCATCGGCGCTTCCGACAGAGACTGGTTGGCGCCGTTACGCGACAGCGAGTAGCATGAATCCATGACGGACAAGATCGACACAGAATCGTTTAAGCAGCTCGAGCGCTTGCGCGAGCTGCGCGTCAGTCACCGGGACCTCGATTACCTGATAGACCGTTTGCAGGAAGACCCAATGGTCGATCAGCTGCGTATTCGGCGCCTGAAGAAGCGCAAGTTGTTGTTGAAAGACATGATCACGAACCTCGAGAGCGATCTGATACCGGATCTCGACGCGTGACGCTTCTCACAAGGTCGCTTTTCGCAGTCGCAGCGCGTTACCAATAACGGAAACCGAACTCAGGCTCATCGCTGCAGCCGCAATCATGGGACTCAACAACAGGCCGAAAAATGGATACAGGATTCCGGCCGCGATGGGTACTCCGGCGGTGTTGTATGCGAATGCAAAGAAAAGGTTCTGCCGGATATTGCGCATGGTTGCCTTACTCAATGCACGTGCTTTCGCAACGCCCAGCAAGTCGCCGCGTACCAATGTGACGCTGGCGCTTTCCATCGCCACGTCAGTACCGGTTCCCATAGCAACGCCAACGTCGGCCTGAGCCAACGCCGGAGCGTCGTTGATTCCATCTCCGGCCATGGCGACAATCGCACCCTTGTTCTGTAGCTCGCGAACGATGCGATTCTTGTCTTCCGGTGAGACATCGGCGTGTACTTCGTCGATGCCGATGCTTCGGGCTACCGCCTGCGCCGTCGCGGCACTGTCACCCGTAAGCATCACGATGCGCAAGCCGGCACGATGCAATTTTTCTATCGCTTCCGGCGTCGATGCCTTGATCGGATCCGCGACACCAATCAGCCCCGCCGCCTTGCCGTCCACCGCGACAAACATGACGGTCTGGCCTTCCTTTCGGAAAGCCTCCGCGTTACTTTCCAGTTCGGGGTCGTGGGCGCCGACCGATTTCATCAGCTTTGCATTGCCGACGGCGACTATTTTGCCGGATACCGTCGCCCGCGCGCCCTGTCCGGTGACAGACTCAAAGTTGTCGTGCTCGGGCAGCGACAGGGATCTCTTTTTGGCTGCCGCTACAATCGCTTCCGCCAACGGATGTTCGCTCGCGTTTTCTACCGCTGCAGCCAATGACAGTAACGACTCTTCGCTGAATCCATCAAGCGACTCGATCATGACGAGTTGCGGTCGACCCTCAGTCAACGTTCCGGTCTTATCAACAACGATAGTGTCCACTTTTTCGAAGGTCTCGAGCGCCTCTGCGTTCTTGATCAGGATTCCGTTCTGCGCGCCCCTGCCCGTGCCCACCATGATCGACATTGGCGTTGCGAGACCCAACGCGCACGGGCATGCAATGATGAGCACCGCCACGGCGTTGACGATCGCATAAGCCATTGCCGGATCCGGACCGAGCCACGCCCAGACAACAAATGTTACGACGGCGACGGTAACGACGGCCGGAACGAACCAGGCTGCAACGACATCAGCCAATCGCTGAATAGGAGCCCGGCTGCGCTGCGCCTCTGCAACCATTTTCACGATCTGTGACAGCAGAGTGTCGTCGCCGACGTTGGTTGCCACCATCACAAACCCGCCAGTGCCATTGACGGTGCCGCCGACAACCGTATCGCCTGTGCGTTTTTCGACCGGGATAGGCTCGCCGCTGATCATTGACTCGTCGACGTTACTGCTGCCTTCAGAAACGGTTCCATCGACCGGGACCTTCTCGCCCGGCCGAACGCGAAGGCGGTCGCCCGTGGCAAGCTCGGCAACGGAAACCTCCCCTTCACTACCGTCGGCCCCGATTCGCCGCGCCGTCGGAGGCGCGAGTTCGAGCAGCGCCCGAATAGCGCCCGAAGTCTGGCTGCGTGCACGCAGCTCCAGTACCTGCCCGAGCAAAACCAGGGTTGTAATGACTGCCGCCGCTTCGTAATACACGGCAACCTCGCCCGCCATGTTGCGAAACGCGTCGGGAAAGACGCCGGGGACCACCGTTGCTACGAGTGAATAAATGAATGAAACGCCGACGCCGAGCGCGATCAGCGTAAACATGTTGAGATTCATTGAACGTATCGAATTTGCACCACGCACAAAAAACGGCCAACCACCCCACATTACGACCGGGGCTGCGAGCGCAAATTGCAGCCAGGGCCATTTAGCGGGAACGAAGTGCATAAGCGGCTGCCCGGGAATAAGATCGCTCATCGCATAAACAAACAACGGCAGCGTCAGCGCGGCGCTAACCCAGAATCTCCGCGTCATGTCGTCCAGTTCGGACGTGTCTTCCTCGCCAGCTACAACCCCCTCGGGCTCGAGGGCCATGCCGCAAATGGGACAGCCCGAGTTTCGGATATCCCGAACCTGGGGATGCATCGGGCAGGTATAGACGGTGCCGGAAAAATTGGCTGGTACCCGGTCGTAGTCGCCGCCTGGCGCCTGCGTCGATGCCTCATGCCCGGTGTGACAGCATGCATGTTCGTTTGATTCGTGTGTTTTCATAGCCTGTCCATCTTAACGCCTCGACCGCGCCAGTACAGGAACAAGGCGGGAATGACAATCAAGGTGAGAATTGTGGCGCTGACCATACCACCAACCATTGGCGCAGCGATGCGGCGCATGACTTCCGATCCGGTGCCACCGCCGAACATGATGGGCAACAGACCCGCAATAATCGCGGCAACCGTCATCATGATCGGTCGCACACGAAGCAGTGCGCCGTCGATAACCGCCTGCTCGACGTCGGCCCTGGTAAGCGCCCGACCTGCCGACTTCGCCGTCGCCACGTGCGCGCGAATGGCCTGGTTCAGATACACCAGCATTATGACGCCGATTTCGACGGCGACCCCCGCCAGCGCAATAAATCCGACACCCACGGCAACCGAGAGATCGTA
>JBATHK010000027.1:0-17405 GCA_049666725.1 Woeseiaceae bacterium
CCTCTGTCCTTTGCAACCTGAGAGATCAATGGCCGCCGATGATTCGGCGAAAGCCACATACCCCTTCGGTGGGCCGTCTTGGCCGCTCTCCAGAGCTGATCAGCGTACTCAGTCCTTCTGCCTGAGCGTTTCCGAGCGTGTTGCGCCTTCGGCGCCTCGATTGAACGAGGTCTCTTCTGGGCACGCTATAGATCAGTGCGCGCAATAATAGCCAAAGGCCGGTCCGGTTGCCAGCCGGGGCGCCGACAGTGACAATGCCCCCGATCCCAGACAAGGAACTCAGCATGAAAAGGTCCAATATCGCGCTGCTCGCCCTGCTCCTGGCGGCCTCGTCCGCGGCCCGCTCCGATGCAGGCACCGATTTCACGACGCTCCTCAGTGAACACTGGGAGTGGCGGCTCGCGAGCTCACCAATCATGGCTTCAATGATCGGCGATCATCGCTATAACGACCAGTGGGAGGACAAGAGCATCGCTGCGCTTGAACGTCGCCACGAAGAAACACGCGAATTCCTGCGCCGCGCGTACGCCATCGATCGCGCCGCGCTGTCTGAGGCCAGTCAGCTCAACTACGAACTGTTTCGACGCCAGCTTCAGGACGACGTCGACCGGTATCCGTTTCGCGGATACCTGTTGCCGTTCTTCCATCGCGGCGGTGTACAAAACCTCGAGAACGTAACGAATCAGCTGCCCCTTGTGACGACCAGGGACTTCGAAGACTGGCTCGTACGCGTCGGAAAAATCAACCTTGTCGTCGACCAGGAAATCGCGCTGGCAGAGGCCGGGCGCAAAGCTGGCATCGTGGCACCTCGCGTGCTGATGCAGCGCATACCGCAGCAACTGCAGATGCAGCTTGTCGAGAATCCGGCGGATAGCCCGTTTTACCGCGTGTTCGCCAACCTGCCGGATTCCGTGCCGACCGAGGATCAGCAGCGGCTGCGTGTGGCGGCGCTCGAGACGATACAGAAAAAGGTTTTGCCCGCTTACAAGAAGCTCGACCGCTACTTCAACGGCAAGTACCTGCCGGCATCGCGCGAGAGTATCGGCCAGTCGGCGCTGCCCGACGGCGACGCGTGGTACGAACACCTGGCCCGATCGTTCACGACGACTCGTATGACGCCGGACGAGATTCACCGCCTTGGTCTTGAAGAGGTCAAGCGCCTGCGCGGCGAAATGCAGGCAATCATCGATGAGGTCGGCTTCGAAGGCAGCTTCCAGGAATTTCTCGTTTTCCTGCGCACCGACGCGCAGTTCTATTACGACGATCCCGACCATCTGTACGAAGCCTATCTCGCGACCTGCAAACGCATTGATCCCGAGCTCGTCAACCTGTTCGGTGTGTTGCCGAGAATGCCTTACGGCGTCAAACCCATTCCCGATTCGATTGCTCCGGATACAACCACGGCGTACTACTCCCGGCCCGCCGCCGACGGCAGCCGCGCCGGTATCTACTGGGTGAACCTATACAAGCCGGAAGTTCGTCCAAAATATGAAATCGAAGTCCTCAGCGTGCACGAAGCCATGCCTGGCCACCACCTGCAAATTGCTCTGCAGCAGGAATTGGGCGACCTGCCAATGTTCCGGCGTTTCCTGGGCTTTACCGCCTTTGTCGAGGGCTGGGGTCTGTACAGCGAGCGCCTCGGATACGATCTCGGGCTGTACAAGGACCCCTACTCACGATTTGGTCAGCTGACTTATGACATGTGGCGCGCTGTGCGACTCGTCGTCGACACGGGCATGCATTACAAGGGATGGACCCGCCAGCAGGCGATCGACTTCTTCAAAGACAACGCGGCAAAGACCGAGTACGATATCGTCAATGAAATCGACCGCTACATTGCAATGCCCGGTCAGGCGCTCGCTTACAAGGTTGGACAACTGAAGATTCTGGCGTTGCGCGAGCGCGCCGAAATGCATCTGCGCGACAATTTTGACATCAAGGCCTTTCATGACGAGCTGCTTGGAGCCGGCGCGCTGCCGCTGGATCTTCTCGAGCAGCGCATGGATGTCTGGCTAACCGAGCAGATGAAACAATGACCAGCATCGGCAACTTGCCGCCGTTAGCAACCCTCTCCTCCTGAGGATGTGATGGCCTCGCCGCGCACACAGCTCGAGCAACTGCGACGCTTGCGCGAGGAATTTGGTGCTCAGGCAGCCAGCGAAAAGTTGAGACTGCTAACGATCCTCGAAAACCAGTCATTGTCACATGCGTCCGAGGTGGAACGCCTGCATGAGGCGCTGTGTTTTGCGCGAGCCTGGCCCGACAATCCACGACTGCTGACGACCGTCAACCGGATGCTGGGAAACTTCGGCGAGCGAAAAGACCTGCAACGATTTGCCGGCAAGCTTGCAGACACCGGCATTGCCGGGACCGACATCCGGTTTCGATTCTATTTGGCTACCGCCCAATGGCTGGCGAAACACTGGGGCGAGGATTTATGGATCGACTGGAAGCAGTTTGAGGCGAAAGAGCAGCTGGCGCGCCAGCTGAGGTTCCTGGCGCTGTTCGGCGAAAGAGCCGCATTGGAGCAATTCCTGTTCGACTCACAGGAATGGATCGAGCAAATGCGCGGCAACGAAGAGACCGACGCCGTGTTTTTGATCAATCGCTTTGCGGCACTGCGCGTCGACGAGAGTGTGCGCGATGCCGTTTACGAGCAGCTCGATCCCGCCCTGCACCTGGCGCCATCCGTGACCAGCCCGGCACGAACACGTGAGTACATTCGGCCCAGGACCATTCATTACCAAGAGCGAAGCATTGATCACACCAGTATCGATCTGCGACAGGCCGCCAAAATGCGAATCAGCATCGTCAGGGTGCCACGCCGAAAGGCGGGACATTTGGTGGATCTTGCCAGGAGCGCGATGGTTTCGCGGCTGCGTGACCTCGACGCGTTTGCCTATGCCAGTGTGGACGACGTGCTGCAGGTCCAATGCGAGGCCGGCGTACAGATCATACTGTTCGGCATGCAACCCAAGCGGCGCTATTTCCTGGATTGCGAATACGGCTATCTGATGCTGAAAAACGGCGCGGTGATCGCTTATGGAACGGGGACGGGCCTGTTCGGCTCCTGCCAACTGGCCTTTAATCTTTTTCCCACCTACCGGGGAGCAGAGACCGGGGCACTCTATGCGTGCGTATTGGCCACCTTCCGGCGGCTGTTCAATGCCGATACCTTTTCGGTCGACGCGTATCAGATTGGCGCCGACAACGAAGAGGCGATCGACTCCGGCGCGTGGTGGTTCTATGCGCGCATGGGCTTTCTGCCGCGCGACAAAGCTGCCATGGCGCTGGCGAAGACTGAGCTTCGTAACGGCCGCAGGAAGGGCTATCGCACGACAAAGAGAACCTTGCGGCGCCTGGCCCAGCACACCTTGTTCTTCGCTCTGAAAGGAGAGAGACAGGACGTACTGGGCCCGATATGCACGGACACCATCAGCCTCGGCATGATTGACTACGTTTCCCGACGCTTCGGCTCGCACCGCGAAGCGGGCGTGAGGCGCTGCTCGCAGGAACTGGCGGAGCAGCTCGGCATTGATTCGGTGTCGAGTTGGTCAGCCGATGAGAAACTAATGTGGCACAGCCTCAGTCCACTGTTCGCCGCAGCCGGAGGTGCGGCTTGCTGGCCGAATTCTGACCGTGACGCCCTGGTAGAAGTGATCAGGGCCAAGGGCGGGGTGCATGAAGCTGATTACGTCAGGCTTTTTGACGCGCACAAACGGTTGCGACGCACGCTCGCAGCATTCTCGAACCAAGCAGCCACGCTCTGATAGAGAAGCTGGGCCATCGCCAGCCACTGAAAAAACCACGTCGCGCGGTCGCTGCCATGGCGGGACGTCAAAAGAGTTCTTCCTGGTGTTCCGGCGCCGCCGAAAACTCGCGCCGCGCCACGGCGGCGCGTTCCGCGGGGCTTGCCGAAGCATCATAAAGCGCTTCGATGCGCGCGATGCGATGCGCAAGCCCGGTCCCGTTCGCGATCTGGATATTGAGTCCGGGCCTTGCGTTCATCTCCAGGATCAGCGGACCCAGGTCGCGGTCAATGACCATATCGACGCCAAGATAGCCGAGCCCCGTTACATCGTATCCGCGTGCGGATGACTCGAGGATGAAATTCCAGTGGGGTATCTTCAGGCCGGCAACGTGTGCGCCGGTGTCCGGGTGTTCATCGACAACCATGTTCTCGTGTACGCCGGTCAACGTCTCGCCCGTCGCGAGATCAACGCCTGCACCGACCGCGCCCTGGTGCAAATTGGCTTTGCCCTGGGACGCCCGCGTGGGCAGGCGGACCATCGCCATGGCCGGATAGCCGCGATACACGACTACGCGTATGTCCGGAACCCCCTGGAAGCTGACCTCTGCAAACGTCGGGTCAAAGTGCACGCAGTATTCAATCAGCGCTTTGTCGGGATTGCCGCTAAGGCTGTACTGACCACCAACCGTGTTGGAAATGTGATGCAAAATTTCGCCTTCCGAAACGAATACTCCGTTACTGAGGCGGTAGTTGTCGCGCCGCCGCTTGCCGCGGCCGACGACGACGACGATACCGTCGCCGCCACTGCCACAGGCCGGCTTGATAACGAATGAGTCATGGTCACGAACAATGTCCGCGAACATTCGCACCTCGCCCTGGTGCGCGATAATGCCGTACAGGTCGGGCACCGCCATGCCCGCCTTGAGAGCGACTTCCTTGGTCAGTGCCTTATCGTCCACCAATGGGTACAGGCGCCTTGGGTTGAGCCGCATGATGTAGTCGCAGTTGCGTTCATTCAGCCCGAGGACACCTTTGCTGCGCAGCTTCTTGGCGGCTGCAAACATCAGTCCGTAATCATCGCTTTGAAGCGCCGCAATTCCGTCAGGCGATAACCGGTGTAGCGACCCGCCAGCATGACGATTGCAAGGATCAGCAGCAGTAGCTCCGGAAATGTGAAAATGAGGTGCTCGAGCCACGGCATGCCCATGAAAATGTAGGCGGCAATTGCCACGACGAGACTACCGAGACCCGCACGCATCGCGTCAACGGCACCACGCTCTTCCCAGACGACGGACATGCGCTCAATGGTCATGGCGATGATCACCATCGGAAACAGCGCGACTGAAAGACCCGTTTCGAGGCCAAGTTGATGCGAGGTAAGACTAATGAAGAGCATCAGGATAACGACGACGATTAGCACGGCGCTCAGCCGTGGTACGAGCAACAGCCGCAGTCGATCGAGCAGGAACCGGATACTGAGTCCGAGCGCGACGAGCGTTGTGAATAATACGACTCCCCAGAACAGTTTTGTCTCACGAAACGCGAGCGCGATAAGGACGGGCATGAAAGTGCCAAAGGCATCGATACCGATGAAGTTGCGAAAAAAGACCATGATCAGCGCACCTACCGGGATCATGAGCAGCACGCTGTACACGGCCTGTGTCTGTATGGGCAGGCTGTACAAAGAGAAGTCGACCGCAAAGGTGCCACTCTTGGCAGCCTGAGTCTCTGCGATCGCCACGGCATCCAGATGATTTTCCTGGATCGCGAAGCTTACTTCGACATTACTGCCGCCCTCCACGTTCACAAGTTGCTCGTTGCCGCGCCACCAGACCAGGAAGCGTTCGGGCAGGCGCTCTTCTCCTGTCACGGGATTGAAGTACAGCCAGCGGTCGCCGTCGTGCACTTCGAGCCACGCAACCAGCGAAGCGCTGCGCTGGCGCCCGGAAAGTGGAAACCCGCGCACCATGCGCGCGGGAATACGCGCCGCGGCCAGCACAGTCGTCACAACTGCGACAAAATCGGCGCTCGATCGCACGCCGGCCATTAGGAGCTCGACGTTCGGGTCCGGCGACGGGTCGTTAACGCGTCGTAACAGCTCGGTCGTGAATGATGCGGTATCAGCCGATTGATCGCGCACGTCCGACACCAGTACATCGACGGCCGTTTTTAGAGGTTCGTTGATTACGGGCAATGGCGGAAACGGCGGCGTTGTATCAGACTGGTCGATGGTGTCATCTTCGTAAACCGATATTCGGTAGTAGATCGTTTGTTCGCCATCGGCGCGGCGAATTGCCCATTGGGCCTGTCGACCCCCACTACCGTAATTCAGGCTGAAGCCATAACCGCGCGACACCGAGTTTTCATTGAGCATTCGAAAGCCGGGCGTGAGCGTCGGCACATGAAGCTGCACTTTGATGGACCCGGGTCCGCTGTCGAAACTGACCGCCGCCTCAATAGTCCAGACCGGGGTCTCCTGGTTCTCGCTCACCGGGAATCCCAGCACCTGCCACTTGTAGAAAAAGACTGACAATCCGATGACCGTCAGCAATGCGGCGAGCGTGTAGACATAGCGCTGGTTCATGTTTCCCCTTTTGCGGCGTCAGCGGACGCCGAGCGCGACTTTGACGGCGCGTTCTCGTAACGGGCCACTGCGATTGAAAATCCGCATTCCGGCCGATCGCAGTTCTGCGATCAGGCGTGAGTCTGTCGCAAACAGGCGATTCAGGCCAGTCATGAAATGCAGCATGGAAGCATTCGCACCCTTTCGAGCGCGCTCATAACGCCGCAATACGGGCTTGTCACCTGGGTGCAGGCCCTGCTGTAACGCCGCATCCAGGACGGCTGCCAGTTCGGCTGCATCCTGCAGCCCGAGATTCGCGCCCTGGCCGGCCAGCGGATGAATCGCGTGGGCCGCGTCGCCGATCAGCGCAATGCCCGGCAGTACATATCGTGCCGCGTGCTGTGCGCCGAGTGGAAATGCACCGCGCGGTCCCGCCGCTTCGAGTGCGCCCAGCACACGATCGGATGCGTCCGTAAGCATCGTGCCAAGCGCATTGTCCGACGCATCGAGTGCGCGCTTTGCCCGGTCCGGTGTCGTGGACCAGACCACGGAGACGCGCCCGTCTGCCAGCGGCAGGATGCCGAGCGGACCATCGCGAAGAAATCGTTGCCAGGCCGTCGCCTCGTGTTCGCGCTCAGGGCGAAGATGTGTGACGAATGCGGTCTGATGGTACGGCCATTGCCTGGTTTGGATTGCGACCGCGCGACGCACGAATGAGCGCGCGCCGTCGGCACCAACGACAAGATCGGCGACCCGGCTTTCGCCGCCCTGTAACTCGACCTTGTATTGCTGTCCGGACTGTTCGAGCGCGCGTATCGGACTCGCAAATCGCAATTCGACGTTCGTGGCATCTAGCTGGCGAAGCAGCGCATCCCGCAGCACAATATTTTCGACAATAAACCCGAGCTGCGGTACCGCAAATTCGGCCGCATCAAATCGCAGGGCTGCAGTGCCGTCTGGCGCGTCGTTCTCATCCCAGACGCGCATGCATTCATAGGGGCTCAGTCGTGACTTGCTGATCAACGGCCACGCGCCAATCGACTCCAGCAGTCGCGCCGAGCCACTGGCGATGGCCGAAACCCGTAGCGATATATTGTCATCTGCAGAAAAATCAGGGCGAGCCGCTGCATCCAGCAAGGTAATGCCAAGCGTTGCCCTGTGTCGGCTTTGCGCGAGCAGTGCCGCAAGCGTCAGCCCCGCCAGGCCGCCGCCGACAATAACTACTTCGTAGTGCGGCTTCATTTGAGCGGCACGCCGCGCGACAGTCGCGGAAGATTGCCCGCAAGACCCATCGTGTGTTTCGCGAAAATCGATCGAACGCCGGGTACCAGGTCAAACCCGAGCATGCCCAGGTTACGCAAGGCGCGAAATGACCGGCGTGAACTGCCGAACAGGCGAACAAGGCTGTCCGTGAATCGCACCAGCTTGTTCTGATCGCTGCGACGCCAGCGCGCGTAGCGCTCCAGCAGCTGTTCGTTGCCTGGATCGAATTCGTTCGATTCGGCGCAGCTATCAGCGATGCAGTCGCACAATGCGGCAATATCACGCATTCCCAAATTGAAGCCCTGGGCAGAGACTGGATGCAATCCATGGGCCGCGTTACCGATCAGCACACTTCGCGTTGCGGTCAGACGCAGCGCGTTGCTGAGCGCCAGCGGATAGGAGGCGCGTTTGCCGATTTCTGAAAAAGCACCCAGCCGGTAACCAAACTCCTCCTGCAGTTCGCAGAGGAAAGCCGCGTCGTCAAGCGCCAGCACACGTTCCGCGTCGTGCTCGGAGACCGCCCAAATAAACCCGGCACGACCACCGACAACCGGCAGCACGGCGAGCGGGCCCTGGGGCGTGAACCGCTCAAATGCCCGGTTGTCCAGCTTGTTTTCCGTCAACAGGTTACCGATTACAGCGCGCTGGCCGTACTCCCGCTTTTGCACCGAGATGCCCATCATCTCGCGGACCGTTGAGTTGGCGCCGTCGGCTGCCACGAGCAGCTTGCTGTGCAGGGTAATTCGCTCGTCCTCACCGGTCACGACGACGGCACGTGCCTCGTCTCCAGCCAGCTGAATATCGACGATGCGCGCAGGGCATATTACGTCCAAGCCCTCGACCGCCCGTACCGCAGACTGCAACACACCGCCGAGCACACGGTTGATGACGACGTAACCGAGCGCTTCCACGCCCTGCTCGTCGGCATCGATGTGCGAAAAACCGAAACGACCCTGGTCAGATACGTGGATGCTGCGAATAGGCGTCGATGCAGCAACGACCTCGTCCCACAAACCCATCGCTTCGAACATGCGCTGTGTACTTCGAGACAGCGCCGTGGAACGATCATCGAAACTGGGCTGCGCGCTTGCCTTGCGGGCAACAGCCTCCACGACCGCGACGCGCAAACCAAGTGGCGCGAGTGCCAACGCGAGGCAGATACCGATCATGCCGCCGCCGGCAATCACAATGTCGTAGTGATCGTTGTGAGCGGTCGTGCTCATGAAGCTCGCATCAACGCCTCGATGTCGTCGGGGTCCTTTGCCAGGCCCTTGCTCAACACGTCGGGACCTCTGGCTGTCACGACGACGTCGTCCTCGATGCGAATCCCGATATTGCGGAATTGCCTGGGAACGCTTCTCTTGCCGGAAATATAGATGCCCGGCTCAACCGTAGTCACCATGCCTGTTTCCAGCACACGCCACTCGTCACTCACCTTGTAATCGCCTACGTCGTGCACATCCATGCCGATCCAGTGGCCTGTTCGGTGCATGTAGTACTGCCGATAGGCACCGTCCTTGATGAGTTTCGGCAGCTTGCCGTCGAGCAAGCCGAGCTTGCGCAATCCCTTGGTAATAATTTTGACTGCCGCATCGTGAGGGTCATTCCAGTGATTGCCCTTTACCGTCTTGTCTATGGCCGCCAGCTGCGCTTCGTAGACGATTTCATAAACCGCACGTTGCTCCGGGCTGAAACGCCCGTTGACAGGAAAAGTCCGGGTAATGTCCGATGCGTAGTAGTCGAGCTCACAGCCCGCGTCGATCAACAGCAGGTCCCCATCCCTGAGTTCGGCGTTGTTCTCGACGTAGTGCAGGGTGCAGGCATTGGCGCCACCGCCGACGATGGGGCTGTATGAGACCCAGGCATCGTTACGCCGAAATTCATGGCGAAACTCCGCCTCGACTTCGTATTCGAACAGTCCGGGCCGCGTCATTTGCATCGCGCGTTTGTGGGCATGCACGGCCACTTTGGCAGACTTCCGCATCGCCGCAATCTCGCCACGACTCTTATAGAGGCGCATGTCGTGCAGAAGATGATCCAGCGCCACGAACTCCTGTGGTGTATGCAAGCCGCGTGACAAGCCCGAACGCAAAGAGTTGACCCAGTCTGCAATGCGCGAATCGAAGTCCGCATACATTCCCATCGTGTAAAAGACACGGCTGCAGGACTCGATTATGCCGGGCAAAATGTCATCGATGTCGTCGATGGGAAATGCATCGTCAGCACCGTAATCGCCGATCGCGCCAACCGGTCCTGCCCTCGAGCCATCCCATTGTTCCTTGTCCGGATTGCGGTCACGGCAGAACAGCAGAAACTCTCCGCTATCGCGGCCCGGAACCAGGACCGCAACGGCTTCCGGCTCGGCGAAACCGGTCAGGTAATAGAAGTCGCTGTCCTGTCGATAACGGTACTCGACGTCGCGACTTCGCGTCCTGACCGGCGCCGCCGGGAGAATGGCAATACCGCCGGCGCCGACCATACGCGCCAGCTGCTTGCGGCGGCGTTCAAATTCCTTGATATCCATTTGGCAATGCGCTCGTTTTGATTTCGGCGAGCCGTATTCTACGCGGCTTGCGATCGTTAATGCATGGTGTCGCGGCCGCTCTGCGGCAAAGAATCAGCGCTGTGGCGAACCTCAGAGAGTTCCTCATAGGTCAACTGGGCTGCGACTCGCAGGTACTCGACCAGCTCCGTATAGGCGGCCTCATTGGTTTCCTGGTCGCTGCTGTCATCGAACTCGGCCCGCGTGATTTGCAGCAGGTCTCGGATGATATCGGCCAGCGGCTCGGCCGCGAGCCGGTCTCGCAGGGCATCACCGTGCTTCGCCGAAACCAGGCCGTGCAGGAAGCCCTCACACCAGTGCGCCATGGCGATGGTCCTGTCAGCCGCGTCGTTTTCGTCATCCGGTAACAATGGCGCAAATTCCGACAGGCGCTGTGACAGCTGCCAGAAGGTCGCCTGGTAGAGCGTGTCGAGCATCTTCTGACATTCCGAACGCAGGGCATTCGACTCGTCGGTTCCTTCCAGTACCTGGGTCAACCATTCCGGTCCCGCAGCAACACCGGCGACGGCCAGGCGACCCGTCAGGAGACCGTGAGTTTGCGCGGCATCCCAGCTTGCGCCACATCGTTTGAGCGCATCATCAAGCCGGTCATGATCGACTTTTTCATCCATTCGGCTGCCAACCTTCTCAATTCTTCCAGACCCTTATGATCCCATGGACTGTTTCTCAGAGCCATGCCACCATCATTCGATGCACGGAGATCATTGATTCTCCCCGGTGGCCTGACTATATTCTCACTATGACAGAAAGCATTAGCTCGACCTTCGAACACGAACTCAAACGACTGGAAAAACGCGTCGATGCACTGGTGCGCGTTTGCGACCGGTTGCAGGACGAAAATCGCTCGCTCAAACAGCGTCAGGATGTGCTGACCTCGGAGCGCGCAAATCTCCTGCAAAAGAACGAGCAGGTTCGCGCGCGGGTCGAAGCTATGATTGGCCGACTCAAGGCGATGGAGCAGGGTTCTTGATTTCGTCGCAACCCAGGCATAGGGAGCACGCCGCATGACCGATCAATTCGCCCAGGTAAGCGTCCGCATTCTCGACAAGGAATACCAGGTTGCATGTCCGCTCGAAGAACGTACGGACTTGCTCGACTCCGCTGAAATACTGAACGAAAAAATGCGCGAAATCCGCGACAGCGGCAGGATCGTCGGACTGGACCGCATTGCCGTGATGGCCGCTCTCAATATGGCTAATGACCTGATGCACGCGCAAGCACGCGATCAGGAACTGGAAGGTGGCATTAGTCAACGGCTTAAACTGATTTCTGATCGCGTCGACCATGCTCTGAGCGATTCGCAGCAACTCGATCTCTAAAGCGTGGCTGGCGATGAAGTTAACAACTGAATTGGCGTCTCCTGCAGTGTTCGATACCGACCTGGATACCTTTCGACCCTAAATTTTTACCTCGGGGTCGTGTACTGTCGGCATCATGTGTGCAGAACCGTTTCGACGGTAAGCCTGTTGAAGCCACGGCTGACCCCACCTGTTGCTCCGGTTCGAGAGCGAAGGTTTGTAACGGCACAGGCGGGAGGCGCCTCCTTATGAAAGATCTCCGCGCAAAAGCGTTGCGCGCACGTCGCCAAATGCAGCCAGATGAGCGCCGTAGCGCATCCGAGAGAATCTGCCAGCGCGTAATCCGTTCTCGCGAATTTACATCGAGTTGTTTCGTCGGCTGCTTCCTGCCGATGGATGACGAGGTCGATACGCGCGACATCATCGAACAGGCCTGGCGCGCAAATAAGCGCATTTTCGTCCCCGTTTTGCGCGCCGGGTACAAAATGTCGTTTCAGGAAATTCGTCCGGAATCGACGCTCGAACAAAACTGGTTCGGAATCTGGGAGCCGGCGAGCGGCGATTTTATCTCTCCCCGCAATTTGGACATGGTTGTTACGCCGACCGTTGCCTACGACCTTCAAAACAACCGTATCGGTATGGGAAGCGGCTATTACGACCGTTGCTTTTCATTTTTGCGACACCGCAGACACTGGTTCCGGCCGAAACTTGTCGGCGTCGCCTTCGTGTGCCAAAAAGTCGAGAAAATAACGCCAAACGCTTGGGATATACGGCTTTATCGCGTTATTAGCGACGCTCCGCTGCCGCCCGATTCATCAGACTAGTTCGTTTTACGCGTGCAGAAATGTCGCAACACCGCGACATTTCTGCATCGCCTGTTTCATCCCGGGCGATTTCTTCAGTCACCAAGAATCGGTGTGCTGATTATTCGGTTTCCACGTTCGAGGCGACCGTTTTTTCAGACGCACTGCATATGCGATTCGAACCGAAACAGTTTTTTGTCGACTCGCCTCCCGTCTCGCGCCAGGACGAGCCTTACTTAAGAGGCTGATAACAACGTAACTTTCTGGATTTTTTGCAATTGTTGTATATACTCAACGCCGGGTACCCGACACGGAGAAAATAGATGGCTACCAAAAAGAAGTCTCGCAAAAAAGCTTCGAAGCGAAAAGTCGCCAAGAAGCGGAAAGTAACAGCACGGAAAAAAGCCGCGCCTAAACGGCGTGCAACGAAGAGAAAGACCGCCAAGAAAAAGGCGAAGAAAAAAGTAGCAAAGAGAAAGACCAAGCGCAAAGCGAAGAAGAAAGTCGCCAAGCGTAAGACCAAGCGCAAAGCGAAAAAGAAAGTCGCCAAGCGTAAGACGAAGAAAAAGGCTAAGAAAAAAGTAGCCAAACGTAAAACGAAGAAGAAGGCCAAACGCAAGGCTAAAAAGAAAGTAGCCAAGCGTAAGACCAAGAGAAAGACCAAACGCAAGGCGAAGAAGAAAGTAGCCAAGCGTAAGACCAAGCGCAAAGCTAAAAAGAAAGTAGCCAAGCGTAAGACCAAGAAAAAAGCTACCAAGCGCAAAGCCAAGAAGAAGGCTTCAAGCAGAAGAAGGCGGTAGCTAGCTGGTCGCTTCGGAAGAGGCCTTCTTCCCAAGCAAGTAAAAGAGCCCGCCTCGGCGGGCTCTTTTCATTGGTGGACTTTGTGCGCCGCTGATGCGTGCAATTCGCCGTGATTTCACTATAGTACGCTCCTATGGATGCATCTCAGAAAAAGCGCAACGCCGCCGAGGCAGCGCTGCAATTCGTCGAGCCAGGCACCGTCCTGGGTGTCGGCACCGGTTCCACGGTCAACTACCTGATCGACATGCTGCCCGATGTGCGCGATCGCATAGAAGCCGTCGTGTCGAGCTCGAAAGCGTCGACTCGACTTCTTCAGGAGCGGGGATTCGACGTCAAGACGCTCAATGAGATGGGAGGCGATATCGATGTCTATATCGATGGCGCCGATGAATCCAACAAGCACCTGCAGCTTATCAAAGGTGGCGGCGGCGCCTTGTCACGCGAAAAAGTGCTTGCCGCTGCGGCGCGGCGCTTCGTCTGCATTGTTGACGACAGCAAGCTTGTCGGCAGGCTCGGGGAATTTCCGCTGCCTATCGAGGTGCTGCCGATGGCGCAGGAACTCGTCTCCCGCATGCTCATGAAGATGCGCGGACACCCGATCTGGCGGGAGGGGTTTGTCACCGATAATGGCAATCACATCCTCGACGTCGAGGACCTGCAGATTAGCAATCCCATCGAAATGGAAGCGCGCATCAACCGGATTCCGGGAGTCGTCACGGTTGGCATATTCGCATACAGGCCGGCCGACATACTCCTGATAGCGGGTGACACCGGCGTCAGGGAGATGCGAGTCTAGGAAAGGGATGGTCGCGCCGCTACGCGCGGAGAGGGATTCTCGCGCTACGCGGAGAGGGATTGACTCGTCGCTCCGCTCCTCGCCCTTCGCGCGCACTTCGTGCGTCTTCCCTCTCGCCCAGCCAAAAAAAGGGCCCGGTTGAGGGCCCTTTATTTTTGGCTGGGGGAGAGGGATTCGAACCCCCGTTGGCGGAGTCAGAGTCCGCAGTCCTACCGCTAGACGATCCCCCAGTAAAAAGAGACCGGTTGTCTCGGGCGCCTAGCGCTTCGAGTACTGCGTGGCGCGACGTGCTTTTCTGAGGCCAACCTTCTTGCGTTCGACTTCACGCGCATCGCGGGTCACGAAACCGGCCTTGCGCAACGAGGGGCGCAATGACTCGTCATACGCCATCAGCGCACGCGTCAGGCCGTGGCGAATGGCGCCAGCCTGACCGGTCGTGCCGCCACCTTTCACCGTGACGTTGACATTAAACTTGTCCACCAGCTGCGTCAGCTCCAGCGGCTGCCGAACGATCATCTGCGCCGTCTTGCGGCCGAAGAAAGTGCCCAGTGGACGCTTGTTCACCATGATGTCGCCTTTTCCGGGCGACAGGAATACGCGTGCTGTCGATGTTTTGCGACGACCGGTACCGTAAAAAAATGTATCACTCATAAGTCTTATCTCAACACGGGAGGGTAAAGCCTCAGGCATTTACTTCCAGGGGAATAGGTTGTTGCGCGGTATGGCTGTGCTCGGGACCTGCATAGACGCGCAGCTTGCTGAGCATCTGGCGGCCCAGCGGGCCACGCGGAAGCATGCCCTTGACCGCAAACTGCAGCACGCGCTCAGGCTTCTCGTCGAGCATCTTCTCCAGAGAAGCGGACTTCAGGTTGCCGATGTATCCGGTGTGATGGTAGTAAATCTTGCCCTTCAGCTTGTTGCCGGTCACGCGAACCTTCTCGGCATTGACGACCACGATGTAGTCGCCGGTATCCACATGCGGCGTATATTCCGGCTTGTGCTTGCCACGAAGGCGGCGCGCGATCTCGGTTGACAGGCGGCCCAGGGTCTTGCCTGTTGCGTCGACCACGTACCAATCGCGGCGTACCTCTGCTGGCTTCGCAGAAAACGTCTTCATAATTCTGATTTCCGTTAAGGGAATAAGCTTGTTTTTCCGGGGATCTGGCTTGACCCGAAAGCCCCGTTAGCCACCCACGCGCGCGCAAGCGATCGCAGGATTGGCGAAAGGCGCGAAATTCTACTGTAGCCCCTGCAGCAATGCAAACTATCCGGGCTTTTTTTCTACAAAAGAAGCGCCCGTTGCCGGGCGCTTTTTATACTTACTTTTCAATGTCTTACAAGAGCGATGCCGGTGTTCATCGCGACGGCGGCGCGCCTCAGAAGACGTATTCGAGCGACAAAGCCGTGTAGGTATCGCTTTTTTCGGTCAAAGGCGGCACGTCAGTGTTGTGCTTCACGGTATATGAAGCGACCAGCGCAAAGTTGCCCAGGAGCTTGGCAGACACGGCCGTAATCGACTCCAGGTAGGTGTTTTCGCTGCCCGACTCGGCTGTCAGGTCCTGGCGGAATTCAGCCGTCTCGCTGAATTTCCACTTGTAGTAAGCGCCGCCGCGGAAAATCGTTTCGTTCTCCGAAATCCCGTTTTGCAGCTCCGATTGCCGCGCACCGACGCCAGCCTCAACGTTGAGCCGATGCCTGTCGGTTTTGATCAGGCGGCGACCGTAGCCCACGGTCTGCGAGAACTGGGTATCGAAAGCACCGAAGTTGTCTTTGCGCCAGTCGACAAGCCCAAAAAGGAAATCCCTGTCCGTCAGATTGCGCTCGCTCTTCCAGCCGAGCTCATACGCTTCCGCCGTCGTAATCTTATTTTCTGAGGCCGATAGCGCGAACGCTTTGGCCAGGTGCTGCCATTTGCCCGTAGCGAACCCGACTTCGGCGCCGGTGTTCAGGGTTGAGTTCTCGGTATTACCAGAGGTTGCCAGGTAACCGAGCGTCGCTTTGCCCGACCACTGGCTCTTCGCTTCTTCCTGGGCCATTAACGAAATCGGCGCCAGCAGCGCTGCAACGATCAATGTCACACGCAGTTTCATGCACTTTCTCCTAAAGTTTTCGAGGCTACTGCCTAAAAAGGCTGCGGAGTATACCGTCCACCTGCGCGGTTTAGCTATACTGCAATTGTGACAATTCGTGAACTTTCCCCGATCGACCGCCTGCTGGCTGGTGCCGACAAGGCACTGCGAACCGTCGCGGCGCCGGCCGGTCGCCCGGCGAGAGACTACCCGGCCGCTTCCATAGAGGACCCTGCCCTCAGCGCCGCCAAGCGATCGCATGCGGCGGGTCTTATGCGTGTAAACCATGCCGGCGAAGTTGCTGCTCAGGCCCTGTATCAGGGCCACGCGGCGGTCGCTCGCGACAAAACCAATAAAGAACAGATGCAGCACGCGGCCGCGGAGGAGTTCGATCACCTGGCTTGGTGCGAACAGCGCATTCAGGAGCTCGGCGAGCAACCCAGTCGAATGAGTCCGATCTGGTATGCCGGCGCCTACGCCATCGGCGCAGCGAGCGGCCTGCTTGGCGACAAATGGAGCCTGGGCTTCATTGCCGAAACCGAGCGCCAGGTCTGCGCGCACCTCGATGAGCACCTCGATGGCCTGCCCGCCGAGGATGCAAGGAGCCGGGCTATCGTCGCAACGATGCGCGACGAGGAGGCGCAACACGGAGAAAGCGCCGTTGCGGCCGGTGCCGCCGAGCTGCCTGCAGCGGTCAAAACGCTGATGCGATTGACCGCGAAAATCATGACACGAACCGCGTATTGGGTGTAGCACCGCTACAAAATGCGATAAAGCACGACAAAACACGCACTTAGCTTGCCCTGTCCGGTAAACTGTATTAAAAGAGGATCGCAACAGGGGCGAGGATTAATCAATGCAGACAACAGTCAAGAATCTCAGCGATGTGCCGGCAATTAATCGATTTTTGAGTTACTGCCGCGTACGCACGGTGCCATCGAAAACTGTGATGATCCACGCAGGCGATTTGCCGGACGTGCTGTACTACATCGTTGACGGATCGGTCGAGGTTATGATCGAAGACGAAGACGGCAATGAAATGGTTCTTGCCTACCTCAATAAAGGGCAGTTCTTCGGCGAAATGGGCCTGTTCTACGAACAGCCAACTCGCAGTGCCTGGGTACGCACCCGCACCGAATGCGAAATTGCCGAAATGACCTATCCGCGTTTCCGCCAGATTGCGAGCGAGAGCCCGGGACTCGTGTTCGAACTAGCGACGCAGCTCGCGACGCGGCTCGATCGCACCAACCGCAAGCTGGGCGACCTCGCGTTCGTCGACGTCACGGGACGCGTCGCCCATGCGATCATGGATCTCTGCAATGAACCCGATGCGATGACGCACCCTGATGGTATGCAAATCAAGGTCAGCCGCCAGGAACTGAGCCGCCTCGTTGGCTGCTCGAGAGAAATGGCAGGTCGCGTCCTCAAGGTCCTCGAAGAACAGGGACTCGTGTCCGCCAGCGGAAAAACCATAGTCGTTTACGGGGCGCGCCCGAAC
>JBATHK010000028.1:0-4562 GCA_049666725.1 Woeseiaceae bacterium
ACGGAAATACCGCCCTGGTACCAGGCTTGCACGAAAATATCGCGCCCCGGTACGGGCACGATCGAGCCGTTGTGCGCGACGCAGTTTTCCTGCTCGACCTGCGGCGCCGGCATCTTGAAATAACCGCCGAACTCGAGTTGGCCATCAACGATGTCGTAGAT
Source organism: Woeseiaceae bacterium (assembly GCA_049666725.1). Classification (GTDB taxonomy): domain Bacteria; phylum Pseudomonadota; class Gammaproteobacteria; order Steroidobacterales; family Woeseiaceae; genus UBA1847. Next base: position 162 of record JBATHK010000028.1, read on the forward strand.
CGCATCCGCGCCCCAGGTCAGCGGGTCATAAGCGCGGCAGCGCGGTCGACCGCCACCGCCCCACTCGTCGGTGTAGAGAACCTTGGTTCCGTCGTTGTTGAACGTCGCCGAGTGCCAGTAAGCGAAGCCCGTGTCGACGACCTCGTCGATACGCTGCGGGTTCAGCGGGTCGGAAATGTCGAACAGGATACCGTTGCCCGAGCAGGCGCCGGCCGCAATCTTGAGTTCGGGAAATACCGTGATGTCGTGGCACTGGTCCGTTCGACGCGTCTCCTGTGTCTCGTCGCCGTGGTCGCCACCGCGCCACAAACCGGCCAGGACGCCGGTCTCGGGATCGGCGAACACCGTGGGGCTGCTGACGATGCGCGCCTTCGCTGGCGCGTCCACCGGGATTTCGATGACGTCGATGCGAAACAGCGCCGTTCTGTCATCACCCGGCGATTCGTCGATACAACCGGCCATCTCCTCCTCGTCGCGCACCGACGAAGTGCCGGAGTTATAGACGATGATCTTGCCGTCGTCGCCGGGCCCCGCGACAACCGAATGCGTGTGCGAGCCGCGACAGGTCTGCACGGCGCCCACCTGCACCGGTCGCGTCAGGTCGCTGATGTCAAAAATGCGCAGCCCGCGAAAACGTTCGTCGCTGACGTCCTCGCTGATACCTTGCAGCCCGCAGTCGAGCCGCCCGCGGGTCTGTTCCACCGACATGATCAGCAGGTTGCCGACGATGGAAACGTCGCCCTGCCCACCCGGGCACACCACCGAGCTCACGAGTTTCGGCAGTCCGCCTTCCTGCAGCCGGTAAATGTTGAAGCCGTGGTAACTGCCGGCCACGAGTACGTCGCCGGCAAAGGCCATGTCGGTGTTGGAGAAACTCAGAAGCGGAGCGCGCGCGTCATCTTCATCTTCCTCCTCGTCTGCATCCTCACCGTCTTTTTCCTGGTCTTTGGCCGCCTGCAGGCGCTTCGGCGGCAGCTCGGCCGGGTTCTGCGGATCAACGAAACCCGCGGACTTCGGCAAGGAGCCGACGAGCTCGAGGTTAAGCAATGCCTGGCCCGCGTCATTGAGCCCGGCCGAGAGCCCGGCGCGTGGATCGGATGAAAGTGAGACCAGCAGTGCATTCATGCGCTCGATCTCGGTGGTCTGGTCGTTGGTGACGTCGTTCGTGAACTCGAACAGCACCGGGTCGTAGGCCGAACCCGGCTGCTCCAGCAGCTCCTCGACCATCTTCACGGCGCCTTCGTGGTGCGTAATCATCAATTTCAGGAACAAGCGGTCGAAGGCCGTGCCCTCGGACGCGGCGAGCTCAGCCATCTGTTCGGGTGTCGCCATCCCGGCCATCGTGTGGTGCGTGTGCATCGCCTCATGTGCGGTCGGGTCCGGCACGCGCTCACCGCGGTCGCGCAGCCACTGTTGCATGAAGCCGATCTCATCTCCCTGTGAGGCATTGATGCGCCCGGCCACGTCAATCAGCTCCGGCCGGTTGGTGCGATCGGCCACGAGTGCGGCCATCTGCAGAGCCTGGTGGTGGTGCGGGATCATGTCGCGCATGAACTGTGCGTCGGCCGGTGAGTAGCTCGTATTGGCAATCTTGATCGCCTCTTCGGCGCTGAGCTCACTCGACGGGCTGCCCGGTGCACCGGGCTGAATGATGGGTGCCTGCGCCAGGACGATACTGGAATGACCGAACAGGATTGCGCCAAGGAAGGCGCACCAGCGCACTCGAATCAGGGTATTAATGGATGCGGTCAATGGGTTCACCCCTGTTGAATAATATTGTTATCGGAGTTTGTGCAGTCTTTCTGCCTGGCTCAATCTACCAGAATGATCAAAAAAAAGGCTTCAGGCAGCCTTTTCGTTGCCATTTCCCGGCGGTTCTGGGTTAAATTCCCGACCTTGCCGAACAACGACACCCGACACTTGTAATGGAGAGATAAACAGCATGGCTATTTCTGCAAACCCCCGCCTTCTATTCGCGGCGCTTTTCCTGCTGGGCGCCTGCTCAGGTAATTCCGACGACAGCGCGCCCGCTCAGGCTAATGACGCGCCCCCTCAGGCCAATGAGATGAAAGATGATCCACGCCACGAACGTCATGAGCTGATGGAAGGCGTCGGCAAAGCCGCCAAGCCCGTTGGAAAAATGCTCAAGGGCGAAGTCGAATACAACGCAGAAGTCATAATGGCCTCGCTGCAGACCTGGCACGACGCAACGAACACATTTGGCGACCTCTTTCCGCCGGGGAGCGAAACCGGCATGGACACGGAAGCGGCGCCGGCAATCTGGGAGGACCGGGCTGGCTTTGAGGAAGCGCTCGGCGAGTTCCGCGCAGCGACGGAGGCCGCCATCGAGGCGAAGCCGACGACACTCGAAGAGGCCAAGCCGACTGTCGGACCGATCTTCCAGACCTGCAAAGGCTGCCACGACAACTATCGAATCGAAGACTAGGCCGGGTGATCCGCAGAGGTATCGCTGTTGCGGGAGCACTGGCTGTCGTTGCCGCAGCCGCCTGGTGGATTACCGAACCGCGGCCGTTCACTGCCGCAGACCTTCCGAACCACGTCCCGGACCCCCAGGCTGGCGAGCGGGTCTTTTGGGCCGGAGGCTGTGCCTCGTGCCACGCCAGCCCGGTCAACGGCAAGCGTGCAAAAGGCGACGACAAACTGTTGCTTGGCGGCGGCCTGGAGTTGGACACACCGTACGGTGTCTTCCGTGTACCGAATATTTCGTCGCACGACGATGACGGTATTGGCCGTTGGTCGATGCTGGAATTCGTCAACGCGATGCAGCGCGGAATTTCGCCGGACCAGCGTCACTACTACCCGTCCTTTCCTTACTCGTCCTACGCAAGGATGGCGACGGAAGACGTCATGGACCTGCGCGCCTACCTCGACACACTACCGTCGCTTGCCGGCCGCGTAGCTGGACATTCACTGCACTTTCCATGGACGATCCGTCGCGGCATTGGTGCCTGGAAACGGCGCTACCTGGATGCCGCGCCGGTGGCTGCCCTCGCCTCGTCGGACACGAGCGTCGAGCGCGGCCGGGAACTCGTAGAAGGTGCCGGGCACTGCGGTGAGTGTCATACACCGCGTGACCGTTTCGGCGGCATGATCAATGATCTATGGCTCGCGGGCGCAGCCAATCCGGAAGGCGATGGCAAGATCCCGAACATTACGCCGGGCGGCGAGGAAATCGCCGGCTGGTCGGTCGGCGACATTGCCTACTATCTCGAAAGCGGCTTCACGCCCGAGTACGACACGGTCGGCGGTTCGATGGTTGCGGTACAGGAGAGCCTGGCGATGTTACCGAAGGCCGATCGCGAGGCAATTGCTGCCTACCTGAAATCGATCCCCGCCGTAGAGATTATGTAAAGCTGACTGCGCCCTGTCGAGCGTGTCAATTTGTTAGTATTCCTGCACCAATTAGAACAACAAACCCGGAGACCTTCCGTGACAATCCGAAACTCTCGTAATCGCCGCGCCGGCAAGCACTGGCACAGCTCGATCACCGTGTCCGTAGTAACCGTTTTGCTGTCGGTTGCTTTACCGCTAATTGCGCGCGCCGAGGTGCTCGCCTCCGACATGGTCGGCTCGGCCAGCCAGAACCTCGTGTCTTACACGAACCCCTGGACCGGCGCATTCTCTTCACCGGGTGACGGCTTTCAAAAGTATCAGCGCGGCGTTTCGCCGAGTATTCCGTTCTCGGTGCTCGACGACAGCCTGAGCATTTTTACGGGCGACTCCCTCGGCATCATTGGCGAAGACAATACAGAGGAGTTCTTTGGCGTAACGGATACGCAAAACGGCGATAACAGCGGACCCGTCAGCGCAAGCTGGGTGTTCAATATTTCGGGGGGCAGCGGCCTGGAACTCGCCATCGACATGGGTGCCATGGGCGATTTCGAAAGCTCCGACACGTTCGAATGGACATACAGCATCGACGGCGGCCCGACGATGGTCGCATTTAGCAATACGGTCGACGAAGCAGGTTCGCAGGTCTACACCCTGCAGGGCGGCGCAGTGTTCACGCTGAATGATCCGATGCTCGTGGACGGCGTGTTGCTGAACAACAATCTCGCGACGTTTATCACGGCCCTCTCTGGCACAGGTTCTGAGCTTACGCTGACACTGACGGCTCAGACCGACGGTGGCAGCGAGGCATTTGCATTCCAGAATATCGTGATCAGCGGGACTGCAACCGACCCGCGTGTTGCATTTGACATGGTTGAGAGCACTGAAAAGCGACTAACGAGTTTTACGAACGTATTTGACGGCGCATTCTCTTCGGCTGGCGATGGTTTTCAGAAATATCAGCGTGGCGTTTCGTCAAGCATTCCGTTCTCGGTGCTCGACGATAGCCTGAGCATCTTTACGGGCGACTCCCTCGGCATCATCAAGGAA
>JBATHK010000029.1:0-6277 GCA_049666725.1 Woeseiaceae bacterium
GGTGACGACCGAAGTCGGCCTGATGCAGACGGCGGCCGAGTCGCTCAACGCGGGATTCATCGCCCGCGTGACGCGCAATCGGCCCCTGGTGCGGGTCAAGGTAGCGGCAAGCATCGACGGCGCGACCGCGATGAAGAGCGGCGAGAGCCAGTGGATAACAGGGCCTGAAGCGCGCGACGACGTGCAGCGGCTGCGCGCCCGATCGGGGGCGATCATGACCGGCATCGGTACCGTGCTGGCAGACGATCCGTCGCTGAACGTCCGTCTGGAGGAACTCACCGCGACCGGATTGCAGCCACTCCGGGTCGTGCTCGACAGCCACCTGCGCATGCCGTTATCGGCCGGAATGCTGGCCCTGGCGGGCGAAACGCTGGTCTGCTGCACCGGGAAACACGATTATTCAAGGCTCAGGGCAGCCGGTGCCGAAGTGCGCTCTTACGCGGCCGATGGCGCAACGGTTGATGCCGCTGCGGTGCTTCTCGACCTCGCAGAGCGCGGCGTAAACGACGTGCTGGTCGAGGCGGGTCCTGGCGTGGCGGGCTACCTGTTACAAAAAGAACTCGTGGACGAGCTTGTGATTTATCAGGCACCGCACATAATGGGTAGCGAAACCAGGCGTATGTTCCAGACGCCGTCATGGTCGGCGCTTGCCGACCGCAAGCGGCTTGAAGTCAGCGATGTGCGTCGCATCGGTGACGACACGCGCATTACAGCCAGAGTCCAATACTGAATGTTTACCGGGATAATAAGGGACAGGGGCACGATTTCCGCCATTAGCCGGCAGGGCGGCGACGCCCGGCTGACCGTCAGCTCGTCGGCTTTGCCGTGGTCGGAATTCGAGGTCGGCGAGAGCATTGCGGTCAACGGTGTGTGCCTGACGGCCGTCGCGCTGCATGACGACGGTTTCGACACCGATGTGTCGGTCGAAACGCTGAGCGTGACCGGTCTCGGCCAACTCGAGGTTGGCTCGCCTGTAAACCTCGAACCGTCAATAAGCCTGGGAGAACGCCTCGGCGGACACCTCGTGAGTGGTCACGTGGACTGCACGGGCACCGTGACGTCGCGAGCTGCTGATGCGCGATCGATACGACTGGTTATAGAGATCCCGGCGGAATACTCGCGCTACGTGGCAAAAAAAGGCTCAGTCTGCGTGGATGGCGTCAGCCTTACCATCAACGAAGTATCGGGAAATCGCTTCGAACTGAATATCATTCCGCACACAGCCGACGTCACGATTATCGATGACTACTCGGTTGGTACAGTCGTCAACGTCGAGGTAGATATGCTTGCGCGCTACATCGAGCGCCTGCTGAGCAAGGATGGAGACGGCATTTCTATCGAATTTCTAAAGGCGCATGGTTATGCCTGACAACACTACGATCCACCCGAGCTCGCATGCGTCGACCTTCAGCGACATCGAAGACATCATCGCCGACATTGCGGCCGGAAAGATGGTCATCATGGTCGATGATGAAAATCGCGAGAATGAAGGTGACCTGATCATGGCCGCCGAAAAGGTCCGCGCCGAAGACGTCAACTACATGGCGACGCATGGGCGAGGCCTCATCTGCCTGACCGTGGGGCGTGAACGCTGCAAGCAGCTCAGGTTGCCGCTCATGGTCAGCGACACTGACGAGCATCATGCGACCAATTTTACAATTTCGATCGAAGCGGCTGACGGAATCACGACAGGCATTTCCGCGCACGATCGTGCCAGGACGATCCAGGCGGCCGTTGCACCCGACGCCAAGCCCGAGCACCTGAGGCAGCCCGGGCATATTTTTCCCGTCATGTCACAGCCCGGCGGCGTGCTCACGCGGGCGGGACATACCGAAGCCGGCTGCGACCTCGCGCGCCTTGCCGGCCTGGAGCCTGCGGCAGCAATCGTCGAGATCCTGAATAAAGATGGGTCCATGGCGCGCCGTCCCGACCTGGAGGCATTCGCGAGCAAACACCGCATCCGAATTGGCACCATTGCCGACCTGATTCGCTATCGTCTCGAGAAAGAACGCAACGTGGAGCGTATCGCGGAACAGGTCGTCGAGACGGAGTACGGTGCATTCAAGCTGATCTGCTATGACGATCACATTAACCGCACGGTGCATGTTGCTTTGGTGAAAGGTGATCTGGACGCTGTCGACGCGCCGCTGGTTCGTGTGCATCTGCAGGATACGCTCGGCGACGTTATTGGCGTCAAAAGCCGTTCGCTGGGCTGGCCGCTGCACGCCGCAATCGAGCGTATCGCGAAAGAGGAGACGGGAGTCATCGTCCTCTTGCGCGACCAGGAAACCTCGCGCGACTTCATGGAATCTGTCGAGACCCTGGGTCAGCACCGTGATGAGCTCGACAAACGCCGCAGCGGCGACATGGTCTTGCGTACCTATGGAGTGGGCGCACAGGTTCTCCGCGACCTCGGACTCAGCAAAATCCGTGTATTATCGGCGCCTAAACAAATGTACGCGATCTCGGGCTTCGACCTCGAGATCATCGAGTACGTCTCGGAGTAGCGGCACGTCATGGACAGCATCAAGACAACGGAAGGTGATCTCATTGTTCGCGATGGCCGATTCGCAATCGTGGCGTCGCGCTTCAACGACTTTATCGTAGAGTCCCTCATCAAGGGATCACTGCATTGCTTGCGACAGCACGGCGCGGCTGATGCGGACATCGAGATCATTCGAGTTCCCGGGGCCTTCGAAATGCCCATTGCCGTGGACAAGGTCGCCGCCTCGCGTCGTGTCGATGGCATCATTGCCCTTGGCGCCGTCATACGGGGTGGCACACCGCATTTCGATTATGTCGCGGGCGAGTGCGTCAAGGGCATTACGGCTGCGGGATTGAAGCATGGTATCCCGGTCGGCCACGGGGTTTTGACTGTCGACACTATTGAGCAGGCGATAGAGCGTGCCGGCACTAAAGCGGGCAACAAGGGCGAAGAAGCTACGCTCGCTGTTATAGAGATGGTCAACCTGCTGCGGAAGATTGACTAGGTGATGTTCGCCGGTTGGCCGGAAAAATACGCGCGCCGAATCGACTGATACCTTGAAGGTTAGTTAAATGAGTAAAGCCGGTTCAAAAGGAACAGGCGCTCGTACCCGTGCACGCGAGCTTCTGGTGCAGGCGCTCTATCAAAAGCAGATCGCCGGGCATTCCTGTTCCGAGCTGCTGGGGCAATTTCATGAGCAGGCCGCCTACGAGCGCGTCGACCAGGAGTTTTTCGATGAGCAATTGGCAGCGATCTGCGGGGCAGAGGGCGAACTCGAGAACACCATCGATAGCCTGATCGATCGACCGCTGGATCACCTCGATCCGGTAGAGCGCGGCATTTTGCTGATCGGCGTGTACGAGCTCGAGTCACGCATCGATATTCCCTACAAGGTCGTCATTAACGAATGTGTGAACCTCGCCAGGCGCTTCGGTTCTGTCGAGGGGCACAAGTATGTCAACGCGTGCCTCGACGCTGCAGCAAAATCCTTGCGAAAAAATGAGGTACAAGCAAACGCCGGTGGATGAGTTCGAGCTGATAGAACGTTTTTTCAATCGCCGGGTTTCCAGGCCGGGTGTCGTAGTCGGCATCGGCGATGACGGCGCTGTGTTGCAGCCCACCCCCGGGCATGAGCAGGTGCAGGTGATCGATACGCTGGTCGAGGGAGTGCACTTTCCCGCCGACTCAGATGCACAGGACATCGGTTATCGCGTCGTGGCGGTCAATCTCTCCGACATTGCTGCAATGGGCGCGCGCCCGCGCTGGATGACGCTGGCGCTCACGATGCCGTCAAAAACAGACCAGTGGCTGGCCGATTTCGCGGGCGGTTTGTTCGAAGCCGCCGCCGAGTTCGATGTGGCCCTCGTGGGGGGCGATACAACCAGCGGTGATGCCGTCGTGGCAACCGTACACGTCACCGGAGAGGTTGCATCGGGCAAGGCATTGCTAAGGAGCGGCGCCAAGGTCGGCGACACGATATTTGTAACCGGTACGCTTGGTGATGCCGCTGCGGGTCTCGAACTGCTCGGCCGCGGCGAACGCGAAAGCTTCCTCGCGCATCGATTCCTGCGCCCGACGGCGCGCATCGAAACCGGTCAGCAACTGGTTGGCCGTGCGAACGCCGCCATCGATGTGTCCGATGGCCTGGTCGGCGATCTGAAAAAGTTGCTGGACGCGAGCCGTGTCGGCGGTGAGCTGGATATCGATCGCGTGCCCTTGTCCGATGCCATCAAGGCGGGCTTTGATAAGCCGCATCGAACCCGACAGGCATTAAACGGCGGCGATGATTACGAGCTGTGTTTCACGGCCACTCCGGACAGGGTCGAAGGCGTTGCTGACATCACGGCAATAGGCAAAGTAACGGCCGGGCCGGGCCTCACCTGCCGCCAGAATGGCGTTATTGTGGAATGGGACGACAGCGGTTACCGTCACTTCCAGTGAATACGCCACCAGAAGACAGGGAAAACGGGCTCGCGCGCACGGTCCTGACGGATCCGGTGCATGTGCTGGCATTCGGCTTCGGTACAGGGCTTGCTCCCTTTGCGCCGGGCACCGTCGGCTCGGTTCCGGGCGTATTGCTGTTCTGGCTGACGCTCGAGCTCGGACTTTATGTTCAATTGGGCGTCGCGGCGGCGATTGTCGTCTCCGGCATCTGGATATGCGGTGAGAGCGCGCGGCGCATAGGCGTTCATGATCATGGCGGCATCGTCTGGGACGAGATTGCCGGCATGTACATCACGCTGCTGGCGGCCCCGTTATCGCCCGTTGGATGGTTGCTCGCGTTCGTGCTTTTCAGGCTGTTTGATATTGTCAAACCGTGGCCGATTCGCGACCTGGATCACAGACTGGGCGGGGGCGTGGGAATTATGCTGGACGACCTCGTAGCCGCTCTGTATGCCGCAGTAGTACTGGGTTTATACAGGTGGCTCATGATCTGACCAGTTGAGACAACATGGCTCGCACTGCAAGCGAAATTGAGCGCCCGGTTGACGTGCCCGACAAGATCGGCAAGTACGTCATTATCAATAAGATCGGCAAAGGCAGCACGGGTACCGTTTACCTGTCTCACGACCCTTATTATCGTCGCGACGTTGCGATCAAAGTCTACAACATCGAAGAAGACTCGAATGCCGAGCGCGCAAAAGTCTCTCGCAAGATGTTCTTCAACGAAGCGCACATGGTCGGGATGTTGCAGCACCCGAATATCATGCCGATTTACGATGCGGGTGAAGAAGACGGCAGCTACTACGTGGTTACCGAACATATTCAAGGTGCGCGCACTCTCGCCGCGTACTGTCGTCCCGATAACCTGCTGCGCGTCGATGACGTCGTAGAGATCATTTACAAATGCGCCAAAGCGCTGCACTACGCGCATGGCCGTGGCGTCATCCATCGCGACATCAAGCCCAGCAACGTCATGCTGACGATCGACAACGACGTACGCATCATCGACTTCGGCATCGCTATTGTCAGCGACTCGGAAGTGTCACGCATCGAGGGCATCGCGGGTTCGCCGAGTTACATGTCGCCCGAGCAAGTGCAGTCTGAAGAGCTGACGCCGCGCTCGGACCTGTATTCCCTGGGCGCCGTCATGTACGAATTGCTGACCGGCTTTCGTCCGTTCCGTGCCGACAACCTGTCCAAATTGTTGCACCAGATTGTGTACGCGACCCCGCCGCCGATTCATACCTATCGCAACGACTTGCCCGAGGAGCTCGAGCATGTCGTCATGACGACGATGCAGAAAGACCCGGACAAGCGGCTGCTCACGGGTAACGCCATGTCTGCGGAGCTCACGCGGGTTTACAAGGACCTGCGCCAGAAGTACGACAGCCTCGACAACCAGGAACATTTTGACCTTTTGCGTACGCTTACATTTTTCCACGAGTTTTCTCACGCTGAAATCTGGGAAGTGCTGCGTGCATCCGACTGGCACGAATACAAAGACGGCGAAGACATCGTGCGAGAAGGCGAGGTTGATGATCGTTTCTACATTATTGTTGCCGGCGCCGTTTCGGTACAGGCGAACGGCAACAGCATCGGCACATTGTCAAACGGCGATTGTTTCGGTGAGACCAGCTACGTGAGCGGCGCGAAGCGCCAGGCGTCCATCAAGGCCGAGGGCCAGGTCACAATTCTGCGCGTGAGTTCATCGCTCATGGAGCAGGTATCGTCAGCCTGTCAGCTGCGATTCAACAAGGTCTTTTTGCGAGCGCTCATCACTCGCCTGCAGGGTAGCGGCGGCGCCAATACCTGATCGGCGGTTTCCCAAAACCGGGGTCGAACCGAGGT
>JBATHK010000030.1:0-3093 GCA_049666725.1 Woeseiaceae bacterium
AGCACATTCGCGCGCGGATATTAACTTGCCAGGCGACCAGGCGGAGCTGGTACGGCGCGTGCGGGAAGCCGGCAAGCCGGTCATTGCTGTAATTCTCGCGGGCCGACCGCTTACGCTGACCAACATCATCGATCATGTGGACGCGATTCTGTTTGCGTGGCATCCGGGAACGATGGGTGGTCCAGCCATTGCTGACCTCTTGTTCGGCATTGAATCTCCGTCCGGCAAGCTACCGGTGACTTTTCCGCGCATGGTTGGCCAGATTCCGATTTACTACAGCCAGAAGATGACAGGCAAGCCGCCGTCGCCGGACACCGTCGTGCTTATTGACGATATCGACGCGCACGCGCCGCAGCTTTCGACGGGCATGACGGCTTATCATCTCGACGCCGGTTATACACCTCTGTTCCCGTTTGGTTACGGCCTGTCCTACGCCGAATTCGATTACCAGCGCATCCGCGCCAGCGCGAGAGAGATTAGGCTTGGCGAGACGATAAGAATTAGTGCCGAACTAACGAACAAGGGCGATGTTGCCGCCGACGAAGTCGTGCAGCTTTATATTCGCGATCTTGTTGGTAACGTGACGCGACCGGTAAGGGAGCTCAAAGGCTTTAAACGGCTGCGCCTGGAACCAGGGCAAACGGTGACGGTCGATTTTGAACTACACACTGACGACCTGGCGTTTGTTGGTCGCGATATGAAGCTCATGGCCGAGCCCGGTGAATTCCATGCCTGGATTGGCGGTAGTTCGGAAACACAGCTGCGGACCGAGTTCCGAATTATCGATAGCGACTGAGTCCGGGGCAACAAAGCATGAAACAGAGCACGCGATTCACAACCAAAGTTGCGCTAATTGTCGCACTCGGCGGTTTCCTGATGGGATTCGACGCTTCGGTGATTTCCGGTGTCGTTGGCTTTATCGAGACCGATTTCGATCTGACAAAAATTGAGCTTGGCTTTTCCGTTTCGTCACTGGCGCTGACGGCAACGCTGGCCATGATGCTGGCCGGTCCCATCAGTGATCGCATCGGTCGCCGACCTGTGCTGAAGATCGCCGCGGTATTGTTCGCATTGTCTGCGGTCGCCTCAGCAGTTGCGCCGGACTTCATAACGCTTGTTATTGCACGCATGGTTGGTGGCCTCGGTGTAGGCGCTGCGCTGATCATTGCACCGATGTACATCGCTGAAATTGCACCGGCCGCAATCCGGGGCCGCATGGTGTCGTTCAACCAGCTCAATATTGTCATCGGCATCTCGGCCGCGTTCTTTACCAACTACCTGATACTGACTCTCGGTCAGTCGGATATCGCCTGGGCCGAGTCGATGCGACTGGGCGAGTGGAACTGGCGCTGGATGCTGGGTATCGAGACTTTGCCGGCCGTCCTGTATTTCTTTGCGCTGATGATCGTGCCCGAAAGTCCACGCTGGCTGGCGATGCAGGGGCGGGAGGAAGAAGCCCGCGAAGTACTCGAACGCGTTAGTGGTGCAGAACAGGCACGCTTGGATCTGCAGGCCGTAAGAGACAGCATCGAGGCCGAAGCCGAGTTAGGGGGCGTGTCCTTGAAAGCCTTGTTTCATCCCTCCATGAAACTCGTACTGACAATCGGCATATCGGTTGGCATCCTGCAGCAGATTACGGGCATCAATTCTGTTTTCTTTTACTCGCCGATGATATTCGAACAGTCGGGGATCGGCACGAATGCCGCGTTTATGCAGGCGGTGCTGGTCGGTCTCGTCAACCTTGTCTTTACGGTGGCCGCGATGGCACTGATTGACAAGCTCGGTCGGCGACCGTTGCTGGGGTTCGGCATGACGGGCATTGCTGTCTGCATGCTGACACTGGCGTATGGGTTCGGGGCGGCAACATACACGCTGGACCAGGATGCGATCGACAAGCTGCCTGCAGAAATCGAGCGAGCACAGATTGCTGCAGTCGCCGACACCACCTTTGACAGCGATATCGATTTTCGCAAGGCAGTTTCCGCAGCGGTGGGCGCGAACATTTACAAGCAGCACGAATCGGCGCTCGTGAGCAACGCGATTGACATGAACCCATTGCTCATCCTGTTTGCCATACTCGGTTTTGTCGCCAGCTTCGCGATTTCGATAGGGCCGATCATGTGGGTGCTGTTCTCGGAACTGTTTCCGAACAACGTGCGCGGCATGGCAATTTCGTTTGTGGGGCTCATCAATTCCGCCGTCGCTTTTCTCGTCACGTTCATTTTTCCCTGGGAGCTGCAGAACATCGGCAACGCCGGCACGTTCCTGATTTATGGAATGTTCGCCGTTGTTGGCCTTGTCTTCGTCATGCGCATCCTGCCGGAGACCAAGGGCCGTTCGCTGGAAGAACTTGAACAAATACTCGTAAGGCACTGAGATGAAAAAGCTTATACTAATCGCAGTCATCGCATTCGCAACGGTTGGATGTTCCGGCTCATCCTCCGATGCGCCATCGCCAAAACGCGTAGACGATATACGCCAGTCCCCCGGCGATTTGTTGGCAGGCGAGGTCATGGCGGTGGCGTATTCCGGATTCCGGGAAGGTCAGCATCCGGACCGCGGGGACGGTGCCGTGAACCCGAGCAACGACGAGATTCTCGAAGACCTCCAGATCCTGGTGGCCCACGGCTTCAAGCTGATTCGTCTATATGACTCCAAGGAGAATTCGCAAACCACGCTCGAGCTTATCGAAGCACATCAGCTGCCGATAAAGGTGCTGCTGGGCATGTGGCTGGATGCGGAGTTCAGCAATCACGAGGGCTGTCCCTGGCTCGATGAACCGATCCCTGATGAGCAGCTCGCCGAGAATACACTTGAAAATGTCGCGGAATTGGAGCGCGGCATCGAACTGGCAAATCGATTCGACGATATCGTTGTCGCCGTCAACGTCGGTAACGAAGCACTCGTTGAGTGGAACGACCACATGGTGCCGCTCGAGAAAGTGATCGCCTACGTTCGCCAGGTCAAGGCAGCAATAGATCAGCCCGTTACGGTCGCGGATAACTATGAGTGGTGGATACAGGACGGCGCGCCGCTTGCGGCCGAAGTCGATTTCCTTGGCATACATACCTATCCCGCGTGGGAAGAAAAGAC
>JBATHK010000031.1:0-2502 GCA_049666725.1 Woeseiaceae bacterium
CCGCCGACGAGGCCGGGCCGGAACGGCAGGAAGTTCCACTTGGTGCCCGCGGCTTCGAGCACCTCTTCGGTATCGATACCGACGCGCTCGAAGATCATTGCAAGCTCATTGACCAGCGCGATGTTCACGTCGCGCTGCGTGTTCTCGATGACTTTCGCCGCTTCAGCGACTTTTATGCTGGAGGCCTTGTGCGTGCCTGCCGTAATTATCGACTTGTACACTCCATCGACGAACTCGGCGACTTCGGGCGTCGAACCGGACGTCACTTTCAGAATGGACGGCAGCCGATGTTCCTTGTCGCCCGGGTTGATGCGCTCGGGGCTGTAACCGACGAAGAAGTCCTTGTTCATTTTCAAACCGGACTCTTTTTCGAGCAGCGGCACGCAGAATTCTTCGGTGGCACCCGGGTACACCGTCGACTCGTACACGACGATGTCGCCTTTTTTTATTACACCGCTCAGCATCTGGCTCGCCATTTTCAGCGGTGTTAACAGCGGTCGATTGCTGTCGCCAATCGGCGTCGGCACGGTCACGACGTAAAAATTGCAGTCCGCGATTGCATCTGTGCTCGACGCATACCCCAGGTGCTTCGCTTCGGCCAGTTCTTCGCTGGAACACTCCAGCGTCGCATCCTTTCCACTTTCGAGTTCGGCAATGCGGTCCGCGTTGATGTCGAAGCCGACCGTCGGGTACTGCTTGCCGAATTCCACGGCGAGCGGCAGGCCGACATAGCCAAGGCCGACGATGCCGATGCGCAGGTTCTTGATATCAAATGACATGGTTGTCTTCGCGCGCCGGGCGCCCTCTATAGACCTGTTACAGGTACCACAGCGCCAGCAGGCCCGTGATGCTCATCGTGATCGTGTACGGCAGCGCCATGATTACCATCTTGCCGTAGGACAGCCGGATCAGCGGCGCCAGCGCCGAGGTCAGCAGGAACAGGAACGCGGCCTGGCCATTCGGTGTGGCCACACTCGGGATATTGGTACCCGTGTTGATGGCCACGGCCAGCGCATCGAACTGATCGCGCGTTATCTCACCCGCCTTGAACATCGTGTCGACTTCGCCGATATACACGGTCGCCACAAAGACGTTGTCACTGATCATCGAGAGCGCGCCGTTCGCAATGTAAAACAGTGCTTCCTGTGTTTTGCCCTCGTAGGTCATGACCCAGTGGATGACCGGTGAGAACAGTCCCTGGTGATGAATCACGGCAACGATCGCGAAAAACACGACCAGCAGTGCCGTGAACGGCAGCGCCTCTTCAAACGCATGGCCGATGCGATGTTCTTCGGTAATGCCGTTGAATGCAGTTGCCAGCACGATTACGAGCAGGCCGACCACGCCGGGCTCCGCAAGGTGCAAACCCAGTGCGAGAATAAGGATGACGGCGACTACGCCCTGCACCGCAATCGCCGTGGTCTCGCGCGCCGTGCGCTTGTCAGACATCGCGCGGTCATACTCCTCCAGCACCGCGCGCACTTTAGGCGACAGCCGCTGCCCGTAACCAAACGACTTTGTAACTTCGAGCAGCGCGCAGGTGATGAGCCCCACCACCAGCACGGGCATTGAAATGTGCGCCATCTTCAGGAAAAACTCGACGAACTCCCAGTCCATGACGTCCGCAATCAGCAGGTTCTGCGGCTCACCCACGAGCGTCGTTACGCCACCCAGCGCCGTGCCGACCGCGCCGTGCATCATGAGGCTGCGGAGAAAGGCCCGAAACTTCTCGAGATCTTCACGGTGCAGGTCGATGACTTCGTCATCGGTGGATGGATCATTGTCGAAATCGAATGCTTTTCCGGACGCAACCGTGTGATAAACGCCGAAGAATCCGGCGGCGACCGTGATGATCACGGCCGTCACGGTCAGCGCATCGAGAAACGCCGACAGGAACGCAGCGGCAAACGAGAACAACATTGACAGGAGGACTTTGGAGCGCACGCCGAGCAGGATCTTGGTGAACGTGAACAGCAGCATCTCGCGCAGGAAGTAGATGCCTGCCACCATGAACATCAGCAGCATGATGACCGGAAAGTTCACTTCGGCCTCGTGGAACACCATTTCAGGCGACGCCATCCCGAGGATCACGGCTTCAACGGCCAGCAGTCCACCAGGTTGCAGCGGATAGCACTTCAGGGCCATGGCGAGCGTGAAAATGAACTCGATGACCAGCACCCAGCCCGCGATGAACGGGTCGTAGAGCATGACGATCGGGTTCAGAATCAGGAAACCGATAATTGTGAGCTTGTACCAGCTCGGCGAGTTGCCTAGAAAATTCGACTGCAAGGCGCTTGCCATCGTTTGGACCATCGACGATTTATCCTTATTAATGGGTGGTCGCCCGGAAGCGAACGACCGATTCTAGTCAAAATCCCAGACGCACGCACCGGATTTGCGGATTTTCTTGAGCAGCGCCTCATGGGCGGCCGCTTCTTCTTTGCTCGCTTTGATGACGACGAGCTTGAGGTCGGCGCCGACGATGTCTGCCCGACCCTGCCC
>JBATHK010000032.1:0-36404 GCA_049666725.1 Woeseiaceae bacterium
ACTTCAAGTTCCGGTTTCACGTTCTGCAGTCCCTGCGCAAAAATCAGGAACGGGTACATGGCATAACGCTGGTAGTAAGGACCTTCGGTGTAGTAGCCGTCCGGCGAGAACGGCTCCTCGAGGTTGGCCAGGAATCCGGCTCTTCCGTCTTTGTCGTAGATGAAACCGCCGTCGTTATCCTTGGCGGCGGCGTCGATCTCGTCGAACGGGATACCGTACAGCGCTCGCTCCACCAGTGCATCGTCTCCCATGACCAGTCCGATCATGCCGACGGCCGCGTTGCCCCAGGTACTGTGATTATGCACGCGGTTGAAGAACTGCGGGCTATCAATAGATATATGGTCGGCGAACGGCCGGAAAAGATTGTCTTCCAGCGTCTGACGTTCTTCCGCCGACAGGTAATCATAAATTGCGTCATATGCCTGGCTCACGTACACGAGCCAGTTGGAATCGTTCAGGCACTGCCAGAACAGCTTACCCCTCGCGTAGGATCGCTCCTTGGGGTGCAGCGGCAGGTCCATGTACATGCCCTCGTACTGGAACAGCATGTCGCGAACGTAGTTGGCATACTTTTCATCGTCGAGGATCTGGTACAGCGCGCCGGCCTTCTGCATGATGAAGAAGTTGCGCTTGTGGCGCTCGTGCGTATAGCCGCCTGAATAGTCCAGGGGAATCGGCGTGTCGATGCCGAGTTCGATTTCAGCGTCAACTTCCGCCTTGACGTTTGCCACCGTGGCATCGAATAGCGGAACCGTCCCCAGTTCCGCGCGAATCTTTTCAACACCGGCCTTGGTCATGATCAGTTTAGGGTGCTCGCCTGCCAGCGTAATCGCCGGCATCGCCAGGGCCAGGCTCACCAGCATTAGTCCGATTTTGATTCTCAAGTTCATTCGTTGCGTATCCTCTTTATAATTTTGCTCACAATGTTCTTTGGCGCATGGCCGTGAGCGCGTGAATGACGCCGCGCAATTCAGCCAGTCCTTTCAAGCGGCCGGCATACGAATAGCCCGGCCGCACGCGCTTGTCGGACTTTTCCTCGCCCAGCGTATGGCCATGGTCCGGCCGCATCGGAATTGTGCAACGTCCGGGCGGCAGGCCCTGCCGCTGCTGCTCCTCGTCTAGCAGCGCATTGACGATACCGACGATGTCGTTGTCGCCGTCCAGGTGATCGGATTCGTAGAACGAACCGTCATCCTCGCGCTTGATATTGCGCAAGTGCACGAAGTAAATACGGTCGTGGAACTCGCGAATCATCGCGACAAGATTATTGTCGCCGCGCGCACCGTACGAACCGGCACACATCGTCAGGCCGTTTGCAGGGCTCGGCACGGCGTTGAGCAGCGCGCGCGCATCCTCGGCGGTCGATACGACACGCGGCAGGCCGAACAGGGAAAACGGCGGGTCGTCCGGGTGGATCGCCATGACAACGCCGGCGTCTTCGGCCACCGGAATTATTTCCTCGAGAAAAGCAATCAGGTGAGCACGATAGCCGTCATTTCCGAGCGTCGAAAACCGTTCGATCGTGGCACGGATACTGTTGCGATCGTAACTTCCTTCGCCACCGGGCAGCCCAGCGATGATGTTCTTCTCGAGTGCCGCACGTGCCTCCGGGGACATTGCATCGAATCGTTCGGTGGCACGTGCGACGACGTCGTCGCTATAGCTGTTTTTCGCGCCGTCACGCTCGAGGACGAACAGGTCGTAAGCCGCAAAGTCCGTCATCTCGAAACGCAGCGCCTGGGACTTGTTCGGCAATTCATAGGTAAGGTTGGTACGCGTCCAGTCGACGACCGGCATGAAGTTATAGCAAACGCGATGGATGCCGGCGGCACCGAGATTGCGGATGCTCTGTTTGTAGTTATCGATATAGCGGCGATACTCGCCCGAACGCGTTTTGATGTCGTTGTGCAGAGGTACAGATTCAACGACCGACCAAGTCAGGCCGGAGTCTTCTATCAATTCCTTGCGCTCCCGTATATCAGCGGGCAACCACGCCTCGCCGGTCGGCACGTGATCGAGTGCGGTGACAATACCGGTCGCACCGGCTTGCCGGATTTGTTCCAGCGTGACGGTGTCATTGGGCCCGAACCAGCGCCAGGTTTCTTCCATTGCAGTGAGTCCTCGACTCTATTCGTTGTCCAGGCTTCGTCTGGCCGAGTATTCAGGTCAGCATACCAAGTCTGGTATTGTGATGCGCTATGAGCAATCGATTTTCAAAAACACTGGCACTGTTTCTTCCCGGGATTTTCCTGCTGGGTTTCAATATCGGCACCGGGAGTGTGACAGCCATGGCCAAGGCTGGCGCAACCTACGGCATGTCCCTGTTGTGGACCATCGTGGCGTCGTGCCTGGCAACCTATTTTATGATCAACGCCTACGGCAAATTGACGTTGGTTACTGGGGAAACAGCCCTGCAATCCTTCCGCCGCCATATTCATCCGCTGGTCGGCCTCTTTTTTATCGTCGCCCTGACCGCGGGGGTCAGCGGCAGCGTCATGGGAGTGATGGGCATCGTTGCGGAGATCAGTTCCGAGTGGTCGAAGTCCCTGGTTGAAGGTGGCATCCATCCCGTCTGGTTCGCCGCATTTTTTGTCGGGCTGGTTTACTTGATTTTCTGGAATGGCACGACGCAGTTCTTCGAGCGCAGCCTGGCGGTCATCGTAGCCATCATGGCTGCCTGCTTCATTCTCAACTTCTTTATCCTGATGCCACCGCCCGTTGAGATTGTGAAAGGTCTGGTGCCGTCGCTTCCGGATGTGCCGCTCGACGAAGGCAGAGGTCCGTTTCTGGTTATCGCCTCTATGGTTGGCACAACGGTTTTCTCTGGTCTGTTTATCATCCGCACCACACTGGTAAAAGAAGCGGGCTGGACGATTGCCGATATCAAGAAGCAGCGCAATGATGCAATTGTGGCCGTTGCCATGATGTTCGTCATCAGCGGATCGGTCATGGCGGCAGCGGCCGGCACCTTGTACGTTGAAGGTCTGGGCCTCGATCAGGCGTCACAAATGATCGGCTTGCTGGAGCCGCTGGCCGGATCGTTCGCCGCAACAATATTCGCCGTCGGCATCGTCGCCGCGGGCGTTTCGTCTCAATTCCCCAATGTCCTGATGCTGCCCTGGCTGTTGTGCGACTATAACCAGTCAAAGCGGGACATGACGTTGCCGCGGTATCGCATCATCGTCCTCGTTATTTCATTGCTCGGGCTGGTCGTGCCGATTTTCGAGGCGCGACCCGTATTCGTCATGATCATCTCCCAGGCCTTCAATGCGGTCATTCTGCCTGTGACGGTCGCCTGTATCCTGTACCTCGGCAATCGGCGGGATCTCATGGGCGGGCATCGAAATACGATTGCGTCCAATGTCGTGCTCACCGCGATCCTGCTGTTTTCCCTAGTCACCACGTCGATGGGCATCCGCGGTGTCTGGCAAATCATGGCGTCCTGAATCTTGACTGCCAGGTTAGTCATATTTGATTGTGACGGGGTATTGGTTGATAGCGAAAAGCTAGGCAACAACGTTCTGGCCGAGATGTTGGCCATTCATGGACACCAGATTTCCGCTGACGAATCGATCAGTCGTTTCCGAGGAATGAAACTCGGCGCATGCCTCGAAATTCTGCAGCACGAAACCGGAATAAAGCTACCCGAGTCTTTTGAAACAGATATCAGGCAGCGTATGTCATCGGTATTTCAGGCGCAGCTCCAACCCGTCAAAGGGGCGCTGCGACTTGTCGAGTCGCTGCGGATCCCCTTCTGTGTTGCGTCCAGCGGCCCAAGAAAGAAAATTGAGGAAAACCTTCAAACCACGAATTTGTACCCGCACTTCATAGGCAAAATATTCAGCGGGTACGAACAGAATTCGTGGAAGCCTGACCCGGGTCTTTTCTTGTCTGCAGCGAGACATTTCGGCATTGCGCCAAAAGACTGTATCGTTGTTGAAGATAGTTTCGTCGGCGCCAGCGCGGGAATAGCGGCAGACATGACCGTTCTTGCTTTGAATGCGACGGTGGAGAATAGTTCTCTGGACGTAGCGCACGAAGTATTCGCAAGCCTGGATGAGATTCATGAGTTTTTCGTGTCACAGAATTTATCGATCGCATGAATCAAAAATAGGCCGCCAAAAAAAAGCCCCGGCTTGCGCCGGGGCTTTTGAGCGAACTTGGATGCCATCGTGGATGGCGCCGTTCGATGTCGCGTTTTCTAGAAGCGGTAGCTGGCACCAATGGTAACTCGACGATCTGTGAGGCCCTGGTAACACAGCAAAGCGTTTTCATTGACACAATATTGCGTCACATCAGACTCAGTGAGATTAACGGCTTCCACTCCAACGCTCAAATTGTCATTCACAGCATATTGGACGCTGGCATTCAGCTGTCCTCGATCATCCTGAATAACGGGAAAACCCCAGGGGTAGCTGGAAGTACTGCCGAAATCTTCTGAACGATATGCTTCACGCCATGTATAACGCGTCCTGGCTGAAAGGCCATATTTTTCGTAGTACAGCGTTATGTTGTAGGCGTTTTCCGACAAATCGATCTCAGACACCTGTAAGCGAACATCTGTGGCACCGCCTGATGCAAAAAAGATATCTGCAGCACGATCTGTGGCGCCCCAGAATTCTTCACCACCAGAGAATTCCTGCTTGCTGTAGTTGGCTAGAACGCCAAACCCAGATGCCCAACCGAGCCTATCTTCGAACTCTGAAAGATCATACTGAAAAGCAAGCTCAAACCCTTTTTGCGTGCTTTCTCCAGCACCATTGATTATCTGCGAAACCGGAACACATACGCCTACACCGGTAGTCTGGTTGCCATTTTCGTCAAGAGGAGCGAAAACATTTTGATCCGCAATGGGATTGAAAATACCACCGCCTTCACAAGGGGCGGTAATGTCGCGAACATCAACCGGATTTCCATTGATGTCTGTTACGGCCGTAGTTGCAGGTTCTTCGGTTTGAGCAACAAACAGACCGGTTCGTGTCTTGTGGAAATAACCGACGCTCAGCACAGCCGCAGGTGCAAAATACCATTCAACAGAGAGATCAAATGAATCAACCTCTTGCGGCACCAAACTAGGATTACCCAGATTGACTGCAGGGTTCGGGCTCGTGCTAAAGGTAAATGAAGTCGACAGATCGTCGAAATCCGGGCGCCTGATATCTTTACCCCAGCCACCACGAATAACTACATTTTCGCTTACGTCTGCAACCAGGTTGAATCGTGGCAACACCAAATCATAACTGCCCTTTGTTGTTGTCGGCGTCGCCACATTATTGGTAACAGTATTTCCGGTTGAAGTAACGTCGGTTTTTAAGTAACGCAGACCTGCATTGCCGCGAAAGATACCGGTCGAAAAGTTCATTTGCGCATAGAGAGCGCTGGTCTTTTCCGTAATATCAAAGAATGCACTCGTGCTCGATGTAGGTTCGCTGATTGGGCCTCGAGTAGAACCGGTGATTGCATTGTTAGCAACAATGGCAGCATTCAGTATGGCTAGCACGCCAGCCGGGTCGCCAGCTACCAAGTCTGGGTTAACGAGAAGGAAATCAGGAACATATAATGCTCTGCCATCAGCCGCATTGAAGTTGCTGGGGCCTGGTGTGAGGACACTCGCGAACAGATCACCCGTTGGGCTATCGGCAAACTCTCTCAACCCTACGTTGGTACCAACTTCATCACGGAGACTACTCGTCTCATTATAACGATAGCCGAAATCAAAGGAGAAGTTATCGTCTACATCGTAAGTAAAATCAGCACGAAATGCGTGCTCGCTGTTTTCAGCTCTGTTTTGCCCTATGTTTACATCGCGCAGCACGATGTTCGCCGGATCAAGCAATTGCGCAGTCGTTGGACCATCAAATGCCGCATCTTGCAGGATGCCAAATGTCAGCGCACCGCCCCTCAGGTCATATTCAAACGGTGTGCCATTCTCATTTGAATCGTAAAGATCCTCGTTACCGTTTGCTTCATTTGCGAGATGGTTAGCTAACAAAGCCGCTCCGTTGAGGGGCGAGTTCGGGTTGATAAAATTGAGCGTGGTATTAAATTCGGGAGTCGTGGAATCAGACGTTGACGTTGATATCTCTGCACGCGCTGAAAACCGATCGTTGACTAGCCAGTCGGCACCCAGGCTGAATATCTTGCTGTCTGTCAGGCGCGAGTTCGTATCACCTGAAAAACGCAGGTTTCCATCTGTACCGTTCAATTCCGTGGGGACTATACCGCGAACTGCCGCTTCAATGCTGCCGAGATTCTGACCATTTAGCGATCCAAAATTGATCGTTTCAAATTCTGAGATATTGCCTGGGTTAAGGCTAATTCCGCCAGCGCTAATGCCCGATGCCTGAATCCGTGAGCTCTCTTGTCTGCGCTCTTGATCATTGAGGACCATGTCAAAATGAAACTTCAACTCATCAGTCGGCGCGAACTCCAACGAACCGGAAATGTTCGTCGTTTCAT
Organism: Woeseiaceae bacterium; assembly: GCA_049666725.1. Classification (GTDB taxonomy): domain Bacteria; phylum Pseudomonadota; class Gammaproteobacteria; order Steroidobacterales; family Woeseiaceae; genus UBA1847. Next base: position 6,460 of record JBATHK010000032.1, read on the forward strand.
ACTCATAATTGTCGTAATCCTGGATGAAAAATTGAATCGGCAGATAATTGAAAGGGGTCGTACCCGGACTGGTACGATTTGCATCAACGACTAAGTCGTTATCTCGATCGGCACGAGGACGAAAGGCGGTAACATCTTGTTGAGCATAGCTTGCACTGATCACGACACCAATTTCTCCGCTGTCGATCGACCAATTGTCGCCGTAGGTACCCGATATCCTGGGTGTCATACTGTCGGTTGAGAGGCTGCTATCTTCCCCCTGGACGCGGATAGCTCCCAAGGTCTCGGTCAATTCAAGAGGACGTATCGTTCTCAAGTTGATCGTGCCGCCAACAGACCCTTCAATCGTCTTCGCTTCACTTGCTTTGGTCACTTCAACAGCCGCGATAATAGACGCAGGAACATCTTCAAAATTGATGCCGCTACGTCCGGATCCAGAACCCACGGTAGAAACACCGTTGATTTCGGTGCGGTTTGCGTTAGTACCGCGGATTTGAACGCCGGTGCCGACACCGGCCTCGCGAGTAATCTGAACACCGGTAACATTCTCAAGAACCTCAGCGAGGTTTTGATCCGGCAGCTTGCCTATATCCTCCGCAATAATTACTTCGACCAGGTTCTCCGAATTTCGCTTCTGGTCAACAGCATTTGCAAGAGACCCCCGGATACCGAGAGTGACGATTTCTTCGATTACTTCTTCTTGCGCCATGGCTGCTGACGTGACGGTCAGCGACAGCGTGCCCGCCACCAGCGCAACGAAAAGGCGTTGAAAATTCATTCTGTTTCTCCCCTCTGGATTCTTGATCGGCCATGATGGCCTGTTGGTATTTCTATCGGACCAATTCTTACATATCTGTAAACCACTTGTCCATATCGATGGCTCCGAATTGGTATTACCAATTTTTGCTCGAATAGGGTATATTGGTTGAAAAATTAACCAGACCAATTTACGATTCGTGTCAGCGCGCCGGGGGCGCGGAAAAGTAGAACAGTGACTTTGGGCTGTTCGACTACAACGGAGTGGGCTGATGACACGACAAAGCAAGGCATTCATGATGGGGGCTCAGACGCCCAAAGAAGCCGTTAGTGATGGGCTGAATCGCCAGATCTTCGGGTATAACGATTCCATCATGTTGGTCAAGGTCGAATTCGACGTTGGCGCGGTTGGTCAAGTTCACGCGCACCCGCATTCGCAGGTCACCTATGTGGAGAGTGGCGAATTCGACGTTTTCATCGATGGTGTCGAAAAGCGACTCGGTCCGGGCGACAGTTTTTACATTGCACCCAATCTCGATCACGGCGCGGTTTGTCGCAAGCCGGGCGTGTTGATTGACGTTTTCAGTCCGCTTCGTGAAGACTTTCTAGACCCAGACGCAGAAGAACTCTACTAGCCAGGCCGAGAATCCTGGCGCCGCATCCCGGTCAAAAACAACACTAATTCGAAAGGAGTCATAGTAATGACAAAACCCGTCATCGGTTTCATCGGGCTCGGCCTCATGGGCGGCAACATGGTTGAAAACCTGCAGAAAAAGGGGTTTAAGCCAATTGTAATGGACCTCAACAAGGATGCCGTTGCCGCCGTTGTTGCACGCGGCGGATCTGAGGCCGCATCAGCGGCCGAGCTTGCTGCGGCCAGCGACATTATCATGCTTTGCCTTACGACCTCTGCCGTTGTTGAGAAGCTGGTCTATGCCGAGGATGGCATCCTCGCCGGCGTAAAAGAAGGCGCTGTATTGATCGACTTCGGAACGTCGATTCCCTCTTCTACTCGCAGGATTGGAGCCGACCTCGCCAAGAAAGGCGCGGGCATGATCGATGCTCCACTCGGCCGTACACCTGCTCATGCGAAGGATGGACTACTCAACATCATGGCAGCCGGCGATCAGGAGACGTTCGACAAGGTGAAACCGGTCCTCGATATGCAAGGCGAGAATGTCTTCTACCTGGGAGCGCTTGGCGCCGGCCACACGACCAAGCTCATCAACAACTTTTTGGGCATGACCACCGTCTGTGCGATGTCACAGGCCTTCGCGGTTGCCGATCGCTCTGGCGTCGACCGCCAGCAGTTGTTCGACATCATGTCGACCGGCCCGTCCAACTCGCCGTTCATGCATTTTTGCAAGAACTACGCCGTGGACAACGTCAGCGACCTCGGCTTCTCAATCAATAATGCCAACAAGGATCTGGGGTACTTCCTCAAGATGGTCGAAGATCTGGATACACGGGCACAGATTGCTGAAGGCACCTCAGCAAACCTCCAGGCCGCCGTGGATGCCGGCATTGGCGATGGAAACGTTCCTGAAATCCTGGATTATTTTCTGAAACTGGGAAGATAATCCGTTCGATAAAGGGGGGACGATAATGTGCGGCCCGGCGCCATGTAGATATCGTCATACCGCACACCGCCATTGCCGTACGGTGCCTTATGCGGGCCGGTATTGGAAATCGCCATGAAATGCAACAGCGGCTGTTCGCGTCGAATACGGAATTCTGCGCCGTCGAAGACGAATTGTTGCTGTTCAAATTCGCCGCCGCGTACGTAGAGATCGTAGCGCTGCCCGCCGGCCTCGCGCCGCGCATTATTCACTACATACCAGAGCTCATACCATTCCCCTGGGCGCAATGGCTTTGCGGGCTCGCCAGTCGCGAGATTGATAATTTTCTTATAAGCCTTATCGCCGACCAGGACCATCAGGGTTCCGTCGTTCTTATAACCATCCGACTCGAGCTTGTCGGTAATTCGAATCATTGGCTCGAACGAATCGTAACCGTTTTGGGGAATGTCTGACGCCGAGATATTGCTTAAACCAAACGAATGATTATTCGGGAAGTACTCGACATTGACACGAGCATAGAACGTCCAGGTTTCGCCAACCGGAACAGGATTCGGCAATGGCGTGAACCCGATCGCTTTCCGGTTCCCGACGACGCCATCTGCCGCGGGCTTCCTGAGCATGTAACGGTTGCCACTCCCCGCTTCGCTGCGAATCTCTGAAATTTGTGGGTTGGGCACATGAGGGTCAGTGTCATTCTCGACGTCAATATTTGTCCAATTATCCAGCGATTTTCCAGACTCGAAATCGTCGACCAACAGCCACGGAGAATGGCCACTGTCCGCATCCAAGGTTGAAAGGTTTGTGCAAGAGGCGCACAACAGCAGCGCGATAATGCCCGCAACGGTTTTTTTGAACTTGGGCGGCACTAGACCAAACTACTCGTTGCCCGGCTTGCCAATGGTCGCCAGGATGCCACCGTCGACGTAGATAATCTGTCCATTAACGAAATCGCTGGCCGCCGATGCCAGGAACACGGCAGCACCCTGAAGGTCCTCGGGGTTTCCCCATCTCCCTGCCGGCGTCCGCTCGACGATAAAGTCGTTAAACGGATGTCCGTCGACTCTGATTGGTTTTGTCTGCTCGGTGGCGAAGTAGCCCGGGCCGATGCCGTTTACCTGGATGTTGTGTCGAGCCCATTCCGTCGCCATGTTTCGCGTCAGCATTTTCAGGCCTCCTTTGGCCGCGGCGTATGCCCCGACGGAATCGCGACCCAGCTCACTCATCATCGAGCAAATGTTGATGACTTTGCCTCTACCCCGTTTAACCATTCGCGGCACAACGGCCTTGGATACGATAAAAGCGCTGGTCAGGTCCGTCTTGATAACCAGCTCCCATTCGTCGAGCGGCATGTCAAGCAGCGGCACTCGGCGAATAATGCCGGCGTTATTGACGAGAATATCGATCGGGCCGACATCTGACTCGATTTCCCCAACGCCAGCCTCGACCTCATTCTCATCCGTCACATTGAAACGATAGCCGGACGCTTCGAATCCTGCGTCCACGTAGGCCGCCACTGCCTTATCGATTTTTTCCTGAGACGAGTTGCCGTTTATCGCCAGGCGGGCGCCCGCAGCGCCCAGGCCATTGGCCATCGCCATGCCGAGCCCCTGAGTCGCGCCCGTTACCAGCGCCACTTTGCCGCTGAGCTTGAAAATATCTGGATTACTCATCGTACGAACCCTAATTTCGTCGACTTTGCCGTCTTTGTCTTCATGATATTTATGCGCGCGGCGGAGAACTTGCGGCTCAATCCGCCAGCCGTACCCGAACCGTTTGCACGGAATTGGCCGCAATTTCGATTGCTGCATACTGAGCACCGATCTGCAGTGAGTACTGAATGGGTTCCTTGGTTGTGTTGAGCAACTGTACGCTCAACAAACCGTTGTCGTTAATCGTTGCACTCGCGTGCAGCGCATCATTATCGAGACCAACCAGATTCTTGTCGGCCTGCACGGCTTTGTCGCCGGGCCGGATCGTGCGGCTAAACTGTGCCAGCACGTAATAAATAGGCGTGTAGTAAACTTGGCCGGTATCCGTGTCGATCATGATCGGCGCACCGCAGAAATTGCCGGCGTGGTTGGGTCCACCGTTCTTGTCCAGGACCACATTCCAGTCAATCCACCCTTCCATCCAGTGGTTGAGACTGACGATGATATTTCTTGCGTAGCGATGCACCGGTGTATAGATCGGATGATCCTCGTTGTTAGGTGCCCACTCGGCCGTATAGGCCCAGTCGGTCGCATTGTCGTTCCACCAGAACTCATCGTTGTCGAACCAACCGGATTCCTTGAACCTTTCCGGGTCCCCTATACCGCCAGGCGCATCCTTGCCCAGGTCGTCAATCGTGCCCTCGGTATGGATGATGGAAAAGTTTGGGAATTTCTCGTGCACGCGGTCGAAAACCTCCTCAAAGACCTTGAAGGTACTTGCGTACCAGTGCACGGCGGCGCCATGGACATAGGCCGCCGTTTCCTGGTCACCGAAGATTTCGTCTGCCCAGTGTTCGAGGTCATCGCGATTCTGATCGTATATCAGTACTTTGACGTCGCCGAAACCTCGCGCTCTCAACGTCGGCCCCAGGTTCCGCTTGATGAATTCGTTCTGGGTTTCCGGCGTGAAGTGCATGCTCTCCCAGTTGCCGCTATTGCCATGCGGTTCGTTGACTGGCGTCAGACCCCAGATAACAACACCTTCAGTCCGGTATGCATCGAGATACCGGACAATATAGTCGGCATAGGTCTGAACATACTCCGGCTTGAGCGTACCGCCGGTACCCTGGTAGTTATTTCCGGGTGCGCCGGGCAAATACCAATCGTTGATGTCTTTCATCCATGGCGGTGCGGTCCACGCCGACGCGACGATGCGCAGCTCATCGTCGTCTTGTTGGTTCTTGATCGCCATAGCTTGTTTGATCATTGGCAACAGATCGAAAGACCCGTCGCGAATGCCTGGATACCTGGTTGTTGCGAAACCATCCTGGTCCACTGCAATGCTGAAGTGCTCCAGTGATCGGTCACCCGCAACATTTGCATAACTGTACTTGCCGGCCACCGAGAAATCGGTCGATCCGATCGGTGTTCTCGTCAGCGAGAAGTTGGCTCCTTGCTCGCTGTATATCCTGTCCATGACTTCTGCCCGTGCTTCCGGTTCAAGGTGTGCCAACACAAATGCCGACGATTCTGTAAATGACGATCCGATCCCGACAATGGTCTGTTTGACGATGCCCGGACTAACGACAATAGTCGTACCGCGCGGATCGCCCACTCGGAATGACACGTTTTCCTTCGTCGCTATCTTGTCACCGGCCTCGCTGGTAACGAGTATTTCCGTCGTCATCAACACCCGATAGTCAACGTCGCCGCTATCTGCATCCAGCATACTTCCGTCTTCTCTCGCAGAGCAGCCGCTGAGTAAAGCACAGATCACCGGCGCGGCAAACGCACACGATTGCAACAGTCGGGGCATATCAAAGTCTCCGCATGTGAGAGGATTCGCTACAATTGACTAAATGAACATGGGGCCCCTAGCGTCGCGCAACAGGAAAACGCAAACAACAGTTTTCACTGCAACTGTCGGCAAAGTAAGGCGGGTTCACTGCTCGGCACACCAATGTGCTGCTGTCACCAGCCGTTGAGATCATCTCAAGCAGTAATAGGTTCGAAGCCAGTCCGCCTAAGTCGGATTTCCCTCTTTAAGTCATAAAGTTACGAGTCGCCGTTGTCCCATAGAATTGTGGATCTGCGGCAGTAAACCGTAGTTTTCAATGGCGGCCCACACTCCCAATGGGACAGGAGCCGTGATGGAAAGTGAGTAATCACCGAAGTAACGAATGACCCCTGCCTTCAGAGGGTTACGTTCTATACGGCTTGGCGTTTCGCAAACGAGATTCGCGGTTTTTTCCCAGCCTTGGTCGCCATCTTTACCAAATACTCGATTGAGAAGCCGCTAACTTTCCCGCCGACGATTTTGCTAATCTTCGGTTGTGGCACATCAAAGTACTCCGCAGCTTTCACCTGGGTCAATTTCTTCCGCTTAATAAACTTCTCAATCTCGACCGCAAGGTCTACTCTCATCGCCAATGCGACGGATTCTTCATCGGTAAATCCGAGATCTTTGAAAACGTTACCCTTGGTAACCTTTTTTTTCATAACTGATACTCCATTTCTATTTCTCACTTTCTATCAAATGCTCTTAGCCGTTCCCTTGCTGTATCGATGTCGGCTTTTGGCGTCATTCTGCTCTTTTTGATGAAACTGTGTAGAACAACCACCTTCGTACGCATTCTGATTACATACATCGTTCGATATTGATTGTTGCGATCGCGTGCGCGCAATTCACGGACACCCGAACCAACAGTCTTCATCGGTTTGAAATCCTTTGGCAATTCGCCAATTTGAAGGCGGCGCAGATCACTGCCGAGATCGATACGAACAGATTTCGGAAACGCCTGCAAAACCGAGAGCGAATCGCCTAGCCAGACAATGTCCTTCTCATCCCTGACCATTATAAAATTATACCTAATACAGACTAATTCGCAATGTTATATTAGACCTTTTTAGATATAACTTCAGAAGTAATCGGCCAGAAGTTTTGTCTATGTCTCTGAAACTTGCCGTTGGATTGCTGGCTAAGACCGACGGTAAGCTACGACACTCGTTTAGACAATCGACAAAGTGTCAGTGCCTGTGTCGCGTAAGTCGAGTTTCGCTACGCTGAATGGGACGAAGGGACAGTAAATTCACAAAAAGAAAAGCTCAACCACCGCTAAGCGATTGAGCTTCTTACCTAAATTGGCGCGCCCGGAGAGATTGGACGGCAGCTTCGCTGCCTCGCCGCCGCTGCGCGGCTCCGCCTGTCGTCGCGCTTCGCGCTCCTCGGATCGAACTCCCGACCATCTCAATAGATGCACTGTCACCAGCCATTCAAAACAGCCCAAGAAGTACTGGGTTCGAAGCCAGTCGCGCGTTTCGCCGTATTTGTAGTCAGCTCATCGACTTACCGTAGCAACGTGTCCCATAAATATGCCGCGACCTGTTTTTAAGCGCTTGTTCTTACTCCTACATAGGCGCGCCAATGGGACAGATTTCGGGAATGTTCTGGTTTCCTGCGGGTTCAGCCGTGTACTATTGCTCGCCGACCTCGCCAGAGTGTAAAGAATTTCCTCCGATATATGACTAGACTTTACGCTTTTGCTAATTTTTTCAGGAACAAGTTTCTACAACCAATTGTTTTTATAAACATTTATTCGATTTCTTGACACCTCTTAGGTGCATAGAATCCTTGTGATTCGTCAGTAGAGCAGGGCAAACGCAAGGCTTGCGACGATCAAGCCCGAAAACAAAATGGGCAGCCCGACTTTCAACCACCGCAACGGGGTGATCCTGGCGCCGGGCACACCGCTGCGCTCGGCCTGCGCAATGACGACGATATTCGCCGTCGCACCTATATGGGTGCCGTTGCCGCCGAGCGCCACACCGATCGCCAGCGCCCACCACAATGGTCCGGTGTCAATGCCTTCGGCGGATAAGGCACCAATAATCGGGATCATGGTCACCGTAAATGGAATGTTGTCGATCAGCGCGCTGAGAATGGCGGCGACCCACATTAGTCCTAGCGCCGTCAGAAGCAACTTATCCGGGTCTCGCGCAGTTTTTGCCAGTTCGCTGCCGATGACGTCGAGCAAGCCGGTTGCCTCGACGCCGCCGACGATCACAAACAGCGAGGCGAAGAACAGCAGGATAGACCAGTCCACCTCGTCGATGAGTTTGTCGGCTTGCGGCCGCACGAGAAGCAGCGCCAGCGCAAGTCCGATCAGGCTGACGAAGGACGGATAATAGTGCAGTTTGTGGTGCGCGAAGAACAGAATCACGACCAGGCCCATCACCACCAACATGCGATTGACCAAGGCGGGATCCTGAATGGCCTTGCTTTCATCGAGATCGACGAGGTCCCGTTCACCGCCACGAGATCGCAGCTCCTTGCGAAAGAAGAACAACAATAGCAGCATGGTCGCGACCCACGGCGCTGTTGCCAGCGGCCCCATGTTGATCAGAAATGTGAGGAAGTCTATGTTAGCCGCGCTACCGATCATGATATTCGGTGGGTCACCGACGAGTGTCGCAGCACCGCCGATGTTCGACAGCATGGCCTGCCCAATCAGAAACGGCGCCGGGTTCAGGTTGAGCAGCCGTGTGACGAGAATGGTGAGTGGGGCGAATATGATCACCGTGGTGACATTGTCGAGGATCATGCTCAGCACGCTGACGGCTATTCCTAAGTAAATCATCAGCCGTACCGGGCTGCCGCCGGACGCTTTCGCGAGACGAATTGCCATGTACTCGAACATGCCCGTTGTGCGCAGCAGGGCAACCAACAGCATCATGCCCATCAGCAATACGATGGTGTTGGCGTCAATAGCGACCAGCGCCTCTTCCTGGGTGTAGAAGCCCATCCAGCCACCGACGCCGATCATCATGACAGCGCCCGCCAGTGCGGCGTAGGTCCGATGCAGGCGTTCGCTGAAAATCATCGCGTATGCGGTGACGAGGATCGCCGTGGCCACCAACATTGAGGTGATATCGTTGTGCAGTTCCACGTCTATGGGGAATTCCGATCGAGCAAGCGGCGCGCCAGTGACACGGTGCTCAGTGTGCCGTGGTAATTGTGCTCGTTGTCGATCACGAACAGGTAGCTTGTGCTGTAGCTTTGCATCACCGCCACGGCCTTCGCCATCGGTGACGCCGGCGTTATGGTCGGGATGTCCTTGATGATGAATTCATCGATGGTCATTTCGAGCAGTTCCCTTTCCCTGAGCGGTGGAAACTGCAGCGCCGTAATCGTGTCACCAAGCAGCCTGGCGTGTTCGACCATGGCCGCGGGAATACAGACTTCGGCGAGAATATGGCGGATAGACGCTCTGCCGGTGAACCTGCCGCTGGCGGCCCGGAACGGCAGCACCGCCGAATTCGCTTTCACGCACTCGGTGAATAGCTCGCGGACGGTCATTCCCGGGAATGCCGCCGCTGTGGGCACTGCGAATTCGATGAGGCTCATGGCTGGCTACCGCTCCTGGCTTGGAGAATACCAGCCCCGATCATAAAGTTCCCCACCGGCCGGCGCTGTACGGACAAATACTTGCGCTGCGCCACGCCTGTGGGCAGTGACTGTTTGCTGCCGGTGGTGCAGGATCGCGCGCCTCTCTAATTCACTCGGGACATGCATGCATGAGCTCTGCGAAGGCAATATAAGTGAGCCGGTTACACGGCTATCCCTGAGTATTCGTTGTCGAGCTCAAGCGCACCTGTACGGGCTCGAAGCCAAAGCGGTGAACATCGTATGTTTGGGTCAGTATATTCGTAGCCTACGGGTGCATGTCCCCCTCACCAACAGATACCTGCTGGCTGTCTCTTAGTATCACTGAGGGAGAGACCGACTATTTATATTTGGGTCACAAGCCGTCATTTTACCTCAGATTCTTCAAGCGGCTGCTATGCGACGTGAAGCAGCCGCTCAGTTAGCTTGCTGGCAACCGTCTCAGAACGGCCGAGGCTGTGTGAAAACCCTGTTGCGATTATGATCATGCTTTCCGGTATGAGTATGTGGCATGAGCGGTTTTATCGAAGGCGAAGACCGAATACAGGCGACCTTATTCCCCAAACGCATTGACGATTACATTACGGAAGACAGCCCGGTTCGGGTCGTTGACTTGTTTATCGATGATCTGGATATCTCAGGCCTTGGCTTCAGGACAGAGCCCAATGCCACCGGACGACCAAGTTACCACCCGAAGATGATGCTGAAGCCAAACCGGTAATTTATGATGAGTTTTCACACAGCCTCGGCCAGAGGGGGACATTCATTTAGATCCGCTAGCGATTCCTCAGGATTAATACGCCCTCGACACAGAAATTGCCAATCACGCTGTATTGCTAACGCGGATCCGCCTTCTCGGAGTCGTCCTTGGCTTTGTAGGTGTAAACGGGGTACTTGTAACCGGGACGATCGGCCTGCTGATAATGTGCCTGCAGGAACGCGACAAGATCCGTCAGCTGCGTCACCGTCAACACGTCGTTATAGAGGGTCATCAGGGATTCCCCCTCCTGGGAGATCATGTCCCTGGGATGGCGCGGCGACAGCCTGTGCGAAGGATTGACGATTGACGTGACGAGCTGGCCGTACGACATCCTTAGGCCAGTATGACTGCCGAGCAGGACGCGTACGGGACCTGCTTCGGCAGGTTCGGGCAGCTCCGCGCCAATAACACTGTGGCAGCTCACGCAGCCGAGGGATACGAAATGCATCTTGCCCTTGGCCGCATCGCCCTCCGGCAAGTAGATGTCGACTTGCCTTCGGTTGTCCCGGTCGCAGGCCGAGAGGCAGAGCAGCGCACAAAGCGCTACGAGACTATTGAAAAGACTGCGCAATTCCACATCCTCCACCGACAAATTACCAAAATTTTGGCCTGAATGAAATCGGCAATGGTGTTGCGACTCCACAGTAAAGCTAGTGTTTGTCTCCCAAATGATGTGAGCGATCGGTTCACGCCCTGAGTCATTCAGTCAAGCGGCTTCTTCTGTTTTGAGCAGGGGCGATCCGCGTTCTTGTATAGCTCTAAGATACCGGGTTTCGTCGTACGCCGTTCGCGTTTTCCTTCCGCGATCAGTTCGTCTGTTTTGCGGTGAATGATCTTCATTTCCCTTAATCCATCAAATTAGGTCTGCGTCCGTCACAATTTCAACTAACGCCGGCCCGTTGTGGGCCAGCGCCTCAAGCAACGCAGCTGTCAGTTTGTCGGGGGTCTTTACACGCATGCCGTGGCCGCCGCACAGGTTCGCATAGGCCGCGAAGCTTCATGAGGATCGCACTAGTTATAGTTTGGGCAAAATTCATGCGCACCTAGAACTCTCAGACTCCGGCTTGCTATTTATCCAAACAGTATTCGGTTTCTGGAAAGATTTGACTGAGCCGTCACATATTTTCGCGATCAAGCGAGGACTCGCAGTGTCGATACCCGTCAAGAATGTTTGAGCGGTTGGGGCAACGCTGGACGGTGATATCCGTCTCGGCTATCAATTCCAACGCTGCATTCAGCCATTTATTACCCATTTAGACTGTTATTACCCGCGAGAGCCAGAAGCAAGAAAGCCAACCACCGCTAAGTGATTGGCTTTTCTGACTTAAATGGCGCGCCCGGAGAGATTGGACGGCAGCTTCGCTGCCTCGTCGCCGCTGCGCGGCTCCGCCTGTCGTCGCGCTTCGCGCTCCTCGGATCGAACTCCCGACCACCTCAATAGATGCACTGTCACCAGCCATTCAAAACAGCCCAAGAAGTACTGGGTTCGAAGCCAAACATGCTATTCTGATTTTTCCCAGTAAATACAGCACGTTATGGAATCACACTGTCCCATAGTTTTCCTCGTTTCAGTCCGTAAGCCCCTGATTTGGGGAGCAAAACCAGGCGGCAATGGGACACTTATGTCGCAAGAATGGGCTAAAGATCGTTGACAGCCTGAAATACGATCTTATAATAACCATTATAATTTCTTGCAGATAGGATATCGCAATGGTCAAACTCAAAGTAAGAGCTGTCGGCACGTCCGCGGGTGTCATTCTGCCAAAAGAGGCCCTTGCGCATATGGGCGTACGCGAAGGCGACGAATTGTTTCTCGTAGAGAATCCGGATGGCTACCAGGTCACGCCGTACGACCCTAATTTCGAAAAGCAACTGGAAAGCGCCCGCAAAGGAATGGACGCGTATCGGAACACGCTTCGCGAACTGGCTAAGTGAAAGAACCGATCTGGCTAATCAAGTCTGCCGTTCTCGCAGTCCACAATATGATGATTGCCCGATTCGGCGGAACCGATGGTATTCGTGACGAAGGGCTTTTCGAATCCGCCCTAGCCCGGCCAGCCAATATTTATCACTACGATCACAACGCGCAGATCACACAACTTGCCGCGGCATATGCTGGCGGCATTATCCAGAATCATCCATTTGTCGATGGCAATAAGCGCACAGGTTTCATGGCTGCGTATATGTTTCTAGACATCAATGGATCGACACTGATCGCGGACGAAATTTCGGCCACCGCAATGACGTTGTCGCTAGCCGCGTCAGAAATCGATGAGAATGACTACGGAATTTGGCTGGCTAATAGTATCAAGACATCGTAAGTGTCCGTCAGGTCGTGGCAACGCCAAAGTGTTAACTATGTGTCCGGAACAAGGTGTAAACCATGTGACCGGAATACACCTTGGCAAGAATGGCGCGCCCGGAGAGATTGACTCGAATCGCTTATGGGCGATTCTCGGGCCTGCGGCCCGCCTCCGGCGTCCAAAACGCTAATGCGTTTTGTCGAACGCAGCCCTGCGGGCTGCATAGTTCGATCTCTCCGGGCGAAAAAAATGGGGACCCGAATGGGTCCCCATGTTTTATGGCGCGCCCGGAGAGATTCGAACTCCCGACCACCTGGTTCGAAGCTCGAAGGTAAATATAAGTAGTTGATTTATATAGCCTAATAGACGGCGTTCGTTGCGATTTCGCCTTACAATGCACAACAATGCATAGCTGATGTCGGAAATTTGTCGGAATTCCTGCCACGCTGATCCTGACAGTCGACGGCGGCACAATGAGTGAATTCAGAACATTTCCCTCATTCTATTTCGTCGAATCGAACACCACTCGACTCGAGGTGCGGTTACCTTTGTCGATGGGTTGATTCGATGAAGTCCTCGACCTCTTTCTGGGTCGGCGGGGAGCAGCCCTTTCGGGATACGTTTATCGCAGCAGCGGCGCAGGCGAAGTCTAGGGCATCTCCGAGCGAGTCTTGCGAAATCTCGTTAAGCGATTTATTGAGTTTGCCAGTCCTCAGAAGCGCCGCTAGAAATGCCGAATGAAACGTGTCTCCGGCCCCGACCGTGTCTTCGATATTTGCTATCGGATAGGCGCTCTTCTCTACACTGCCTTGTGCGTTAATCAGCACCGCGCCTCCACGTCCTTCAGTAAAAACCAGCATGCCAGACTTCATCGCAGCGAATGCCAGCTCAGCACTGCGGCGCGGGTTCGGATCCAGCTGCAAAGCTTCAATGTCCTCGTCGCTGGCTTTAACGATGTCTGCGAATTCCATGAGCGACTGTACGCCGTCCAGATAGGCCTTCGTATTCAGGCTGGCCCGCAAGCGAATATTGATGTCGACGCTGACGATGACACCACGGGCATGCATCAGGTCGAAGAGCTTGCGGACTTTTGGCAGTTGGCTCGGCGTGATTGCCAACGAGCCCGTATGAAAAATCCGCAAATCATCCGGCAGGCTGGCCACAATTTCTTCGAACGATGCATCCTTGTCGGCAATACCCTCACGATAAAGTCGGTAGGTTGGCAGGCCGGCTTCGTCAATGGTCACTAGCGCCAGCGACGTCGGCCATCGGGAGCGGCGCGCCTGCGGTACCGCGACGCCCTCGCGAATCAAAGAATCTCTCAGCTGATCGCCAAACGTATCGTCCGAGAACGGTGACAAATAGCTGACCGCTACGCCCTGGCGTGCAAGACCAATAGCGACGTTGTACGGCGACCCACCGAGATGCGGCCGGTACGCGCCATCATCACCGACAATAAAGTCGATTAATGCCTCGCCAAGGACCGCCACCGTCAATGCGCTAGCTCCTCGGGCGCCGCACGACGCTCATGCAGCTCGGTCTCGACGCGAGTCAGTGTTGCCCGATCGATTCGGTAGAAGACCATCATTAATCCACCAGCCAAGAAAAAGACCGCAGGTAACACGTTGAACATTAGCCGAATTCCGGTAATCGCTGAGTCAGTCTGGATTTCGTTAGCAACGAATCCGAACCAGGCAAGCATGAAGCCCGGCAGAGCTCCGCCGACCGCCGAGCCAAACTTCAGTGAAAACATCGACGCCGACACAATGAGCCCGGCTGTGTGCTTGCCGGTTTTCCATTCGCCGTATTCGGCGCAGTCCGTGTACATTGAAAACAGCAGCGTGATGATCACACCAAATGTCAAGATACCGAGGCTGTGCACGACGACGATCAGCGCGTATTGATCCGGCGGTATAACGTAGCAGGCGGCCAGCAGCACCGCGTGCAGCAGGTTCATGCCCAGAACAAGATGATGTTTCTCAAAGCGCATCGCAAGCATGGGCGTTATCAACGCGCCGATCAGCTGCCCGATCAGACCACAGGACGTAAGAAATGCGGTGCGATCGAAGATCAGGAAGACCGGCGAACCATCGTCCACTACGTAGTACTTGAGATAGAAGACGATTGACGCGAAGCGCGCTATCAGCCCCACGACGACGAGGATGCCGGTTATGACCAGAACGATCCATGAAATATTTTTCAGCAGTGCAGAGAAATCCTCACCGACACTGGAGGTGTGCGGTTTTGGCTGAACGCGCTCATGGGTCGTTGCGAACGTAATCCAGTAAAGCAGGACCGAAAGTACTGCAAAAAGAACGATCGTCAGGCGGAACCCCATAACCTCGTCGTCGCCACCAAGCCAGGCGACCAGTGGGGTTGCAAACGCGCCGACGCTCAAGGTTCCCAGCGATGCGAAGACGAAGCGAAACTGTGTCGCTTTCGTGCGCTCCTCTGCAACCGGCGAGATGACGGCCAACAGCGCCGAGTAAGGCACGTTGATCGCCGTGTAGGCCAGCATGACCAGCGTGTAGGTCACGTAGGCAAAGATTAGCTTGCCTGTTACGGAAAGGTCCGGCCCGAGAAACAGCAGATAGCCCAGCAGGGCGTAGGGTATGGCGACGAATAGCAGGTACGGACGATACTTTCCCCAGCGCGACTGGGTCCGATCAGCGATAAGGCCCATAGCGGGGTCGCTGATGGCATCGACGATCTTCGTCAGCAACAGCATCGTCGCGGCGGCGGCCGGCGAAATACCGAACACGTCGGTGTAGTAGTACAGCAGAAACAGGCCGAAGAACCCCATGTAGAAGTTCGAGGCCATGTCGCCCAGGCCGTAGCCGACTTTTTCCCCAAATGTCAGCGGTGCCGTATCCGATTTGCTGTTCATGCGTACCCCTTCGGTTATTGGTGCGGGGCTCATGTCGACACCGCTTTCTTCTTGCGACCTGGACGCCTCGACGCTGCGACCAGCCATAAGGACTGGTAGGGAGCGATCTCGATAAGTTGTTTCGCTGTCATAGACTTGGCGCCCAGCACGTCCATGAATTTGCTTGCGCCGAGAATTTTCTGGACGACGTCCACTGCGACTTCCGCCCGCCTCTCGCTGAAGTTATTCAGCACGAGCAACTGCTGGCCGTCAAATTTTCGGCTATAGGCAAGTACCGAAGCCTCTGCGACGTCTACAAAATCGCAATGATTTCCGCCAAGCGCTACCGCTTTTCGCCGCGCACGTGACAGGTTGCGAAAGCCCTTGTATAGACGATGCGCAGGCGCATCAGGCGATTTCACAGCCAGGAAATGTGACTTCTCAAATCGTGGTCGTTGTGCCCAGCGAGTATCGTCATGACGGACCTCATCATCGAGGTATGAATAGTCATTAAGCATTGCAAGTTCATCGCCGAGGTAGATAAGCGGAATGCCGCCAATACTGAAAATGACGCTGTAAAGAAGCAACACGCGGGCAATTGCGAGCTCAACCTCGACGTCGGTCTCCTCTTTTAGCGCCTTCTCGAGACCCGCGAGTGAGGCGGTCGCGCCACAGACACGCGCATCCCCCGTTTTCGCGTTGTATTGAAAAGGCAAGCCGCGGGCGAAAGACCCTTCGAATTTTCCCGTGTAAAACTCATTTAGAAAACGCCGGTGATCATAGCCATTGATTCCGATTTCCGCGGCATCCTCGTCGCTGAATGTCCAGCCGATGTCATCGTGACAACGGACGTAGTTGACCCACTGTGTATCCGGATCAACAGCGAACCGCCGAGCCAGAGAGTGCTCGAGGAGATCGGTCTTTCGTGTAGCCAGAGCCTCCCAAAGCAGCGCCATTAACAACGGATTGTAGGACAACTGGCATCGATCCGGCGCGATGTAACGCGCCACTTCGTCTGGATGCACAATAGCTTCGGACTTGAAAAGCAAAGCCGGAGACGCAATGCGCGCCACACAATTGAACATTTCAACCAGCGTATAGACCTGTTCGAGGCTCTCGCACATCGTCCCCATTTGCTTCCACGCGAAAGCGACCGCATCCAGGCGCAATACCTCTACACCGACGTTGGCCAGGAATAGCATTTCCTCGACCATTGCGCGGAGCACATTCGGATTGCTGTAGTTGAGATCCCATTGATAATTCTTAAAAGAGGTCCAGACCCAGAGGTCGAGTTCTTCGCAGTGGCTGAAACTGCCGGGGCTTTCTTCAGGAAAAATTTCGCGAAGGGTCTGCTCGAACTGGTCGGGAATGCGTCGATCCGGGAAAAAGTGATAGTAGTCGAGGTATTTATGCTCGCCTTTTTTGGCGCGCATCGCCCATTCGTGTTCGTCGGACGTGTGGTTATAGACAAAATCGAGAACCAGGCGAATGCCTTCGCCGCGCAAGTCGGCAGCAAGCTGTTTCAGGTCATCCATCGACCCGAGTGCCGGATCTACATTGCGATAGTTACTCACCGCATAGCCACCGTCGCTGCGGCCTTCCGGGCATTCGAACAGCGGCATCAGGTGAAGGTAAGTAATACCCAGTGACTTGAAATACGGTATGCGAGACCGGATACCGTTGAGATTGCCCGCGAACTGCTTCACGTAGCACACGCCGCCGATCGCCTTGTTATCTTGAAACCAATCGGGCTTTTTTTCGCTCTCGGAATCGAGTGCCCGCAGATCAGTCGAGCGGCTGGTATTGGACTTAACGGCCACAAGGAGCAATTTTTGCAACTGGTCACTAAAGTCGTAGCGATGCCCGTAGAGCGCGTAAAATGCTTCGTGCAGGGCAGGAAAATTCTGTGTCACCCGGCGTTCGAGGTCGGGCCACAGGCCTGCAGTTTTCTTCGGCATTGCCTTTTGAAGTACGGGCAGAAAATTGCGCAGCAAAATTTCCGGATCTGTCGACATAGCTTTCAGCCGCGCCAGCGATACCGGCGTCCCGGCGGCATTACACCGCCGGGATACCGAAACCAAACGCTAGTAGAAGTTGTATCGCAGCGAGAGTGACGTCGTTTGACCGTTGATCGGGCGAACCCGGATATAGTCGCCCGATATCGCTGAGCCTTCCTCGCCCTCGGTGAAGCCCTCTTCGTCAAACAGGTTGTTTGAATTCAGGCTTATCGAGAAATTATCGTTGACGAAATAGTTGACGAACAGGTTGGTAACAACGTAGCTATCGAATTTCAGGTCGTTGTTGTCCTGCACGAACACCTCGTCCGTACCAACAAAGTTCAGGCCGACGTCCCAGTTTTCAGCCGTATACGATGGCGTGATGTTGAAGAAGTAGTCCGCCTGGCGACGTGGCGTATTGCCGACGTTGTCACCGCTCGCCGTTTTCACAATTTCCGCGTCTGTCAGCGTCAGGCTTCCCCGCACACCAAATCCATTACCGAAGTCATAGTCGCCTTCGATCTCGAAACCTGATGATTCGTAGGAATTCTGCAGGAACTCCTGCGTGGTCACCTCAAACGCTTTTTCTTCGTCCGTGTCTGCATTGAAGTAGGTGATGTAGAACGAGCCGTCGCCGAACTGCCATTTCAGGCCAATTTCCGCCTGTGTGACAATTGCGTGACCTGCCCCACTGCCCATATTGCCCGCTGCATCGAGATTACCCGTTACACGATCAGGTGATGCGAGGCTGCCGCCTTCGGAGATATTGGCAAATATCGCCATCTCGTCGTTGAGGGCATAGTTAACACCGACGGACCAGGAGTCGAAGTCCTGGTTGTAATTCGCGGTGCTGACCGCGCCGATCGTCGGAACTTCCTGCTCGTTGGCGCCGACGCTGCCATCACCATTGACGTCCAGCGGAATGAGTACGGTGCTCTCTGCGTACGTTCCTTTGACGTCGTAATCGTTATTCCGGTAGCTGACGTCCCAACCAAGGTTGTCGCCGATCGTACCGGACAGCGCGATATAAGGCGCCATGGCTTCAATTTCGAAGTCATAAAGACGCGTGCAGCAGTTGCCGAATGCAGGGTTGCCATACAGAACACCGCCGACCGAGTCGCCGGAATCAAACGGCGTCAGGTTGCCATCGAGGCGCACGTAATACTGGTTGAAGTTCCAGGTCGTGCTTACGTTCTGGTTGACGAACGAGATGCCAACTTTCGCCTGTACTGTGTCAAAGTCACCGTTGACAGAGAGTTCGGTGAAGCTGTTGTCCATGTCATTGATCTTGGTGTTGAAATAGACGAGTTCGTTCGACGGACCATTTGTGCCATCGACGAATGGTGTCGTCAAAAACGGCGCTGCGAAACCACCTTCGATCGCGGCTGTCCGGTGCTTGAAACCAGCCGTGAAAACGTCGCTCAGGTCGTAGTCTGCAACGACAGCGAGTGACGTCATTTCAGCCTGTACACCATCGCTTGTGCAATCGATGGCATTATTTCTGCGCGGCGCGCAATCGGTGGTATTTGAAAACAGTGTGCCGTCGCCAAAATCGACGCCGAACTCGGCAATACCTGAGCCACCCGTTGCCTGAGCTGGAATCGGCAGGTAGGTCGGTACTGTGTCATCGAGGCGCTTGAAGTGTAATTTCACGGAGCCCTTGTCAAAGCTGCGGGCCGCGGTCGCCTTAATCTGGTAGCCGTCTTCGAGGTCCGAACGCGCGTCGCGCGGGCCCTCGCCATTCCGGAAGTAGCCACCGACGTGGTAGGTCCATTCGCTGGCACCCAGATCGCCGCCGTATTCAGCGTCGAGACGCATTGCATCGTAATCCAGGCCGGCCGTTAAGCCGACAGATCCGCCCGCCTGCGCACCATCCTTGGAGATGAAGTTGATAATACCGCCCGGCGAGTTGAAGGCCTGGGTCGTTGCGGTGCCGCCGCGGATCGACTGTACAGTCGCGATGGTCGTGTCAGCGCGCAGCCATGTGTCAGCGGTTGCAAACGAAACGTCACCCTGTAACAGGGTCGGAAAGCCATCTTCCTGGAACGACACGTAGCGCGAGCCGCCCGAACTGATCGGCATGCCGCGAACCTTGACGTTGGCGTTTGCGTCGCCAGAAGAAGATTCCGACTGTATGCCGGGGATGTTTCGAAAAATCTCAGCCGTCGAGCGTGGCGCATAGTTCGCCATATCGTCATTCGACAGCGACGTAACCGACGCGGACGATTCGAACTTGGTGGTGGCCCTCGGGACACCGGTGACCATGATTTCCTCGATTACCTCTTCTTCCTGCGCCAGGGCTGTGCCTGAGAATGCTGTTGTGGCACATGCCGCCACCAGGAAACCGCCTATCGCGCGGTTGATAAATGCCTTGCTCATCTGATGTATCCCCCATCTAAGTTAAGCGCCCCTAAATGGGCGACAGTTCGACCGCTGCAGGGTATGCCGAAATACAATCGATTGTCTATTTTTGGCAAAACAATCGATTGTACAAGTCGCTAAGGTTCTGTAATACTTGGTTTTTCCAATTTCCACACCGACGTTGAAAGTGGCTGATTTGCGCAAATTCAGTCAGATCAACGCCGGGGGGCCCGGGACGGAGCAATGAGCCAGAAGCCGCGTAAAGCACTGACGACCATGCAGGAACTCGCTGATATCGCAGGCGTCACCCGCGGCACCGTTTCGCGGGCGTTAAGCGACAGCCCACGCGTCAACGAAAAAACCAAGGCGCGGATTCGCGCGCTCGCCGAGAAGCACAATTACCGCGTCAACCAGCAGGCAAGAAACTTTCGCTTACGCAAAACCGGCGTGATCTCCGTCGTGTTTATGCTTGATATTAAATCCAAGCAGCACATGTCGGACCCGTTCTTTCTCGAGATGCTGGGCGGCATAGCCGATTGCCTCGCTGAACATGACCTTGACTTGTTCCTCGCGCATGCGCCGGTGGCTGACGTGCTGGAGTTACAGAATAGCCGAGTATTTCAAAACTCGGACGGTGTGATATTTATTGGTCAAGGTACGCAGCACGAGAAACTGAACGTCGTTGCGAATTCAGATAAACCCATAGTGGTATGGGGCGCGCCGATGCCTGGGCAGGCCTACTGCCGAGTCGGCGGCGACAACGTCACGGGTGGATATCTTGCTACGAAACATCTACTGGAAAATGGACGGCGCAACATTGCCTTTTTCGGCGATATCAAGCTGCCGGAAATCGCGTTGCGTTTCTCCGGCTACCAGAAAGCTTTGGACGAGCAGGGAATCAAGTCCAATCCTAAACTCCAAATTGACGTTCCATTCGAGATGCAGCATGCGCGTGAGTCGATCAATGAATTTCTCGCTGGTGATTCTGGGTTCGATGCGGCTGTTTGTAGTAGTGACGTGATGGCGCTTAGTGTTATCGCAACCCTCAACGAATCCGGCCGCGAGGTACCTGGCGATGTTGCTGTCGTCGGATATGACGATATCGGTCTCGCAAGTTATGGCAATCCTTCACTGACGACCATCCGCCAGAACATTCGCTCGGCCGGCCGCGTGCTGGTTGAGAGTTTGCTGAAGATCATCGATGGCCAGCAAGCAGACGACACGACGTTACCGAGCGAGCTGGTCGTGCGCCAATCGAGCGGTTAAGGAAAGTGACGCGCCCGACAGGATGGGCATCCCGTAAATCGGCCTGTCGTCGCGTTGCGCACTCCTCGGTTCGAACCGCACTCACGGTGCGCCGCAGTATTCGACTGGCATTGCGTGTCGATCGGGGCGACCCCTGCCCTCGGAGTTCGCCATTTAGGCTGTAAATAACTGACACTATTGATGCCAACTGGCGGTAAGTCCATTGCAAATGCAGTACTCACCACAGCCGTGCAACACTCAGTCACACAATTCTCACACAGTCCAATTCTATGACTGGGTTTGTCGCACTGCACAATTTCGTCGATGTCCGCTCTTCGTAGTTAGCGGCCGGTAAAATGACCACTTTTTAAGTACGATGAGCGCTCGCTTTCGGCCAGAACCGGTCGCTAGATCCACACCCGGCTATAGCGTCGGAGTTCGATAGAAGCGATCATAAATGTATCCGCCGACTCCGACGATCAATTTATAGAAGATCCAGAACATGACGAACGTCACCGCTGAAATCACAACAAAGAAACCCAACGCGTTGGCGAAGAGCTTCAGAACCTCGGATGTATTTTCCGCTGGAAGGCTCGCCCACATAAATACTATGGCGTTTGTTGCGCCCATAATTACTGAAAAAACCAGCAGGCTTTTGTTGGCGCTGTATCTGATTTCCTAAATCTCCACGAACGGCTGCTTGGGATCATCAGCGGAAATTATACGTCGATCCGGGCGACCGTCTCAGTTCGGCCAGATGCGGACGTTCACCCGACGGACTCACGGGGCAAATACACAACCTCGCGCTGAAGCCGGACGCTTCCGAAACGCCACGAATCGCTAACTCACTCCCGTTTACTGGGCGGGTAAGTCAGAGTTAAAGCTCACCGCGACTATCTCCCAGGCACCGCCAGATGGTCGCCTGAATACGACCAGTTGCTTCCCTTGGTCGGTGGTCTTGTCGGTGAATTCCATTTCATAGCTGCTCGTGCCGTAACCAATATTTCCTTCTCCCGACACCATTATGTTTGAGAACGTGAGATTATCCAGAGGCGGGAAGGCTTGCCCCAACGCTAGGATATTTGCTTGACCGACGACCATCGGAGCGTTAGGCGGCTGAAAAACTGCATCGTTGGCGTATTGCTGCGCCCAGATTTCCATATTCCCAGCGCCGAAGTCTCGCGCAGTCGCTTCGACCATACCGCGCAGCGCTGCCTCGTCCTCGGCCGTAAACTGCGCGGGTTGGGGTTGGCAACCAGTAATCGCGATGAAGACTACGGCCAAGAAAGCGATAGTTTGATGATTCATAGAATTTCCTCATGTCTGGTGACTGATGAAAGTTACGATTCGGGCCAACGGCAGTCGGCTGCTATGCGAAGTATAGCTGCCCTCGGGGCTGAACGAATAACCGGACATTAGGACTTAACGGAATGGTCCGATCTGCTGGGGCCAGACCATCCGGCCAAAAGGCGCCTTTACAGCAGCCTGGTATTGGCGACGAAACTGAACAACAAAACCAGGCGAAGACCGCCCTATAGGGTGGTCGGGTGGAACGCCAAAACAGTCGGCACTCGCTTTAGGAAACGCTGTATCCACCGCAGACCGGGATCGATTGCCCGGTAATGAAGTTCGACGCGTCAGATGCAAGGAAAATAGCCGTTCCAGCGCAGTCTTCCGGCTCGCCGAAACGCCCGGCTGGGGTCCGCGCAATGATCGAATTGTAAAGGTCGGGCATGTCGCTACGTATGGGCGCAGTCATGTCTGTGGTTATCCAGCCCGGGAGGATCGCATTCACCTGGATACCGTCGACTGCCCAGGCAACGGCCAGCGACTTAGTGAGCTGCACGACCCCACCTTTGCTTGCAGCATAGCTCGCGGCGAAAGGGCTACCAAATATCGAGTACATCGAGCCGATGTTAATGATTTTGCCGCCGCTCGAACTTTTGAGTGACGTGTGCGCGGCTCGGCAAAACTTGAAGACGCTCGAAAGATTGGTATCTACGACCGAACCCCACTCCTCGTCAGACATCTGATCGGGAACATTTAGCGTTGCTATGCCGGCATTGTTGACTAGAATATTGAGACCGCCGAATGCATCTTCTGTAGCCGCAATAGCCGCAGCAATATCCTGTTCGACATTGACGTCGCAGTGAACCGATATGGATTCATGACCCGATTTTTCGATTTCGAGACGCACTTTTTCGTTCTTCTTCTCGTCACGGCCCGCAATGCAGACGCTGGCTCCGGCACTAGCTAGTCCAATGGCAATTCCTCGCCCGATACCATTATTGCCCCCTGTAACAATTGCCGCTTTGCCACTCAAATCAAACGTGCTCATAGGTCATTCTCCGCTTTGGTTTTGTTGTAATTTGCCTCAAATGTCCGGGCCGCCACACTCTACCCGGTGCAGGGCAATTGGACTGATGATTGAGTACCCTCAATGGGTCACAGGCCGACAGTTTACCGCAGTTTCCTCGAGGGGCAGCTTCCGAGCGCAAAGCGGAAGTCACTATGCAACCAGTACAACTGTCGCAGTACGGCCACATCCAGCCGTTCGCCAAAGACAATTGTTGCGGAAAATTCGAATAACTTCGATGTCTGCTTTCGCCTAGAGGCAGACGGTCGGCTCATCAAGTGGCAACAGGTGGCCCACAACCCGAAGCAGCCGTTCGCTAGGTAACAAGTATCGGCCAAAACTTGGCACTTGCGACACGTCCGTCGAACCCAAAACTTGCGACTCAGATGCTAGGGTCAGGCTGTATGCAGAGCACTGCAATAGACCCACAGCGAAGACTCCAAAACAGTACTGCCTGCCCGCCGCATATATTCAATCCTTCTAGATTACTTGGTCCCAATACGGTGGGGATCCAAAGTGCTCGGATAAGAAATCGATAAATGTTCGCACCTTCGCCGATAAATATTGGCGATGCGCATACACCGCGTAGGCAGTGAGTTCTTCGATCCTAAAATCCTGTAAGACGACTTGTAAGCGACCTTCACGAACGTCGTGGTCCACCATAAAGGTCGGTTGTAGAATCAGGCCAGCACCGGCAATTGCGGCCAGGCGCAATGCATCGCCATTATTGGCCGAGATTTTCCCGGATACCCGAGCATCGTATTTTTTTCCGTCCCTTTCGAATAGCCAGTGATCGTGATTGGACGAATACGTATAACAAAGACAGTCGTGATTCGACAGTGCATCAGGCGTTTCCGGTACACCTCGGTCGGACAGATACGAAGGCGAGCCGCAAATGACCAGTCGAATCGGTGCCAGCTTGCGGGCGACCAACGACGACTCCGCGAGCCGACCGATACGTATTGCCAAGTCAAACCCTTCACTAACCACGTCAACCACGCGATCGTCCAAAGTCAGATCGACATCAACCTCAGGTTGCTCACGCTGGTACTCGGCCGCAGCACGCGCCAAATGCGAAATGCCGAACGACATGGGCGCATTGATTTTCAATATACCTCGCGCCGTGACAGCAGACTCGCGAACGGCGCTTTCCAACTCGTCGATATCTGCCAGTACATGCTGACAGCGTTCGTAATACGCTTGTCCCGCCTCCGTGATGCTGGTACGTCGCGTTGTTCGATTAAGCAGTCGTGCGCCGAGTCGCTGCTCCAACTGCCCGATGTACTTGCTAACCAACTGCGGTGACATCTCCAAGCGTTCTGCCGCACCCACGAACGAGCCTTCGGCTACCGCAGCAACAAAGGTTCGCATTCCTTCAATTGTGTCCATGTTAACAACATATCATTGCCAATTAAACAATACGAGAGCCATTTATCACTATGTTGGTGTTTGTTATCGTCGGTGTCGTTGAGAAACCCACCATACCTGGAGACTAAAAATGCCTTTTCAAAACACTCAATATCGACACATCCGCACAGCTTGTGCGGTCATCCTTCTCGCATTCGGTACCGCATCAATCGCCAACGCGGCCGATGACGAGTTGGCCCAGCTGAAAGCGGCACAAGAGCTTGCCGATCAGCACATAGCAACGTTCGACACGCTGGATTTTGAATACTTTACAAATCAAAACTGGGATGGCTTCAAGGAAAGCCACGCCGACGATATCATCGTTGTATGGCCTGATGGTCACGAGACGAAGGGCCTCGACAAACACATCGAAGACCTGGAAGCGATGTTTGTCTACGCGCCGGACACTCGCATTAATGAACACCCGGTGAAAATTGCACAAGGCGAATGGACTAGTGTCATCGGGGTCATGGAAGGCACGTTCACCGAACCCATGCCAATCGGAAATGGCGAGACGATCGCCCCAACGGGTAAATCATTTAGGCTCACGATGAACACGGTGGGTTACTGGAAAGACGGCGTGATGGTCAAGGAATACCTGTTTTGGGATAACCAATCGTTCATGCAACAGATTGGATTGGGACAATAGAGAGAACGTTATGAGCAACACACTCCCATCCATATTCGTCGGACACGGCAGTCCGCTGAACGCGATTGAAGAAAATCGCTATACCGAGGCCTGGCAGCGAATAGGCGAGCTTACGCCTCGGCCAAACGCAATACTGGCAGTGTCAGCGCACTGGTTTATTTCAAACAGTGCGCTCACTATCAGCACTGCACCGCGAACAATTCACGATTTCGGTGGATTTCCGGAGGAGCTGTTCCAAGTACAGTATCCGGCACCCGGCGATCCGAAACTGGCACGCCGCGTGCAAGATCTGCTCGCGCCGCTAGATGTCGCGCTCGACGACTCGTGGGGTCTTGACCATGGCACCTGGTCGGTTCTGCGACACATGTATCCGCACGCCGACGTGCCTGTCGTGCAATTAAGTATCGATGCTTCACAACCGGCCCGGTTTCACTTTGAAATAGGACAGGCGCTGGTGCCACTCCGAAGCGAGAACGTTCTGATTGTCGGCAGCGGCAACATAGTGCACAACCTTCGCCGCTACGACTGGGGACGAAATAATTCAGCGCCTTTTGACTGGGCACTTCGGTTCGAAAAGCAAGCCATGAAATTAGTGCTAGCAAATGATTTCGAACCGCTTATCGACTACGAGCGCCTGGGATCCGACGCGACGCTTTCGATCCCAACACCGGAACATTATCTGCCGCTGTTGTACGTACTTGGCAGCAAAGCACCCGGGGATGTCGCTACATTCCCGGTCGAAGGCATTGAAGGCGGATCAATGTCGATGCTGGCAGTGCACCTCGATAACCAATCATAGATTTGTTGAAGTATAGAATTAGCAATTAACTAGGAGAAAATCATGAACAATCAATTTATTCGAAAACTTATCGCAACTGACTCGGTCTGGGCACCAGTAGCCCTGCGAGTTCCAATCGGACTTATTCTCGCCGCGCACGGTGCACAAAAATTATTCGGCTGGTTCGGCGGCTACGGCCTCGAAGGCACAGGCCAGTGGATGGCTTCAATTGGCCTCAATCCCGGCTACTTGATGGCATTGCTCGCCGGCGGCGCGGAGTTTTTTGGTGGCATAGCGCTTTTGGTCGGTCTGTTGGTCCGCCCCGCCAGTGCCATACTCGCTTTTACGATGGTCGTAGCCATCTTCTCAGCGCACATCGGTAACGGCTTGTTCCTCAGTAACAATGGTTACGAATACGGATTAGCGTTGCTGGCGGTAACGGTTGCGCTGTTGCTGAGTGGCGCTGGCCGCGCGTCGATTGACGCGATGTTGCTGCGCTCCAGCAGCACAAATTAGCCGGCAGTTTCATGTCAGACGATCAAGTGCGGACGGTAGCAATAACAAGGCTTCGTATTGGCAGCCGGCACACCTCCCTGAAACCGGAAGGACATGCCGACGCCAGTGCAGCCGTTCGCCTTGATATCGGATTTGAGTCGACGGCAAAGGAGTTCCTTAAACACAGCCCGCCGACACCCGGTGAACTCGAGTTAGCGATTTATGCGATTGAAGATGAGCTGGCAACTGCACGAAAAAAAATCCCTACTGAATCGATCCTTGTGACCAGCGACCGCCCAATTCTCGGCCTCTTGGAAATAGCTGGCGTCGACGCCGCCGACGAGCAGATATTCCATCTGGAACTTTTCGAACAAATGTATCAGAGCCTGGTAGCGGTATCGCAAGGTGCAATGCCGCCACGCATAGAAGCAGAGCTAAGTCCCGAGTACGCTGCCACGGTCCTTATTATTCGCGAATTGATGCACCACCTCAGTTTCCCGGCTATCACTATGACTACAGCGGGGCCCCATACTGCGGGCGGAAACCGGCATACCAACTAGTCATCGATGGACCAGGCATCCAGTTGTTTCTGCCTCGGGACCACTAAGCGATCATTCTTGTCGAATTGATGCTCACTGCAATGAGTGCGTGAAGTTTGCTTGGGCCAGTCGGGGAGATTGCCGGAATTTTACCTGACTAAGCTGAGCTCAATTGTGATTCGATCGCGGAAATTGTCCCGATCGGACTGCGGTGAGGGCTCCGATCGTAAATGCGACCTCAGTGGGAAATCCTTTGAGTCTCCATGCTTGAACGGCAAGTTTTGCGAAAGGCGGACGACCAAGCCGAGTGAGAAGTAGGGGTCAGGACTTGCCGCAGCCGGACGGCCGCTAATGGCTGGGTCCCGTCTGTCCCCGAGGCGGTTTGCGGCGTTTCTGACCGTCAGCTTCTACGCAGAAGCGGACATAAAATCCGCTCGAAAAGTTGTAACGGAGCAACCTCAGCGACCGTCGCCTTTGGGTCAGTAGCAGCCCTTTCCAATACGCTCAATTCTAGCATTTGAACGGCTGTTTGTGGCGCACACCGGCCCGTCGCCATTCACTGAAAGGAGTCATTCACGAGCGGCGAGTCTTTGGATAACGGCAATTCGTTGAGTGCAAAGTACTGGCCTATTCTGTTGAAAAACCCTGTTTTGAGAAACGAAGCGATTTCATTTGCGTTTTGCGGCCATTTTCTTACAGTAGTTACGAAGGGGACGTAGTTAGCAGTTGAAGATTCGTCCTGGAGCGCCTCAGTAGCGGTCAAAGCAGCCTCGAGGTGCGCTTCGCGCGAACGAAAATTTCAAGCGAGATTTCGAGTCGTCCTAAAACGGAGTTTTTCAACAGTATCGGCCGATAGTCAGTCTTGACCCATGACTTTCCTCTGTTACGAATGCTAACTCCGGGTCAGCACATGTTGCCCAGACTTGCGGCTTTCCTGCGAGCAACAACCGGGTGTAATCGGTGGTCACCGCGAAAGATGATCTTCACTATCGGCCACAACATCGCCCGACTCTGTATTTTGTCTTGGAAAATTCCGCAGAAACGGGGGCAGAAATCGTGCCCCTGTTTCCGCTGGTTTGTCCTTCGGACACGCGCTAAAGTTCTCGCATCAACACCGTCGTCGTTGCGGTATACCAACGACACCCAAGCTCCTTTTACAGGAGCACCCGGCGCCTAAAGAGATCGTCACACAGGCGCAACGGCGACAGCCGTCGATCTCACTTTTGCTCAGCGCAACTCGATTGCAATTCAAGCATGAGATTCGTTGACCCAGCAGGCGGCGCTTTTGCGCCATACCCGTCCATTGCGCCAGTCCCTGGTGCAACCCTTTAGCAAGCCGCAACAACGCGACGCTGTCCTTGCTGTCGTCATGCCGGATGCGTGACCCAGTAATGTTCTGTGTCGAACCCCTGTTGCAACTCAGCCCGTCTTTGTGAGCGCCCCGGCGCTGCACAGAGACGGGCCTCTTGAAACTGGCGCAAGTCTGCGTCCCGATTGGCTTTGGCCGTGCAGCGCACGACGTAATAGCCATCAAAACTCGCTGCCCGGCGGCCAATCGATGGATTGATTGGCGCAGCCCACACCCGATTCCGCGATCCCGTTTGGATCGTCCCGAGGTGTGTTGGTCAGGGGGAATGAACTGAAAGCGCCCTGCGCTTACTACTCGGCCTTGCAATGGGGCCATCACGCTGTGACCGCCAGCTCATCCGCGGTTTTTCACTCACCGATACCAGGAATCACTGTGAGCAATCGAAATGAGAAACCGACTTTAGAGGATCAACACAATATGAATAAGGTAGGCGGTCACCGTAACTTCGGTTACGGCAAACAGATGGAATGGGCCGGTAAGCAGGCATTGAGAGACCGATATGGCAACGGGCACTATGGGACGGCAGCCAGCCACGCCGCGCGCTGGCGACAGTTTGTATCGTGGTGTCGTGACCAACGTGGCATTCGTGATGCGAACTCGGTCGACCAGGGAATGGTCAATGAGTACGGCCAGGAACTGGCTGAGAAGGTTGCCACCGATCAACTGTCCACAGCGTACGCGCAGAATCTGCTATCGACAGTAAACGTCGTTCTGGAAGCAATGCGAGGCGATCGGCGGATTCGGGTTGCGCCAGCCAAATTGATCGGCCAGCGAACCCGGGTGCGAACAGACCCGCCAGCGGGTCTCGACGCAAAGACCGTGCGCCAGTGTGCTGATCGACTTCGGATAAACGGCCACGATCAGATCGCAGCAACAGTGGAAGTTGCTCGTGCACTGGGTCTGCGATTGAGAGAAGCGTCAATGCTTAACGCGCGCGCAGCCCTGGGTCAGGCCAAAAAACACGGCGCGGTCAACATCACCGCCGGCACCAAAGGCGGCCGGGGGCATCGAGTGGATCGCTGGGTTCCGGTTTCCGGCGCCGCGATCAAATGTCTGGTGCGAGCAGCCAATGTTCAGGGGAAGGGTCGTAATCTGATTCTCCCTGAAGTCTCGTGGAAACAATGGAACACACGCGTCCATCATGTCTGGGCGGCCGTCAGAGACGACTACGGACTTGCGAAGATTCATGACCTGCGTGCCGCTTACGCCTGCGAACGCTATCGGCAGCTGACTAAGTCAGCTGCTCCGGTCGTTGCCGGCAGACAATGCGCTGATCGCACAATCGACCGTACGGCGAGACAAACCATCGCACAGGAACTAGGCCACTCTCGAATTGACGTCGTCGCAGCCTACATCGGTGGTGCCCGATGAGCCGGCCGGCCAATCCGCGTG
>JBATHK010000033.1:0-13535 GCA_049666725.1 Woeseiaceae bacterium
ATTCTAAAGGAATCGAGCTGGAGACCGCATTGTTCCTTGATTGCAGAATTGATTTGTAATCAGTAGGTCCCGAGTTCGACTCTTGGTGCCGGCACCATTTTTTCTAAGGAATTTAGGGGTCAGAGCTAACAGGGTCTGACCCCTTTTCGCTTTTGGCAGCAAGAAGGTAGTAAAGTATACTACTGAGTAGGATAAACTCACCTACTCCTTTGGAGGACAAGCCATGCCAATGGTCAAGAAAAGTATATCGGTAACCGATCAGCAAGACAGCTGGATCAAGGCGCAGATTAGAACGGGACATTACGGTAACGAAAGTGAGGTGGTTCGCGAGTTGATCCGTGAACGGCAACTTCGGGACCAGGAAACCCCCGCCGAAATTGAGGCTATTCGCGCCGCATTGATTGAAGGCGAGGAGAGCGGTTTTAGCAATCGCAGCGTCGACGAAATATGGGAAGACGCGCGGCAACGCCATAAGGCAAAGCATGGGGAAACGCCATAAGGCAAAGCATGGGTGAGTATCGGCTTTCTAAAAGCGCCGAAGACGACTTGATTGCTATCGCACAATACGGCGACGAACACTTCGGGGTTGCACAGTCCAACCGATACCGTGACCAGCTCAAACAGCGATTTTCAGTATTGGCCGAGCAACCGCAGCTATATCCAACGGTTGACCATATTCGACCTGGCTATCACCGTAGCGTGTGTGGCGCGCATTCGATCTACTACCGCGTTAACGCGCAAGGCGTGGAAATTGTGCGTATTTTGAAACGTCAAGATCCAAGCAAAGCGTTCTAGGGAACACTGTCGCTCCTTGCCGTAAACAAGGCGATTCTCTTCTAAAAATGTATCTGCATACCGCATGGCTACGAGGTCGAATCTCGGCATATTTCTAAAGGAATCGAGCTGGAGACCGCATCACTCCTTGATCGGAGAATTGATTTGTAATCAGTAGGTCCCGAGTTCGACTCTTGGTGCCGGCACCAAACCCAGGCGGGCCCCGCAAAGGGCCCGCTTTTTCATATCCGGATGCAATTGAGGCAATTTCCGGCTGTTAGCGTCTGGTCACTTGATCGCTTTTTGTGAAAGTAGTTGCCGTCAATCGTGTTGAGCCGCCTCCGCTTCTGCAAGATCCTTGGTCTGCATAACCGCATCCTTAACGATATTCGCCCAGGGCGCTTCAGCAGCAGGATGGCCTTCTTCCTTAAGTTGCCAGTGCATCGTGATGTCGAGTTCCACGCCGTCGCGATCGTCCATTACCGTGTTCGTGACGAAACCACTCCAAACGGGATTTTCGATCATCTTGAACACAATGCTACGCGTGTGGATATCGCTCGTGATGATTTCACGCGTCGGTTTCTCGCCCGTACCGTCATCCAGATACATCAGCCGGTCGACCGAATTTGGTCCCAGCCGTTCGAGAATTTCTGAACGCGTCACTGCGGGAATGAATTTTTCAGGTGTTTCGACCTTCTCTAACAGGTGTTTCCAGAGTACTTCGATCGGCGCGTTCACGCGCGTGCGGTAGCTAACAAATGCCATATGATTCCTTTTTGTTCTGAGGTGCCGCTTGTTTGAGAATACATTGGTGGCTAGTCGATATTGAGCTCGGCCCAGGTGACTACAATCGTCTCATCGATCGTACCGTCCAGGTCAAAGTCGATATCAAGTTGGACACTGATGTTATCCAGTACGGTAACGAGAACACTGGAGCCAGAGTCACTAATCAGCATTTGCCCGGCGGACGGATTATCGTCAAATGTCCCAGTGAAATCCTCCAACGTCTCGAATGTGACGCTGCCCTCGAGCAGGGTGCTGGTCAATATACCGTTTGCGCTAAGCACCAGGGTTAAAGCATTGATATCAAAAGTCTGGGTCAGCACGTAGTCGCTTAGCGTTTCTGTGATGCCGGCTGTTTGCGTTGTCAACGAGGCCGTAGTGATCGAAATATTCTCCACGATATTGTCGTCGCTGCGGTAATCAAGATTGACATCGCCGTCCACGATTACG
Organism: Woeseiaceae bacterium; assembly: GCA_049666725.1. GTDB lineage: Bacteria > Pseudomonadota > Gammaproteobacteria > Steroidobacterales > Woeseiaceae > UBA1847. Next base: position 2,008 of record JBATHK010000033.1, read on the forward strand.
GTGCCGCTGCTGTCCGTACCAGACAAGTTGTCGAAACCAAAAGTCAGCTCCAGAGCCCAGGGCGCGATCCGATTCAAAGGATCGCCCGCAATAACCAGGTTGGTGAGCAAAGTAGGACCGTCCAGCGTCGTACCTGAATCACTAAAGAAACACATGTTGAAATCGATATCGAATGTATCTCCTGTCGATACCTCAAGGTTGTTATCCGCGTCGTTCCACTCAACCGCGGCGTTACCGGTGTCGCAGGCCACGGTTCGCGGGATGATCGCGTTGACCGCGAATTTGGCCAGACCGGGAATTTGACCTTGGGCATCAGCAGGCCCAATGATATTGAGGATATCGATTATGTCGATTGTCGATACAACTGCTACCAGGACGTTTGCTGTGATGCCTTGTGCGTTAGCAGCGGTAATTGGTAATGCGGCTAAATTCGCTGGTGGCGGTGTGACAACTACCCCGTCACTCCCGCTGCCACCGCAGGAAACCAATAGGAAAAGGACCACGCCGACAATGAGCGTGGAACACTTGCGAGTAAACATGATTTGCCTCCTTGCCGGCGCCGCGATGGAAGCAGAACAAAGCAGCGGAGCGGCTTTTGTCCAACGAGAACGGTAGTTCGCCGACGCGTCGCCGTCAATCGTGGATACCCGAAAAAGATACCAAAGTCAGAGGCCTGCTCTTGGCCGCTAGCCGCCTTTCATTTTCGTAGTACCATGAATGATCCACCTTGTTTCCAAGGATGACGGTAGAGAGCCATGACAAAAAATCGAACAACCGGAGCCAGCGCGGGACAGGCAATGCTGCTTTTACTGGTGTCGCTCAGTCTCCAGGCTTGTGGAAAAAACGAAGTCGCCAGTAAACCCGTTGACACAGTGGCAGCACCCACGGTTGAAACGCTGGCCGTGGCAGACCTGCCCGAATTGTCAATCGACGCCAGTGCGTTCCGGTGTCTTGCCGAGATGACGGCGATTCGACATTTCTTTGTCGACAATTTACTTGGCGATCTCGATGCAACTGTTGCAGTTGCCGAGTCCACTGACGGCGGCGTTTACCCTCCGGGATCGGTCGTGCAGCTGGTCCCAACCGAAGTAATGGTGAAGCACCACCCCGGCTGGAACGCGGCCACTCGCGACTGGGAGTTCTTCGAGCTCGACGTGTCGGCCGGGGGCAGCAGCATTCGCAATCGGGGCTTCGTCGATGTCGTCAACAAGTTTGGCGGAAACTGCTTCGGATGCCACATCAAAGCGGAGCAAAAGTACGATCTGATTTGCGAGCTGGAGCATGGCTGCGACCCGATACCGGTGACGCGGGAGATGATTGCCGGTATTCAAGCGGCAGACCCTCGCTGCAGTCAGTAAAGTGGTTTCCGGGTTGTCAGAATCGCAGACGCGAGGTGCGGCGTTTACTCCTCAGAGTTCCCACAATATGGGGGATTGCAGTCGTGCGGCATATCCGGAAATGTCATGCGAAGCATGTAGTCGAAAGCTAATCTGACGACCTCGTCTGGCAGGTCGGTCTGGCCGCCTTTTGCAGGCATCTCGAGATACCCGGTAATCGCGTGATCGAGGAGAACCGCGTCCCAGAGCTGCGAGCGAGCACCCCAGTCAGAGGCGTCACCCGCTATTGGAGAGCCCAGCATGCCGGTTTCGTGGCAGCCCGCACAGTGTTCCCGATACGCGAATGCGCCGTTCATCGCGGCGAACCGGTCTCCGGATAAGGCGTCCTTTGTTCCAGACACCCCATTCGAGGCATCGTGCGCGCAGGCCACGAGCAACAGCGCGCTTGCGATCAGGAAAATTGTACCTTTCATAGCAGCACCTCTTTCACCACCATGTTGCTATGAGTCGAGTATGCCAACAATACGCATTCCTGCCTACGAATAACGCTTGCGCCTCAACAGGAATCCCGAATGAAGTCGCCCAGCAGGCGAAACTCTTCGACGCGTCGACTGCCCTTGCGCCAGACCAGGCCTATCGTGCGGTAACTGCGATCGCCGATTGAGTGCAGCTTCACCCGCGTATTGCGAAGCAGCGATGATCCACGAGCCATCTCGGGGAGAAACGTCACGCCAAGGTCTGCATCGACCATTTCGATGAGTGTCAGCAGGCTGCTTGCTGCAAAACGGCTTACCTTTTGCGTATTGCGTATTTTGCATGCTGCGAGCGCATGCTCCCTGAGGCAATGACCATCTTCGAGCAGCAGGATGCTATCTGAATCGAGCCGGCTGAATCGATAGTTTTCGGGGTCCACGTGATCCGTATTTTCATGGCATGCCAGACAGAATGTGTCCCTGAACAACGGGTGCTCTTCAACACCCTGCATTTCCCAGGGCAGGGCGATTAATAGTACGTCCAGCTCGCCCTGCATCAGCCGCGCATAAATGCGCTGTGTCTGGTCCTCGACCAGCAGCAGGCGAAGGTCGGGATATTTCTTGCGGAGCCTTGGCAGTACATCCGGCAGGATGAACGGCGCGATTGTGGGAATGACACCGAGGCGAAGCTCGCCAGTAAGCGGTTCTTTCTGTCCACGTGCTGTCTCCACCAGGCTGTCAAGGTCCCGCAATACGAGCCGTGCCTGGACCGCAACCTGCTGTCCCGTGGCGGTGATCGTTACATTGCGGTTAGTGCGGTCGACGAGCTGCGCGTCCAGCGTGCTTTCCAGCTCCTTGATGGCATTGCTGAAAGCGGACTGAGACACGAAGCATCGTTCGGCGGCACGGCCGAAGTGCTCGATTTCCGTGAGCGCGACAAAGTACTTCAGCTGTTGTATCGAGGGCGACTTCATGATCGAAAAAATCGAATATAGTCATATAATTAAAACATTTTAAATATTATCTGTCCATGTGTAGAATTAAAAACCTGAAACACTCATGGGAGAGCGGCATGGAACTCAATACCGGAATCAACAAGAAGGATCGCGAGACCATCGCGTCCGGGCTGTCACGGCTACTGGCCGACAGCTACACCCTTTATCTAAAGACGCATAACTACCATTGGAACGTCACGGGTCCGCAGTTCAATACGCTGCACCTGATGTTCGAGGGCCAATACACCGAGCTGGCAACCGCCGTCGATGAAATTGCAGAGCGTATCCGCGCTCTCGGCGTCAAGGCGCCAGGGTCTTATTCCGAGTTCGCGACCATGACCTCGATTGAAGAGGGTAACGGCGAGGAAACGGCGGAAGAGATGATTCGCCAGCTTGCGATCGGGCAGGAAACTGTCGTACGCACGGCCCGAGAGGCCTTCCCTGCTGCCGATGCCGCGAATGACGAGCCCACTGCAGACCTGCTGACGCAGCGCATGCAGATTCATGAAAAAAATGCCTGGATGCTCCGCAGCATGTTGGCCTGATCAATAAAGCAAATCGTCAATAAAGCAACTAACTGGAGACAAGAAATGTTTAAAAACCTCGAAGGGAAGCGAATCCCGAATGTAACGTTCAAGACCCGGCGCGATCACGAGTGGGTCAATGTCGCGAGCAAAGACGTGTTCGCCGGCAAATCCGTCGTTCTGTTTTCTTTGCCCGGTGCCTTTACTCCTACCTGCTCATCCTCGCACGTGCCGCGATACAATCAGCTGGTGCCGTTGTTCAAAGCCAACGGCATTGATGAGGTGATCTGCGTCAGCGTCAATGACGCTTTCGTCATGAACGAATGGAAGCGCAGCCAGCATGCCGATCGAATCACGTTCCTTCCGGATGGCAACGGCGATTTCTCCGACGGCATGGGGCTCCTGGTTGGCAAGGAAGACCTGGGTTTCGGCAAGCGTTCCTGGCGATACTCGATGCTCGTGCGTGATGGCGTCATTGAAAAGATGTTCATTGAGCCGGAAGAGCCCGGCGATCCGTTCCACGTATCGGATGCCGACACGATGCTCAAATACCTGGATCCGCAGGGCGAGTTGCCCGTAGACGTTGCCATCTTTACACGTGAGGGCTGCCCGTTCTGCGTACGTGCGAAAGGAATGCTGCGAGACGCAGGCATCGAGTTCGAGGAGCTGCTGCTGAATCGCGACTACACGGACCAGACGCTGCGCGCTGTCTCATCGAGCATTACCTATCCGCAGGTGTTCATCGACGGCAAGCTGGTCGGTGGTTCTGATGATTTGCAGGCGTGGCTGGAGAGCCGGCAGGGCCGCAATACGCGCACCGCGGCATAGCTGCAAAACCTGGGCAAAGCAGAGCCGGACAGGCCAACAGGGCTGTCCGGCTTCTTTTGTAATACAGGTCCGATTCTGGCCATTCCGGGCTCCATGCCGGCGTATACTTCAAATCGAAGGAAGCGCCATGATGAGCACCAACGAAATATTTGAACGCGCCAGGCTGTCACGGGATGCACGGTTCGATGGCCGGTTTTTCATTGGCGTGAAGACGACCGGAATCTACTGTCGGCCAATTTGCCCTGCGACCACGCCGAAAAGCGAAAATGTTGTTTACTACAGGACGGCCGCGGCCGCGAGTGAAGCTGGCTTTCGCCCCTGTCTGCGCTGCCGCCCCGAATGTGCCCCTGGCACACCCGCCTGGGCAGGTACGTCGACGACTGTGCACAGGGGACTCCGCCTGATCGCGCAAGGCGCATTGGACGAAGGAAACCTGGAACATCTCGCCGAGCGGCTCGGCGTAACGAGTCGCCACCTGCGGCGCCTGTTCAACAAACATCTGGGGGCAAGCCCGCTCGCTGTCGCTCATACCCAGCGCCTGCACTTTGCAAAGAACCTCATCGATCAAACATCATTATCCATGCGAGAGGTTTCGGTCGCGGCCGGATTTGGCAGCGTCAGGCGCTTTAACGATACATTCAGGAAGACCTACGGCCGTACACCCGGGGAATTACGACGCCGCCGGGACGCGGCCGGAACTGCCAGCACGTTCTCCGTGCAGCTGCCTTATCGACGTCCTTTCGACTGGGACAGGCTGCTCACATTTTTCGCGGCAAGGGCAACGCCACTTGTCGAAATCGTGCATGCCGGGCGGTACCTGCGCACGATTGAGGTAGGCGATGAACGCGGAATTCTGGACGTTCGGGATACCGGTGATCACCTGTTGCTGTCACTGCACGGCATTGGCACGAGCGCCCTGTTCTCGATTGTGCAGCGCGCGCGGAGCCTGTTTGACCTAGACGCCTCTAGCGACGAAATTGCACGAGTGTTGTCGGTGGATCCCAGGTTAAGAAGATTACTGGACGAGAACCCGGGTGTCCGTGTTCCGGGGTCCTGGGATGGATTCGAGTTGACTGTGCGTGCGATTCTCGGCCAGCAAGTGTCGGTGAGTGCAGCAACGACCCTGGCGGGACGCGTCGCTGAACGTTATGGCGAACGAATCAACCTCCCGGTTGGCGGCTTGCCTCAGGCGCCTGATCGGCTGTTTCCGCAGCCGCAAAAGCTCGTGCGGGCGAGGCTGGAAAATCTGGGAATTATAGCGAGCCGCGCCCGCACTATCCGCAGCGTCGCGAGAGCTGTTGTCGATGGCACCTTGCCGATAGATGCCGCAGAGGCACCGGACGATTTTTGTGCGTCATTCCAGGCCATCAAGGGTATCGGCGAATGGACGGCACAGTATGTCGCCATGAGAGCATTGAAAAACCCGGACGCATTTCCGGCATCGGACCTGGGGCTGCTGCGCGCGTTCGATCTTGCGGGAAAATTGCGCATGACACCTGCCGAGCTGATGACCCGTGCCGAGGCCTGGCGGCCGTGGCGTGCGTATGCGGCACTACTACTATGGGGCTCTGAAAATGGAGCCGAAGGCTGAATGATGTACTACTGTTACCTCGATACACCGATTGGTGAGTTGTTGTTGGCCGGCGAAGACGGCGCGCTCGCGATGATCGGCTTTCCGAAGGGGTCAATGCGTCGGGACCCGGAGGCCGATTGGATCTATAACGAGAAACCGCTGGCGACAGCACGGCAGCAGCTCGAGGAGTATTTTGCGGGCGCCAGGAAAGACTTCGATTTGCCACTGACGCTGGCGGGCACAGAATTCCAGGTCAGCGTACTTAAAGCGCTGCTGGAGATACCCTACGGCGAGACCGTGTCCTACGGCGATATCGCGAAACGCATTGGCAGACCGAGGGCCGTGCGTGCCGTCGGCGCTGCCAATGGCCGTAACCCGATACCGATCGTCGTACCGTGCCACCGAGTCATTGGCAGCAGCGGCGACCTGACGGGATTCGGCGGCGGCCTCGATACCAAGGAAGCGCTGCTGAGGCTGGAGGCAGAGAATACGCAGGACCTGCTGTAGGTTTGCGCTGCTACAGTTTCTTGCCTTCCATCGCGCGCACAACGCTCGATGGCTGCACGCCCTTAATCACGCGGTCGTCAGACTGCAGCGTAGTGAACCGGCTTTCCAGCGGCAGCACGCCAGCCCAGACTGGAATCTCGTAGTCTTCGTCTTCGTCTTTCGGCATGCCCGTCGAGATCTTTGCCGAAGCCGATTCGATATCGAGAGCAATAATGCCGGTTTTTTTGACTTCGTTGACGTGCGGTTCCCTGAGTTCATCCCAGCGGCCCGGCATCGCGCGTTCCGAAATGACGCGCAGTGCGTGCAATTTTTCTCCGCTGTCTTCGATCAGCCGCGCCGGTCCGAACACGGTTGCCGAGCGATAACTCATCGAAGAATTGAAGGCGGACCGCGCGTAAACGAGGCCGTCAACATGAGTAACGTTGAGACAGGCGGTCCCGGTACTTTGCAAGAGGCGGATCACGCGCGCTTTCCTGGCGCCGTGCAGGAACAGGGTCTCGCCATCCCGGCCGTACAGCATCGGCACGACGACCGGCAGGCCTTCCTGCACGAATGCGACGTGGGCAATCATCGCGGAGTCGAGAATGCCGTGCACGGTCGTTTTGTCATACACGGCCTTTTCACGCAGCTGGCGGACCTTGTTCTGTTTGCCAAGCGGGTATTTGTTGCTCAATGCAGGCGCTCCCTAGAAAAATCTTGGCGCCAGGAACGGTGTGTCGAACGGCCGTCAATCATGGTGTCAGTCAAGGCAGGGGTCCCCCACAGATCTTTGATGTTCGCAAGCCTACCTTTTTCGACGCCCTTCGTCGTCGATTTTACATTTTTTGCCTAGATATAGTGGATTATTCGCCTTCACACACAAGATGTAGTAGCATTCCGCCAGTACCGATCCGGTACGCACGGAGATGAGATGTAGGAAGGCGAAGTGGGCAAATCGCCATGCCGGATGCATGACTCAACGGCGGGTGCTGCGTGAACCCTCTCAACACGCGACCTTTTTGACTGATTTCCTGCAAACAGTCATTGCCGATGACGAAGCGAATTGCCAGCCGGACTTTGGAGAGCGCCGAAAATTGTTGCGACATTGACGTTTCGATATTTGAATGCGAACCGAATCCAGCCAAATACATCTTCTGCTTACTGCGCCGCCCAGATTCTGGGCGGCTTTTTTCTTGGAGCACAGGTAATCACATGACAAGAACCGTTTTTTCGTGTGTTTTGTTCGCTCTCGTGTTGACTGCTTGCGCAAGCGGGCCCCCAAAACTACCGTACCCGGCCTTCGTGCAGGTCGATGAACTCGGCGACGTCTTCATGGCGAGCCTGCCCGGGATCCGAGCGAAACAAATGGCAGGCGATCCGCAGACGCGACGCACGAGCAACCGTATTGACCTGCCGCCTGACTGGAATGGCACCAGCGGCGGATCGCCCGGCCGTTCGCTGGAAATATTCGTGGTAGCGGGACAGATGACGATCGCGGACGTCGAACTGCCGCGTGGCGGATATGCGTTCCTGCCTGCCGGATCGCTGGGCTTCAACCTGCGGTCGGCCGATGGCGCCAGAATTCTGTATTTCCTGAACGACGTTGACCCCGAATCGGTTATTCGGTCACCGATAATCATTGATTCCGGACTGTTGACGTGGGAGGGGACGGCGACACCGGGCGTGTTGGTCAAGGAGCTGCGCAAGGATCCCGGTAGCGGCGCAAAAACCTGGATGCTCAAGGTTATGCCCGGCGCATCGCTTCTGTGGCAAAAATCCTCCGCGGTCAGGGAAGGTTATCTGCTGGCCGGGAATTACCAGCACAGCGAATGCGTGGCCGGGGAAGTGCATACGTGGCAGTACGTGCCCGGCGGTTATTTTTACAGGCCGGCTGATACGATCAACGGCGGGCCGGAGTCTGCCGCGTCCAGCGAATCCGTTTGGTTGTTGCGCGAAGTCCAGGAAGGCAGACAGGAGGCCGTACCAGCCTGTGTCGCTCAGAGCGACCCGCAGTGAATGCGGTGCCGGTGGCGCTGATGGTCTGCCTGCCTATTTTTTGACGATCTTGGTGATGCGCTTGCCCATGGCCATCAGCTTCGTCAAGGTAGTGGTCGGCACGCCGCTTATTTCCTCATACCATTGGCTCGTCGAATCGACAAACTCCAGCATGTTGTGAATGCGTTGCTTCGTGATCGGGTCCGTTTCCTTCTCGCTATCGACTTCGGACGCGCAGCTCCTGAGCATCGCCAGGGTTGGGTTCAACTCACGCTGCTTGCGTTGCTCGATGATGACGCGAAACAACTCCCAGACATCATGCAGGGATTCGAAATAGTCGCGCCGGTCGCCCAGCACATGCGTCATGCGCACGAGGCGATAACTCTGCAACTCGCGAATGCTCGTGCTGACATTGGAGCGTGCCACCGACAGCAGGTCGACGATCTCGTCAGCTCGCAGCGGTTTCGGTGACAAATAGAGCAGGGCCTGAATCTGTGCCACGGTGCGGTTTGTCCCCCAGCGCGTGCCCATTTCACCCCAGTGAAGAACGTACTTCTCGATCGCGGGAGTCATCTGCATGAGGCATTTCCGTTATTTCTGTTTTAACAGAAATTACAGTCGAACCACCGGGTAGTCAAATTACCCGCCACCGACCACCGCCCAGCGTTGTCACCGCGGCGCCGATCGCCGGGAATCTCAGTCGCTCGGACAGCTGTTTCACAAACTCGCTTTGTAAGACGCCCCGGCACTCACCTCCGCTGCATGGACACGAGCGGGGCCCGTCAAATGTGAGCGGTGGGTGAATTACGGACTGATCGCCGTAACCACGACCCGGCGCGGCGCGGGCCAGCCTTCGACGGTCCTGGACGGGTCATCGGGATCGAGCGCTTCGCGCAGCGACTCGAAGCGCATCCATTCGGTGCTGCGCTGCTCGTCGGTGGTCGTTATGGACTGATCGATAATTTCGATGTCCCGATAGCCGGTGCGTCGCATCCAGGTCGTCAGCTCGGCAATTGTTGGCAGGAGCCACACGTTTCGCATGCGCGCGTAGCGGTCTTTTGGTGTGCAGGCGTAAGACTCTTCACCCGGGATAAAAATGGTTTCCAGGACCAGTTGTCCACCGGAGCGCAGCGTTGTCTTGAGACGCCTCAAATGGTCGATCGGCGAACGTTGGTGATACAACACGCCCATGGAAAACGTGGTGTCGAACCTGTTCCTGGCGTTCGGTGTTTCCTCAAGACGAAGAGGCAGGACGAACGCGAACGGGTCACGCACAAACGTATTCACGGCAAGAAACTGCATGACATAGACGAGTGTTGGATCGATACCTATGACAACGCTGGCGCCGGCTTTGCGCGTTTGCAGGGCGTAGTAACCATTGCCACAACCAACGTCGAGCACTGTGCGGCCCGTGAGCGGCAGAATGGCCTCCGCCAGCCGCGCCCATTTACGATCGCTGCGCCATTCGGCATCGATTTCGACATCGGCGATGTGAAATGGACCTTTGCGCCACGGCGACAGGCCGAGCAACAGTTGGCGAAGCTCTTGCGGGTCCGATGCGGCCCCCGGCAAAGCCATCACGATTTCACGCCAGCGTTCGTAATCGCCGTGCCCCTTGGCGGACATCCGGGATTCCAGCAGCGGCTGCAAGACGCCCGGCCAGTCCGGAAGGCCGATCGCCGAGAGGCAATCGGCCAGTGCGCCGGTATCAATCTTGGCCGTCATGGTCAGCGCAATGCAATGATGGAAACGAAATTGAAATAGCGAAGCCAGACAGCCGAGTGCGAAAAACCAGCCGCCTGCAGGCGAGTGCGATGCGCGGCAACCGTTTCGGGCACCAGCACATTTTCAAGCGCGGCCCTTTTCCGGCTAACCTCGAGTGCGCTGTAGTTATTGCGGCGCTTGTGCTCGTGGTGGAGGTCAACGAGCAGCTCTTCCATGTGCGGATTCTCATCGACGACCTTCTCCGACAACACCAATATCCCGCCAACATTCATGCCGTCGCGGATCCGGCGCAGTAATGCGTCGCGATCGGTGAGAGCGACAAACTGCAGCGTGTAGTTCAGTACGACCATCGAGGCATTGACGAACTCCAAGTCGCGGACGTCGCCCAGCACAAGATCGACGTCCGTCATCAAGCCAGGCAGGCCGGTGTCTTTGGCAACGGCCTCCCTGCAGCGTTCGATCATGGCCGGAGCGGCGTCGACCGCGACAATTCGACAGCCGGGCTCGAGGATGCCCTGGCGCATCGCGATCGTCGCAGCGCCCAGCGAACAGCCGAGGTCGTAGCAATTGGTGCCGGCGCGAACGTAGCGGGCTGCCAGCGATCCGATTGCCTCGATGGACGCCGCGTACCCAGGGATTGATCGGCGCAGCATGTCGGGAAAAACCTGTGCGACTTTGTCGTCGAATCGGAATGGCTCGGAGCCCGGGTCGGCCTTGTAGATCGTGTCTTCAGACATACGTTACCCATTTCAACGTTTGGAACCCTATTGTGGGACAAATTCTCGCCACATGAGACAATCAGACCTATGCTACGCGAACTTCACGAGGAACTCGGCATTCCCGAGGACTACGGCCGGGACGGCAACAAACCCCTGTTTGAGGAGGCCACCGATCTTGTTGACGTCGGCCCCAACCTTGTCGGCCGCATGCAGCGGCTCACCCCGGAAACGGCCAGGAAATGGACGGAGATGGTGAATGCGGCGGCTGCGGACGGCGTCACCCTGCTAATCGTCTCCGGGTTTCGCGGAATCGACTACCAGGCGAGCCTGATACGAAAAAAAATCAATGCAGGTCAGATAGTTAGCGATATTCTACGGGTCAACGCGGCGCCAGGCTTTAGTGAGCACCACAGCGGGCGGGCTGTCGACATCGCGACTCCCGGATCCCGGCCGCTGACCGAGGAGTTCGAGGACTCCGACGCGTTTCGCTGGCTGCTCGAGAATGCCGCTCGATACGGGTTTTCGATGAGCTACCCGCGCGAAAACCCCTTCGGTTTCATCTACGAGCCATGGCACTGGGCCCGGCCGGCCTGAATTGTCGGCGTCGCTCTCGCACATCCATGTGCTCCGCGACATTAGGTCTTCCTGACCGTCAAAGCCCCGCCGTTCATGGGATACAGCGAAATTCCGCGGACACCCGGAAATCTAAAGAATCAGTCGTTTAGCTGTTGACAGTCGGGCAGGGGAATTAGACAATGCCCGGCTTGCGTACGCGGAGGGGTACTCAAGCGGTCAACGAGGGCAGACTGTAAATCTGCTGGCTATGCCTACGTAGGTTCGAATCCTACCCCCTCCACCAGATGATGGTTCGGC
>JBATHK010000034.1:0-2276 GCA_049666725.1 Woeseiaceae bacterium
GTGCCGGCTTGCCGACAAGTATTGCGAAGGCAGGATCATCGCCACGGGCGGCGGCGGCTACAACCGGCGCAACCTCGCGCGGGCCTGGACCCGGGTCGTGCAGTCACTGGCGGAATCGCAGTAAGCCTGTTCGGGCGCTGCCATCTCAGCGGCGAAACAGGTACTATCGCCGTCTTTTGCGCCCCCTCCCACGGAGATTCCCGGATGTTTGACACATCGACACCGATCGAGACATTCGATCCTGAAGTTGCCAAGGCCATATCACAGGAAATTCGACGCCAGGAAGAGCACGTCGAACTGATTGCTTCGGAGAACTATGCCAGCCCGCGTGTGATGGCTGCACAGGGCAGCGTGCTGACCAACAAGTACGCCGAGGGATATCCGGGCAAACGCTATTACGGCGGCTGCGAGTATGTCGACGACGTCGAGACACTTGCGATCGAGAGAGTAAAGAAGCTGTTCGGTGCCGATTACGCCAACGTGCAGCCGCACTCGGGTTCACAGGCGAATGCGGCCGTCTACCTGGCCCTGTTGAATGCAGGCGACACGATCCTCGGGATGAGCCTCGCCGACGGTGGACACCTGACGCACGGTTCCAAGGTCAATTTCTCGGGCAAGCTGTTCAACGCCATCCAGTACGGCCTCGATACTGCAACCGGACTGATTGACTACGACGCGGTGCAGGCGCTCGCTTCGGAGCACAAGCCAAAGATGATCGTGGCGGGTTTCTCGGCTTATTCGCAGGTCATTGACTGGGGTCGTTTCCGGCAGATTGCCGATAGCGTGGGCGCTTACCTTTTCGTTGATATGGCCCACGTTGCCGGGCTCATCGTGACTGGACACTACCCGAATCCATTGCCGTATGCCGATGTCTGTGCATCGACGACGCACAAGACGCTGCGTGGCCCTCGAGGCGGGATCATCGTTGCGCGCAAGAACGACGAACTGACGAAAAAATTCAATTCGCTGGTTTTTCCCGGCACGCAGGGCGGTCCGCTCATGCACGTGATTGCGGCTAAAGCGATTGCGTTCAAGGAAGCGATGGAGCCGGGGTTCAAGGATTACCAGGCGATGGTTTGCAAGAACGCCAAAGTGATGGCCGAGGTACTTGCCGACCGCGGCTATCCGATCGTGTCAGGCGGCACCGAGAATCACCTCATGCTAGTGAGTCTTATTGACAAAGGCATCACGGGTAAAGCGGCCGATGCGGCACTGGGCAGCGCGAATATTACGGTTAACAAGAACTCGGTGCCCAATGACCCGCAGTCACCATTCGTGACCAGCGGCCTGCGTCTTGGCACGCCGGCTATCACGACACGCGGCTTCGGGCCAAAAGAAACCCGTCAGCTAAGCGGCTGGATAGCGGATATACTCGATGACATCGAAAACGAGGAGACAATCGAGCGCGTCAAGGGCCAGGTGCTGGAGCTTTGCAAACGGTTCCCGGTTTACGCCTGATTGGTCCTTCGCCCGAAGGAGTTCTAGTCGGTCATGCACTGTCCGTTCTGCGCCCACGAAGAAACCAAGGTCATAGACTCCCGCCTCGCGGGTGATGGCCGGCAGATTCGCCGGCGCCGTCAGTGCCTGGACTGCAACGAACGGTTCACGACCTTCGAGACGGCGGAACTTGTCATGCCGCGCTTGATAAAAAACGATAACTCGCGCCAACCGTTTGATGAAAACAAGCTGCGCAACAGCATGGTGCGAGCGCTCGAGAAGCGTCCCGTGCCGAGTGAAAAGCTCGAGCAGGCAGTCGGGCACCTCATTCACAAACTGCGAACCATGGGCGAGCGTGAGGTGCCATCGCGCCTCGTCGGCGAGCTGGTCATGGAGGAACTGCACGAACTTGATGAGGTGGCGTACGTGCGCTTTGCGTCTGTCTATCGGCGCTTTCAGGACGTCAACGAGTTCGAGGACGAGATCAAGCGCCTGCAGAAAATCTCCGAAACAGCCGCGAGCCGCGAACAAATGTCATTGCTGCCGGACCTGCTGGACGACAAGAAACGCTGACCATGCCGTCGTTCTCCGATTTTGATAGCGCGCAGATGGCGCGCGCGTTGCAGCTGGCCGCTCGCGGTCTGTATTCGGCGCATCCCAACCCGATGGTCGGCTGCGTCATCGCGAAGAACGAGCGGGTCGTCGCGGAGGGCTGGCACGAACGTGCCGGCGAACCGCACGCAGAGATCAATGCGCTGGCCGCGGCAGGCAAAGATGCCGCGGGCGCCACTGCCTATGTAACGCTCGAGCCGTGTGCCCACCACGGCAAGACGCCACCC
>JBATHK010000035.1:0-27621 GCA_049666725.1 Woeseiaceae bacterium
CAGCGAGTGGAGTTGTGCCATCGAGTTTCAGGATCGCTCGCCATCTGATCAGTCGTATCGAAGACGAGTCGAACGGGCAAATTCTGCTCGACGACCTGCATGTTGAGATTCCGGAGCAGCGCCTGCAGCAGGCAAAGCTCGCTGCCGAAACGCTCAAGAATTCGGCGTATGAGAAATTCCCCTGGGCCGTCAAGAAGCCCGCCCCCGCCGAGTCCAACGCCGAGCTTTTGCTCAACAACACCTGGCGACCAACGCTGGCTGTAACGGGCGCGGAAGGAATGCCAGCGCTGATTGACGCCGGCAATGTTCTTTTGCCGTTTACAACCCTGAAGCTGTCGTTCCGTTTGCCGCCGACCTGTGATGCGGATGACGCAGCGCACGCGGTGAAAAAGGCGCTCGAGGCCGATGGCCCGCCGTTGGCCAACGTCTCATTCGAAGTCGAATCGACCATGGCCGGCTGGAATGCGCCCGCCGTTGCCGATTGGCTCGAAGCATCGATGCATAAGGCGTCGAACGCATTCTTCGGCAAACCGTCCATGTACATGGGCACCGGCGGCACGATCCCGTTCATGGGCATGCTCGGCGAACGTTTTCCTGAAGCACAGTTCCTGATTACGGGGCTGCTGGGACCCAAGTCCAACGCGCACGGTCCCAACGAGTTCCTGCATATTGAAACCGGCAAACGGTTGACGAGCTGTGTGGCGCAGGTTCTTGAGGACCACTTCAAACGCTAGCCTGTGCTTATGTCACGACCGTAATGTCCGTCAGCGCCTCGGCCTGCCCTCAGGACCGCCTGCTGTAGGTAAGCGCTGTTATCTGTTCCGAGATCAGGCCGATCAGGAATACGATAACCGAGGCGCTGAACACGAGCAGGCTCATGTTCGTAAACCGGCCGAAGGTCGCCAGCGTGTATCCGTAGTACCCAAGACCTACGAGGAAGAACAGTCCGCTGACAGGCAGAAAAATCTTCAGCGGCGAATACAGCGTCGCGATCTTGAAGATGATCACCATGAACCGGATACCGTCCCGAATCGGGCGAATGTGGCTCTTGCCGACACGGGTCGCGGCCGTGATCGGCACGAAACAGAGCGGGTATCCCGAACGCAGAAAAGCCATGGTTATGGTCGTCGGATAGGAAAACCCGTTCGGTAGCAGGTATAGAAATTCCTTGAAATATTTCGCGCGGGCAACCCTGAAACCCGAGGTCAGGTCCAAAATCCTCCGACCTATCAGCAGCGATGCAACGCCGTTGTAAAAGCCGTTTGCGAATAGCCGGCCCATGTTGGCATGGGACCCGGAGTCGCGCGCGCCCACGGCCATGTGATAACCCTCGTCGAGTTTCTGCAACAGCGGCGCCAGCTCTTTCGGGTCATGCTGGCCGTCGCCGTCCATGAACGCGATGATATCGCCCTGAGCGACCCTGGCGCCGGCTTTGACCGCCGCACCGTTGCCAAGGCTCTCCGGGTGCTGCACCAGCGTGGCGCCCGCGGCGCGTGCAAGCTCGGCGGTCGCGTCATCAGACCCGTCATCGACGACGATAATTTCAGCATCCGGCCAGGCCTCTTTTGCAGACGTAACAATGCCACCGATCGCGGATGATTCGTTTTTTGCAGGAATGACGATTGATAAAAACATTATCTCTACATCCAGGCTAATGATCGCCCGCCGTCTCGCGGACGTATGTTCAAGAAGCGAACATTATCATGATGCCCGCCGCTACGGCTGAGCCGATAACGCCTGCGACGTTCGGTCCCATGGCGTGCATTAGCAAAATATTGTGCGGATTGGCTTCGAGCCCAACCTTATTGGCAACCCGCGCCGCCATTGGAACCGCCGAAACGCCGGCCGCACCGATCAGCGGATTGATCGGCTGCGTCGATATCTTGTTCAGCAATTTACCCATGATGACGCCGCTCGCAGTACCAATTGCAAACGCGACCATCCCGAGGAGCAGGATACCGAGGGTGCTCGGCACCAGGAATTGCTCGGCACTCAGCTTGGATCCTACCGCGAGGCCGAGGAAAATCGTCACAATATTGATGAGCGCATTTTGCGTGGTATGCGACAGGCGTTCCACGACGCCACACTCACGCATCAGGTTGCCAAATGCGAGCATTCCCAACAGCGGCGCAGCCGTGGGCAACAGCAGCCCGACTAGCAGTAGCAGCAGCAGCGGGAAGATAATGCGCTCTGCCCTGGACACTTCGCGCAATTGCACCATTTCAATCTCGCGCTCCGCCTCCGTCGTCAGCAGCTTCATGATGGGCGGCTGGATCAAAGGCACCAGTGCCATGTAGGAATAGGCGGCGACAGCAATAGCACCAAGCAGATTGGGCGCGAGTTTACCGGCAACGTAAATGGCCGTAGGTCCGTCAGCACCGCCGATGATGCCAATGGCCGCCGCCTCGCGCAGCGAAAAATCCATCAAACCCAACTGGGTCAGGCCGAGCGCGCCGAGCAGAGTCGCGAAAATGCCGAACTGTGCGGCCGCGCCAAGGAATAGTGTTCGCGGGTTTGCGAGGAGCGGCCCAAAGTCCGTCAGCGCACCGACACCCATGAAGATAATCAGCGGAAACGCACCGGTCTCGATGCCAACCTCGTAGGCAAGATGCAGCAGGCCGCTACCCGTGGCAATTTCGACGCCGGGAATGTTGCTGAGCAGTCCGCCGAAACCGATTGTCACGAGCAACAGTGGCTCGAACTTCCGAACTATCCCGAGGTAGAGCAAGAGAAGACACACGCCGAGCATGGCAAGCTGCCCGACTTTGATCTGGTAGATACCGGATCCGGTCCAGATTTGCTCAATGAGGTCCACCGATCGGCCGGTCGTCAGCCGATCGCGACGAGTGCGTCGCCGACCTTGACGGAATCGCCTTGACTAACGAAGACCTCGGTCACGGTGCCGGCGCGCGGGGCTGCCACCGCCGTTTCCATTTTCATGGCCTCGACAATGACCAGCGGATCGCCTTTGCTAACGGTTGCACCCGGTGCGACATTGACTTTGAAGATGTTGCCCGCGAGTACGGCTTTAACGGCCTCACCAGAGCCTGCCGCTGCAGTGCTTGCGGCGGGTGCGGCGGGTGCGGCACTGACGCTGGCCAGTTGGCCGCTCTCGGCAACCTCGACGGTGAACGCCTTGCCGTTGACACGCACTGAATAGACGCCCGGCCCTGTTGCCGTCGCTGCAGGTCGTGCGGCAGGCGCCTCGGTTTCAGCACAGGGAACCGGCTCGAATGCAGCCGGATTATCGCGGTTCTGGAGAAATTTCGTACCGATCTGGGAAAAAAGTGCATAGGTCAGCACATCATCGACGACTGCGTCTGCCAACCGGATGCCCTTCTCTTTGGCGATGCGCGTTAACTCGTCGGTCTGGCGCTGGAGTTCCGGCTCGAGCAAATCGGCCGGCCGGCAGGTTATTGGCTCCGCGCCTTCAAGCACCTTTGCCTGCAGTTCCTTGCTAACGGGTACCGGCGTCGCACCGTATTCCCCTTTGAGAAGGCCGGCGGTTTCTTTCGTGATATTGCCATAGCGCGACCCGGACATGACGTTTATGACCGCCTGCGTACCGACGATCTGTGACGTAGGCGTCACCAGCGGCAGCATCCCCAGGTCTTTGCGAACGCGAGGAATCTCCTCCAGCACTTCGTCGAGCTTGTCACTCGCGTTCTGCTCGCGCAGCTGGTTCTCGAGGTTGGTCAGCATGCCACCTGGCACCTGCGCAATCAGAATGCGCGAGTCCACGCCTTTGAGTGCACCCTCAAACTTCGCGTACTTTTTGCGGACCTCACGAAAATACGCAGCAATTTCTTCAATGAGAATGAGGTCGAGACCGGTATCCCTGTCGGTACCTTCCAGGATGGCGACCAACGACTCGGTCGGCGAGTGGCCGTAGGTCATGCTCATCGACGAAACGGCCGTATCGATATTGTCGATGCCGGCTTCTGCCGCTTTGACGCAGGTTGCGGTGGATAGTCCCGTCGTCGCATGGCAGTGCAGTTGAATCGGAATATCGACAGCCTCCTTCAAGCGACTTACGAGCTCGAACGCGACATACGGTCGCAAGAGACCTGCCATGTCTTTGATGCAGATGGAATGCGCGCCCATGTCCTCGATGCGCTTGCCCATATCGACCCAAAGATCGACCGTGTGAACCTCGCTTACGGTGTAAGACAGTGTGCCTTGGGCGTGCTTGCCGACAGCCAGCGTCGCTTTGACCGCTGTTTCAAGGTTTCGCACATCGTTGAGCGCGTCAAAAATGCGGAAGACATCAACCCCATTGGTCGCGCAACGCTCTACAAACTTCTCGACGAGATCGTCTGCATAGTGCCGATAGCCAAGAATGTTCTGCCCGCGAAACAGCATCTGTTGCGGCGTATTCGGCATTGCGGCTTTGAGGCGACGGATACGCTCCCAGGGGTCTTCTCCAAGGTAGCGGATGCAGGCGTCGAACGTGGCCCCGCCCCAGGACTCTATTGACCAAAAGCCAACCTGGTCGAGTTTCCCCGCAATTGGCAGCAAGTCGTCGATGCGCATGCGGGTCGCAAGCAGACTTTGATGCGCATCACGCAGCACCAGTTCGGTGATTCCCAAGGGTTTCTTATCGCTCATTGTTTCCCATTCGTCAGGTCAAGGGCTGATTTTTCGATGCTGTGTGACCGCGGCCGTGATCGCCGCGACCTCTTCATCACTCGCACCCGCATCAACCGCTGCGGGTGAGAAACGGTGCACCACTAGCGCCATCAGGGACATTCCCGCGACCAGGACCGACAGGAAAACGAACACCGTTCCCATGCCGACAAGCATGAGGGTGAGTCCCTGGTCTAGCAAAGTTGGCTGCATTGCGGCTCCGAACGATCGACGCGAGCGCCTGATTATACTGAAACGAGCGGATCAACATAGTCTTAGTGAATAGTCGTGAGCAGCCAATTGGATGCACGTGTAACGAAATGGGCCTTGAAAGACAGTGATGGATTTCTCGTCGGGCACCGCGAGGAAATGCGCTACTGATCAGCCTTCGCCTTCTTGGTCAATTGAAACAGGGTGCCGTATATCTCGCCAACATCTTTGACCTGCCAGTCAAGAATACCTGGGCGCGTATCTTCAAGATCATCGACGGCCAGTGACAGCAGGAAGAAACCTTCGCCATGTTTTTCCAGATAGCGTCCCGGCACCGACTCCGCATCGTACGGTGCCACGAGCACCAGCCAGCTATCACCGATGTGGCTTCGCGCCACGCGTGCGCCGCGCGGTGCGTGATCAACAATCTCAAAAGGCTCAAGGCCGAGCGTCTCTTCAAATCGGGCACAAGCCTGATCCAGATTGTGAACAACGAAGTTAATGTGATGGATGGACGAGGGTGACATCGGGCGAACCTCCCTCATGATCAAGCCGCCTGGCCCGTCGGGAACCCGCCTGCTTTAGGTAACAGGGCCGGTACGCCTCGGCCCAGCTCCTTCTCGAGCCAGCGACTCACGTCGATGATTTTCTCCAGCGAAACGCCCGTCTCAATACCTGAACGATCCAGCATGTACAGCAAATCATCGGTCGGAATATTCCCAGTCGCGGCAGGTGCAAAAGGACAACCGCCGATGCCACCGATACTTGCATCTAGGTAGGTTACACCTGCGACAACAGCCGCCTGCGCGTTGGCAAGGCCCGTGTTGCGCGTATTGTGAAAATGGCAGCGCAGCGGAATTTCACCGATGACCTCTTTGACCCGGCCCAGCAATTCGGCAACCTGATCCGGTACCGCCACGCCTATGCTGTCGGCGACGCCGAGCTCGGCGGGACCAGCGTCAACGACTTGTCTAGCAAGTTCAACAACGCGTTCGACCTTGACCTCGCCCTCATAGGGACAACCGAATGCCGAGGAAATCATGACATTAGCGCACAGCCCCTCCGCCTTCGCCCGCGCACTGATCGATCGCCAGACCGCAACCGATTCATCGGTGCCGACACCCTGGTTCTTGCGGTTGTAAGTGTCGCTCGCAACCACAACCATGCCGATCTCCTGAATTTTGGTCGTCAGCGCCCGGTCAAGGCCGCGCTCATTCATGATTAGGCCGATATAGGAAACATCATCGCGTTGCGGCAACTTTTCAATCAGTGCTTCTGCGTCAGCCATCTGCGGCACAAGCTTCGGATGCACAAAGCTCGCAACTTCGAGCCGGCGAATACCGGCATCGATTGCTTTCTCGATAAACGTGACTTTGCTGTCCGTCGGCAGGATTTCGGGTTCGCTTTGCAGACCATCGCGTGGGCCGACTTCTACGATCGTGATCTGTCGCTTGCTCATAAGCCCTTCAGATAGTCGATTACTGTTTTCTCGTTCACGACATCACCGTATTTGGCATTCATATCGAACAGGTTCGCGTCGTGCGGCGCCTTATGTCGATCACCGCAGGCGTCAGCCACCACGATCGGTATAAAGCCATGGCACATCGTATCCACGCAGGTCGCCCGAATACAACCGCTCGTCGTCAGGCCTGTGATGATCAACGTATCGATACCACGCTTCGTCAGCTCATCCGCGAGCGTAGTGCCGAAAAATGCGCTCGGGTACTGCTTGGAGATAACGATCTCGTCCTCTGCAGGCTGCAGGCCTTCCGGCCAGTTTCCCAGCGGATTGCCCGCGACGAAGGCTTCGAGCGCGGGTACCTTGCGATAGAAAACGCCACCGTCGCCACCGCCCTGCTGGTACACCACGTTGGTGTAGAAGACGGGAATGCCCGCTGCCCGGGCAGCGTCACGTATGCGCAATGCTGATGACAGCGCATCGTCCACATTTGCATACAAAGGACTTTGCTCGTCGAAATACGCTTCAACAAAGTCAACGAGAACTAGCGCGGGCGCTTTTCCGAAGCCAAGGCTGCCGTCAAAAGCGCCGCGATAATTCTCTGTGAGGTCGTCACTCATTCATGAGGTCAGAAGCTGTAACTGAATTCCACGCCGTAGGTTGCCTTCGACGCCGGATGAATAAAAGATCCGCCGAATTCAGCCGCCGGTATAACTTCCTCGAGATATTCTTCGTCGGTAATATTGCGGCCCCACGCAGTCGCTGACCAGTTCTCGCCTTCTAAACCTATGCGGAGGTTGACCGTGTCGTAAGCGTCACGCTGGGTCTTCGAGAAGTCCTGCGAGCGATCGCCGAGAAAATCCAGGTTTGAAAACGCCTGCCAAATAGTAGGGGTCGGCTCTCCCTGCAGCGTGTGGAACCACATTTCGCCGACATGCTGAAAATCTGCCCGCGCATAGAAGTTCATGTTGTTGCTCATGGGAATTTCCAGTTGCGCTCCAAGATTGAAGGTTTCGTCAGGCGCTTGCGGCACATCGTTGCCTACGGACAAGGGTCGATTGAGGTTCTTGTCGATTTCCGAATTCAGAAAGCCTACGCCACCGAACACCGAGAAATTTTCGGTTGCCAGGAAGTTGAAATCCGCCTCAAATCCCTGGATCGTGGTTTCATCGATCGTCGTCACAACGCGCAGAAGACCGAATGGACCCGCGAAGAACTCAAAGAACTGGTTATCCTCGACATCAGTATTGAAAACTGCCGCATTCAGTCGCAAGCGATTGTCCATCAACTGGGTTTTGACACCGAGTTCGAAGCTACTCGACACTTCTTTGTCGTATTCGTCCTTGATCGTAAGGCCGGCCTGGACAACTTCGCCGGCACCGCCGAATCCGCTGTTAAACCAAAAATTCAGCAAGTCCTCGCTACCGATGGAATTAAAGCCGCCGCTGCGAAAGCCGATACCCCAGCTCGCATACAGGTTAACCGCATCGCTCGCGGCCCAGCGCCAGGATACTTTGGGCTGCAGCTGGTCGAACGTCCGGCTGCGAGCCGGAATGCCGCCCGGATTCGAGACGAATGCCGGATTAATCGGTCCCTGAGCATTGATGTTCAGGCCTGAGGCGCTCACATTCGGTACCAGGTTATTAACCTTGCGGTCTTCCTGGTCCCAACGCAACGCAATCGACAGCTCACTGGATTCGCCAATGTCAAAGCCTATTTCGCCGAATGCGGCGATCACGCTGGTCTCAAAATCATCCCAGAACAACAGGTCGGTCGGGTTCGGACCGGTCGGGTCAATGTAAGGCTGCCTCAAAAAGCCGAGACCCTGGTCGGCGCCGTACGCAACGACGACTTCGCGGTCGATTTCCGTCGCGTACAGACCGGCAATCCAGCGTACCGACTGATCCTGCGGCGACGTGAAGCGTACCTCAACACTGGAATCCTTTTGATTGCGCTCCTGGTACTGGTAGCCGTCGCATGATGTCGGAGTATATGGGCCGTAGATTCCGGCGAAATCGTTTTCGGGCGGTGGCGGTGGCGGTAGTACCAGAAACGGTGATACCGGATTGCCAAACAGATCCGTTCGGGTGAAGCTATTCAGCGTTGCTCGATCAGCCTGACACGCCGGCGTCAATTCATAACCATAAAACGTGGCGCTCGTGCCATCGGACAAAAGGTATTCGTCCAGATCATTGAACGAAGCAATGAATGTCCAGTCGCCCTTTTCCGTCGCGTAGTCGCCTTTTACGGCGAACTCGGTCGTTTCCTGCTCGTTCTCACCGGGAACGTTAAAGGCAAAAGTGAAGTTATGGTCATTCACGTCCGCAAAGAAATTCGACCCTATCGCGTTGAACGCCGGAATCGCGAATACAGCATTGAAGTTAATCGCGCCGCCCTTGACGTTCGAGTAACCGGCGCGCACGTCCCAGCTCAGTTTGTCATTCGGCTCGAACATCAAGCGGGCGCGCAGTGTCGTATCTTCGAGATAGTCAACGCCAGAACCTGCGTTCTCAAAAATGTTCGAGTAGACGCCGTCGAATTCGCGGTAGCTGGCCGCAAGGCTGCCGCGCACGCTTTCGCCGAGCGGCCCACTCATGCGCGCTGATCCTTTGGCCAGACCATCGCTACCACCACCCACTTTGACTTGACCCGCGAATTCATCGCCGGGCTCATTGGTTGTGACGAGGATGGCGCCGGCAACGGCGTTGCGACCGTACAGTGCCCCCTGCGGACCTTTCAGCACCTCGATCTGTCTGACATCAACTAGCTCTTCATTGAAGCTGTTGGGATTCGTGCTCAATATGCCGTCGACGACGTAAGCAAACGTGGACTCCGCATCGCGTGTCGATACGATGCCACGAATGCTGACCTGCGTATCACCGACATTTGCCGAGTCAACGATCGTAACGTTCGGCATCAGCGAAATGAAATCGGCCGGCCGCTCGACGCCGGCGCGTTCAATCGTCTGCTCAGTAAATGCAGTGATTGCGATCGGCACGTCCTGGAGGCTTTCAGAGCGTTTTCGGGCCGTCACGACGACTTCTTCTATCGCAGCCGCTCCACCTTGCTGAGCGTTTGCCGTCGCGAACGGAAAGAACGACAACGAGACGATAAGTACAACGATTCTGTGTGGTGTTTTCATGGTGTTCATCCCATCTAAAGTTATAAAATTCTAACATTAAGTCATTTCATCGACAAAAATGCCCCCACGTCGCGCGTCTTTCAGCGTTCCGCCGTGCTCAAATCGGCGCCCAGCTCCATCGCGAACTGGTAGCGCTTAGGGTTATACAAGCACTTCAGAACATCGACGACGATGCCGTCGTCGTTGTATGAGTGCCTCCGAACCGACAACAATGCCTCACCGGGCTCGACTTGAAGTTCATGCGCGATCTTTGTAGATGCTTTTTCGGCGCTCAACACCTGGTCGACTTTGGCGAGCCTGAAGCCACAATCTCGCAAAACATCCAGGCGGGCTTTGCTTTCGAGATTCCGCTTGGTGAAGCCACTGGTAACTCCGGCTGTCCAGCTAACGTAGTGCGCATAGGGTTCACCTCCTTCATTTCTCAGGACACGAACGACCTTGTGAACCGTATCCTGATCACTCAATCCGAGTTGCTCCCGAATCTCCGCCGGCGCCACGACTTTTTCAACGGAAATGACACGGATAATACTGTGCTTACCCATCTCAATGAGGTCCTCCAGCATCCCGACCAACGGCGCCCGCACCGGCTGAGGCTTATACCTGTAGGTAACGTGTGATCCCTTGCCTCGAAATCGAGCAACCAGGTTTTCGGCCGCAAGGTCGTCCATCGCACGCTTGGCCGTGATCCGCGATACGTTAAAGGTAGCCGCAAGCTGTTGTTCGGTCGGCATCTGAGCGTCATAGGCGATCGTACCGTCCATAATCGCGCCCTTGAGTACCGAATAGAGCTGGTGGTACAGCGGTAACCGGGTGAGAGGCCCGCCTTGGCCCTGCTTCCATTCGGATTTCAGTGATGCCAGTAGATCACTCATGGCGCCTCGGGCGCGGGTAGGTGGGTCTCCTCGAGTGAGCGTGCTTTGATCTCCTCGATAGTCCCGCCGAAATTGAACAGGCCGCTATCCTCCCGGCCATCACGCATTTTTGCCCTCAGCTTGTCAGTTGCTACTGAATTGACTGCGCCATCGGCGGCGATAACCACGCCATATCGCTTCGCGCCTTCCGCGCTTACAAGACCACGCCTGACATCAACTCTAACCTGATCGGCGTCGCGTTCGAGCGGGTCACCCCAGCCGCCGCCACCCCACGTATTGAAGTACAGCACGTCGCCTTCTTTGACGCTGACCCCGTCGCACTTCGCGGGCAGCCACTCTTCGCCGCCATCAGCCCTGACAAGCCGCTTCGTCGAGCGCATGCCCGGCTCGCCGCCACGGACACCCCACGGATACGTCAGCCAGCGCTCGTCATGAATAGCTATTTCGCCATCCACGAGGAACTCATAGGCAACCGACAATCCATTGCCGCCGCGGTGCAGGCCCGCGCCGCCCGAGTCAGCAATCGGCTCGTACTTGACGATGCGCAGCGGGAAATAAGCTTCGATAAACTCGTTCGGCACGTTGGTGAAGCCCGGCCAGAGTGAGTGTCCGTCGGGACCGTCGCCAACCGGGCGCCCCGGAATTCCGCCGAAGCCGATCTGGAACAGCTGGAACCATTCGCCTTTCTTGTCGTACCCCGAATAGAATAGATGTGGACTGTCTGAGAATCCCGCCGCGTTCATGGCATCCGGAGCGCCCTGACCAAGCACGCCACCCATGACGTCGAAAATCCGACCCAGGGCATGCGTTCGACCGGACAAGGCTGCGGGGAACTTCGGTTTGAGCAGGCTTCCCTCCGGAATTCGAACGTCGACAAGCTCGTAGAAACCGTCGTTGAAGAGAATGTGCGGATCGAACAGGTTGATCGTGAACGAACCGAAAAACATCTTGAACATTTCTTCGTTCATGTAGAAATTGATCGAGCTCTTTGCCTGCGGGTCCGTGCCGGCGAAATCGAAGATTGCCACATCGCCCTCTCGCCACATTTTGCACGCGATTTTGTAAGGGCCTTTGCCGACACCGTCATCGCACACAAAATCTTCGAAATAGGCTGGTTCCTCGGGCACAATCATGTTGATGATCGAGCGCATCGCTTCCAGGTTACGATCCAGCATGATTTGCATAGTCGTAAAGAAGACATCATCGCCGAAACGATCGGCTATCTCGACGCAACGCTTCGCAGCCGTGCGGCAGGCGGCGACCAGCGCGTTGAGATCGAAACGATTCCACTCCGTTGTGCGGACGTTATGCAAAATCAGCTCGAGTACGTCTTCCTGCAGCACGCCTTTCTTGTACAGCTTGGTCGGCGGAATGCGAATACCTTCCTGGTAAATAGTCTCCGCCCTGATCGGAATCGATCCGGGTACCATGCCGCCGTTGTCTGACATGTGTCCGAACATTGCCGACCACGCCATATGACGGCCGTCCTTGAAGATCGGTACGAGTACTATCCAGTCCGGCAAATGAGACACCGCCGCATTGCACATGTACGGGTCGTTCGTCAGGATGATGTCGCCGTCTTCGAGTTGACCGTCGTAGGCTTCCATGAAGCCGTGGATAAAAGATCCGAACTGGCCCACGACCATCTTGCCGTCCCGGTTTGCGACCATCGGGAAACAGTCGCCCTGTTCACGAATACCTGGACTCATGGCGGTGCGAAACAGCACCGCGTCCATTTCCTCACGGACATTCCTCAGCGCGTTCTCGATTATGTCTACCGTGACCGCATCAACATCAACCGTTTTGAACGGCGTGGAGTTTGCTTGAATGATCTTTGCTGGCATGACGAACTCCCCTTAAACCGGATTTATCAGAAGATTGCCGACTTTATCGACAGTGGCGGCATGCCCGGGAAGGATCAACGTGGTTGCGTCCATCTCCGAAACGATCGCAGGCCCGGTTATCACCGTCCCAATGCCGAGTTCCCCGCGATCGTAGATCGCCGCGTCGTGCCACTCCCGCTCGTAGTAGTATTTGGTTTCGTGAATGACCGCATCTTTCGGATCGGTCGCTTTCCCGCTAACTTCTTTGAGATCGGCCGTCAAGCTGCTCTTCGCTTTAACAATTGCACGAATCATTACGATTTCATGATCCTTGCCATGCGCAAACGTAAACAACTGCTCATGCTGTCGGTCAAATTCGTCAGTCAGAACCGCAAGGCCCTTACTCTTGAGTTCTTCGTCAGTAACACTTAGCGACAACTGGAACGCTTGTCCCGCATAGCGAATATCGGCCTGGTAGGTGACCTGTTGCTGATCCGCGGCGATACCGTCCTCCTCGAAGGAGACGGCCGCTTTTTCGCGCAGCGCATGGAGTTCGGCGATCAACTGTTTCGCGGTGATCTGGTCGACGCGCGCAACGTAAGTCTGGGACGCTTCGTCCTGAATCCGGGTCGTTGCGTCACCGTAGGCACACAGCACACCAGGGCCAGGCGGCACGATGACCGGCCAAGCACCGGACAGCGTTCCCAGCGCGTTGGCATGCAGCGGACCCGCGCCACCGAATCCGACGAGCGCAAAATCACGCGGATCGTAGCCCTGCTCAACCGAGACGAGGCGCAGCGCACCAAGCATCGACTCGTTAACGATCTTGATAATGCCTTCCGCGGCCGTCATCAGGTCGATGCCCATTGCATCGGCCAGGGTCTGCACGGCTTTCACCGCTGCATCCCGGTTAATGACCATCGCGCCACCCAACTTCACATCGGATGGCAGGTAACCGAGAACGACGTTGGCGTCACAGACGGTCGGCTGCTCGCCGCCTTTCATGTAGGCCGCCGGTCCCGGGTCTGCGCCAGCCGAATCCGGGCCCACGCGAAGCGCTTTGGTCAGCTCGGGTACAAACGCGATCGATCCGCCGCCGGCTCCGATTGTCCGTACGTCAACAGAAGGGGCCCGAACCGTGATGTCACCAACCCGGGTCTCGCGACGAATATGTGCCTCGCCATGCTGTATCAATGCAACATCCGTCGACGTGCCGCCCATGTCGAACGTCAGGATATTTTCGAAACCTCCGCGTTTGCAGAAGTACATGGCACCGGCTACACCCCCGGCCGGGCCGGACATGAGCATGTTGACCGGGGACTCGCTCGCCGCGCGTGCCGACGCCAGGCCACCGTCCGAGCGTAGAATGGCCAGGTTGACATCACCTCCGAGACGCTCTTCCAGTGAGGATTTCAGGTTCGTCACGTATTTGGATACCTGCGGTCGCACATAGGAGTTCACGACCGTGGTTTCGGTGCGCTCGTACTCCTGCATCTCCGGCACGACATCGCTACTGATCGAAATCGGTATGTCACCGAATACTTCCTGCGCCACGTCCCGAACCTCGACTTCATGAGCACCATTGATGTAGGAATTGATCAGGCAAATCGTCAATGCTTCAACTTCGCCGGTATCAGCGAGCGCCTTAAGATCTTCTCGCAAGGTCTTCTTATCGAGAGGACGAACGGTATTGCCGTCAGCGTCCATGCGCTCATCCGCTTCGATCGTGAGTTCAAGTGGCGCAAGTAACGGTGCTTTGACGTAGCTAACCCATCCCCCAAGGCCGCCTGGGCAGAAGGAGCGCGCAACCTGCAGGGTCTGCCGGTAGCCCTTGGTCGTAATCAGGCCGACTTTGGCGCCCTTGCGCGTCAAAACCGCATTCGTCGCCACGGTTGTACCGTGCATGACCTGCATAACTTTCTTCGGGTCGATATCCGATTCATCACAGATTCGGTCGATACCGTTCAGAACACCAATGGAAGAATCCTCCGGTGTCGACGGAACTTTTGCCATATAGGTGTGGCCGTTCGATTCATCAACCAGCAACAGGTCGGTGAAGGTACCACCAACGTCAACTCCTAGACGAAACGTCATGTGTTTTCCCCTGATCTTTGACTGTCAAATAATTGAGTCTTCTTTTAGTTTGGCAAGCTTCTTCTCGCTTAGTCCAAGCTCACCACCGTAAACTTCTTCGTTGTGTGCCCCCAGTGTCGTATTGCCAGGCCAGCGAATCTCGCCCTGGGTTTTCGACATTTTCGGGAACACGTTTTGCATCTTGAGCTTCGGCCACTCTTTGGTCGGCGTGTCGACGATTGCCTCACGTGCCTGGTATTGCGGATCTTCGAGCATATCGGGTGCCCTGAAGATCTTGCCCGCCGGCACGCCGGCGTCCTGCATCAGCTGGTCGATTTCGGTAACCGTCCTGGTCCTGGTCCACTCGTTGATGATGTCGTCGAGGACCTTCATATTCGCGCCGCGCGCCGTGTGACTTATGAACCGCTCATCGTCGGCTAGCTCTGGCCGGCCCATCGTGTCGCACAATCGTCTGAAAACCGTATCCTGATTCGCCGCAATCAGGAAAATGCCATCGGAACAGTCGTAGATATTGGACGGTGCTACGTTTGGCAGCGTTGCCCCGGAACGTTCGCGAATGTAATTGCTGACCACGTACTCAGGTACCGTCGCTTCCATCACGCTGAGTACGGATTCGTAAATCGAGGCATCGATCACCTGCCCTTCGCCGGTGCGATCGCGATGATGCAACGCCGCGAGCGCACCGTTACACGCGGAAGTTGCGGCAAGCGTATCGCCAATGGAAAGACCTGCGCGGCTCGGCTGACGATCCGGTTCACCGCACAGATAGCGCATGCCGCCCATCGCCTCACCGATCGACGCATAACCAGCGCGCTTGGCGTAAGGCCCGGTCTGGCCGTAACCCGATACCCTGATCATGATGATCCCGGGGTTGATCTTGACCAGATCCTCATAGCCCAGACCCCAGCGCTCCATCGTTCCGGGGCGAAAATTCTCGAGCACCATGTCCGCCGAGGCGATGAGCTGCCGCACGAGGTCCTGCCCTTCTGCCTCGCGAAGATTTGCCGTCACGCAACGTTTGTTACGCGCGCAGACGGTCCACCACAACGGGTAATCGCCCCGCCCCCAGTTTCGCATGGGATCGCCCTGGTCAGGCGGTTCCACCTTGATGACATCGGCACCCATGTCTGCCATGAGCTGCCCGCAATACGGCCCGGCGATGAGCTGCCCCAGTTCGATGAGGCGAATATCGGTCAATGGGCCCTTGCGAGCCGATGAGTCAGCCATTTTGTTGTTATTCCCCCCAGACCCGGTGGAACGGAATCGCTGCGCCGCGTTTAATCTATTTGGTATCAAGGCGCTGCAGTCCGGATAAGAATTATTGTACTCTTAGACCTATCAATATAACAATAGGTCTTATTCTGATCAACAGCGCGAAATTTGTGGCGAGCTCTGCGGCCACCGAACCTAAGTCTTCTGCAATCGTGTAATCCGACTACGCCCGCTCAGATCCCTATAAAGCTGATGGCGCCACCGCAAATTGCGACGGATGCGCCGGCAACTGCGTGAGCATAGCGACGGGCCGCGGCAGGAATTTTCACCTGCTCGAGAGCCACGCTGGTTATAGCAACGGCAGCAAGCATAGTGGCCAGGGTCACTGACCCGAAAACAAGCGCCACGGAAACTATGAGCCCGCTGCTTTGTTGCGCGGCCGGATACATGAACAACGGTATCAGGGCCTCGCAAGGACCGAGAACCAGGATAATAAAAATCGCCCAGGGTGTGATCGAACGGCTGCCCGGCTGGTCATGTACATGCGTGTGCTCATCGTGATGATTGTGCTCATGGTCGTGAACAGTCTCGCCATGCGCATGCACGTGAGAGTGCGAGTGATCGCGGCCCGCTTTCTTCAGCCCCCAGGCAAAGTACATGAGGCCGAATGCAAGCAGCGCCCAGCCGGCCAGGTTGCCGCGCATGCTCTCGATTTCGATGAGTGACGCCAGCTGTGCGCCGAGCAACAGGCCGATAGCCCCGATTACGACCGAACTGAGCACATGGCCAATCCCGCAAAACAGCGTTACGCGGAGGGTCCGCGCAAGGCCCCAGCCGCGCGCTTTGCCCATTGCCGTAAAAACCACGTAGTGGTCCGGGCCCAATATCGTGTGCAGAAACGCTATGGACGCCGCAGTTACCAGCAGAATCTGGGCTTCGTTCATCTCGCCAGACTACCGCCGGGCTAACTCCGGGCGCGATACGTATTTACCGGTCGAACCAGACCGTCTGATGAGACTTCGGTGGGTGCAGAAGGCTTCGGACTCAGGCAGAATTGCTCCATGAAGATGATTGACCGCAAGCTGACGTGTGCGCTACTGCTGATGACCGGCCTGATTGCATCCTGTGCGAGCGCACCGCGAACCCAGCTCGTATCTGTTGCAGACAGCAACGAGTGTGTCGTGCTTTTGCACGGCCTTAATCGGAGCTGGCGCGCCATGCGGCCGACGGCCGCGGCTCTGCAGGAAGCGGGCTTCACGACGGTGAACGTGGATTACCCGTCACAAGCCGGCACGGTGGAGGAAATTGCTCCGCTTGCCGTTGGCACCGGACTCTCGGAATGCCGCGCGACCGGCGCGGTCCGAATTCACTTCGTAACCCACTCGATGGGCGGCATCCTGCTGCGTTACGAAAACGAGCGTGCGCCAATCCCGGACCTCGGACGCGTTGTCATGCTTGGCCCACCCAATCAGGGCAGCGAGCTCGTTGACGCGACACAAGACTGGCCCGGCATCGTGTCAATCAGCGGCGCCGCCGGTATGCAGATGGGTACGGACGAGAACAGCATTCCGTCCAGCCTCGGCCCGGTCGATTTTGAACTGGGTGTTATCGCCGGCACCGGCACAATTAACCTGCTCGCGTCGGCGATGCTGCCAAACCCGGACGATGGCAAAGTATCGGTGGCCGCCACACAGGTCGATGGCATGGACGACTTCCTCGTTGTTACCAATTCGCATCGCTATATCATGCGAGGTGATGTGGTGCTGCGTAACATCGAGTCATTCCTCAAGACCGGAAGATTCATCGACGCAGACAGAACGCTTGTCGCAGCCTGCGGCAAGCCGGGCGGATTCGATCAACCCACGGTCAGCTGCTTCTGATCACGCGGCTTTGGCAACAGGCTACTCGAGCCGCGCCTCGAGTGCCTCGATTCTCTGTTGCTGCGCCTGAACCACTTTCGTAAGAACGGCAACGATGTCCATCGTGCTCAGGCTTTGCCGGTCACGGCTTGATACCAGGTCTGGTACGTCCTCGGCAATGAAACCGACGTATGCCTCGGCACGTTCGTTCCGATAGTTGAACAGCACGGGTTCGAGTTGCATTAGTGCCATCCTGGCCTGCTCGGTGGACAGCTCGGCGATATTTTCCTTCTTATCCCTCGATGAGCTGTTGGTCCAGACACCGCCCGACGTAACGTGCGCACCGCTGGCCATCTCCAGCGGATGCCGCGGTTTCGACACACCAATGCCAACGTTGCCTTCGCGATCAATCGTGATGCGATCCTGAGAGCCGGAACCAATCGTCAACGTGCTTGCCCGGTTGTGCATGATGTAACCGGTCTCGCCCGAGGACTGTGTGATCATCAGCCCGGCGACGCTGCTGTTTTGTTCGTGAATCTGGATGCTGCCGTTTACTTCGAGGCGCTGCTTGGGAGTTGTCGTGCCAATCCCGACCTGGTTGCCGTTGTCATAGACCTGGGAATTACCGCCTTCCGTTTCTTTCCTGAATTTCACGAGGAAATTTTCACGACCTTTAATATTCGCGGCACCGAGCGGTTGCGGCGGACGCGCAGCGCCCGGCGATACGGCAACGTCCGTTTCAACGACGGCTGCAACTTCCTCTTCAACGACATCCGCAACCGGCCCTTCGAGTTCTCCCTCTTCAACAACCTCTTCGAGAACCTCTTCAGCGGGCTCGTCGACCATTTCCTCGACAGGTACCGGAGCGACCTCCCCTGCGAACTCTTCGGTGACTGCCGGAGCCGCCTCTTCAGTCGCATCCTCGAGGATGGCCTCCACGCGAACCCGGGCCCAGTCAGCGCTGATGAAGCCCGTTCTATCGCCCTCCAGCTGAACTTCATGCCAGCCTGGCTCGGTGCCAACAAGTGGCAGCGAATCGCCTTGTTTCAGACGACCGACGATGTCGGAACCGGCATCGGGTGCCGAACGAACATTGACTGAACTTTCGACTTTGTCGATCGGCACGACCACGTCGGCAACGCAGACAAGCGACAGTAATAGTGCAAATACCAATACGATTAATCTCATACGTTTGTCCTCAATTTAGTGCCGCACGTCATTTTGAACGTGTGTCCTCCGCTTCGAGCGCACGCGCAATGCCCGCCTCGGTCAGCGGGTGGTAAGCGCTGCGGGCCCTCGCAAACATCGCTCGTGCCAGTTCGAGATCTGTGCCATTTTGTGCGAGCGCAACGTAGACAGGATAAATCAGTCTGCCCCTGCCAAAGCGGTTCAAATGCCGCTCCAGTTTATCGTACGCCGGTGTATAGCGGCGCTTGGCGACCTGGATGAACCACGTTCGCCCGATTTCGGCGTTTCTAGTGTCACTAAGACCCAGGCCCTCATCCAGTTTCATGAGCTGGTCGTCGGAGAGCTCCGCCGGCAAACTGTTGATGAAATGCACCGTTGCCTGGGGGCTCCAGTTTGCTACGGGTATTTCAGCTACATCGATCTTTCCCTGTGCCCAGTCAGTCGCCAGCGCTTCTGCGTCGTCCAGCGTTGTCGAATTCGGCACCGGTGCGTCATCCGGAATGCCCGGCTGGTACAGCCACTCTTCTGCATCGGCACGACTAACCGTGCTCGAATCCATCTGCAGAAGATTCTCATCGAGATAGTCGAGAAAGCGTTCCGTAGTGATTGTCTTAAACGCGAACGTGTCGAAGTAGGAAAATAGGAAGCGATCAAACGCCTCGCGGCCAAATGCATTTTCGAGGTACTGCAGGAATAGCTGTCCCTTGCTGTAGTGAATCGTGCCCTGGAAATCGTCTGCATTGCCAACATCAAGCCGTGGCGCCAGGGCCTGCATCGCAGGAGGCACGGTCTCGAGATCCAGCAACAGCTCCTGGTACGACAAAACGCGCTCTTCATCGACGCGGGCCTTGTCGTAGATTACTTCCATCAGGCGTGACTCGAGGTAACTTGTCATACCCTCATTCAGCCAGCCGTCTCTCCACGTCGCATTGGTGACGAGGTTCCCCGACCACGAATGCGCAAGTTCGTGCGCGATGACCGAGACGAGGCTGCGATCACCGGCGAGCAGGCTTGGCGTAATAAACGACAGTCGCGGATTCTCCATCCCGCCGTAAGGAAAACTGGGCGGCAAGACCAGCAGATCGTAGCGTCCCCACTCGTACGGGCCGAACAGTACCTCGGCCTCATCGAGCATCTCCTGCGTATCCGCGAATTCGAAGACCGACGCATCCAGAAGTTCGGGTTCAGCGTAAACGCCGGTCTGCTCACCGAGCGGCGCAAAGTAAATATTGCCCACGGCAATCGCCAGCAGGTAGGACGGTATCGGCTGCGGCATGTCGAACCGGTACTCGCCACCGCGCGCCGTGTTCGGGTCATTGTTCGCACTCATCACGGCCAGCAGCGCCGGCGGAGTCCTGATCACGGCGTCATAAGTGATGCGTACGGCGGGCGTGTCCTGCACCGGCACCCAGCTACGCGCGTGAATGGCCTGCGATTGCGAAAACATCAGCGGGTGTTTGCCGCCCGCTGTCAGCTTTGGTGGCAACCATTGCAGTGCGGTCGAATCGGGGCTGGTCGTGTACATGACCTTGACCCTGAATTCTGTCGCCGCAGCGGCCGTCTCCGGCAAGCTGATGACCAGCGGCGTTCCCTTCACCTTGTCAGTGATTCCGAAGCGATAGTCCGCTGCCGCGGTTTCGCCATCGGCCAGCAGCACCTCGACGTCAGTGATGCCGAGGTCGCGAGTGTCGAGGATGATATCCGTCGCGTCCGAATCGAGTCTTTGCATGCTTAGTGCTGCACTGCCGCGAAGCGTGCGGGTATCGAAATCGACGACCAGATCGAGCGCCAGGTGCTTTGTTACGAACTGCTCCGTGTTGGCAAAGGAGAAATAATCGTGAGCAGGGTCGTAAGCTGCCTCATGCTGTGCCTTTTCCGAGCATGCGCACAGGAATATTGCGACGAGAACCGTCAAACTGCATTTCTTTCGCATGAAGTGCCCTCAGATCGCGAATGGTGTGCTGACCGGTGATTCTATACAACTTCAATTCAGGGCGCGCAGGCAGCCCGGCAGGTGTGTAGAATCGTCGCGATAATTCACCGAAGGACAATGCCATGGACCTTGGAGTCAGCGACCGCGTACGGCCTTTGCTCGATGCCGTTCGGACCTTTATTAACGACCGGGTGCTGCCGGTTGATGAGGAATTCCTCGAGGAAGTTTCCAGGGGCGATCGCTGGTCGCTGACCGACAGGCAGGCCGAGATCATGGACGAGCTGAAGTCTGCGGCTCGCGAGCAGGGATTATGGAATTTCTGGCTCACAGACAGCGACCGAGGCTATGGCCTCAGCACGGTCGAATACGCCTGGCTCGCGGAAGAGACGGGCCGTGCACACCTCGCGGCCGAGGCGTTCAACTGCAGCGCACCCGATACCGGCAACATGGAGGTACTGGAGCGATACGGCACCGAGGCGCAGAAAGAACAGTGGCTAAAACCACTGCTGGAAGGCGAGATTCGATCAGCCTACGCGATGACGGAACCTGACGTCGCATCATCCGACGCCACCAACATCTCGACATCGGCCGTGCTCGAGAACGGCGAATGGGTCATCAACGGGGAAAAAACCTATGCGTCGGGCGCCGGTGACAAGCGCTGCAAGATCCTGATCTGCATGGTGAAGAGCAATCCCGAAAACAACCGGCACACGCAACATTCGCAGATTCTTGTGCCTATCGACACGCCCGGCGTCGAGATTGTGCGCGGTATGAACGTTTTCGCGACCGACGATGCGCCACACGGTCATATGCACATTCGTCTGAAAAACGTACGGGTCCCCGAGGACAACATCATCCTGGGTCCCGGGCGAGGCTTTGAAATAGCACAAGGACGACTCGGACCCGGTCGAATTCATCACTGCATGCGCGCCATCGGAATGGCCGAGCGAGCACTGCACCTGATGTGCCAGCGCTCCGTCTCGCGGACCGCATTTGGCAAACCGCTGGCCAAGCTCGGCGGTAACTACGACGTGATCGCGAATGCGCGTATCAATATCGACATGGCCCGACTGCTGACGCTGCGCGCGGCGCATGTCATCGACACCGAGGGCGTGCAGGAGGCACAGGTATGGATTTCGAAGATCAAGGCCCTGGTACCGAACGTTGCCATCGGCGTCATCGACGATGCGATTCAGATGCACGGCGCAGCCGGCCTGTCGCAGGACTTTCCGCTGGCCGCAATGTACGCCAATGCGCGAACCCTGCGATTGGCCGATGGCCCCGACGAGGTCCATCGCATGGTCGTGGCGCGTCACGAGCTGCGCCCCTATATCAAGCGAGGCTGATTTCCGGGTCCCGTTCTCGAAGCGCCTCGGACCGTGAAACCGATCTGCCCGCTGCTCTCGGTAAGCGCGTATGTAACTGGCGCGGGTTTCGGGTATAAAAGGCACACAATTGAGTCTCCATTAGCAAATTTCGGGCTGCCGAGCGGCCGTCATACACCTTTAGGAATCGAGCATGTCTCAGCCATCTGCCCGACCGATGAACCCGGTGACGGAGGAATTCGCCGGTAACTCGCTGTCCAGGGCTGCAAAACGTGCGTTTCATGCGACCCGCCCGAAGTTTTTCCCTGCGTCTGTCCTGCCGGTCCTGGCCGGAACGGCCTGGGGTATCATGGTAATGGGCCGTATCGATATGCTCGTTTTCCTGCTGGCTCTGCTGGCAACCGTCTGCGTGCACGCCGCAAGTAACGTCCTGAACGACGTCGGCGATGAAAGCATTGGCACCGACCGGCTTAATACCAAGCGGATTTATCCCTATACAGGCGGCTCGAGGTTTATTCAGACCGGCATCCTGTCACAGTCGCGGATGGCGTGGCTCGGCACGGCGCTGCTTATTTTCGCGTCGCTGGCCGGCATCGCCCTCTTCGCGCAACGAGGGCCGGTCGTACTGCTATTCGGTCTCGCGGGCATCGCGCTTGCTGTTCTGTATTCGCTCGGACCCGTGAAATTGAGCGCGCTGGGACTTGGCGAGATGTCCATTGTTGTCGCCTTCGGCGTTTTGCCGGTCAGCGGCGCGGCGTGGCTGCAGGGCGCGTCTATCGACAGCGCACTGCTGTTATTTTCGCTGCCCGTCGGCATCTGGGTGTCCGCCATCCTGCTCATCAACGAGGTCCCGGATATCGAAGCTGACGGTGCTTGTGGCAAGAACACGTTGCCGGTACGGCTTGGGCTGGCCAGGACGGCAAATCTGTATCTGTCCATGCATGTTGCAGCGGCTGCGATCGTCGTGTGGCTGACGATCCAGGGCTTCCTGCCTTTGCTGGCACCTGTGGTGCCGGGCCTGCTCCTGGTCCTGGCGTGGCGCGCGTCGGCGGGTATTCGTATTGGCATCGAGAATCGCGAGTTGATGACAAAGGCGATCGAATCGACGCTAGCTATTCAAACGGTGGGCTGCCTGTGGCTGACCGGCTGTGCTTTGTTTTCCTTATGGTGGTAGGCGGTAGTAAATCCAGATGCAATTCAAAATAAAGAAGGGGCTTGATATCCCCTTGGCCGGGGCGCCCGTACAACAAATTTCCGCAGGCGCCAACGTGGCGTCCGTAGCATTATTTGGCCCCAGCACGCACGACCTGAAGCCCCGCATGCTGGTGAGCGAGGGAGACCGGGTCAAGCTCGGCCAGCCGCTATTTACCGACAAGCAAAACCCTGGCGTGAACTTCACATCGCCGGGCAGCGGGGTCGTGAAGGCCATTAATCGCGGTGAGCGACGTGTCCTGCAGTCCGTCGTCGTGCGCCTGGAGGGCAACGAGGCCGAGGAGTTCGACACCTTTCCGAGCGAACGCCTTTACAGCCTCGAAATCGGCGCCGTGCGCGATAACCTGCAGGCAAGCGGCATGTGGACGGCGTTTCGAACGCGGCCATTCAGCAAGATACCGGCCGTCGACACATCGCCGCGAGCGCTGTTCGTCACGGCAATCGACACCAATCCGCTCGCCGCCGATCCGGCCGTGGTCATCGAGCCCAGGAAAGAGACCTTCGCACAGGGGCTTGAAATCGTCTCCAAGCTCACCGACGGCAGCGTCTACCTGTGCACGGCCGTCGACTCGGGCATCGCGTGCCCGGACGGCGCGCAGTTCAAACATGCTGAATTTTTCGGACCTCACCCGGCCGGACTGGCTGGCACCCACATTCATTTGCTCGAACCGGTCAACGAACAAAAAACCGTCTGGAGCATCGGCTACCAGGACGTGATCGCCATCGGCGAGTTATTTGCCTCCGGGCGCCTGCCGGTCGAGCGCGTCATATCGCTGGGCGGGCCGAAGGTCAAAAAGCCGCGGCTGATCACGACACGCCTCGGTGCGAATACCAGCGACCTGGTGCGCGGCGAATTGTCGCCAGGCAGTGTGCGCGTCATAGCCGGCTCGGTACTGGACGGCCACCGCGCGGTTGACTGGGCCGCGTACCTGGGCCGCTATGAACAGCAGATTACGGTCCTGCAGGAAGGCACGCCGCGCGAGTTGTTTGCGTTCGCGCGTCCCGGGTTCGGCAAATTTTCGGCCGCACGCGCGTTCGCGGGCAACCTCTTCGGCAAGGACTTTCATATCACGACGTCGCAGAACGGCAGCCCGCGTGCCATGGTTTCAACCGGGAGTTTTGAGGCAGTCATGCCGCTCGACATACTGGCGACGCCGTTGCTCAAAGCACTGCTGGTGCGGGACACCGATGGCGCACGCGACCTGGGATGCCTCGAACTCGACGAGGAGGATCTGGCACTGTGCTCCTTCGTCTGCACCGGCAAGTACAACTATGGATCACATCTGCGCAGAAACCTGCATGAGATCGAGGTGAACGGCTAATGAAACCAATACGCTCGTTCCTCGATCGAATTGAACCTCTGTTCACGAAAGGTGGTCGTTTCGAGCAACTGTACGCACTGTACGAAGCGGTAGACACCTTCTTCTACTCGCCGGGCGACCTGTCGCGAGGATCGCTGCATGTCCGTGACGCGCTCGACCTGAAACGCGTCATGATCCTGGTTTTGTTCGCATCGTCACCGGCGGCGATCGTTGGCATGTGGAATGTCGGTTTCCAGGCGAATTCAGCGTTGACGAGCATGGGGCTCCTCGGCATCGACGGCTGGCGCGGCGCTGTTCTGCCCTTGCTTGGCGCCGGTTACGACGCTTCGAGCGTTTACGATTGTTTCATACACGGGCTCCTGTACTTCCTGCCGATCTATATCGTTACAATGGTCGTCGGCCTTTTCTGGGAGGTGCTGTTCGCCGGCATTCGCAATCATGAGGTCAACGAGGGCTTCTTCGTAACGGGTTGGCTGTACGCACTGATACTGCCGGCGACAATTCCACTCTGGCAGGTTGCCGTAGGTATCACTTTTGGTGTCATTATCGGCAAAGAGGTGTTTGGCGGCACCGGCAAGAACTTCCTGAACCCCGCACTGGTTGCCCGCGCCTTCCTGTACTTCGCCTATCCGGCGCAAATTTCGGGCGACGCGGTGTGGACTGCAGTGGACGGCTTCAGCGGCGCAACCGCTCTAGGCGTCTCTGCCATCGAGGGCATGACCGGCATTGCCGGCATGGGCCTGACCTGGACGCAGGCCTTCGTCGGGCAGCTGCAGGGATCACTCGGCGAGACGTCAGCGCTGGCGTGTCTTGTTGGTGGCCTGTTCCTGATCTACGCACGCATCGCGTCGTGGCGCATCATCGTCGCCACCTTCGCCGGACTGATTATTCCGTCGCTGCTGTTTACCGATGCCGGCAGCAGCAATCCGATGATGACGATGCCGTGGCACTGGCACATAGTTGTCGGCGGCTTTGCTTTTGGCGCCATCTTTATGGCGACCGACCCGGTGAGCGCTGCGCAAACAAACGCTGGCAAGTGGGCCTTCGGCCTGCTGATCGGCTTCATGACCTGGGTCATCCGGGTCATCAACCCGGCCTTTCCGGAAGGCATCATGCTCGCGATCCTGTTCGCGAACGTGTTCGCCCCGGTCATCGACTACTTCGTAATTGGCGCCAATGTCCGGCGAAGGGTGAAACGCAATGCCTGACAAGAAAAATTTCGATCGCGACAGTATTTCCAACACGCTGCTGGTCGCCATCGGCCTGAGCCTGGTTTGTTCGGTCATCGTTTCAAGTGCGGCCATCGTATTGAAGCCAGTGCAGGAGAAGAACGAGGAAGAGTTCCGCCAGCAAATCATCCTCGACGTGGCCGGACTGATGCAGCCCGGCGGCAATACCGAGGAACTGTTTGCCGCTATCGAGCCGCGCATGGTGGATCTGGAGTCGGGCGAATACACCGAGGAGGTAGATGCCGCCACGTTTGACGCACTGCTGGCCGCGGGCGACCCGCAGCTCGGCATCGCGATCCCTTCTGACAAGGACATCGCCGGTATCGGCCGCCGCGCGAAGTACGCAGCCGTGTATATCGTCCGGGATGGCGCGAAGATCGACCAGGTCATCCTGCCGGTTTACGGCAAGGGCCTGTGGTCAACGATGCTTGGCTACCTGTCGCTTGCGCCGGATGGCAATACGATCAAAGGCCTGCGCTTCTACGCCCACGCCGAGACACCCGGCCTTGGCGACCAGATCGACAAGGAACCGTGGCGCGCCCAGTGGGCTGGCAAACTCGTTTATGACGGCGGTGACGAGCCACAGATCCGCGTTATTAAGGGCGTGGTGC
This sequence comes from Woeseiaceae bacterium, assembly GCA_049666725.1. Classification (GTDB taxonomy): domain Bacteria; phylum Pseudomonadota; class Gammaproteobacteria; order Steroidobacterales; family Woeseiaceae; genus UBA1847. The sequence continues at coordinate 26,118 of JBATHK010000035.1, forward strand.
CCGCCGCTGCGCCGGATGCGCGCTACATGATCGACGGCCTGTCCGGCGCTACGCTGACCGCTAATGGCGTTACCGGCCTCGTGCAGTACTGGACCGGGCCGCACGGTTTCGGACCCTACCTGAAGAAATTCCGTCAAACGGAGACCAGCTGACCATGAACGGAGCACGCAAAGTCCTGATCGATCCACTGGTCGATAACAACCCGATAACGCTGCAAATGCTCGGCATCTGCTCGGCGCTGGCGGTCACGACCTCACTGCTGCCGGCTCTGCTCATGTGCCTCGCGCTGACCAGCGTTGCAGCATTGTCGGGCGCCGCGATCAGCGCATTGCGTCATCGTATACCAAACAATATCCGCATCATCGTCCATATGACGATCATCGCTTCGCTCGTGATCCTCGTGGACCAGCTTCTTAAAGCGTACGCTTTTGAGACCAGCAAGCAGCTCTCGGTGTTCGTTGGCCTGATTATCACCAACTGCATCGTGCTGGGCCGTGCCGAGGCGTTCGCGATGAAGAACGGCGTCGTCATGAGCTTCCTCGACGGGCTTGGCAACGGGCTCGGCTACAGCGTGATCCTGATCGCCGTTGCGACACTGCGCGAGCTGTTCGGTGCCGGCACGCTACTTGGCTATCCGATACTCGAACTCGTATCGAACGGCGGCTGGTACGAAGCCAACGGACTGATGCTGCTGCCGCCGAGCGCGTTCTTCATTATCGGCCTGCTCATATGGGGCATCCGCACGTGGCGCACGCAGCAGGTCGAGAAGCCTGACTACCAGATTCATGAAGTTCACCGGACGGAGGTTTACTGATGGAAGCCTATGCAAGCCTCTTCATCCAGGCCGCCTTCGTGGAGAACCTTGCACTCGCGTTCTTCCTCGGCATGTGTACCTTCCTCGCCGTGTCCAAGCGTGTAGAGACGGCCATTGGCCTTGGCGTGGCCGTGATCGCAATTCAGGTCATCACTGTCCCCGCGAACTACCTGATTTACACGTACCTGCTGGCCGACGGCGCTTTAGCCTGGGCCGGTCTTGCCAACGTCGATCTGAGCTTTCTCGGGCTGGTCAGCTATATCGGCGTCATCGCTGCACTTGTGCAGATCCTCGAGATGACACTCGACAAGTACTTTCCGAAACTCTACAACGCGCTTGGCATCTTCCTGCCGCTGATTACCGTGAACTGCGCCATCCTCGGCGGTACGCTGTTCATGGTCGAACGGCAGTACGACTTCGCGGAGTCGGTCGTGTTTGGCGTCGGTAGCGGCACAGGCTGGGCGATCGCATTGATCGCGCTCGCCGGTATTCGCGAAAAGCTCAAGTACTCGGACGTCCCTGACGGACTGCAGGGACTTGGCATTGCATTCATCATTGTAGGTCTCATGTCGCTCAGCTTCATGGGCTTCTCGGGAATCTGAAGTGAACATAGACTCTGCCGTGTTGCAGCAAGTGTTTTTGGGCGTTGGCCTGTTTACGGCCGTCATCCTGATACTCGTATTTGTCATT
>JBATHK010000036.1:0-28492 GCA_049666725.1 Woeseiaceae bacterium
ACCTTTTGCAGACACTCGCAATACATAGCATCGGTAAAGACGTTTATCGAATACCGATAGCATTGGACAACTATATGAAAGTTGCATATACGATAATTCTGGTCATATTGACTTTTCTGGCCGTTTCCTCTGGCATCACAAAAGTGTTGTTAATGCAGCAGGATGTTGATTTTTTTAGTCAGTATGGCTTTTCCAATACGTTCCTTTTCATTTACGGAACTGTGCAGTTGATTGGCGGATTCTTACTACCATTCAGCAAAACAAGATTCGTTGGAGCTGCAATCGTGGCAATCACGTTTCTTATTTCTCTCGTGGTATTGCTGATGGACGGCAACATACCCGTAAGCATAGTCACTCTTGTTATGACTCTGCTTTTGGGCGTAGTCATGAAGCAGAGCTGGAAGACTGCTCTATCCAGGTCGTAATTGTTGTGGTTGGCGTTTTTGTTGGCCTGCAGGCTCAAGACTGGAGCACTGCACGAGCTGAGCTGAGCGAAGCGCTGAGCGCGCTGCGATCGAGCGGCTGATTATCTAGTACAAATTGAACCTCGAATTGCTCGATGAGGTCAAAGAAAAAAGCCAGAAAACGATGGCAGCCACCGAGCGGTTACTGGCCATGATCTCGCCGGAGCCGGCCGCGGTCATTGCCGACGAAGGTCTGGCCCAAAATTTCTTGGATTGTCTGACAAATCCAAAATTTATTCCGACACTTGGTACGATTAATTCTTTGGTGGCCTCAGGTGACTTACGATTAATACGCGATCCAGACATTCAAAGAATGCTTACTCAATGGCCCACGACGGTGCAGGTGCTGATTGAATGGCAGGAGATTGAACGAAATCACGGTGAAGAGCTAATTCTAGGACTGACCCTCGACTATATTGCGTGGCCCACTCTCCTCAGCCTGGTCGACGATTCCAACCGAACGAGTGCGTTGAAGATTGACTACCAGAGTCTATTTTCATCCAAGCGGCTCGAGGGCCTACTTGACAATCGGCGGTTCAACACCCGTGTGTCTATTGGCCGGATAAAAGAGCTGGAGGCAGATACTCAAGAGCTCGTCGATCGTTTGGAAACACGGTTTTCTGCCCCTGAGACCATCTGACTAGCTGCTTCTGGCCGCAAGCAGCCAGCCAGGTGTTGAAGTAGTGGACGACTGCTGCTGACCCAAGGCTGACGTTTACCCGCAAATCGATTGACAGCGCGAATATGCGCAACTCTATGTAAATCCCACTAAGGAAATAGATTACGAGTTTTTGTATCCTGACGAACAGATATAGCAAAAAATCAGGTAGCTATTTTGCGAATCCGGTTTGGATACATCTTCTTTTTCCTCATAGCCATGTCGGCATGCGGTGGCGGCGGAGGATCTGCCTCCCCGGCTCCGCCCCCAACAGTATCGGCATTGGAGCTATTTGATTCGCTTTGGAACGATTTCGACCGCAATTATTCGTTTTTTGCCCTGAAGAGCATTGATTGGAACGACTCGAAAACGCGATTCCGCTCGCAGCTATCGTCGACGAGCACGGACAGCGAACTATTCGCTGCATTGTCCACCATGTTATTGGAGCTCGAAGACCCGCATGTCCGACTAGAAACGACCGTTGGTAGTTCCGCCTACACCGGCTGGTTTGATCAATTTCCCACCAATTTTGACGAGTCTGTTGTTATGGCAACGTATCTGGGGCAGAGCGCGATGATGAGTCCGCAATCGGATATGTTGTTCGGTCGAATTGATGCAGATATCGGCTACCTTCGGGTGCATGGTCTTAGCGGTGCGGGTCATGGAAATGATATCGATTTTATCCTTGGTCAGCTCGCTGGAACTCGTGCGCTGGTAATCGACCTGCGCAGCAATGGCGGTGGAGACGACCGAAACGGCGAGGCCATTGCCGCCCGGTTTGCTGACGCGTTGCGACTGTATCGGCGCGTCAGGTTTAGGAACGGACCTAGCCATGATGATTTTGGTCCATTTGTTGACAGCTTTATCTCGCCCGCAGGCGCTGAATCCTTCCTCGGACCAGTCGCGGTACTGACCAATCGGGGCACGATCAGCAGTGCAGAGAGCCTTGTCCTTGCATTTGCAGTTCTTCCCAATGCTAATTCGTTCGGCGATTTTACAGGCGGTGGTTCGGCGAATCCGGAGCAAAAAACACTGGCGAACGGCTGGCGTTATACCGTTTCTCGCTGGATAGAATATCGTCCGGATGGAACCACGTTTGAGGGAATCGGAATTGAGCCTGATGTTCGCACTGACATCAGCGCCGCAGATGCGGCCGCACTAAGAGATACGATACTGGACGTGGCTATTTCCGATCTCAGAAACCGTCTTTGACCGAGAGTAAATGACCGCTATGTATCTGACAGCCGGCGGGTGGTATTGGATGTATCGAGTGCCCGCTAGTGGCTGCAGTTTCAATCGGTCGATGCAACTCTGAGTTCCCAAGAGTTCGGCGTGTGACTGACTGCTTCACTTCGCATAGCGGCCGGTCGAACGATCTGAGGTAAAATGTCGGCTTGTGCCCTATTCCGAACGCTTGTCTGGTGGTCACTCGACGAAATGAAACGGCCTGTGAATCCGAAATTGTTGTTGACGGCGATGTTGTTCGCGGCTGTGCTGGCATCCGTGGCGGGTATCTTCGAACTGTCCGAACGACAGCACCTTCTACAGCAAGGAGTAGAAACAACCGGCGTCGTGGTCGGCATCGACGTGGGGGTAAGGGGAATAAGGTCTGTCGAGGCGAGATTCGCAACGCTCGACGATCACGTGGTCGTGGGCCGTGATGTTCACACAACGCAGTGGTTCAGCGCTAACAAGATCGGTGATTGGGTTACCCTGTATTACGACCCAAAAGAGCCGAAGACAATTCTGATCAGTCGCGGCTTATGGATTTGGTCCAATCCCGCAATCTTGCTAGCCGGAGGCGCTATTCTGTGCGGATTTGGAATATTTATTTATAAGCAATCCACGGCTAAGCCAATCTCATCCTAGCCGAAACTTGCTGAGGTTATTGCAAAGATGGATGTGACGGGCGTCCGCAACTGGCCGAACTGAGCCATTCGCCTGGTTCGCGCTATAATTTCCGCTACTGACCCTATGTATGGACTCCTCCAACCCAGTTGCCTAGGTTGGAAGGTCGACCAAAACCCAAACGAGTCCATACATGTTCTATTCAACTACAGTTGGCGTTGACCTTGCAAAGAACGTCATCCCGGTCTCGGTAGTTTCCCCATGCGGCAAGGCCTTCACCAAGAGCCGCGAGTTCTCTGCCTATCTTGGCCTGACACCACGGCAGTACAGTAGCGGCGGCAAGACCAACATCGTGGGGATCAGTAGGAAGGTCGGCAACCGAAGGCTGCGATCGATACTGATCCAGGGTGCACGGGCCTATGTGTATAGAATGAAGCAGCCACGATCCTTGAAGGATCGTTGGCTGAAGGATCTAATCGAACGGGCGGGGCCGAACCGTGCTGCGGCGGCACTCGCCAACAAGAATGTACGAACGGTCTGGGCGATGGCGACCCAGGGAACGGAATACCAACGTCGGCTACAACTGGAGATGGCTGCTTAGAACGTCCTGCGAACAGAAACCCGTATCAGATAAAGATATCTGCTCCGGTCTAACCTGCACTGCTTTGAGGCCCTAGAGCCCACTGACCCTTAGAGGAACCGGAGTGCGCATACATAGAGCGCCCGGAGATAGCGTCTCCAGACAGAGGCCGAATATACAAACGCGTCTGAACTCTGATCGAAAGTAACTGTTTGCTAGACTGGAGGAGTCCATATACAAATCAGCCGGTGATCGATTCCTGCAATTGATGTCTAAATCCGAAAGAAAAGCCCCAACCGCTACGCGAGCGCACCTCTCAATAGCCCTTATCGCCGTAGTGCTTTTCCTTGTCCCATTTGTTGCGAAATTCGGATTCGGCAATGAGCCGTGGCACGAAGTCCTCTTTGGTAACAATCGTGTTTTTCTATTTTGGGCGGTCGGGTACGGAGCCTTACTTGCCGGGGTATTTTGGGCTGATCGCCACCGGGAGAAAATCCCGTCTCGGTGGCATACGCCTCTCGGATGATTCAGCGGCTGCTTCTGGCCGATTGCAGCCGACCAGGTGGTAAAATGACGAACGGCTGCTGCGGACCCCAAGCCGCCGCTCGACTATTGATAGACTCGACGGCCTGGTCCGGCCCTGTATCGGTACACGAGCTGGTAATTGCGAGTCTTCGTATCGCTCCTGCAGCGTATTGAAAAGCGCCCAATCGCACCAATATTAAAGATGTTCCGTTGGCACGGAACACTTATGGCTGAGCGGGCTGCGCGATTGCCAACCGCGTTCCGCATCAGTCGGGAGGAAGTACGATGACCACAGCAGTGGTAGCAACCTACAAAGACGCCGGGACGATCCGGAATGTCAAAGACGACCTGATCTCAACGGGGATACCGAACGACGCGATCAAGATCGACAAGGAACACATAAAGATCCGCGTGATGGCCCCCGACCAGACCAAAGCGGAGATCATGGAGATCCTGAACCGGCACGCACCCGCCGAGATTCACTAGGCGCCTGAACGACCCGGCCTGGCGTTGCGAAGCCCGATCGTCTTCTCATCACGCCGGCGCCGGATGCAGAGACGGTCACGTCGTCGGGTGCCACGTCAGGCGGCGGACGGGACGCTCGATTTTTTCGAGCGCCAGGATTGGTGTGCCTGCCCGACCCGGACGATGAACGGGATCTGGATTGAGTAACTCGGAATAGCCCCGCCCTCGTTGCGGGATTTCTTTTGGCGCGTCTGGATGTCTGCTCGTGGCCGTCAGCCGACGGTTAAACCCTTAGTTCATCAGCCAACTGAACGACCGCCTTGGGTGAAAGCGGACTCATTCAAAAGAACCATGGTGCGACCCCGGGTTGCTGATCTGAGATAGTCATCATTCACCAATTAATTGCGCCCTCAATTTGGCAAACGTCTCAGTATGTTCAATGCCTGACTTTAGATACAGTCGATCGCTGACCTTTAGCTCGCCAATGCGCTCGTCCATTTGCTTCACTTTATCGGCCAGTGCGCCAGTGTGAACAAGCAATTCTCCAGGTATTCCGGTTTGTCTTTCACTTTCCTTCGTGTCTTCTAAGAGCGTTTCTGTTGATACTCTAATCTGTGCCGTTGCCAAGCTAAGCTCACTACTCATTTCCGCCAATTCGTCAATAACCAATGTTGCTCGCATGAGCAGGTCGAGCATTACCCGATCTTTAGCCTCCAGGTAACAATGTATTACAACATCCAGATCGAGTAGTACGACCTTGCATGCTGCTTCGATAATTGGTCTTGGGTTGCGGCCCCATTTTGGCGCTAGTAACGAAATTCGCTGAATGACCTGAACCAATAAATTGCTGTAGCCACCAATGTACCAATTCAGCGTCAGGCCGATTCGGGCATGGGCACGTCCGATAAGTTGCGCCTGATCAACGTAAGCGCTATCGAATTTGCCACCAAAAAGGGTGTTGAGCCAGTAGTTCTTTTGTGCCTGTCGCGCCCGTTCAATCGATTCATCGTCAGCAAAAATCGCCTTGACCTGTGGTTCGTCTAAAATGTGCGAGTAAAATCGCTCAAGTATCCGGCCGATCTCGGGTTCAAGGAACTGCTTGGCAGCGCGTAGCTCTTCGATGACATCCTGATCAATCTGCAGGAATCGGAGACGCTCTTCCATCATTTCGGTATGTGGCATGACAATTCCTTGGCTAGTAAAACTATTCGTGGCGGTATACCAGATTATGTTCAATTGAACCTACACCTCACTGTCCGTCTTCGCCCGTTTGGCGACGGCCTACAGGAAGCTAAACGAACGACTGCTTTCGGTGAGAGCGGACGCCCAAAGTCAGGTTCTTGAGCGATCGCCCGCTCTAATACGGTTGCCCGATACCATCCGACCTCATTGGTTTCTACGAAAAGGGCTCACATGTCTAGAATAGACTTGAAAGCTTGGGTTGAGATGGTTGGAATGGCGGCAATACAAGTTGCTGAGCTCAACAAGCGCTTTCTAATTTTCTTAATGTGTCCATAACCGGAGTGTGGCAAGCTGCGTACGCGTTCCAGGCCGTGTCTGCCTGGTTTTTAAAACAGAGGATAACTAATGAGAAAGAACGTCTTCAGAATATTTACTGTTATTTTATTGAGTGTGTCTGCAATGAGTATCGCGCAGGCGCAGGACGAGCCTCCGTTTATCGGCGGCGACTACTGGGAAGTGACCGGTGTCAAGACAGCAGATGGCGCAGGTTTGAAGTATGCGCGATGGCTTGCGGGCGAATGGCGCAAGAACAGCGAGTTTGCCAAGTCGCAAGGTTGGATCAAGGATTTCATGGTCATCAGCAATGTTCACGCTCGCTCCGAGGAGCCGGATCTGTATCTCATCCGGGTATTCGAGAACATGGCGACCGTCGAAGAGAATGAGAAGCGCCGCACGGCATACATGGCCTGGGTAAAGAAGAGCATGGACAAGATGCAAGAGGAAAGCGGCAATCGCGCCGAGTATCGTACTGTCATGAGCACCTCTTTGTTGCAACACATGAAGTTCCGTAACTAGCTCAAAAACTAAGTTTGGAATGAGAAGCAGGCACGTCGGTGACGTGCCTGCTTCCTTTAGCCCATAATCGGCTTAAAATGCCCCTGCTGACCCAAAGCCGACATCGTTAGTCGCATCGTTTGCCGCGCTCGAGGCTGTTTCAAGTGATGACGGTGAAACTGTCACCAATGAAGCTATGGCTTTCGAGACTCATCGCATCCACAGACAGAATCTTCAATACTTTTCCTATTCTGGTAGCCTAATCAGACCAGGTGTCGGCTTCTGGCCGTAACGAGCCGCGAAGTTGATAATCAAACACAGTTACAACCCCCGAAGGAGATCACGATGATTGGATATGTTGTTCTTGGTACCAATGACCTCGCTCGCGCCGCGTCGTTTTACGACGAACTGCTTGCGGAAATGGGTGTCACTCGCATGATGGATTTTGGCGAGCGAGGCTATGCATGGGCCGCAGCCATGGACAAACCGATGCTCTGCATAATGACTCCCTACGACGGTCAACCGGCAACAGTGGGTAATGGCGTGATGGCCGGTATTGCGGCCGATTCGCACGACCAGGTCGATCGCATCTATAAGAAGGCAATTGAACTCGGCGGCTCCGACGAAGGCCCTCCTGGCTTGCGGGCTGAAGGTGGCGACGGCTTCTACGCGGCCTACTTCCGCGACCTGGATGGCAATAAGCTCGACGTCTTCAGCTATGGCTGAGAGGTTGGACGTGCAGCATGAGCTTCGAGGATTCCTACGATCAGACGCATTGGGCCCCGGTAAAGCGGCGTGGTCCGCTGCCGACGTTCTATTACCACGAGCATTTCATGGAAATGCTCGAATTCGTCTCGAGACACTATGCGCACGTACTTCCAAAGCAGCATGCCGACCTGATTTGTCAGTTTCGAGCCTTGCCCCGGCCTGCGCAGTGCCTCTATGTGCGTCTCGTGAATCGCAAGGGCAGGGTCTTCGCCGCAAACAAGTTGCGATATCCGGAGCTCGGAGATACGCGAACGCTGGTGCGCGATCTGACTGACGAGGGCTGGGCGGGTGCTCCCCGGGAGCAGCACTATCTGCATGTGCTAAGTCACCTGACCAAGTCAGAAATCAGTAGCGTCTTGTTGCCCATGTACACCGGCATGAGCCGCTCGCTCAAGAAGGACGAGCTGGTTCGATTTGCCAGGGAGCACTGCTCCGCCAGCGAGTTCATGGCAGGGCTGAATACGGATCGCCTGATAGTTCAGCGTCGTGTCGACGAAATTCGCTATGTGCTATTTCTGTATTTCGGCCGGGTACAGGATGGGCTGTCTCAGTTCACCATGCGCGACCTGGGCCTGGTGCGTACCCAGGACTTCAGTGAAAACTACGAGCCGCGTTATTCAGACCCGGTCGAGGCGCAACAAAACTACTTTTATTTGCTGCAGCTACACCGATTGAATTCGGCTGACGCAGTGGGCCTGGCGAGGCTGGCCGACGACACATCGAACTGGCCCGAGCCGGACTTCGCAAGCAGCGCAAGCGCCAGGGACAAGCTTGCATATACGCTGGGTCGTAAGCTGGAGCGCTCTGGTGATTTGCCCTCTGCGCGCCTGGTATACGCGCTTGGCGAGTCTGCCAAATGCTCGGAGCGCCTTGTTCGAGTCTTGTTAGCGCTTGACGAGCGCAGCGACGCGGAACAGCTCCTTTTGCGTTGCCTTGAGAAACCGCGCAGCGAGGACGAGGCCATCATGGCCGAGGACCTGTATGCCCGAAAATTTCGGATGAAACGTACGTCGACGCGAACAGACGAATTGCGGGCATCAGAGACGATCGATATTGACGAGGCCAACAGTGGTTCACCCGAGCGTGCGGCTATTGACTACTTCAAGCGGCAGGGACTTCTCGCTTATCGCACCGAGAACCTGCTTTGGCGAACCTATTTTGCTCTTCTGTTCTGGGATGATTTGTTTTCTGATGACAATGCGACACTGCATTCGCCGTTTGACTTCCTGCCATCGTCATTGGCCGATGGCACCTTCTACACCCACAACACGGAACGGGTCGAGAGTCGTCTGGCCATCATCGACGAACCGCGGTTATTGAAGACGGAACTGCTCAGGGCCAGCACCGCCAACTACGGCAAGGCCAACGGCGTGTTTCGCTGGCGCCGATCAATACTGGAGGCGCTGTTTGCGTTTATAGACCACGCAGCGCAAGAGCCAAGCCGACGCATGCTGCGTCGACTCAGCCAGGCGTACAAAGACGCGCGCTACGGTTATCCGGACCTGTTGGTCCTTGATAAGGATGGCGCGCGCTTCGTGGAGATAAAGGCTGAGGGCGACCAGCTGCGGCAAAACCAGTTGCTGCGTCAGCAACAGCTTCGCGATGCCGGGTTCCGTGCGGACGTCTTGCGTATTCGCTGGATTCTTGATCCAAAGCAGGCGTACGTGGTTGTTGATGTAGAGACAACCGGCGGACGCGGTGATCAGCATCGTGTCACGGAAATCGGTGCTGTAAAGGTCATCAACGGCGAGGTCGTAGACCGTTTCCAGACTTTATTGAATCCGCAGCGAGTAATACCCGGCGGCATTACGCGACTGACCGGTATTTCGGCGGAGATGGTTGCCGACGCACCCCTGTTCTCGGATATAGCCGATGAATTCGAGGGCCTGATGCAGGACGCCATTTTCGTCGCCCACAACGTAGACTTTGACTATGGCTTTATCGCCCGTGAGTTCAAACGGCTCGGCCGACCTTTTCGCCACCCGAAGCTTTGCACCTGCTCATCGATGCGCAAGCTATACCCGGGTCACAAGTCCTATAGCCTCGCAGCGCTATGCGAAAACTATGGCATAGCGCTGCGGCAGCACCACCGTGCGCTCTGCGACGCCGAGGCAGCCGCAGAGCTATTACTGTTAATCAACGAAAAGCGCGCAGCGGTGTGCTGATTTCTAGCTGGGCTTGGGTGCGTATACCGTGCACCAACCCGTTGCCTTAACCGCCTTGCCAGGGAAGATCGAACATCCAGCCCACTCATCGCCTGCCTTGCCCTGGTAAAGCGCGCAGTTTGAACAGGCCTGGCCGGCTTTGAAGCGCGGCTGTTTGGTGCCGTCGATACTGGCTGCATCATGAACGTAGTTAAATGATTTTGCCTGGACATCGTCTTCACTGATCTGGGGCATTCCGCTGGGCTTGGTGGGCGCAGCTTTTTCCGTCACCTTCGGCGCGTCCATCGCAGGTTTGGCGTCAGCTTTGGGTGCGGCAGCGGCGGGTGCCTTGTCGTCGCCGCCGGAGCACGCGCTCAGCCCGATGATGGGCATCAAAACAGCACTACCACCAACAAGCTTCAGGAAACGACGACGTTGTTCTGTAATTTTGCGATCTTCCGACATTTCTTTCTCCAGGTTCACTCAGCCTGCGAGAATGGCAGGCTGAGAGTGAATTCTGGGAAAGTGCTGTTTGAATTGCAAGGTCCCAACTCCAAGGGCCTTCGATCACGTCGACCGGCCACTCGTGATGAGGGCCGACATTCGGCGAGGATGGGATACAATGTCCGGTAACATCGTAATCCCAGGAGGCACCATGAAACAGAATGTTCACAACATCGAACGCGTTGTTCGCGTCATTGTCGGGCTGGCCATCGTCAGCCTTGTATTCATCGGGCCGCAGTCAGCCTGGGGCTGGCTGGGACTGATTCCAGTGGCAACTGGAATCATCGGGTGGTGCCCGCCATACGCGTTATTCGGAATCAGCACCTGTAACAGGCCGGATTAGATCACCCGGACAATCGAAGGTGCGCAACGCGAAGCGGCCGTCCGCATCTCGCTTCGATAAAGCCGGCTACTGGCGGGACGCGTAGTAGGCAACGACCAGAGGGTCACTTTCGACGCGCTTCTTGTGCCCGACCAGCCCCGGCGCGAGTTGCTCAACGATATCCGGCGACACATGGTCCAGGGTACCGGCGAGCAGCGACTTGGTCTGCATATAGACTTTCAGGTCAGCGACGGTCATACGATTGTCGGCGAAGTAGTCTCCTCCGCCGCGGGTGAGGAGCTCATCCAGCCCCCGCAAATACACCGACAGCCAGCCGTCGACCAGTTTCTTGCGCGCGCGTTTGAGGTCGTCGCCCTGCAGGCCGAAAGTAGGCACGATGTAGTGCATAAGGTCCTCCATGGCGTCCATCGCTTCGTCGCAGTACAGCGCCTGCAGGTCATCTTCAGGGTACAGGCCCGCCATCTTGCCGATATACCGGCACATGGCATTCGACTGGGTAACGGCTGCGCCATCGATTTCGAGCACGGGCAGCGAACTGAATCGAGTGGTCTTACGCATCTTCCCGAATTCGGCAAAGGATATGCGCTCGTCTTCGAATTCAATGCCTGCCGCGTGAAAAGAAATTCGAACGGGCTCTGCGCGCCCGCCATCGAAGTCAAAATAAGTCAATTTGTACTGGGTCATAGCGTCGCCTCCGGTAGCGGTTCTTACAACAGTTCGATTTCGAGTATCTTGCATTCCTGCGCGACGTCAATCGTGGTGCCACCGTGGGTCTCGGCAGGCGACCACACCGCTTCGCCTATCTTGAACAGCCGCATCTGCTCGCCCCCCGTACCATCGTCTTCCAGCCAGGCGCACGACTGCAGGTAGACCATGACCCGATCGGGGTGTGCGTGTACCGGTTGCGTCTCACCGTTTCGAACCGTTTGCAGCAGCACGCGGACTCTTTCGTTTTCAAACACACGCTTGTAAATATGAGGGGCTACCTGCAGCGGATCCAGTGGCTTGGGTACGGCCGCCGCGACAACGGCTGCGAGTAACAGCATGGGCACGATGGACAGCAGTTTGTTTGCAGGCATTGTGAGCCCCCTCGAGATCAGTCCCGTAGTGCCCTGCGAAGAATTTTGCCGACATTGGTTTTTGGTAGCTCATCGCGGAACTCGACGAGCCTCGGTCGCTTGTATCCGGTCAGGTTTTTTCGGCAATAGTCGAGAACATCCTGTTCCGTTACGCTGTCGTCTTTGCGCACGACAAAAACTTTCACGGCCTCACCGGAACGCTCATCCGGAACACCGATTGCAGCTGCTTCCAGGACGCCATCGAGTTCGACAATGACGTTTTCGATTTCATTGGGATACACATTGAAACCGGACACGAGAATCATGTCCTTCTTGCGGTCTTCGATGTAAAAGTAGCCATTGTCATCCATGCGCCCGATGTCGCCGGTGCGCAGCCAGCCACCGGGAAACATCACCTCGGCGGTTTCTGCCGGACGCTGCCAGTAGCCCTCCATGACCTGGGGTCCGCGTATGCAGATTTCGCCAATCTGGCCCGCCGGCAACGGGTTGCCGTCTTCACCGGTAATCATGACGTCGGTCGAGGGTATTGGCAGACCGATGGTGCCGGTAAATTCAGAATCGATGCGACAGACGATGGCTGCTGGCGAGGTTTCGGTGAGTCCGTAGCCCTGGAGAATGGTGTTGCCGGTCGCCTCCTTCCATTCTTTTGCGACAGCCGGCTGGACCGCCGTGCCGCCGCCGATGCACACGCGCAGGTGGCTGAAATCAATGTCCTTGAAGCTGGGCGTGTTCAGGAGTGAGGCGAACATCGTGTTGACACCCGTGAACATATTGAATTCGTAGCTCGCCATTTCCTTGGCAAAGCCTTCGAAGTCCCGCGGGTTGGTGATCAGCACATTTTGCCCGCCCTGTGCCATGACGGTCAGGCAGTTACCCTGCAGCGAAAAGATGTGATACAGCGGCAGCGCCGTGATCGCGATTATCGGATGCACGCCCTCATAAGCGTCACCCTGCCACGTGATGGTCTGCTGCACGTTATAGATCATGTTGCGGTGACTCAGCATGGCGCCTTTCGAAAGGCCGGTGGTACCGCCCGTGTATTGCAGGTACGCAATATCGGCGAAGCCGATGTCGACGGGCTTCACGGCCTTGTTTGCACCCGCTTTGAGCGCAGCCTTGAAAGAAATGCGATTTGAAATTTTGCAGGCAGGCACTTGTTTCTTGACATGACGGAGTACGAAGTTGGTCACCGTGCTTTTCGGCCAGCCAAGCAGGTCGCCCGCGCCAGTCGTAACAACATGATCGACATCCGTGTCTGAAATAACTTCTTCAAGGACGTTGGCAAAGTTTTCCAGGATGACGATGCATCGCGCCCCGGAGTCCTTGAGCTGGTGCTTGAGTTCCCGCGCCGTATACAGCGGATTGACGTTGACGACGACGAGACCGGCGCGAAAAATGCCGCACATCGCCACCGGGTACTGCAGGATGTTCGGCAACATGATGGCGACCCGCTCGCCGCGTGTCAGCCCGATCGTTTGCTGCAGGTAGCAGGCAAACTGCATCGACAGCCGGTTGAGATCCGCGTAGGTGAGAGTGCGGCCCATATTGGTGTAGGCCGGGTTGTCGGGAAATTCCGAGAAACCGTGCTCGAAGAGCTCGCGTATCGAACGAAATGGCGGTGTCGGCACCTCGGCCGCAACGCCTGGCGGATAGGATTTAAGCCAGGTCTTTTCCAAAATTTCTCCCCTCTATGACAGCGCTACGGGTAATTGTTATAAGCGCCGCCTAAATCATAACGTACCATCGAGCGTCGCGCTGATAATTGGCCACGCATTGTCGAGCAATATCGGCTGGGCCTCGCTGTTCGGGTGGATGCGATCGGCCTGCAGCAATTCGTCGTTCATGGCGACACCTTCCATGAAGAACTCGATCCATTTTATGTTCAGTTCGTTTGCGACCTGGCGATAAACGGCCTCGAAAGCGGCCGTATAACGCGGCCCGTAATTGGTGGGGATTCGAATGCCCAGCAATACGACGGAGGCGCCCGATGCTTTTGATCGCTCGATGATCTTCGTGAGGTTGTCCTTCATGCGCTCGGGCGGGAAGCCGCGCAGGCCGTCGTTGCCGCCGAGCTCGAGTATGATCAGGTCCGGCGAGAAGGTACGCAATGCCGTTTCGATGCGGGCAGCGCCCCCTTCGGTCGTTTCGCCGCTGATGCTGGCGTTCACGACACGATGTTCGTACCCTAGCTTTTCGAGCCGCGACTGCAACAACGCGGTCCAGGATTGGTCAACGTCAATACCGAATCCGGCGCTAAGCGAGTCGCCAAATACAAGTACGGTCGGCGAGCCGTTGCCTGTGGCGCTGGCAGTCATCAGTAAAACAACAAGAGTAAGAAGTTTTCGCATGGGAAATCAGTCAGTAAGCAAGGACGTGGTGCTGCAGGCCATCGGGGTCAGCAAAGAGGTTAGCAGCCCGGAAGGGAGTCTGACCATTCTTTCAGGCGTGAGTTTCCGGATTAATGCCGGCGAATCGGTCGCCGTGGTCGGGCCGTCGGGCGCCGGAAAATCGACGCTGCTGGCGCTGTTGGCCGGGCTGGATCTGCCGACGGGCGGGCACGTCGTCCTGAATGGCGCAAACCTGTCGGAGCTGGACGAGGATGGCCGGGCGGGCGTCAGGGCCGACAGCGTCGGCTTCGTTTTCCAGTCTTTTCATCTCGTGCCGTCTCTGAATGCCCTGGAAAACGTCATGCTGCCGCTGGAGCTGGCTGGCAAGAGCGAGGCTCGCGCAACGGCCCGCGGGATCATCGAGCAGGTTGGCCTGAAAGACCGCTGGAGCCACTATCCCTCGCAGCTCTCGGGCGGGGAGAAGCAGCGCGTTGCGATCGCGCGGGCGTTTGCGACCGAGCCGGCGGTCCTGTTTGCCGACGAACCGACGGGAAACCTCGACAGCCAGACCGGCGCAAACATCATGCAGCTGATGTTCGACCTCAATCGCAGCTCCAGGACGACGCTCATTCTGGTTACGCACGACCACAGCCTTGCCGAGCGCTGTGACCGTATTCTGACGCTCGATGCAGGGCTCCTGGTCAACGACAGCGAGGCCGCCGCGTGAAGGCGCTCGCATTCGCGTTACGCACCTTCGGTCGCGAGCTGCGCTCGGGCGAGGTGCTGGTATTGCTTGCCGCGGTTGGACTCGCGGTCGGCGCGCTGACGGCAGTCGGCTTCCTGACCGACCGCATCGGCAAGGCCGTTGCTCGTCAGGCCAACGAAGTACTCGCGGCGGATTTGCGCCTTCGCTCGCAGGAGCCCGTGCCGGCCGAATGGAAGCAACTTGCGGCAGAGTATGGTCTCGACACGGCCGAGACGATGTCCTTTCCATCCGTCGTGTTCGCCGGTGACAACAGCACGCTTGCATCGATCAACGTGATCAGTGACGGCTACCCCCTGCGCGGCACCGTGCGCGTCGCCGATCAGCTGTTCGGCGAGCAACGCGAAGCAGAAGGCATACCAGCAGCCGGCGAAGTCTGGGCAGACGGCAGCCTGCTGGCGCGGGTTGGTGCGGATATTGGCGATTTGTTGTCAGTCGGCGAGCTCGATCTCCGGGTTTCGGCGGTACTGACCTATCGCCCGGACCAGTCGATCGGTTTCGCCTCGCTGGCGCCATCGCTGCTCATGAACGCTGCGGATATATCCCGTAGCGGCCTCATAGGCGCGGGCAGTCGCGTCAGCTATGCGCTGCTTGTCGCCGGTGACGAAAGCGCCGTAACCGGGTTCAACGCGGCCATCCAGGACAAACTGCCCGAGTCGGTGCGTATTCGCAGCCAGGAAGAGAGCAGCGAGCGGGCGTACAACGCGGCGGATCGGGCGCAGCGGTTTCTTTCGCTTACGGCCGTAATGAGCCTGTTGCTCAGCGCGGTCGCCGTGGCGATGTCGGCACGACGGTTTGCGCACCGGCGCATGGACACCGTGGCGCTCATGAAGAGCCTCGGTGCAACCCAGGGCTTTGTCATTGCCGTGGCGCTGATCCAGCTGATGCTGCTCGGTGTCCTGGGCGTGATCATCGGCAGCGTCGCAGGCTTCGTCGCGGAAGAATTATTGTCGCGTATTCTTGTTGGCCTGATTGCGAGCGACCTGCCGGATCCGGGGCTTCGGCCTGTCGTCCTGGCGAGCGGCAGCGCCATGGTCCTGTTGCTCGGCTTTGCTTTGCCCGCACTGATTCAGCTCAGGAACACGCCGCCGCTGCGTGTCCTGCGACACGATGCCATGCCGCCGGCACCGTCGCGCCTGCTGGTTGCCGGCCTCTCCATGGCCGCCGTCGTGGCGCTGTTGTATCGCTCCGTGGGTGATCCGCGCATGCTGGTTATCCTGATCGGCGGCATCATCGTGATCGCCGGGGCCTTGTATCTCGTTGGCCGTGCGCTGGTTGCCCTGATCGGCCGGTTTCGATCGGGCGTTGGTGTTGCCTGGCGCTATGGCCTCGCGAATGTCTCGCGACGCGGCCGCGACAGCGCGGTCCAGGTTGTCGCGTTTGGCCTCGGCCTGACGGTGCTGCTCTTGCTGACGCTGGTGCGCACGGACCTGCTCGAGGGCTGGCGACAGACGCTCGACGAGGATGCGCCGAATCATTTCCTGATCAATATCCAGCCAGATGAGGTCGAAGCGGTCGGCGCGTTTTTCGCAAAAAATGGCGCGGCCGTGCCGACGTTCACACCCCTGGTGCGAGCGCGCATGACGTCGATTAACGATGTGTCGGTCAAAGAACGCGAGTATCCCAATGAAGACGGTCGCTGGCTGGCAAATCGTGAAGCGAACCTGTCGTGGACTGCGGAGATGAGTCCCAGCAACGAGCTGCTCGAAGGCGAATGGTGGCCGCGCGATTACGCCGGCCCGCCGCTGATTTCGATTGAGGAAGAATCTGCCGTCAATGCCGGTCTCACGATCGGCGATCGCCTGACGTTCTTTGTGGCAGGACAGGAAGTCGAAGCGAGTATCGCGAGCATTCGAAAAATAAACTGGGATTCGTTTCAGCCCAACTTCTTTATCGTGCTGTCGCCCGGCGCCCTCGAAGGCATGCCGACGACTTACATTTCGAGCATGAAAATCGAACAGGATCAGCAGAAAATGCTGATTGATCTTGTACGCGCCTATCCGAGTATTTCGGTTATCGATCTCGGCGCTATCCTCGAGCAGGTTCGCGGCATCATCGAGAAAGCGAGCCTGGCGGTGCAGGCGGTTTTCGTTTTTACGCTGGCGGCGGGAATCGCGGTGTTATTCGCGGCGGTGCAATCGACCATTGACGAGCGGCGCTTCGAAAGCGCGATGCTGCGCGCGCTGGGCGCCCGCCGTCGTACCGTGTTTTTCGGCGTCATGGCCGAGTTTGCTGCTCTCGGCCTTGCTGCCGGCGTACTGGCGTCGGCCGGCGCTTCCATTCTTGCGGCCATAGTGTCTGTGCAGCTCTTCGAGCTACCTTATGAATTCAATCCGTTGCTTTGGGTGGCTGGCCTGACGGCCGGTGTCCTGCTGGTTTGCATCAGCGGCTTCTTCGCGGCGCGCAGCGCGATCAACGCTGCCCCGGCCGACGTGCTGCGGTGGGCAACGTGACCGAACAAAAGCTCTCCTGCGGCATCGTGCTGGCGCGTGAAACCGAGCAGGGCTGGAGCACGCTGATGCTGCGGGCTTTCCACCACTGGGACTTTCCCAAGGGCATCCGCGAGCAGGGCGAAGAGGCGATGGAGGCGGCCCGGCGCGAGGTACGCGAGGAAACCGGCGTTGCGGAAGTCGCTTTTGACTGGGGCGACCGCTACTTGGAAACGGGGCCCTACAGTCGCGGAAAAGTCGCACGCTATTATATTGCACGCACCGAAACAGAGGCCGTCGAGATGGGGCTGTCACCCGAAACGGGACAGCCGGAGCATCACGAGTGGCGGTGGGTGACATTCAATGAAGCGTATGACCTCGGATCGCCCCGCGTGCGCCAGATCGTGCAGTGGGCCCGGCAAATAATCGGCGCCTGATCAGACGATGCGATTGCGCTGACGACCTTCCATGAACGCGGCGACGTTGGCGGCGAGCTCATCGACGGCCGCCTGGCGCGCTTCGTTGGTGGCCCAGGCAATGTGCGGGGTCACGATCAGGTTATCGCCCTTGTAGTCCAGCAGCGGGTCACCCTGCACGGGCGGTTCTTTGGGCAGCACATCGATCGCCGCTGCACCGACCTGCCCGGTACGCAGGGCCTCGGCGAGGGCCGCCGAATCGATTAGCCCGCCACGCGCCGTGTTGATCAGGATCGCGTCGTTCTTCATTTTCAAAAACTCTGCCGTACCGAAGAGAAGGCGCGTGTCGTCGTTTAGCGGGCAGTGCAGTGAGATGACATCGGAGCGCGTCAGCAGCTCATCAAAAGAAACCCTGTCGTCGCGGTTCTCGCTCGTTCCCGGGCGGACCGAGACAATTACTTCCATACCGAACGCCGCACCCGTTTTCGCAACGCCTTTACCGAGCTCGCCGTAGCCGACGATGCCCAGGGTCATTGCCGACAGTTCGCGTACCGGGTGAGTTAGCAGGCAGAAGTTTTCGGATCGCTGCCATTCGCCGGCGCGCACGTCCGCGGCGTACCTGCCAAGACTGTGTGCCAGGCTGAGCAGGCAAGCGAAGACATGCTCAGCGACCGACCGGGTGCAGTACGCTCGAATGTTGCAGACGGCAACGCTATGTCTCGCCGCCGTTTCGAGGTTGACGTTGTCCGTCCCTGTCGCGGTGAGACCAATAAAGCGCAGCTGTGGGCAGCGGTTCAGGAGTTCGTCGGTCAGCCGAATCTTGTTGGTAAGAACGAAGGCTGCGTCCCGGATACGGGCCTCCACCTCGTGATCCTCAGTCACATCGAACACCTCCAGCTCGGGCAGCAAAGCACGCAGCTGCCCGGTATCAAGATCGGGGCCCATCGTTGCCCAGTCGAGAAACACGGCTTTCATGTGGATATTCGAGGCTCGCTAACGCAAAGTACAGGACGATGACGGATGAATTCTGGAAACGCAAATCCCTGGCAGAGCTGAATCAGAAGGAATGGGAATCGCTGTGCGATGGCTGTGCGCTGTGCTGCATGCACAAACTGGAGGATGAGGACACCGGCGAAGTTTATTACACGGACATCGCCTGCCGCTTGCTGGACATCGAGACCTGCCGCTGCACAGACTACGCGTCGCGCGCCAGGCGCGTCGCGGATTGCCTGGTGCTTTCAGTCGATCGTCCGGAGACGTTTCGCTGGTTGCCCGCGAGCTGTGCATACAGGCGGCTTGCTGGCGGCAAAGACCTGCCCGGGTGGCATCCGTTAATCACCGGCAGGCCTGAGTCAGTACATAAGGCCGGGATATCGATGCGGGGGCGAGCCATCTCCGAAAATGACGGCACCGAGTGGCACGTCCTGCAAAGACTAAGTGAGCCCGATGACTAACCCGTTTTTGTCGCGAATTTGAAAAAGGGGACTTCGTGAGTACCTACCCAAGCATTGCACTTTCCGACTACCGGGAGTATCCGATCGGGGAAATGCGTCAGCGCGTCACCGAATTTTACGCTGACATCAATCGCCGCCGCACCGTTCGCGATTTCTCTGACCGACCCGTGCCGCAAGACATTATTGAAACTGCGCTCAAGGCCGCCAGCACGGCGCCCAGCGGAGCCAACCTGCAGCCCTGGCATTTCGCCGTCGTCAGCGGGCCTGAAACAAAGAAGAAAATTCGCGAAGCGGCCGAGGCGGAAGAACGGGAGTTTTATACACATCGAGCGTCTGAAGAGTGGCTCGAGGCGCTCGCGCCGCTCGGCACCAACGACGAGAAGCCTTTCCTGGAAAAAGCGCCGTACCTGATTGCCGTCTTCCTGCAAAAATTCGGCGAACTGCCGGATGGCCGCAAGGTAAAGCACTACTACCCGGCGGAGTCGACGGGCCTGGCTACCGGCATGCTCATCACGGCGCTGCATCTTGCGGGCCTCGCATCGCTGACGCACACGCCGAGCCCGATGAAATTTCTGAACGAAATACTGGGCAGGCCGAAGAGCGAACGACCGTTCCTGTTACTCGTGGTGGGGTATCCGGCGGACGATGCAAGGGTGCCGGATATCAAGCGAAAGTCGCTGGAGGAAATCGCGAGTTTTATCGATACATAACCCACCACCTACCCACCCACAATCCGTCCGCGGCGTCGATCGCCGGGGAATCTCAGTCGCTCGGACAGCTGCTCCGCAAACTCGCTTTGTGAGACACCCCGGCACTCACCGCCGCTGTCCAATCGTGCTGCTTGAGGGTGTCGGTTGGGTAGCTTCTCGAGCGTCGTGTGGAGCGATGCGACGCAGGACGCCAAAGCAAGCGGAACCCGATGTGAGCGAGACAGGGACGTCGAGCGAGGTTAAGCGAGAGGAGCTACCCAACCGGCGCCCACCTGTAAGAATGTTGGGTCGTGGATGGTGGGTGCCTGATGGTGGGTGATGGATCTACCCCGTGTTTTGCAGGCCCTGCGCGATGCCGTTCACACTGGCGAGCAACGCCGCGAACAGTTTTTCGTCCTCGTAATTAGACGCCCGCCACCTCGACAACAGGTCAACCTGGATGAGGCTCATCGGATCGACGTACGGGTTGCGCAGCATGATCGCCCTTTGCAGCGTCACATCGCCTTCGAGTAAAGCGTGGTGCTCCGAATATTCGAGGATCAGTTCCTGCGTGAGGTTGTGTTCTTTTTCGATGATCGGAAAGAACTCGTCGTGAAGCTCGCCGGCCAGCTGTGAATACAGTTCAGCTATTCCCAGGTCCGACTTGGCAAGTACCATTTCGGCATCGGCTGTCAGAGAGCGCATGAAATACCACTCGGCGAACATTTCACGAAAAGGCTCGTCGCCGAATTGCTTCGCCGCTTTTGCGAGTCCGCTGCCAATTCCGTACCACCCCGGCAGAACGAATCGCGCCTGTGTCCAGGAGAAAACCCAGGGAATTGCACGCAGGTCCTCGATACCGGATTGCGATCGGCGAGCCGACGGCCGTGAACCGATGCGCATGCGTTCGATTACATCGATGGGCGTCGCTTTTCGAAAATAGTCGTAAAACTGCGGTGTTTCGTAAATCAGCTTGCGATAAACCCGGCGGCTTTCCGTGGCTATGACGTCCATCATCTCGTGCCATTCCGGCATGTCATTGCCGCGGTGTGTCGGCAGCGCCGTTGCAAGCGCCACAGAGCCCGTCACCTGTTCAAGCGTGCGCAGCGCGATGCCCCGCAGACCGTACTTTTCGTTGATTATTTCACCCTGCTCGGTGACGCGTAGCCGGCCATTCACGGTGCCGGGCGGAGCGCCAAGAACAGCAACATGCGTCTTGCTGCCACCGCGGCTGATGGTGCCACCGCGGCCATGGAACAGAGTCAGCTCAATGGCATGAGACTGCACGGCATTTACCAGTGCTTCCTGGGCGTTTTGCAGGGCCCAGCGCGCTGAGGCGAGCCCGCCATCCTTGTTGCTGTCAGAATAACCAATCATGATCATCTGGCGGTCGCCACGACGCGCCAGGTGCTGGCGATACAAATCGATGTCTAGCAATGTCTCGAGAATTTCAGGGCCGTTGTGCAGGTCATCAACGGTTTCCAGCAGGGGGGTGACATCCAGCGGCACATCGCCACGCCGGTTGTGAAGTTCACCCCACTGTGCGAGCAGAAGTACAGACAGTATGTCGTCCGCGTTCGCGGTCATGCTGACTATGAACGGGCCGATGGACTTCTTGCCATACTTTCGGCGGCAGAATGCGATGGCCTGAAACACGCTAATCGTCTTTCGTGCCAGCGTGCTCAGGTTCATCGGCGCGTTCTCACGCGTCTTGATGGCCTCGATAATTCTTTTTGTACGTTCCTCGGCGGGTCGTTCCAGCCAGTCCTCATCGCCGAGGCACTCCGCGATTACGCGCCGGTGAACTTCCGCGTCCTGGCGTATGTCGAGCGTTACCAGGTGAAAGCCGAAGGTGTGGATGCGTCGCAGCAATCTCTGCACGGCGAACAGGCCTGCGTGCTTGCCTTTGTTGCACGACAGGCTTTCGGCAACGAGCTCAATATCTGTGACGAATTGTTCAATCTTCTCGTAGGGAAAAATGTCGTCGTCATAGGTCGACTGGAGTCGTTGCTGAACCAGGCGGAGGAACACTCGATAGGGCATTTCCCTGTGGCGCGACGGAACGGCATGATACGCGTTGGGAAATATCTCGCGGTACTGGTCGATCTTGTCCAGCATGCCCTGGCTGAAAGTCGCTCGATCATCGGACTGACTGAGCTTGCTGCTGATAGAAGCGCACTCGTTGTAGTAAAGATCGAGAATCAGCGAACGTTGTCGGGCCAGCGTGGCACGGATGGTTTTTGCATTAACGTTTGGGTTGCCGTCCATATCGCCGCCAACCCAGGATGCAAATCTTACGAGGCTTGGAAGCTGTAGCGACTTGCTTTCTTCGCCATAGATGCGAGTAACAGCGTCTCGAATATCTTCATAAAAAGGAGGAATTGCCCGGTACATAACGTCGGTGATAAAAAACAGCACGTGTTCCAGTTCATCTGCGACGGTCATTTGTTCGGAGGGGTGCTCACCCGTCTGCCAGCCCGTCGTCACGAGGAGCCTGATGTTCAGCAGCGCGGCGTTCGTCTCCTGGGGCGTCATGGTCGGGTTGAGCAGATCGACAAGACGCCTGACAATTTCCTGTTCCTTGCGGAGCATGGTTCGGCGCGTCGGTTCGGTGGGATGGGCGGTAAACACAGGCTCGATCAAGATCGAATCGAGCAGCGCCTGCAGGCGGTCGATGCCCATGCCAGACGCTTTGAGCTTGAGCAGGGTTTCTTCAAGGCCGCCGGGCTGGTTCTGTTCGATATCACGCAGATACTCGCGACGCCTGCGAATGCGATGTACCTTTTCGGCCGTGTTGACCATTTGAAAGTACGTCGAGAAGCCGCGGATGAGCTCCAGCGCAAGGTCAGGGTTGAGGTTTTCGACGAGTGTTGCGAGCTCTTCGCCCGGTTTTTCGTTGCCTTCGCGCCGTCGGATCGCCCGTAAACGAGCATTCTCGACAAGCTCAAAGAGATCCTCTCCATCTTGTTCACGAATGAGGTCGCCAACCATCGCGCCCAACGTGCGAACATCGTTACGCAGCGCCTGGTCCTTGTCTTCGAACGTGATGTCCTGACGACGAAGTGTCTTTTCGATTCCCGTACCCATTATTCTTCTACTTGTCAGGTTTTATGGTCAGTCCCGGAAGTTCTCGTATTGCAGGGGCAGCCCGATGTCGGATTCTTTGAGCATACTGATCACGGCCTGAAGGTCGTCGCGCTTCTTGCCGGTGACGCGTAGCTTGTCACCCTGGATGGCGGCCTGCACCTTCATTTTTGCTGCCTTGATCTGTTTCACGAGTTTGCGTGCGCGATCGATATCGATGCCGCGGCGCAGAATGATCTTCTGCCGCGCCTCACTGCCTGAAAACTCCGGCTCCTGTTCTTCGAGGCAGGCTATATCGACACCGCGCTTCGACAGCTTCTGATGCAGGATATCGATCATCTGCTTGAGCTGAAAATCTGATTGGGTCGTGAGTGAAATCACCTGTTCTTCGAGCTCGAATTTCGACCCCGTGCCTTTGAAGTCGAAACGATTGGTGACTTCACGATTGGCCTGGTCAACGCCGTTGCGCGCCTCGTGCGCGTCGAAGTCGCTGACTACATCAAAAGAAGGCATCTTGTTTTTCCTGTCGGCGTTTACGCGGCAGAAGGTACACCTGCGAAGGCGAACACGCCAGACCCAACCCGTCCCTGCAGACCCATATGGGACAGGGCGCCCGACACGGGCCGCAAAATCTCCACAGGCTGCCCAGTAACAGCGGCGGCCGGGCCTTGCGGGCAGCGGCAAGATAACTGCCATGTTCTTCGTAATGGATATCCGCGCCAGGCCATCTCCGCACTCTGCGGACCTGATTTGGCGGCGTCTCTGGGAAATGCGCGACGCTGTTCCCGTCAGCATGGTGCTGCCGACGGTCGTATCCTCACCATGTCCGCTGCTGGCCGAGGAGCACGCGGATACGGTCCTGTCGCCGACAGGCATCCAGGTACCGCAGAATTCCGCCTGGATTCCCATGCAGGTGGATATATCGCAGTTTGTCGATGCCAGCGGTGATGTCCGCCTGGGGCCGCTCGAGCGGGCTTTGAACGACTGCGTGGAGCGGGGTGACTCACAGCATGATTCGTGCCGCTGGTCGTCGCCTGCCGTCGAGTTGGACAGCTGGTTAAACAGGCGCCTCGCCGTGGCGCTTCGGGGCTGGGGTGACCTCGTCAATAGACGCGGCAGTGATCCCGGCGCATTCAGTACGCTGCAAGAGCTCGAAGCTCTTGCGGAGTTTATCGGCAGGACCCTGCGTGCGCGGTCACGAGCCCTGGCACGAAAAAGCGGTTACTGCCCGGCCCTGGACATTGCCGGCACGCAGGTCCTTTCTGGCGGTGGCGAGATGAAGCTGCGCTGGCAGCGCGCCGTCAATGACACCGCACTCCGACATCGCAACCTGACCACCATGTCCGTGTGGGACGTGTTCCCGCAGCACGGGCCGGCGGATCTGCGATACGTTGATCTGTTGCCGTTGTTGCGCTGCGCAAATTGCCTGTCGTTTCAGCGCAGCGTCGACATATCGCATTGGAAGGTCAATGAATTCAGGCGCTTCTACGAGCGCTTGAGCGCGATACTGCGCTGCAAATTCGACGCGGGACGGATTGCGAAACAGGTATAAACTGGTATAAGTTCAACGGCCGCTTGCCGGAGCAATCGATCGAGGGAACGTATTGCAACCGATAACACCTGATGCTCATGGCATAGCCGTTCTGATACTCACGGTCGTTGCGCTTTTCCTGTTCACGCGCGACAGCATTCCGCTTGAGTCTTCGTCGCTCGCCATTCTGACGCTGCTGGTCGCGGGCTTTACGCTCTTCCCTTATTCGAAAGGTGGCGAGGTCGTGCTCGCGCCGGTTGATTTTTTTGCGGGCTTCGGTAACGAGGCGCTCATCGCAATTTGCGTCCTGATGATGGTCGGTAAGGCGCTCGAGACAACGGGCGCACTGCAGCCGCTGGCCAGCATTGTCGGGCGCGCGTGGGCGACGCGCCCGGTGCTTGCGCTCCTCGCGACTCTCGTGGCGGGAGCGATTCTCAGTGCGTTCATGAATAACACGCCGATCGTGGTGCTGTTGATGCCGATACTCGTCGGCGCGTCGTTGCGTTCCAAGTTCCCGGTATCGGGCGTCATGCTGCCGATGGGGCTGGCGACCATTGTTGGCGGTATGTCCACAACGATCGGCACCTCGACCAACCTTTTGGTTGTTGGTATCTCCCGTGACATGGGCATGCACGAATTCGGCATGTTCGAGTGGGTCCTGCCTGTCGCAATAGTCGGTGGAGCAGGGCTGCTTTATCTGTGGCTGATTGCCCCAAGGTTGATACCCGACCGAGCGCCGCCAATGGCTGACACGTCACCGCGAATCTTCAGCGCTCAGCTGCATGTCAAGGAGGGAGGTTTCGCGGACGGCAAGTCGCTCTCGGAAGTACTGGCGAAAGCCGACGGCAATCTTCGCATCGACAAGATCCAGCGCACCGATTCCCTGTTCCTCGCAAAACTTCCATCGGTGAAGATGCAGCCGGGTGACAGGCTGTTCGTCAAGGACTCGCCGGAGAACCTGAAACACTATGAAACTTTGCTCGGCGCAACGCTTTTCAATATTTCAGACAGCGAGCACCCGGTCGACGAGCAAACCCCGCTTACAGCCGAAGGTCAGCAGCTGGCCGAAGTCGTCGTTACACGTGGCTCGCCGCTGCACTTGCGCAGTCTCGCCGCGGCGAATTTCACCAGCAGCTACGGCCTGTTGCCGCTCGCGGTTCACCGCGCTCGCGCGCCGAGTTCGCAGGTTACGGGCGACCTGAACCAGATTCGACTGCGCGCGGGCGACGTGTTGCTTGTCCAGGGCACGAGTGAGGCAATAGCAACCCTCAAGGGAAACGGCACGATGCTGGTGCTCGACGGTGCTACCAGCCTGCCGCAGACGCATCATGCCAAGCGCGCCCTCGCGGTCATGGCTTTCGTGGTACTCGCAGCTGCACTGGGCATCATGCCGATTTCGGTGAGTGCGCTGGTTGGCCTGGGCCTGATGCTCGCGACCGGCTGCCTGGGCTGGCGCGATGCGGCCGGGGCATTGTCCATACCGGTGGTCATGATCATTGTGACCGCGCTGGCGCTGGGTAAAGCCCTGATGGGTACCGGCATGGCGGACTTTATCGCGGTTAGTTTTGTGCAAAGTGCGTCCGGGCTGCCACCGCCGATGATTCTCAGTGCGTTCCTGTTGCTCATGACCATCATGACCAACATTGTCTCAAACAATGCGGCCGCGGCCATTGGCACACCGATCGCCATCAGCATCGCACAGCAGCTCGGGGTCAGCCCCGAGCCGTTTATTCTTGCCGTTCTGTTTGGCGCCAACATGAGTTTCGCAACACCGTATGGCTACCAGACCAACCTGCTCGTAATGAGCGCCGGCGGCTACAAGTTCACGGACTTCCTGCGTGTCGGCATCCCGCTCACACTGATTATGTGGGTTGGCTTCTCACTGGTGCTGCCGATGCTGTACGAGCTTTAGGCACTTGACGCAACGCCGGAGCGACGGTAATACTCGGGCACATGAATGCTCAGATCGTTAACAACTGGTGGTGGCTGCCCGCGCACGAGGGGGTGGCTGGCTGACATTTAGCTGAGCAACAGAAGTCCAAAAGCCCATCTCTGCCGACGACAGGGATGGGCTTTTTTTTGACCATGGATGGTCTTATGCCGCGAAGCACAGGGATGTGCGAGAGCGGCGTTAACTGAGAACTATTTATGCAAGCACCGTTTGACATAGCGGCCGACCTGGACACCCCGGTCTCGGCCTACCTGAAGCTCAAGGCAATGCGCCCGCGCTTCCTGCTTGAGAGTGTCGAGGGCGGTGAACGTCTCGCGCGTTATTCCTTCCTCGGCTTCGGCGACGCCGTCGAAGTTCGCATGGACGACTCCTCTCTAAGCGTCAACGGCAAGAAAGAACAGAGGCCGCGCAACCAGTCCGAATACCTGGCCGCCTTGCGCCGGGTGCTGGAGCTCGCACCGCGACCGCAGCCCGATGACGACCTGCCTTTCGCGGGCGGACTCGTTGGTGTGTCCGGCTACGACGTGGTGCGACTGTTCGAGAAGCTGCCGCAGACTACCGATCCGCAGTCCAGCGTCCCGGACGCCGCGTTTGTTGCACCTGCGTCTCTGCTTGTTTTCGATCACCTGACGCGCCGCGTTGCACTGCTACACGACGGACCGGAGGACGAAAGGCAACATCTCAGGGCGGAAGTCATAAAACAACTCCGCGGTCCGATACCGACAAGCAATGAGAAGGTCTCAATCTCACCGGCCGAGGCGAGCCTGACCGAAGAGGAATACTCGGAGCGCGTCAAGGCGTGCAAGGAGTACATAGCGGCTGGTGATATCTACCAGATCGTACTGTCGGTCCTGTTTCGCGGCAAAACTAACGTCGCGCCTTTCGAGGTATACCGTGCGCTGCGGCTGCTGAACCCGTCTCCGTACATGTTCTTTTTCGATTTCGACGACCTGCAGGTCGTGGGCTCATCGCCCGAAGCGCTGGTAAAACTGAATCACAATACGGCGTCGCTGCGGCCGATTGCGGGCACGCTGCCGCGCGGGGCTACGCGCGAAGAAGATCTCGCCAACGAGGTCGCGCTGCTTGCCGACCCTAAAGAGGCGGCAGAGCATGTCATGCTGGTCGACCTGGCGCGCAATGATCTCGGTCGCGTTGCGAGTCCAGGATCCGTGCACGTCGATCCTTACCGTGCCATCGAACGCTATAGCCATGTCATGCACATCGTTAGCGGCGTGCAGGGCGAGCTTGCAGAAGGGTTTGATCAGTTCGACCTGTTCGCGGCGAGCTTTCCGGCCGGCACGCTGGTCGGAGCGCCCAAAGTCCGCGCCATGGAAATCATCGAGGAGATGGAGCAGGTCGGACGCGGACTGTACGCAGGCACGGCCGGCTACTTTGGCCTGAGCGGTGATATGGACCAGGCCATAACGATTCGAACGCTGGTTTTCTCCGGCGACGAATACAGTTTTCAGGCCGGTGCCGGTATTGTTGCCGACTCGGTTCCAGCCAAGGAGTACCAGGAAGTGCTCGCAAAAAGCGCCATCCTCCGACGCGCCCTTGAAATTGCAGGGGAGGGCTTATGATGGGCAACACGACTGCAGATACTCAGTCCTTCAAGCATGTACGCATGTTGCTGATCGACAACTACGACTCTTTTACTTACAACCTCGTGCAGGCCTTTGCCGCGCACGGGGCGGATGTCATGGTGTATCGAAATGATGCGATCAGTGTTGACGAGGCCCTCGCCCGCGAGCCGACGCATCTCGTGATTTCCCCCGGGCCGGGCCGACCTGAAGATGCAGGCCTGTCGCTTGCAATGATCGGTGCGTTTGCCGGACGCGTTCCCATCCTCGGTGTATGTCTCGGGCATCAGAGCATTGTCCAGCAGCACGGCGGCGAGATTGTTCGCGCGGAGCGGCTGATGCACGGCAAGACCTCGCTGGTCAGCCACGACGGCGAGTCTATTTTTGAAGGCCTGTCGAATCCGTTCGAGGTCGGTCGCTACCATTCGCTGTGCGCAGAGCAGGAAACGCTGCCGGACGCGCTGCAGGTGACGGCGCAGACGGATCGCGGCGAGATCATGGGTGTGAGGCACAAAACCCTGCCCATCGAAGGCGTGCAGTTTCACCCGGAAAGCGTACTGACGCCGGAAGGGGATCGCCTGATGGTGAACTTCATGCGGATGACGCAATGACGGACAAGGCATACAGTCACCTGCTCGATCGCCTGCTCGATGGTCACGCGCTCACGGAGCGCGAAGCCTACGACCTGATGCACAAGCTGGCCGAAGGCGAGCTGCCTTCGGCATTGGCCGGTGCGCTGCTCGCGGGCCTGCGCGCCAAAGGCGAGACGGCTGACGAGATACGCGGTTTCGCCACGGCGATGCGAGAGCTCGCATTGCATCCACAGATACCGGCGGGCGCGCCAACGGTCGACACGGTCGGCACCGGCGGCGAC
>JBATHK010000037.1:0-6027 GCA_049666725.1 Woeseiaceae bacterium
GAAATCGACGCCTTCCTGCAGATGGTTGACGTGGACAAAACGACGCCGACGCTCGACCTCTGCTGCGGCCAGGGTCGCCACGTGCTGGAACTCGCGTGTCGTGGTTTCCTCGACCTGTATGGTGTCGATCGTTCGCATTACCTGGTGTCGCGCGCCCGGCGGCTGGCCCGTGAACGCGGCTTCAACGTGGCGTTTCGAGAAGGCGATGCGCGCAAGCTGCGCTTTCCGGACGACAAGTTCGGGTTCGCGTACCTTGCGGGAAACAGCTTCGGTTACTTTGAATCGGCCGAAGACGATATTGCGGTACTGGCTGAACTGCGCCGGGTCCTCGCGCCCCGCGGGAAGCTGCTGATCGATTTCACCGACGGCGACTACGTGCGGAAGAATTTCGAAGCGCGCAGCTGGGAGTGGATCGACAAGAACTACTTCGTATGCCGCGAGCGGGCTTTGTCGCAGGATTCCAGCCGCCTGGTCTCGCGCGAGGTCATTACGCATTCAAGAAAAGGTGTGATCGCCGACCAGTTCTACGCCGAGCGTCTCTACAATGCCGGGCAGCTGCGCGAGCTGCTGCACCAGAACGGTTTCGACGTCCTCGATGCGAAGCCGATGAGCACCGTGTCGAAGCGCAACCAGGACCTCGGCATGATGGCGCAGCGGATCGTGCTGACGGCGCGTTCGAGCAAGGTGCGGTCCGGCGCAAGACCGCAAAAGGTGCCGGTACGCCGGGTCGCCGTTTTAATGGGTGATCATCGCCAGAGAGACGCCGTGAAGCCCGGCGGCGCATTCGATGCGGACGACTTCCACACGATTGCCGAACTCAGGAAGGCGCTGGCGCAGATCCCGGGTTATCGCTTCACCTACATCGACAGTCACGAAACGCTGATCGACGAGCTGCGGGCGCACGGCAATAAGACCGATTTCGTCCTGAACTTGTGTGACGAGGGCTTCAACAACGACCCGACCAAAGAGCTTCACGTGCCGTCATTGCTGGAGATGATGGGCATTCCTTACTCGGGCGGCAACCCGCAATGCCTGGCATATTGTTACGACAAGTCGCTGGTGCGCGGCATCGCGACCGAGATGGACATTCCCGTACCGGCGGCATTCATGGTGGCGCCGGAAGAGGTGACCTTCATTTCGTTTCCACTCGAGTTCCCGGTAATCGTGAAGCCCAACTTCGGCGACTCCAGCGTTGGTATCACCGCCGACAGCGTGTGCTATGACATCGGTCAGCTGGAGCAGGCGATTGCCAATGTTCGCGAATGGTCCGGCTTTTCCTGCCCGGTGCTCGTCGAGGAGTATCTGACCGGTAAGGACATCAGCGTCGGCATCATCGGCAACCCGCCGGAGAACTACACCACTCTGCCCATCATCGAAGAGGACTATTCGGGCTTGCCCGATGGCCTGCCGAGGATCTGCGGTTACGAGGCGAAGTGGGACTCCGAGTCCGTTTACTTCAAGGCACTGCGATCGATTCCCGCCGACTTGCCGCTGGCGACCGTCGAGTTCCTGGAGGCAAGCTGTAACAAGCTCTTCCAGCGCCTGGGCTGCCAGGATTACGCGCGCTTCGACTGGCGGATTGACTCGAACGGGACACCCCGGCTGCTCGAGGCGAACCCGAACCCCGGCTGGTGCTGGGACGGTCACCTGGCGCGCATGGCAGAACACGCCGGGATGACTTACACGCAGATGCTCGAGAGGATTCTCGCGGCTTGTTCGGACCGGCTTGCGCAGAGCACCCGGCGGGCCGCGCGCATCCAGGCGGCCTGACGGCGGGCCTGAACAAGGGTCCTGATTCGCAGTAATCGTGGCGGAGCCCAACAACGAGAAATCGCTGCGGCATTCTGTGAAGGATGCGACGGCGTATGCCGTGATGATGGGGGTCGGCGAAACCTACCTGTCTGCCTTCGCCCTGTTCCTGAAGGCGTCGACGCCGCAGATCGGCCTGCTGGCCTCGCTACCGCCGCTGCTGGGTTCACTGGCACAGATACTCTCGGCGTGGCTGGGGCGCCTGGCAGGCAGGCGCAAGCCGATCATACTGGCGGGCGCGGGCCTGCAGGCTTTCGCATGGCTGCCGATCTCACTCTTGCCATTGCTGTTTCCTTCTGCGGCAGTGCCTTTACTGATTGCCGCAGTGGTGCTTTATCACTGCGGGGCGCATCTTGCAGCGCCGCAATGGGCAAGTTTGATGGGTGATATCGTGCCGTTGAAGCGGCGGGGCCGTTTTTTCGCCCGCCGGACGCGCGTCGTTTCACTCGTGACCTTCCTGTCGCTCGCGATCGGTGGCCTGATCCTGCATGAAGCGACGGCAGGCGGTCGGACGTTGGTGGGTTTCCTGATGCTGTTCGGCGTCGCCATGATTGCACGTGCCATAAGCACCTACCACCTGGCACGCATGCACGACCCGGCCGGCCACGTGGCTGCGTTGAAGATGCCGGTCCGGGAGTCGTGGTGGCGACAACTGCAGAAGTCCAATTTTGCTCGATTCTCGCTGTTCTATGCATTAATGCAGCTCTCGGTCGCGATCGCGTCGCCATTCTTTGCCGTGTACATGCTGCGCGACCTGCAGTTCAGCTATGCACAGTTCACGGCCAATACGGGAATGTCGGTTCTGGCGCAGTTCCTGACCCTTTCCCAGTGGGGCCGAATCAGCGACGTGTTCGGCAACCGCCGCGTACTGGCTGTAACGGGCCTGATGCTGCCGCTGATGCCACTCCTGTGGATCGTGTCGCCAAACTTCTGGTACCTGTTGCTGGTGCAGGCGCTGAGTGGTCTGTCGTGGGCGGGCTTTACTTTGGGAGCAACAAACTTTCTGTACGATCTCATCGCGCGGGAGAAGCGGGCGGCTTATCTCGCACTTCACAACACGCTCGCGAGCGCAGGGGTGTTTTGCGGCGCGCTCCTTGGCGGCTATATCGGCCTCGTGCTACCCGCGAGCGTCGGAATTTCCGGTCTTACGCTGACATGGTTGAGTCCGCTGCTCGGGGTGTTCGCACTTTCCGCCATGGCGAGAATTGTCGTACTTCTGGTTCTGCTGCCGAAGATTCAGGAGGTCCGAAAGGTTCGTCCTATTTCGTTTTCCAACGTGATCTTTCGTGTAACACGTGTGCACGCGCTCGCCGGGTTGGTGTTCGATATCGTCGGCGCAAGACCGAAGCCGGTTGAGGAAACCCAGAAAACGAAGCGCGATTGAAGAATGCAGACGATCTCCAAACCGGTTCGCCGCCGCGATGATCATGCCGACCAGCAGATAACCCGTGTCTGTGTAGTGGAAGCCTTCACCCGAGGTAAACAGTGGCACCCGGTCGAGCACAAACTGCACCATGTCCCGCGGATCAAAGCTGCGCGTTCCATCGTCTTCGCTGAGTTGTTCCTTCAGGTAATCTTGAAATCGCGAATCCGCATCGAAAACATGATCCATGATGCCGCTGCTGTGATGCAAACGCGCTGTGCATGACAAACCGTCGATACTGTTGTCATCTTAGTTACCACCTGCGGCAGGAAAGCGAACGGACGTTACGTTTGCCTTGAAAAACGCGAAGTAATCATCGGTCTCAAAGAAATTCCCCGCCTCGACGCGGGTGGGCAAACGAAACCCGCCGAAGTCTTTGTAATTGGACAGATACCCGCCAAAAGGCTGCAACTGAAAGATTTTTTCGGGGTTTGCATTGGACCAGCGCTGGAACACGACCTTGCTCGGCTGCCCGTCGGCACCCACAGTGACTTCGGCGGCCTGGTCCAGGCCCATGTGGGTCACGGTGACGCGAGCGGTGAAGTCGTCGACCGGTTCCCATTGGACACCATCGCCGGGCAATAGCGCGGCCGGCGTCCAGAACACGGCCTCTGCCACATATCGGCCAAAGGCGGATCGCGCATGATCGTCGTTGTTGCCGGCTCGTGCGACGGGCGCAATGCCGAACAACCAGAAACGACTCCAGCTTGCCCCGTCGTTGGCGCCGTCAGATCCGCTGAACCAGACTCCGTTGCCCGCGCGGACCTCCCAGACAAAGCCGTGCGGTGCTGCGAGTATTTGTTCCGCACGCATTGGCATGTAGTTGGGCTCCACCTTGTTGCCAAGGCTGAACTCGCCCTCCAGGGAGATTTCCGCGACCGAATAGAGCGGTGTCCCGGTGGCGATCGCAAACCAGAAGAAACGCTGTGCCGGATCGGGCAGCCTGGCGATCATTGAGGGATCGAAAGTCGCAGGAGCGGACGGCTGATGTGAGACAAGGCTTGCCCGCGCCACCAAGCTGGCTCGCTTGTCGGTCCATCGCCACACACCGAGCGCAATCAACACCAGGGTGATGGCGGCAAGAATCGCCAGGATCACCTTGGTCATGATGTCGTCCCTTGTATCTTGGCACCGAGCTCGCAGACCTGCATTGCAACATCTGCATCGAATCCTTTGCCATAAGGAGATTCCGAGGCTGTTGCGTTACTGAAGTCGGAGGGATCCTGTATTCACAACGGAGACGACGATGTACGTATTGCGCTGGGCGGTAGCCGCATTGCTCGTTGCGACGGTCCTGGTTGCAGCGGTGTTTGCCCGGGACATGAGTCGTGCTTATGAGCGGGTCCGCGAAAAAGGCACGGTCGTATCCTCGGCTTTCGGCAATATCGAATTCACTGAAGCGGGCTCAGGGCCGGCTGTACTCGTCATTCACGGCAGCGGCGGCGGCTACGACCAGGGCGAACTAATCGCAGAAGCTGTGCTGGGCGAACATTTTGACGCGATCACACCGTCGCGTTTCGGATACCTGGGATCAAGTTTCCACGAGGGCGCCACCTGGGACGACCAGGCGCATGCGTATGCACATTTGCTCGATCACCTGGGCATCAACAAGATCGCGGTCGTTGCCATGTCGCAAGGCGGTCCATCGGCGCTGCTTTTCGCCGTGCTCTATCCAGACCGGGTCTCCTCGCTCACGCTCATCTCTTGTGGTGTCGTCGCTTTGTCCACAGAAGACCAGGCCGAGGCGAATGAAAAAGGCAACACGCTAGTGACGATCTTCAGACACGACCTGCTTTACTGGGGTATCTCAAAGCTTTTCAAGAAGCAGTTGATGGGATTGATCGGTGCCAACAGCGAGGTAATCGCCGGGCTTACACCCGATCAAAGACAATTGTTCGAACACTTCATCGACTACATGAACCCCGTCTCACGGCGGTCCGCGGGTGCGTCGTTTGATAACAAGGCAATGATGCCGGGCGAGAGGATTGCTGCGATCACGGCCCCAACGCTGATTCTGCACGCAGTAGACGATGGATTGCAGCTGTACCACAACGCCGAATTCGCTGCGGCGACAATTCCCAATGCAGAGTTGGTCAGTTTTGAGAAAGGGGGGCACTTCATCATTGGTACGGATCAATTCGCAATCCGGGCAGCAGTGGGAGATCACATTCGTAACAATGCAGGCGAGGCGACACCGTAACGCCGTCGACGAGGATCTGCTTTAGTTTGTCGCGTGAATTTTGCGTGAAATAGTTGTGCACAGTCCTTCATTGTGCTGCAAATAAAGCAACGGACGCCCCGGTAACTTATTGATAAATATAGCCTAAGGCAACTAACCCTCGAACTGAAAATCCGCGTGTCACTAATTAATTGACTCGGATCCACTGCTGTCCCACTTAGCACAATGAAAAAGGCCTGATTCAAGCCCTCTTGTTACAATGCAGTTGCGAAACAAATCATTGAAAACAAGAGAGGAATCAGGCCATGGCTTACAATAGTAGCGTACTTTCTCAGTTACTAGAATCACTGCCGAGACATGAGTTCGAGAAGCTGGCGAATGCCTGTGATGGCCGGCGCCGGAGTGACGCGTTGACGCGCTGGTCGCAGTTTGTGGCGCTGGCGATTGGCCAGTTAGCCGGTCGCCGAAGTCTGCGCGATATTGAGGCAACACTGCACAGTCAGGGACATCATCGTTACCATCTTGGCAGTCAGTCGATCAGTAAATCGGCCTTGAGTCGAGCGAATGAACGGTTGGATTATCGGTTTTATGAGAGCTTGTTCCAGCGCCTGTATCA
>JBATHK010000038.1:0-21564 GCA_049666725.1 Woeseiaceae bacterium
CTGTCCCCTTAATTCCCCGGTCGCGGCTCGAAACCGCTCCTAGGCGTCGTGCTTTAGCCCCGAAATGCGCATAGCCACTTCCATGGCCTGCTCGTAGTTCAGCCGCGGATCGACCGTTGACTTGTAAGCCCTGGCAAGATCGCCGTCGGTGAGTCCCCGCGCACCGCCGGTGCACTCCGTGACATTTTCCCCGGTCAACTCGAGATGCACGCCACCGAGGTAGCTGCCCGCCGACTGGTGGACGCGGAAAGCGGATTCCAACTCGGAGACGATGTTGTCAAAACGTCGCGTCTTGGTGCCGTCCGCGGTGCTCTCGGTATTGCCATGCATGGGATCGCAAACCCAGAGCACGGGTGAGCCAGTTTCACGGACAGCAGATATCAATGCGGGCAGGTGATCCTCAATCGCCTTGGCGCCGAAGCGATGGATCAGGGTCAGGCGACCGGGTTCGTTGTGCGGATTCAATGTGCGCACCAGGTCCTGTATCCATTCCCGAGTCATGCCCTGGCCGACCTTGATACCGATGGGATTGGCGATGCCGCGGAAATACTCGATGTGGGCGCCGTCGAGCTGCGCGGTGCGCATGCCGATCCATGGGAAGTGTGTCGTCAGGTTATACCAGCGCTCGCGGCGGTCGAGGTAACGTGTCTGCGCCTGCTCGTAATGCAGGTGCAGGCCCTCGTGCGCCGCATAAATATCGGCACGTTGCGTCAGGTGAAACTGGCGACCCGAGACGGTTTCGAGGAAATCGAGCGAGTTGGAAATCGATGAAACAATCGCATGGTACTCGGTGGCAGCCGAGGAATGACCGACCCAACCGAGGTCCCAGTACTCGGGATGATGCAAATCGGCAAAACCGCCGTCGACCAGTGAGCGGACAAAATTCAGAGTCAGTGCCGCTCTCTCATAGCCGCGCAGTATCATCTGCGGATCCGGAATACGATCGTCCGGCGTAAAGCCGCTGCGATTCACCAGGTCACCGCGAAAGCTCGGCAACGTCGTCCCATCACGTGTCTCGGTGTCCGCCGAACGCGGCTTCGCGTACTGGCCGGCCATGCGGCCTACCCGAACGACCGGCTTCTTGAGTCCGTAGATCATGACGAGACTCATCTGCAGCAGGATCTTCAGCTTGTCGACTATGTTCTCGGAGGTACACTCGTCGAATGTTTCGGCGCAGTCCCCGCCCTGCAGCACAAATGCCTCGCCGCGCTGGGCCAATGCAATATGGTCTTTCAGCGCATCGACCTCCCACGAGGTCGTGATCGGCGGCAGCCGGCTCAACTCGGCCACTACCCGGTCCAGCTCGGCCTTGTCCGGATAGGAGGCTTGCTGCGACGCGTCAAAGCTCTGCCAGCTTGCGGGATGCCATTCGTTTTTCGGTACGGTTCTGCTCACGGTCGGTGCTGGTCTCTGGTGGCGGGCGCGTGCATTTCGGCCCCGGGAAAGCGCGGACTATGCCATGCCACACCAACCGGCTCAAAAGTTTCTCATGTAATCAGTGATTTAGGAATTGTTTCGGCGCTGTCTCCGGAGGTGCCCATAGAGGCATCGCAGGGGCGCTGTTTTTCCGGCGCTTTTTTCGGCGACAATCACGGTTCGGGGTGTGGCAAGGGCACCCTGAGATTGGCACAATGCGCGCCCACCGGAGAATAAACCATGCAATCAATACTCAAGCAACTCGGACTCGACGCGCTTAACGACGGTACCTGGTTGGGCGCCAAATCCAGTGCCGATAAAGCGGCCTCGATTATCGAATCCGTCAACCCGGCAACGGGCAAAGTTATCGCGAGCGTCAGATCCACGACGAAAGCGGAATACGAAAAAGTCATCGCAGAGGCGCGGAAGTCTTTCCTCGCCTGGCGCAATGTCCCGGCGCCGGTACGTGGCGAGGCTGTTCGCAGGATCGCTCATGGCCTTCGTGACAACAAAGACGCACTTGGCAGCCTCGTCGCCCTGGAGATGGGCAAGATCAAAGCTGAAGGTGACGGCGAGGTCCAGGAAATGATCGACATTGCCGATTTTGCCGTTGGCCAATCGCGCATGATGTATGGACGCACGATGCACTCGGAGCGGCCGCAACACCGCATGTACGAACAATGGCATCCGCTGGGGGTTGTTGGCACGATTTCGGCATTCAACTTTCCGGTTGCCGTCTACGCCTGGAACGCCTGCATTGCCGCAATCTGCGGAAACGTCAACATCTGGAAGCCGTCATCGAACACGGCCTTGTGTGGCGTAGCCGTGCAGAAAATCATCAACAAAGCGCTCGAAGGACTGGACCTGCCGCCCGTATTCTTCCTGATCAACGGCGGTACAGATTCGCATGAACTCGCAGAGCAATTTGTTGACGACCCACGAGTCAATCTGATTTCGTTCACGGGCTCGACGTGGGTCGGTCGCGGCGTTGGCGAACGACTCGCTAATCGCCTGGGCAAGTGCCTGCTCGAACTGGGTGGCAACAATGCGATCATCGTGGATGAATTTGCCAATCTCGACCTTGCCATTCCGTCGATCGTCTTCGGTGCGGTCGGCACAGCCGGGCAACGTTGCACATCGACACGTCGCGTTATCGCGCATCGCTCGCGCTTCGACGAAGTGAAAAGTGCTTTGGTCAAAGCCTACGGCCAGGTTCGTATCGGAGATCCACTCGATCCCGACACACTGATGGGCCCACTGATCAACGATGCAGCGGTGAGGACGGTTGAAGCGGCGTGCGAGGCAGTTCGCAAAGCCGGTGGCGAAATCCTGTGTGGTGGTGAGCGCATCGAAGGACCGGGCAGCTTCATCACGCCCGCAATCGCGGTGGTTCAGAACGACTGGGAGATCGTGCAACATGAGACCTTCGGCCCGATCCTGTACCTGATCCCGTTCGATACGATCGACGAAGCCATCGCCTTGCAGAATGGCGTCGTGCAGGGGCTGTCATCGTCGATTTTCACCGACAACCTGCAAAACGCCGAGTACTTCCTGTCACATGGCGGTTCCGACTGCGGCATTGCCAACGTCAACATCGGCACATCCGGCGCCGAGATTGGCGGCGCGTTCGGTGGCGAGAAAGAAACCGGCGGCGGCCGTGAAGCGGGCAGCGACTCGTGGAAGGCGTACATGCGCCGGCAGACGAATACGATTAACTGGGGCCGGGACCTGCCGTTGGCGCAGGGCATCAATTTCGATCTGTAGGAGCGACCCCATGGCCGCGACCCGTCGCGGCTGCCAGCCGCTCCTACATTATTTTTTCGAATCGGTTCTCCGCGCGATTCTTGCGCACTTTGCCGGCTTCGAAAACCTGACCACTCATCGCGATATAGACGCCGGGTTTCGCAACCTGCACGGCCGCAACCGCCATGCCGACATTGAAGACCGCATCGGTCGTTTTGAATCGCGCAGGCGTCAGGGCGCCCGTCAGGACGATCGTCTTGTCCTTCAAACCCCGCAGCGCCTCGGCTGTCTCCGGCATGGTATCCGTGCCGTGCGTGATGACGAACAGGCTTGCGTGGTCCTGCTCGATGAAGTCACGCAGCTTGCGACGATCCGCGGCGTCGATCTCGAGACTGTCCTTGTGCATCAGTGCCACAGCCTCAAAATCAAATTCAATTCGCCCTTCAGCGAGAATATGCTGCACCTGTGATTCGCCGACCTCGAACTGGCTGAGGTCGTCAAAGTAG
Source organism: Woeseiaceae bacterium (assembly GCA_049666725.1). Classification (GTDB taxonomy): domain Bacteria; phylum Pseudomonadota; class Gammaproteobacteria; order Steroidobacterales; family Woeseiaceae; genus UBA1847. The sequence continues at coordinate 3,666 of JBATHK010000038.1, forward strand.
ATTTTATCGATTGTGCCGCCGGTGGTTAGGAATCGGATAAACATCGCGCGCGCCGTGGAAACAAATGAGGCCACAGCATGCCAGCAGGCGGCATGAATCGAAAGGCCGATAAGGCGCCACAATTGCCACCAGACTGGTATTATCGGGGGATGAAAACGTCACGCCTTGCCAATCGCCGGTGGCCTCTGCTGCCGACACTGTTTGCGCTGACCCTGATCATGATCGGGGGTGGTCATTCAGCCTCAGCTGCTACCCAGGTTGTCGAACTCGAAGTAAAGGACGGCATCGGTGTCGCAACTTCGGAGTACCTGGTCAGCGGCATCGAACATGCCGAAGAAATCAACGCTGAGCTCGTCATCATAAACATGGACACGCCCGGCGGTCTCATGAAACCGATGCGGGACATGGTGCAGAAGATTCTCGCCTCTTCGGTACCCGTGGTTACTTACGTCACGCCGGCCGGCGCAAGAGCCGACAGCGCGGGCACGTATATCCTGCTGGCCAGCCACGTTGCGGCAATGACGCCGACCACGCACCTGGGTGCCGCTACGCCGGTATCCCTGGGAGGTGAAGACACCACGCCACCGGCTGATGATGACAATGGTGGCGACGACGACAAGGACGCCGACGCACCGGCGCCGCCGTCCGGTAGCGCAATGGAACGCAAGGTGATGAACGATGCGGTTTCGTATATTCGCAGCCTCGCGGAACGCCACGGGCGCAACGCCGACTGGGCTGAGAAAGCCGTCACCGAGGCCGCGACGCTGACCGCGGCGCAGGCGCTCGAACAGAATGTCATCGAGTTCATCGCAACAGACCGTGACGAGCTGCTGCAGCTTCTGGATGGCCACGAGGTCGAGATAGCCGGCGAAACACGGGCACTCGACACCAAGGACGCCGAGGTTCAGGCGTACGAAGCCAACTGGCGCATTCGGCTGCTTGGCATTATTTCAAACCCCGAGATCGTGCTGTTGCTGGGCTTGATAGGCATCTACGGGCTGATGTACGAGGGATGGAATCCGGGGGCGATTGTCCCGGGTGTGGTCGGCGTCATCTGCCTGCTGCTTGCGGCCTACGCCTTGCAGGTGCTGCCCGTCAACTATGCCGGCCTCGCGCTGATTTTCCTCGGAATAGCATTGATGGTGGCGGAAGCCTACGCCCCGAGTTTTGGCGCATTGGGTATCGGCGGCATCGCCGCATTTGTCTTTGGAACCATCATGATGTTTGACAGCGGCATCCCAGGTTTTGGCATATCCCTGACTTTTGTCTTCGGCCTCGCGCTCCTATTTGCGCTACTGATCATCTGGATGCTCAGCTACATTGTGAAGCTCCGCCGCCGCGGCGCGGTGTCGGGCAAAGAATCGATCGTCGGCGGAATTGCGACGGCTATGGAGGATTTTTCCGGCGACGGAATGATCTGGCTGGAGGGCGAATCCTGGCACGCACGATCGAAGGTACCCATTTTGAAAGACCAGGAAGTCGTCGTGCGCGCCATGGACGGACTGGTACTTGACGTAGAGCCCGTCGCTTCCAGCGCGAATTCGGACGCCCGGCTACAAACCTGAGAAGGAGTTCGTAATGCCACAACTTCCACTGTTTGCCATTATCGGTGCCTTGATTATCGTGTTGCTGTACAACACGATCAAGATCCTCAAGGAATATGAGCGCGGCGTAATTTTCCTGCTGGGGCGTTTTCAGAGGGTCAAGGGGCCGGGACTGATAATCCTGATCCCGGGCATCCAGAAGATGGTCAAGGTCGACCTGCGAGTGATCGTTCTCGATGTGCCGACACAGGACGTCATCTCCAGGGATAACGTTTCGGTCAAAGTAAACGCGGTTATCTACTTCCGCATTGTCGATCCCGAGAAAGCGATCATTCGTGTTGCCAATGTATTTGAGGCAACAAGTCAGTTATCGCAAACAACGCTGCGTTCGGTCCTTGGTCAACACGAACTCGACGATATGCTCGCGGAACGCGAAAAACTCAATGCGGATATTCAGAATCTGCTCGACGCGCGCACCGATAATTGGGGCATCAAGGTTGCCAATGTTGAAATCAAGCATGTCGATCTCGATGAGAGCATGATTCGAGCGATTGCCCAGCAGGCCGAAGCCGAGCGTGCCCGGCGAGCGAAAATCATCAACGCCGAGGCAGAAAAACAGGCGGCCGAAATGCTTGCGGAAGCTGCGCATATGCTCGCGCAGGAAGAGCAGGCACTGCAGCTGCGCTACCTGCAGACGCTCAAGGAAATCGCCAACGAGCGCACCAATACGATCGTGTTCCCGCTGCCGCTGGAACTCATCGAGCCGCTCGTGAGACTGACAAAATCGGCCGCCAATAAGGGCGACTGACAGAGGCTATTCCGTCCGCGAACTGGCAACGGGCGGTATCGAGACCGTGATCTCGGCGCCGCCGAGATCCGAACAGCGCCTGATTGACAGTCGCCCGCCGTAGGAGCGGGCGATGTCTTTTACGACGGCCAGGCCAATGCCATGACCGGGCGTCGATTCGTCGAGGCGCATGCCGCGTTCCAGCAGCGCGTCGGCTGCATCCTGCGGAATACCCGGACCATCATCAGCGACCGTCAGCACCATGCCGCTTGCGATCGCGCGTGCACCAACCGATGGCACGATGCTGATGCGTACTTTCTTCTCACACCATTTGCACGCATTGTCGAGAAGATTGCCGGCCAGCTCGAGAAAGTCCCCGGTGTCACCCCTGAACTGCATGCCAGGTTCGACGCGCGTTTCGAAGTCGGGGTTCTTGTCGTGATACACCTTGCGAAGCCCGTCAACCAGGCGCGTAACCTCTATTTCCACGTTGACCGGTTTAAGTACCAGATTGTCGGCGACCGAGGCCGCGGGCTTGCGTAGCTGGTAGCGCACAATTTCATCCATGCGATCAATCTGTTCGTTGAATCGACCACTGAATCCTTCCGACTGCCGATCGTTAAGCAAAGCACGCATCGCAGCCAATGGTGTCTTCAGACTATGAGCGAGATTATCGAGCGTGTACCGGTATCGATCGGATCGTGCACGCTCGCTGTCGATGAGCAGGTTCATGTTTCGTGCAACGCCGGTGAGTTCGGTTGGAAAGGTTCCCGAAAGAGCGACACGTTTGCCCTCCTCTATTTCGGTGATCTCGGTCTCGATCTTGCGCAGTGGTTTGAGCAGTCCTCGCAGCAGCATTGAAAATGTCAGCAACATAGTCAGTGCCACCGCCGCAAACCAACTGAACAACTGGCGCCTGAATCCAGCGACCTGCGCATTGAACGAATCGAGGCTCTCCGCGACCTTGAAGACGTAGGATTTCAGAGTTCCATCATCAAACTCCCATTCCACGGCCAGGCTGAGCGTCAGCAACGGTGTACCATCCTCGAGACTCTCTCGTGCGAACAGGTGATTGCCGAGCTCGGGCGCCACGCCGCTCGGGATTTCGAGCCCGAGGGCCGAGCGCGATCGCCATAGCACCGCGCTGTCGACGCCGAGCAACTCCGCGTACAGGCCCGAGCCGATGTTCTCGAATCTGGGCTCGCGCAATCGCGCCGGTAACATCAGGTTGCCTTCATCGTCGGGTTCGGCGGCGGCCAGCAGGGCAACGAGGTGTCCATCGAGAATATCGCGGCGCGCCTGTTCACCCGCTTCGCTGAACGCGGTATCGAGGACGGCGATGGTCGCGCCGAAGAAGAGCAGCAGCAATACACTGACGGACACCAGTAATCGGCTGCTGAGAGAACGCATGAGCCGCGTCAGCCTGACTGATTTCGCTCCAGCGCGAAGCGGTAGCCGCGGCCCCGTAGCGTTTCGATGGGTTTGATCGTGTTTTCGGGATCCATTTTCTTGCGCAGGCGACCGATGAACACTTCGATCACGTTGCTGTCCCGTTCAAAGTCCTGGTCGTAAAGCCGGTCCGTCAGCTCGGCTTTCGAAATAACCTGGCCGGCCCGCACCATCAGGTATTCGATAATCTTGTACTCGAAACTCGTCAGGTCGATCGCGCCTTCGTTGACCGTGAGTTCCTGGCGCGACATATCCAGCGACACCGGTCCCGCCGTCAGCACGGATGAGGCCCAGCCGCCGCTGCGCCGCAACAGCGCGTTAACGCGCGCACTGACCTCCTCGAAATGGAATGGCTTGACGACATAGTCGTCGGCGCCGGCGCTAAGGCCGTCTACCTTGTCTTCCCAGCGATCGCGCGCCGTGAGGATCAGGATCGGATAGCTCTTACCCTGCTCACGTACCTGGCGAATAATTTCCAGGCCTGACACTTCCGGGAGTCCCAAATCGATAATCGCAAGGTCAACCGGGTACTCAAGCGCAAAGTACAGCCCTTCCTTGCCATCGGCCGCCTGCTCTACCGCGAACCCGGCTTCGCCGAGCTTGCGAGCGAGAGATTCGAGCAATGTCGCGTCGTCTTCTATTACCAGCAGTCGCATGATCCCGGTCCCTGATGCGGTTTGGAGAGACTTAGCGGGCTCGGCCGTTGACTCGGTGAGTCTTGACCTTGCCATCCTTGAGAACTCTGATGTAATGCACTTCTCGTCCGCCCTCGATTTTCGTCTTGGCGTCAACAACACGACCGCCAGTCCGGCTGCGTACCGACTCGATTGCCTGTGCAAGCGTCATGCCGCCCTGCTGGGCGACGCTGTAGGTTTGCTCGCCCTGGTACTGCACATGCTGTGCTTTCAAGGTTTGCTCGATATCGAACGCGTCTGACCGGGTCGGCAAAAAAACCAACCCGGCCAGGAGCAAAAATGTCAGGGCAAATCGCATCCGCCAAGTGTCGTACGACGGCCGGTTGATTGCAATGAAACGCGTCACATCGTCCCTCGGATTTACCCGGCCGGCCTTACGTCAACGCGCACCCGGATCTTGCGGCCCGGGTCGTACGGCATCTCGGTCACGTATTTCTGGCCGTTGTAGCGGTACGTCACACGGTAGCCATCGATACGCTTTTCCTGGTGCGCCTGGTACCGCGTTTCACAACGCTCAACCGGGCGCGCTATGCGTTCGACATCGTGTCCGTCGTAGCGCTGACGATTCGCGTCACTGCCGACGGCAGCACCGATCAGCGTGCCCGCAACTGTCGCCGCATCGTTGCCGCGACCGCTGCCGAACTGGTGGCCGATGACGCCACCGATCAGCGCGCCCATTAGAGTCGCGCCGCGGCCGTTCCGCGCCCGGCGGTCGACCGTGTAGTACTGCATTTCTTCCCAGCACTCGCGAACCGGGGTTTTCACGGTCACGTAGTTGACGATTGGCTGCGACGAAATCACCTTCGCATAGTCGTACATGGCGCGATCCTTGCGTGCCACGCGGTAATCATGATCCGCCAAAGCGCTGCCGGTGGTGCCGATCAGGAAGACGGCGGTTACCAAAGCTGTGATTCGAGTGTTCATAGTCCTGCTCCTTGTCCCAAACAGCCGGCATTGGCCAGCCTGTGGACAAGATTAAGCCGGGTCCAATGAACTGTTCCTGAACAGGGAAAGGGAAAAAACCGAGATTTGTGAACGATTTATGAACGCTTCGCCGCCTAGCCGACGCGCTTTTTCGCAGCCCGCCACTCCTGGTCCAGTGTCTCCAGGGAGAAGTCCTTGATCCGTTTGCCGTTTCCGGTTATTTCGGCCTCCATGTCGCGGAAACGACGCTCGAATTTGCTGTTCGCAGCAGTGAGCGCCTTTTCAGGGTCAACATCAAAGTGACGGGCGAGGTTGACGACGGCAAACAGCATGTCGCCGAACTCCTCCTCGATGTTGGCGGTATCCCGCGTTCCTGCCGCTTCTTCCAGTTCGACGAGTTCCTCCTGGATCTTTGCGTGCACACCCTGGCGATCGGGCCAGTCGAAACCGACGCGCCCGGCCCGTTTTCCCAACTTCTGAGCTCTTTTCAGCGCCGGAAGCGCCGTCGCGATGCCCGCCATTTCACTGGCGTCGTTACGATCGGAGCGCTCCATTTCCTTGATTTCCTCCCAACTGCCATCGACCTTGCCAGCCTCCCGCTCTGCTTCACTGCCAAACACATGAGGATGCCGCCGGATCATCTTCTCGGCGATACCTTCCGCCACGTCCTCAAAACTGAAATGACCCGCCTCGGCCGCAATTTGTGCGTGAAAGACAACCTGCAGCAACAGATCTCCGAGCTCGTCCCTGAGATCATCGAGGTTCCCCCTGGCGATCGCATCAGCCACTTCGTAGGCTTCTTCGATCGTGTAAGGCGCAATCGTTGCAAAACTCTGCTCGACGTCCCACGGGCAGCCGCTTTCCGGGTCCCGGAGTTTCTGCATGACTTCAAGTAATTTATTGATACTATTCATAAGTTATTTATTTTTAAGTAATTTTCTAAGCGTAATGACCATATTCGCTGTCGCCCCCCAGATGCGCCATTCCTCGTATTGAAACTCCACCATCGGAATCGCCCGACCTTGGAATTTGCGCTCGACCCGCTTTTCATTACGTCTGTCCAGCAGGAAATTCAGCGGTACCTCAAACGCGAATTCGACTTCGGTTTGATCGATCACGAACTCGGCGGCATCGCTCACGAGGCCTACGACAGGCGTCACGGCATAGCCTGTTATCGTCGGCATCGGCCCAAGGTAGCCGATCACAGTCACGTGCCTTGGCTCGATGCCCACCTCTTCGTGAGTTTCCCGAAGGGCCGTCACGCCGACATCCTCGTCATGTTCCTCCATGCGACCACCCGGAAAACTGATCTGACCGGCGTGGTGCGTGAGGTCCGCAGAGCGCTGCGTGAGCAACACCGACATATCCCCGCGACGCTCAATGACCGGAATGAGCACGCCTGCGGGCGTGAGCGTCGTGGTCAGGCGCCGGCGTAAGGCGTCCGGCCAGCGAGAGCTTCCGGCCGGCATGGTTACATCGAGTGGATCTTCAGGTAGCCGGGTCTCTGCGAGACGCTCTCGCAGCCAGTCTGCGGTCACCGTACCCCGTTTCCGGAGAGCACTAATGTTTGATACCGCCCTCGGTCAAGCTCGCCGGATCCAGCAGCCGGTCGAGCTCCTCGTCGGTCAGGTCTGTCATTTCGCGTGCCACATCCTTGACCGAACGCCCTTCCTTGTAGGCTTTCTTGGCAACAGCTGCGCCCTTCTCGTAGCCAATAACCGGGTTTAGCGCCGTCACCAAGATCGGGTTGCGGCCCAACGCCTGGTTGATGTTGTCGGTATTGACCGTGAAACCCGCGATGGCGTTGTCGGCAAGGCAAACGCTGGCCGTCGCCAGGATTTCGATGCTCTGAATCAGGTTGTACACGACCACGGGCAGCATGACGTTCAGCTGGAAGTTGCCCGATTGCCCACCGATCGTGATGGTCAGGTCATTGCCGATGACCTGCGCACAGACCATGGCAACCGCCTCGGGAATGACCGGATTGACCTTGCCCGGCATTATGCTCGAGCCTGGCTGCAGCGCGGGCAGCGCAATCTCGCCTATGCCGGCGAGCGGACCCGAGTTCATCCAGCGAAGATCATTGGCGATCTTGGTCAGGCTTACGGCCAGTACCCGCAGCTGCGCGGACGTCTCGACCGCCGCATCCTGACTACTCAGCGACTCGAACAGGTTGTCCGCCGGTTTGAACGCCACGCCCGTGCGCTCGCTCAGCAATGTCGCAACTTTGCGGCCGAATTTCGGATGCGCATTGATGCCCGTGCCTACAGCGGTGCCGCCCTGTGCGAGGGCAGTCAGGCGTTTCATCGTGTCAGCCAGCCGATCGCTGGAGTGATCAATCTGTGAGCGCCAGCCGTCGAGCTCCTGGCCCAGGGTCACGGGCATCGCATCCATCAGGTGAGTGCGTCCGGTCTTGACGATGTCGCGGGTTTCATCGGCTTTGCTTTTCAGGGCCTTGGACAGGTGCTGAAGCGCCGGCAGCAGCTGGTTCTGAATGGCCAGCGCCGCGCTGACGTGCACGCAGGTCGGGATGACGTCATTACTGCTTTGGCTCATGTTCACGTGATCGTTTGGATGCACCTCTTTTCCGAGGCTCTCGCTCGCCACGTGCGATATCACCTCGTTGGCATTCATGTTCGAGCTGGTGCCGGACCCGGTCTGGAAGATATCGATGGGGAAGTGCGTGTCGTAATCGCCTTTGCTGACTGCGTCTGCGGCTTTTTGAATGGCCGCCGCGACGTTGCTCTGCAGCAGGCCGAGCTCGGAATTAGCGCCCGCCGCCGCCCACTTCACCAGGCCGAGGGCCGCAATGAACTGGCGGGGCATCGTCAGCCCGCTGATCGGGAAGTTGTTAACGGCACGCTGCGTTTGCGCGCCCCAGAGCGCATCAGCCGGGACCTCGAGTTCGCCCATGCTGTCCTTTTCGATTCGAATTGCCTTGTCTTTCATTGGAATTAATGCTCCATTCGACGCCGATAGCGTCGCTTCGATATGACCGAAAACGTGTATGATTCTCGCTTTGCACGCGCATGTCTACACTGGTTTTCCACACATGAAAGTCTCCACATTGAGAGCCCTCTCTCCAACCGACGGTCGCTACTCGGAAAAGGTCAATGAGCTCCGCGACCTGTTCAGCGAGTACGGACTGATTCGCTTTCGCGTCCTGGTCGAAATTCGCTGGCTGCAGTGCCTGGCTGACGAACCTGCCATCAAGGAAATCGGGCCCATTTCCTCGGTGATGAAAGATGTGCTGAACGACATCGTTGACGATTTCTCGATCGACGACGCCGAGCGGGTCAAGACGATCGAGGCCAGCACCAATCATGACGTCAAGGCGGTCGAGTACTTTATTCGCGAAAAGCTGGGCGACGGACCCGAGACTCAGCCGCTCAAGGATTTCCTGCACTTCAGCTGTACGTCTGAAGACATCAATAACCTGGCTTACGCCCTGATGCTGCGGTCGGCACGCTCGGACGTGTTGTTGCCCAAAATGCGCGAACTGCGTAACCGATTACAGGCGATGGCGCGCGAGCATGCCGAATTACCAATGCTCTCGCGCACGCACGGGCAGACCGCCAGCCCGACGACGCTCGGCAAGGAGTTCGCGAACGTCGTGGCGCGGCTCGAACGCGCGCAAAAGCAGTTCGCGGCCGTGGAAATCCTGGGCAAGTTCAACGGCGCAGTCGGCAACTACAACGCGCATGTCGTCGCTTACCCTGACACGGACTGGCAGGCCGTAAACCATCGCTTTATCGAATCGCTCGGTGTTCATCCGAATGCGTATACGACGCAAATAGAGCCGCACGACTGGACGGCGGAGTACTCGCACGCCCTGCTGCGCTACAACACGATACTTATCGATTTCGCACGCGATGTCTGGGGCTACATTTCGCTGGGCTATTTCAAGCAGAAGATCGCCAGGGACGAGGTGGGGTCGTCAACAATGCCGCATAAAGTCAACCCGATCGACTTCGAGAATGCTGAAGGCAACCTTGGAATGGCGAACGCCATGCTCAGCCACTTCGCCGAAAAACTCCCCATCTCGCGCTGGCAGCGCGATCTGACCGACTCCACCGTGCAACGTAATTTCGGCGTCGCAACCGGGTACATTGTCATTGCGCTGCAGTCTCTGCAAAAAGGCGTCGGCAAGCTGCAGGTGAATCGCGATGCAATACATGCCGACGTGTCCGGGGCCTGGGAAGTTCTCGCGGAGGCAGTGCAGACCGTAATGCGCCGTTACGGTATCCCCGAGCCGTATGAGAAACTCAAAGCGCTGACCCGCGGGCACGCCGTTACCCGTGAAGTCCTGCTTGAGTTCGTCGGTACGCTGGATATTCCCGACAGCGAGAAGCAGCGGCTCCTGGAGCTGACACCCGAGACCTACATTGGTCTCGCCGCCAAACAGGCTCGCGATATCTGAACTGGCAAGTAGTGCTAAAGTTTCCGAGTAAGCTGACGGTCGACACCTTTCTGGCCCGCCACTGGCACAAAAAACCGCTGTTCATGCCACAGGCTATCGACGTCATGCGGCCTTCGGTTACACGCAACGAACTGGCGTGGCTAGCTACGCTCGACGACGTTGAATCGCGCATCGTCTTTTCCGATCGCGCAGATGACCAGATCCGGTATCGGGTCGAAACCGGGCCGTTCGATGTTGAATATCTGCAGGCGCTGCCGAAGCGCGACTGGTCCCTGCTCGTTCACGACGTCGAAAAACACCTGCCGGTGCTACGCCGATTTTTCGAACAGGTTGCGTTCATTCCTGACTGGCGCATTGACGACCTGATGATCAGCTTCGCCGCCCCCGGGGGTGGCGTCGGCCCGCATTGCGATAACTACGACGTATTTCTGTGCCAGGGCATCGGTGTCCGCGAGTGGCGCACATCAACAGCGAACGTCCCTGAGAATCCTGCAGCCAGTGATGACCTCGCGCTGTTGCGAGAATTCAATGCTGATGAACATCATGTCGCCCGCCAAGGCGATGTGCTCTACCTGCCACCTGGCGTCGCGCACTGGGGCACCGCACGAAGAGCCTGCATCACCTATTCCATTGGAATGCGCGCACCGTCTTTTTATTCCGACCCTGACCTGGAGCTCGCGGAAGTCCAGCCAGGCTACCTGTCACCTGCTGCACTTCGGCGCGCCGGAAAGCAGGCCTCAAGGCTCGGCTGTGATGTGACTGAACTCAAGCAATGGCTGCAACCGCTCGCGCCGAGTCCTGATGAGATAGCCGCGTTGCTGGCAAACCCGTCCGCGCTGCGCAAACTGCGGCTGCACGGCATGGCACGAATCGCGTTTGACGACAGTCAGCTGTACCTGAATGGCGCCAGCCGGCGGTTCAAAGGCAGCGAACGTGAGGCTGTCGCGGCGCTCTGCGCCCAACGTCGCCTTGACGGCGCGCTGGCCGGTGCCCTGGGCAAACGATGCCTGGGCTGGCTCCTGGCCCACGGCGGGTTCGAGATCCCTGAGAACGAATGACCATATGTAAAGAAAATCAGGCTTGGGATTATTCGCGCAAGACCCCTGAAATGACCGAGTGACGAGGGATGCGAATGATTTTCAACTGAATTACATGCGCCAAAACGTGACGCAGTTGGCAAGTTGAAATCCCGCTCGCCGGTAATATGGATCGCCTATGGAACAGGCAATGCACACCAGCAAGCGCTGGGTTATTTCGACGCGGGAAGAAATGCGTCAGGCCGCTATTGAAGTAGTAAGCGAAGCCTCACGGAGAGTTTCAATCTTCACGCACGATCTCGAACCAGGAATTTATGATAATTCCGAGTTCCTCGAGATCATCAAAAAACTCGTGCTGTCACAAACATACGCTCGCATTCGTGTGTTGATCGCGGACCCGTCTCGCGCAGTCAAGAACGGCAATAATTTTGTGCACCTTGGTCGACGTCTGAACACCTACATCGAGTTTCGTCATGTGCGCGAGGACTTGCGCACGCATGCCGAAGCATTTTGCATTGCCGATGAAACCGCCCTGGTATATCGATTGCAGGCCAGCCGTTGGGAAGGTATCGCCGATACCCATGAACCGGCCGTAGCCAAGCTGTATGGCAAAGTGTTCGACGAAATCTGGCTTGCCAGTGAAGTCGAAATGGAATTTCGTCAACTCGGCATCTAAGAAAGTATGCAACCAACTGACCTGACTGTTGCGGCTGTCGTCGAGCACGAAGGTCGATTCCTGCTCGTCGAAGAACATGCCTCGGGCCAACGTGTATTCAGCCAGCCCGGCGGCCATATTGAGGCCGGCGAATCGCCTGAACAGGCTGTCATCCGGGAAACCAGCGAAGAAACCGCGTGTGACATTGCCTGCGGAGAGCTGGTCGGCGTATATTTGTGGATCCACCCGCAGACCCGGCAGCAGTTCCTCCGCATCGTTTTTGCAGCCCGGTTCTTGAGTTGTGACGAACACGGCAGGCTGGATGACGGCATCGTTGCCCGCCACTGGCTGACGTTGGAGGAGATTGCCAGTCGCCAGGCCAGGCTGCGCTCTCCGGCCGTGCTGCGTTGCGTCGATGACTACGTCTCCGGCAAGCGCCAATCGGACGCACTGCTGACGGGCATGTTACCGCTGCAACACAATGTCGATCGGGTAATCGCGACCGCTGACCTCGTATAAGTACTTTCCCACAGGCCCATACTCGAAGCGTCCTGAAAGGTATATAATTCATGTAATCGGTATTTCCCGCCGAGATGAATGATGTACGAGGAAGCACAGCAACTCGACGAAGATTCTGCCGAAGCGAGCGAAGGGCTGCGAATCGGGCGAGATCTCATCAGGGCTACCGTGCCGTTTGTGGAGGAATCTGCAACCGTAAGTTGGCGGCACGTGGGCTCGACGTTTGCCCTTTTGCTGACAGCGCTTGTCGGCGCGGGCGTTACACCCTGGTGGCCCCTGCGATTGCTGTTTTCCGTTCTTGCGGCCATGTTGATGGTCCGCGCCTTCATCACCTACCACGACTACATGCACCGGGCGATACTGGTTCGCTCGCGCTTCGCGTCGATCCTGTTCCGAGTCTATGCGGCCCTGGCGCTGACGCCGCCACGCTCCTGGAAGCAAAGCCACAACTACCACCACGGCCATGTTGGCCAGATCTCGTCGGCGAGTATCGGTGCGTTCCCAATTATGACGACCCGGATGTGGCGCGACGCGTCGTGGTCGACGAGGACCAGTTACCGGATAATCCGACATCCGCTCACGGTGTTCACGGGCTACGTCACGATCTTCTTCCTGAGCGTCACTTTGTTGCCGTTTTTGAAGGACCCGGCGCGACACTGGGACTCTCTCGTGGCGCTTGCCGGCCATGCGGCCTTAATCGCAGCGTTATGGATACTGGGAGGCTTCGACACCGCGTTCTTCGTTGTTTTGTTGCCGATGACCATCGCTTCGGCGCTTGGAAGTTATCTCTTTTTTGCACAGCACAGTTTCAAACGCATGCACATATTGTCCGAAGAGGCCTGGACCTATTACCGGGCGGCGATGGAATCGTCCAGTTACATGCGGCTCAATAAAGTCATGCAATGGTTCACCGGCAACATCGGTTTTCACCACATCCATCACCTTAACGTGCGCATACCGTTCTATCGCCTGCCCGAGGTGATGGACGCAATCCCGGAGCTGCAATCGCCCGTAACAACAACACTGAGTCCCAAGGATATTCGCGACTGCTTCCGGTGTTGCCTCTGGGACGAAGATCGACAGAGAGCCGTTACGTACCGCGAAGCATCGCGATTGGTCGCCGCGTAACGAGAATGCTCTCAGTCGGAATCCGACGTTATACTGCTTCAATACACGGACCGGGAGGATCCGCAATATGGCTGGAGTTGACGGACGCGTCGCTCTCATTACAGGTGGAAGCCGAGGCATCGGGCGATCGGCGGCCGAACTCCTGGCCGCGCGCGGCGCGCGAGTAATGTGCGTCGCCCGCAGCGAGCGGGAACTCGAGGAAGTCGGGCTCAAATATGCCGTCGCGGATCTGGGAACTGCCGAGGGCTGTGCGCATGCGGTCGAAGAAACCGAACGGCGCCTGGGGCCTGTCGAAATTCTCGTGTGCAACCACGGAATCGGGTCGGCGCATGAACGAGTGATCTGGGAACAGGACCCGGCTGTTTGGAGTGAAACCCTGCGCGTCAATCTCGACGGTCCGTTCTATCTCTCGAGACTTGTGCTGCAGGGCATGACCGAGCGCGGCTACGGGCGCGTGGTCTATACGAGTTCAACGGCCGGCCTCGTTGCGGAACATGCCGGAAGTGCGTACACCAGTTCAAAACACGGGCTGATCGGGCTGATGCGTTCCGTTGCACAGGACGGTGGGCCGTTTGGCGTTACGTCGAATGCCGTTCTACCGGGTTGGGTGCGGACAGAAATGGCGGAACGTTCGGCACTCCACGAGTCAAAGGATCGTGGCATCACGACCGACCAGGTTTGGGAAGAACGAGCGGCACTGTATCCGGCCGGACGCGTTGTGACGCCACAGGAAGTTGCCGAAGCAATCGCATTTCTCGCATCCGAGGAATCCAGCGGGATCAATGGAGAGGCGATCCGGGTGGCGCTGGGCAGCGCCTGGTAGTTTGAACAAAACCAATCAATGACGACTTCTCTCGAACACGTTGAAAACAAGCGAGTGGTTCTCGGACTGTCGGGTGGTGTCGATTCTGCGGTTGCCGCAATTCTCCTGAAACAGGCCGGCGCTGACGTGCACGCGCTGCACATGACCAACTGGGAGGATGACGACAGCTACTGCACCGCGGCCGAAGATTTACAGGATGCCCGTGCTGTCTGCGAGCAGCTCGATATTCCATTGCACCATGCGAACTTCGCCAGGCAGTACCGCGACCAGGTGTTCGACTATTTCCTCGATGAGTACCGCAAGGGCCGAACACCGAACCCCGATGTACTCTGCAACCGCGAAATCAAATTCGGTGTATTTCGCGACTACGCGAAACGCCTCGGAGGCGATTTTCTCGCGACCGGGCATTACGCGCGATCAGGAATCGTCGACGGCCACGGCGCATTGTTCAAAGGCACGGACAAGAACAAGGATCAAAGTTATTTCCTGCACGCCGTCAGCGCAGAGGCGCTCTCCGAAACGGTCTTCCCACTCGGCAGCCTGCATAAAGCCGACGTACGCCGGATTGCACGCGACTCGGGTTTATCGATTCATGCCAAGAAAGACAGCACGGGCATTTGTTTCATTGGCGAACGGCCGTTTCGAGAGTTTCTGAGTACCTACCTGCCGGCTAACCCCGGTCCCATGAGGACGCCTGACGGTGAAGAGATTGGCACGCACCAGGGACTGATGTATTACACGCTGGGTCAGCGCCAGGGGCTTGGCATCGGCGGCCGCAACGATCGCGGCGAGGAGCCCTGGTATGTCGTGGCCAAGCACATCGAGGACAACGCGTTAATCGTCGCCCAGGGCGAGCATGATCTGCTGTTCAGCGACTGGCTGGTAGCAACGGAGGCCAGTTGGATCGGTGCCAGTCCTGATGGACTCGACGCCGGACTTAAAGGCAAAGCCAAGATACGTTATCGACAGGCCGACCAGCGCTGTGTCGTCACAGAGCTCGACGACTCAACGCTCGAGGTGCGGTTCGATTCGGCCCAAAAAGCCGTGGCGCCCGGCCAGTTTGTCGTGTTTTACGACGGCGAGCAGTGCCTCGGCGGTGCCGTCATCGACAAAAGTGGCTAAGCGCCAGCCTTCCTGTTTCGTTATAATGCGCAACCCCGTGGCCGCCTGGCCACTCTGTACAACCTGACATTCTCGGAGAATAAGACAATGACGGACAGCTTTGGCGCGCGTTCAACGCTTAAGGTCGGTGGAAACAAATACGAGGTTTTTCGCCTCGACGCCGTTAAGGACGGTCACGTCGAGCGACTGCCCTACTCCCTGAAGATCCTGCTCGAGAATCTGCTGCGCCATGAAGACGGTCGCGACGTCACGAAGAAGGACATTCTCGCGCTGGCCAACTGGGACGCCAAAGCGGCGCCCAGCACCGAGATTTCATTTACGCCGGCCCGGGTCATCCTGCAGGATTTCACGGGCGTACCCGCGGTTGTCGACCTGGCTGCGATGCGCGACGCCGTCGTCAAGCTTGGCGGTTCGGCCAAGAGCATCAACCCGCTGTCGCCGGCCGAGCTCGTCATCGACCATTCGGTTCAGGTGGACAACTACGGTGCCGCCAATGCGCTCGACCTGAACAACAAGATCGAGTTCCATCGGAACAAGGAGCGCTACTCGTTCCTTCGCTGGGGGCAGTCCGCATTCGACAACTTCCGCGTTGTCCCGCCCAACACGGGCATCGTTCACCAAGTCAACCTGGAGTACCTCAGCCGGGTCGTCTTTGATACCGACAAAAACGGTACGCGATCGGCGTACCCGGACACGGTCGTCGGTACCGATTCCCACACCACGATGATCAACGGCCTCGGCGTACTGGGCTGGGGCGTTGGCGGTATTGAAGCCGAAGCCGCGATGCTGGGTCAGCCCATAACGATGCTGATTCCGAACGTCGTCGGCTTCAAACTGAGCGGTAAGCTCAAGGAAGGCACAACGGCAACGGACCTGGTATTGACTGTTACTGAAATGCTGAGAAACAAAGGCGTAGTCGGAAAATTCGTGGAATTCTTTGGTGACGGCCTGGGACAGCTTCCGCTGGCCGATCGTGCAACGCTTGGCAACATGTCGCCGGAATTCGGTTCGACCTGTGCGATCTTCCCGATCGACGGCGAAACCATTCGCTATCTCGAGCTGTCGGGCCGCGACGCAGACCAGATCAAGCTGATCGAGGCGTACGCCAAAGAGCAGGGTCTGTGGCGCCACGACGGGCAGCCTGACGCGCTATACAGCGACACGCTCGAGCTCGATATGAGCACCGTCGAACCCAGTATTGCAGGGCCCAAGCGTCCGCAAGATCGCATCGCGCTGAGTGCGGCGGCGAAGACATTCGGCAAGCACCTCGAAGCCGCGGTCGCGAAGCGCAGCAAAGGCGGCAGCGCGATGGCGAAAATTGACGGCAAAGACGTAGAGATTCGCGACGGTGCTATTCTCATCGCTGCAATAACGAGCTGCACGAATACATCGAACCCTGCGGTCATGCTGGCAGCCGGCCTGCTGGCCCGCAATGCCGCCGCCAAAGGGCTCACGGCCAAGCCCTGGGTCAAGACCAGCCTCGCACCGGGCTCTCGCGTGGTCACCGATTACCTCGAGAAAGCCGGGCTGATTGACGATCTTGACGCGATCGGTTTTTTCAATGTCGGCTACGGCTGCACGACTTGCATTGGCAACTCCGGCCCGTTGAAGCCCGAGATTGCCCAGGCCGTGGAACAAGGCGACATAGTTGGCACCAGTGTCCTGTCGGGTAACCGTAACTTCGAAGGCCGCATTCATGCCCTCGTGCGCATGAACTTCCTGGCCTCGCCACCGTTGGTGGTCGCCTATGCGCTGGCCGGTAACATGGACGTCGACCTCTTCAACGACCCGCTCGGCGAAGACAAAGACGGCAAGCCCGTTTACATGAAAGACATCTGGCCGAGCCAGCAGGAAGTGCACGATACCATCGCAAAGAATATTGATTCGGGAATGTTCAAGCGCAGCTACAGCAGCGTCTTCGAAGGCGATGCCAACTGGAAAGGTATCGATTCACCGACCGGCGAAATCTATACCTGGGACCCGGCGTCGACTTACGTCAAGAACCCGCCCTACTTCGAAGGCATGCGCAAGGATCCGGACGCCGTGCGCGACATCGAAGGCGCACGTGTCCTCGCGCTGCTCGGCGATTCTGTGACGACCGATCACATCTCCCCAGCCGGTGGAATTGCCACCGACAGCCCCGCGGCCAGGTATCTCGAAGCACAGGGCGTCAAACGCGCAGACTTCAACTCCTACGGCTCACGCCGTGGCAACCACGAAGTCATGATGCGCGGCACTTTCGCGAATATTCGCCTGCGCAATCAACTCGCGCCCGGAACGGAAGGCGGTTGGACCTGCCATCAGCCGAGCGGCGAGCAGATGTCGATTTTCGACGCCGCAAACAAGTACAAGGAAGAAGGCACACCGCTTGTCGTTCTCGCCGGCAGCGAATACGGCACGGGTTCATCTCGTGACTGGGCCGCCAAGGGCACGGTGTTGCTCGGTGTGAAAGCCGTGATTGCCAGAAGTTTCGAGCGCATTCATCGCTCGAACCTGATCGGCATGGGCGTACTGCCGCTGCAGTTCTTCGACGGGCAGGATGCCGAATCACTCGGCCTCACGGGCAAGGAAGTCTTCGACATCAAGGGTCAGACCGACGCCGATGCCAAGACCGTCACCGTCACCGCAACACCCAAGGACGGCAAGGCGATCACGTTCAGGGCGCAGGTGCGTATCGACACGCCGAAAGAACGTGACTACTACGAGAATGGCGGCATCCTGCACTACGTCCTGCGACAGCTCGCCGCCTGATAAGTGGGATCGACCAATAACCGGGGTCGAACCGAGGTTTCTGGC
>JBATHK010000039.1:0-2387 GCA_049666725.1 Woeseiaceae bacterium
TCGCAGTTCTCGGCCCAATAGCGTGAATAAGCTTTTGTTTTTTTTCATGGCCCTTTCCGCGCCTGCCCTCGCGCTTGGTAAGGCTGCCGATCGTCCATTGACGCCACCGGACATGACCGCGAGCAGGCTCAATGTTGCACCCGAGACTGACGGCAATGTGCTCGGTGACGAGGCCTGGGCCGATGCCGTTCCGGCCAGCGAGTTCTGGCAGGTGCAACCCAGCGAAGGCCAGCCATCGACATTGAGGACCGAGGTTTTCGTCGGCTACACCGACACGGCTTTGCATGTTGGCGTCGTCGCCTATGACGACGACCCGAGCGGAATCATCGTTGCCGACAGCCGCAGGGATTCAGACCTCGACAACACGGACGCGTTTCTTATAGTCATAGACGGCCTTCTCGATCGTCAGAATGGCTATGTGTTCGCGACCAATGCCGCCGGCATCGAATACGACGGCCAGGTAACGAAGGAAGGCTCCGACGACTTCGGCTCGGGCGGCGGCGGCTTCAACCTGAACTGGGACGGCACCTGGTCGGTCAAATCGCAAATAAGCGACATCGGCTGGAGCGCAGAGTTCAGGATTCCGTTTCGAACGCTGCGCTACGGTTCCGGCGAGCGCCAGGATTGGGGGATTAACTTTCAGCGTGTAATTCGCCGCAAGAACGAAATTGCCTATTGGGCACCGCTCGAACGCAATCGTAATCTTTATCGCGTGTCCGAAGCCGGTGTACTCAAGGGCATCGAACCGCCGCCGCAACGCAACCTCAAGATTACGCCGTACGTGCTCGGCCAGTCGCGCCGGGGCGGCGAGCTTGTCGGAACCGAGAACGACTCGGACTATGGCTTAGACATCAAGTATTCGATTACGCCCAGCCTGACGCTCGACCTGACCTACAACACCGATTTCGCGCAAGTAGAGGCCGATGAGCAGCAGGTAAATCTCGATCGATTCAACCTGTTCTTCCCCGAGAAGCGGCCGTTTTTCCTGGAAAACGCGGGCCAGTTCGGTGTCGGCAACGGCCAGGAAGTCGAGATGTTCTTCAGCCGCCGCATCGGCATTGGTGACGATGGCGACCGGATCCCGGTAGAAGGTGGCGCTCGCGTTTCCGGAAGACTGGGTGAGCGAACCAACCTTGGCTTTCTTTTCATGGGCACGGAGGCGATAGCGAACATCGCGCCGGGCAACCAATTCGCCGTCGCACGGGTAAGCCGGGAGCTGGCCAACCGATCCGCCATCGGCGCGATCTTCGTCAATCGGGACGGCGATGGCAGTCATCTCGTCGCACCAACCGACGACTACAATCGCACCTACGCGATCGACGGCCGCTGGGGTATCGGTGACAACATGCTGCTGCAAAGCTGGGCGGCGAAGACAGAAACGCCGGGACGAAACGGCAAAGATCACGCGTTTGCACTGTCTTCGGAATGGAGCTCCGCCGATTGGTCGATGAGCGCGGCCTACACGGAAGTCGGCGAGGATTTCAATCCGGAGGTCGGTTTCCTTGCGCGCAGCGATTATCGAAAAGTCAGGCTGTTCGCACTGCGCCGGGTGCGGCCTGAGAATCTCTGGGGGCTCCTGGAGATCCGACCACATGCGTCCTATACCGGGTTCTGGAAGTTCGACGGCTTCCAGGAGACAGGTTTCCTGCACCTGGACACTCACTGGGAGTTCAAAACCGGTGCGGAGATCCACACCGGGACCAACTTCACACGCGCTGGCGTCGTTGAGGCTTTTGACATCATCGACGGCGTCACGATACCGGCCGGCACTTACGATCACGCGGAAATTGCCCTCAACTACTTCGGCGATGAATCCAGGCCGCTGAGTTTCAACGTCCGCGGCGTAGTCGGCGGACGTTTCGGCGGTGATCGTATCTCTCTATCCACGGGCGTAAATTTTCGGTCTGGCGAGAAGTTCCGATCCGAGCTGTCATTCAACTACAACGATTTCGACCTGCCCGTGCCCGGCGGTGAGTTCTCGGCGAATCTGCTGCGCCTCAGGCTGTCCTATTCGTTCACACCGAAGATTCAGCTGCAGCTGCTCAGCCAATACAACGAAACCAGTGACAGAATCGGCACCAATGTGCGCTTCTCCTGGCTGCAATCGGCCAACTCCGGGCTGTACGTGGTTTATAACGAGGTTGATGAACGCACTATTGGAGCGCTGCCAACCGGCCGTGAGTTCATACTGAAGTACAGCCGCATATTCGACGTACTCAACTAACAACAAGGCAGATCGATGGCGAACTCTGATACAGGTACGCACACCACGACGGTAAAAGACGTCAAGCAACTGGGGATCTGGGCCGCGCTGGCCAGTCTTTCCTATGTTTTCTGGGTTTGCGGTGCCATGGAAATGGTCGAGCGCCTCGCTTACTACGGCGTAC